>JAILGF010000065.1 GCA_024696945.1 Lachnospiraceae bacterium | reverse complement strand
CAGCATCTGTAATCCTTATAAGCGGTATCGGCGGATTATATATTGAAATCGGAGACGTTAAGATCACAAAGATCGCAACAGCACTGATACTCGGTATCCTGACCAACACGATGCTTGCACGTTCGGATGAAGAAAAAGCGAGAAAATAAAAATACATTTAAAGAGAGGTAGCATATCATGACAGGTAAAACAGTCATATTGGAACATCCCTTGATCCAGCACAAGATTTCGCTGCTCAGGGATGAGAGAACAGGTACAAGGGACTTTAGAATTCTGGTAAGCGAGATAGCAATGCTCATGGGATTTGAAGCATTGAGGGATCTTCCCACCGAGCTGGTAGAGGTAAAGACTCCCATAACTACCGCAAAGGTGCCGATGATCGCAGGAAAGAAGCTTGCGGTTGTTCCGATACTTCGTGCGGGACTCGGTATGGTTGACGGAATACTGAACCTCGTTCCCACCGCTAAAGTAGGTCATATCGGTTTATACCGTGATGAAGTTACTCATGAGCCTCACGAGTATTACTGCAAGCTTCCGAGCGAGATAGCAGAGCGTCTGGTTATCCTTTGCGATCCGATGCTCGCAACCGGCGGTTCTGCTGTTCAGGCAGTTGATTTCATAAAGGAAAAGGGATGCAATCATATTAAGTTCATGTGTATAATTGCTGCACCCGAAGGACTTTCACTGCTGCAGAAGAAACATCCGGATATTGATATTTACTGTGGATGCCTTGACGATCATCTGAATGAGAACGCATATATCGTTCCCGGACTCGGCGATGCCGGAGACAGGATTTTCGGAACGAAATGACGGAGTTTATCCGGTAAAGCTATGAAGGATAAAATGGTCATAACGGAATTTGAATACAAGGTTCCGGACTATATAAGGAAGTGGGCTGAAGAACATGATGTTCCCATAGTCAGAACGCCTTTGGATTTTAAGAAAATAGATGCTGAATATATTATAGAGTATTCTGAGGACAGGGATGTTTCATATCTTGAAAGGATATGGTGTCATTCACGAAACATCCCTGCCGTCATCGGTGAGACGGAACGTCTTATCATAAAGGAGATAGGAGAAGACGATATTAAGAGATATAGAGAGCTTATACAAATGTATCGCCGGTATCTGAAAATCTCCGATATGGCTGGTCTTAGTTTTGAAGAATTTAAGGAGAGGCATGAGGCGTATATCAGGTACAGTTACCAATTCCTGGAATACGGGATTTACGGTATATACCTAAAAGCTGAGAAAGAAAAAGGGATTATCGGTATAGCCGGGATTGACGGTACCGATGAGCCTGAGCTTTCATATGCGCTGTATCCGGAATACCGGGAAAAGGGCTATGCTTTTGAAGCCTGTGAATACATCTTGAGATATGTTAAGGAAAATGAGCTGGCGGGAACAATACATCTGTATACCGATGTATCCAATTCCCGCTCGTTTAAACTTGGAAACAAATTAAAAAAGGTCTATCCTGAACTGGTTCTTCACATAACGGATCCGGACGGGAAAGCATACGAAGAAAAAGAATAAGCCCTCGTTTTGGAGTGTAGATCAGGGCACAGGCATAAATCCGGAGGATTGAAAGATGAATAACGATGAACTTGAAAAAAATGAAACAGAGATGAAGCCGGCACCGCTTAAGAACGAAGACTTTCGTTTCGATGCATTTAAAAACGGAAAAGTATTGTACAACAAAAAGAAAAACAGGCTTCCGGCAATGGGCTGGAACAGCTGGAATGCGTTCGGAAGCGGAAATACGGAAGCATTGACAAAGGCAATGGCCGACAAGATAGTCGAGCTCGGGCTGGATAAGCTCGGATATGAGTACTGTGTTCTTGATGACGGATGCTACTGCACCGAACGTGAGGACGGAAAGCTTAAAAACGAACCGGAGAAGTTCCCTTCGGGATTCAGGGCACTGGCTGATTATATTCACGGAAAAGGTCTTAAGTTCGGAATGTACAACGACATAGGAACAAATCTCTGTGCAGGTGCTGCAGTCGGAACATATCTGCATGAGGCAGTTGATGCAAAATCTTATATTGACTGGGGCGTTGACTTTATAAAGGTAGATAACTGTTACTACATGTTTGATAATGCCACATTTTCAAATCCGGAAAACGCAGGTTTTACATATGCCCCCAATATTAAAGGGATAAAGCTTGTTTCAAAGAATTTTTCGGAAAACATAATCCTGTCTGTAGAAGAAGCCGGAAAGCTTACAGGGAAAGGTGCAAAGCTTAACGAAGAAGGTGAGGTAAAGTATGCTACAAATATCGGCACCTTCGACGGCACCAATACAGGAACCACTCCGGTAGGAGACATGAGCGGAGAACTTCATTTTAATTTTAACATCGGAATTCCTGATGAATATGAAGAATACGATCTGTTTGTCGAATATGCCACAGGCCGTGAACCGGGAGTCGGAGAATGGCTCCAGATAGCTGTTGACAATGAAGACGGATCCAAGCTTATATATGATGACTTCTTAGAAGCATCAGAGGGTAAAGAAAGCTTTATCATGTCAAAGGCCATACCGATTACTCTTAAAAAAGGAAAAAATATCATACGTCTTATGAATCACAGAAGACAGGAAAATACGCTTAATTCATATGCAGAGCTCTTAAAGGGATTTAATGAAGCGGCACCGGATAACGACATAATCCTGTCGATATGTGAATGGGGTAAGACCCAGCCTCAGAACTGGGGTTACAAGGTGGGAGATTCTTGGAGAATACTGAACGATATAACCTTCCGCGTGGGCTGGGACGGAAATCCCGGTATCGGCAGATGGTTCGATCCGGGCACACCTTCAGTTACATCCCAATACAACAAAGCTGTGGTAATGGATGAGTTTGCAGGGCTTGATAAGGGCTGGAACGATCCCGATATGCTTATGATAGGTATGGACGGATTGACCGATGTTCAGTGCAAAACCCATATGACCATGTGGTGTATGATGAACTCACCCCTTATGCTCGGACTTGACTTAAGAAGAGTGGAAAAGGGCGACTGGATATACAAAATAATCGCCAACAAAGAGTTGATAGCACTTAATCAGGATACTCTGGGAATTCAGGCTAAACGTGTGGCAACAACGATAGATACGGAAGACCCTTCTAAGGAATACATAACAAACAATAACCGCGTGGATATACTTGTAAAGCCGCTGTCGGACGGCAGTGCTGCCATATCCTTCATAAATGTGAGCGAGATAACAAAAGAAGGACGTTTCAGTATTTCCGCAGATGATATTCCTTTTGATACCTTTAAGAAAGGTTCAAAGTACAGCGTGACAAACCTTTGGACCGGTGAAAACAGTGTAAACACCACCGGAGTATTCGAAGCCGGAACACTTGCAGCCTGCGACAATGTCACCATCAGGGTAAAGGCAACAGATTAAGCTATGCTTGTAAAAGATTTTTATGAAATACTTGAAAAATCATCGGTTTCTTATCGGACTGTCCTCACAAACGGGGACAGTCCGGATTTATCAGGACAGATTGACTTTGCAAAATCGGACGAGCTTCTTGAAAGAAGGACTGCGGCACATATTGTACACTATATTTTGAAAAACATACTGAAAGAGACTGACGAGCCGGATATAACCTTGGCATTTGAACTAAAGGATATATATGAGTGTAAAGTCTGCCTTCCGCATATCGCACAGGTATACGTGAAGGGGATAATGTCTGCGGAAGGAAACGCTTTCGGAGTAAGAAAACCGGTTGATGATGGGGAAGCTAAAGAGATAGCCGTTCGGATTTTTGATAGAGCATCAAGAGTCAGACCGGAAGCGGTTACATTCCAAAGTGCTGTTTCAGTTTTGACAGAGGACGGACTTGAAAAGCTGATAAAGGAATATAGTCCGCTGATACTGGATATTGATACGATTGATGCAGCTGAAACGGGTGAATCGAAGTTAAAGGACTTTATTATAACGAAAAAAGAGTTTGATACTAATACAAAAATAACAAAAATTCCCATGACACAGATAATAAGGAATCCGTACTGTATAAGAAGCTATATTGAGAGTATTGCAAGGTTCGATACGAACGATCTTGCATATCCGGTAGTCATATTAAGCAGAAGTACGGAATGCGCTCAAACAACAGGAGAGTGCCTGGTTCAGGCCGGTTACAGAAATGTGTGGATGGGGTATTTTGATCCGGTATTTATGCAGAAAATTTGGGGGAAAAGAGTAAACGAGAGTAAACCAGAGTAAACGAGAGTAAAAGAATTTAAAAGAGTAAACGAGAGTAAAAGTTTCTTACTAGAGATATCATAAACGGAAAATAGGAGAGGGAAACCAGCTATGGCGGAGACAAAGAAATACATTTCAGATATCCATATGGAGGATTATACGGCCTGCTATGAGGATAAGCTTGTAACGGTAGACTCGTTTGTTTTGATGGTGGCAGGAAAAAGGAGTCATTAAATGGGTTTTGGCATTATGCGATAGATCAGTATGATACTTGCGTACGTCAGAAATGGTATATTGAAAGAAAGTATGATAACAGGGGATTCAGTCTTCCGGTTGACTATTCCTTCGATGAGTGGCCTGTCATGAAGCTTCCGGCATGCTGGAATACGGTGGATCCGCAGTTCCTGCTATATGAAAGCAGCATGGTCTTTACCAGAACGTTTTTGTATGTTCCGGAAAAGGATGAGAAAGTATTTCTGCGCGTTGGCGCCGCAAATTATATTCTAAGGGTATTTTTAAACGGTCAGTATATCGGTATGCACAGAGGCGGCTCGACTCCGGCATATATGGATGTTTCTGAGGCTCTGGCGAAAGAGAACCGGATTATTATCCAAGTTGATGCATCACGCAGACAGGAGCAGATTCCTCCGGAAAACACCGATTGGTTTAATTACGGCGGCGTATATCGTGATATAGAGCTGATACGTGTACCAAAGGTGTTTATCAAGAGTTTTAGAACAGAACTTGTACCCGACGGAACATTTAAAAACATAAGGGTTGAAATAAAAATGTCGGAGCCGGTAGATACCACAGCTACGGTAACGATACCAGAGCTTGGCATTTCACAGGAGATAAAGGTGAGCGGCGGTGCAGGAAACATAGTTATAGAATGTGAGCCCGATCTGTGGACGCCTGAAAATCCCGTGCTTTATGATATAGAAGCAACATGCCTCGATGATATTGTATCCGATAGAGTCGGTTTCAGGGAAATAAGAGTATCGGGCAGGGAAATACTGCTTAACGGTAAATCGATTTTCTTAAAAGGCATCAGCTGCCATGAGGATAGTGTTATAAACGGAAAAGCACTTAACGACGAGGAACGTAAAGAAAATATAAGGATAGCCAAGGAACTCGGATGTAATTTCATGCGTGTCGCACACTATCCGCATCATGAAAACATGGCTAAACTTGCTGATGAAATGGGTCTGTTGTTATGGGAGGAAATACCTGTATACTGGGCGGTGAGGTTTAGCCGTGAAGGAACATATTCTGACGCAGAAAACCAGTTAAAGGAACTCATTGCAAGAGATTACAACCGGGCAAGCGTGATCATATGGTCTGTCGGAAACGAACCCAACACATTAGTGCCACAAAGCCTTGAAAACAGGGCATTTTGACGATTTAGAGGGTGTTACTTCGTATTACCTTTAAGGTAAAGACTTGAAGAAAGGATGGCTTGGATAGTGGATACCGCCCTCAAAATAGGCAATAAAGTGTTAAAACAGCACATCTATGTAAAAGTATATATTAAATTCGAAATATTAATAGAAAATCCGGTGAGGTTTTTATCAGATAGATACTGTTGCAGCTGTGATGCATTACCAAATTCTATTTTTGTGTATGATTTAGTGCCGTTGCGCTTGGAAAGAACGTAATCAATCTCGAATATGTCATTATACTTGCTATTTGCGATATTTTCTACCCTTAAAGAGTAGGGAATTAAAATATCGCTTGTTTTGTTACCGTTATTGTTCCTGTCATAGTCAAAGCATACCAGAATATCTAAATCAGTTGCTCCAAGTTTGTAATTATAAGTTTGAGTAGTAATATCTGTTACTATAAAAGATTCTTTTTTTAATATATTGAAAGCGGTGCTATGATTATTCGTTTTAATATCTGCTAGGTCGTAGGGATGTACAGAATTGAAGGCTATTTCGTTCTTTGCTAAGCTGTAATTCGCGGATTTTTTATAGAAGTCTTTAGAGAATAATTTGGTGTCTACTCCGCAAAGGTGTAAAAAATGTTCTTTTTTAAACGTGACTTATATACTTTTACCTTCAAAGAGGATTTAAAACTGCCTGCCTTCGAGATTTTGTTTGTATTCGTTAGCTGCCTGACATATACGGCTTACCATCTGAGCTTCTGTATTCTTTATATTATTCATAAAATTCCCCCTAAGAACTAAAAAAGGGCAAAGTTAAAACCTTGCCCTTAGTAACCCACCGACAGGTGGCACACTGTCAAAGTATGCTGAAGTGTATGCGTCCTACCCCCATACTGGTAGCAGCTTATCCGGGCTGCACGGTCGTTATCGCCTGATTAAAGAGCAGATAACTAAGCCTTGGATTCTTGTAGTACGTTCCAAGTACGCCTCGGTAATATTATACTATCATAATAAATTGGTTATGTCAACCGGATTTTAAAGGTTTTCTAGGTATATCAGGAAGATATTTTCATTTTTCTGTTGAAATTGTTTCATATATATGTTAAGATGATATAAGGAAACTAAATAAAAGGTGTACCACCCACGGATGTTACCAGCATCCGTGAGCAGGGCATGGCAGATACGTTGCCACACGATACAGTTTCACTGCGATACACAGCTTATAGTATAACACCAACCGCAAGGTTTGGCAAGTTTTTTGTTATGCTTAAAGAAGATGTATCTTGGTGGGGCTTTGTTTGTGCATCCTTTCGTATGAAGATACGGGGTGTCAGTGTGGAAACACATTGGCACCCTTTTTAGTTTCCTAAAAACAGGATTTCATGATTAAATGGAGCAGAACGAGGTATGAGTAAAAAGACGTTAAGGACTGTGCTTTTCCTGGCGACTGTATTGGGGCTTTTAGCTTTCTTTGTTGTGATAAATGCTTTCTTGTCCAAAAGAAGACAGGGAGCTTTTGAACCTATCGGGGACAGTAATCATTATGCCTACCAGATAGAAGATGTTAGTACTGATGGCAATGAACTTGTCGTTAAAGGCTGGTTTTTTGAGTTAAAGAAGATTCAGAA
>JAILGF010000044.1 GCA_024696945.1 Lachnospiraceae bacterium | reverse complement strand
TCTGTTGAAATGGCAGCTAATAACTGTCTTTTTGTCGTACTGAAAAATATAGTTGCTATAATCTTTGAGATTTCAGTATACAAAAAACCTATAGTATGGTATTATCTTTTAAGATGTTATTCGCTAACTTAATGACATTGGAACCGTCCCCAGTGTCACACGTCCCCAGTGTCACATTGTCTTCCAGTCAGAAATCTGTCTGGTCTTTGAATCAAAATTTATTCCAATTTTAAAAATTTCCCTTTTATCTGCCGAATAAATATCAGTATAATGCATATCTTCTATCTGTTTCAGAGCTTCATCTGCACTTCCATCACGTTTAAATTCAAAAATGTATACATACTTTTTGGTTTCTAGTAAACAATCAATCCTTCCCTGATAGGTATGAGATTCGCACCTTGCAAACTTTCCTAAAAGTTCGAAAGTTATATAGATTACAGATTGAAAATCATGTTCGAAGGGCGTTGAATTTTCCGGATATGGTATACTGGCAAACAGAGCTGTGAAAACATTCCTTATCCCATCAAGATTACCGGTTTCAATATATTTATTAAGCGTAAGTATGTCTTTTCCCGAACCGGCACCAACATTCTGAACATATTGAGGAAGCAAACTTTCCAGGAATCCATACTTAACTTCCTCATTTGGAAACGTAAGAGTGTAAGAACCATCAGAATTATATTCCTTAAGTGTAATATATCCACTCTGGTAAAGCAAAGGAACTATATCAGGATTGTCATCACGATAATCTTTCAACATTTGTTTTGTTGCATATAATGTCCCGTCGGTAAATTTACGGACATCAAAATCAATATTTTTTATTTTTTCAACAAGAAATGTCGGTGTTCCCGTTTCAAACCAATATGAATCAAAATCCCTGTCAGCAAAAGCACTCAATAAACTAAACGGATTATATACACCTTTTCCTTTTTGATGAAAGCGATATCCATCATAAGTCTCTTTTAATTTTTCAAGACATTCTTCTATTGAAATATTATGTTCATTCGCCAATGTTTCAATTTCAAAAGGAAAACTATCCTTCATTTCTTCTTCCGTAATGCCACATATTTCCGCATAATCACTGCTCATTGAGATATCCCGTAACTGATTTAAGTCACTAAATATGCTGACCTTACTAAATTTTGTAACTCCTGTAATGAAAACAAATCTGATGTAGGCATCCTCACCCTTTAACGTGCTGAAGAATCCTTTAAATACAGCTTTATTATGCTCAACAAGTTCGACATTATCTAATGTCTCAATAAGTGGTTTATCATATTCATCCACAAGAACAACACATCGTTTTCCGGTTATATCGTATGCTTTTCTCATCAACTGACCAAAACGAACGCCAAGTGGATCATTTTCATATGTTTTTCCATATATTTCTTCCCACTCACGTAAATGTACTTCGAGTATGGATTCCAGAATTCCTTTTTCTTTAAAATTTGCCTTGTTAAAGTCAAAATAAAATACAGGATAAGCCTGCCATGCATCGGCATTTTCTTTTTCAAGTTCTTGAATCTTCAGGCCATCGAATAATTCCTTTTTCCCTTCCCAATATGCTTTCATAGTAGATAAAAGGAGACTTTTACCAAATCTTCTCGGACGACTCAGGAAATACGGAATACCTTCGTGTGCCAATTTGTATATGAATTCAGTTTTATCAATAATAGTATAACCTTCATTAATTATATGTTCAAAACTTTGAATTCCTATCGGTAACTTAGCTGCAGATTTCTTCATACATTTCCTCTCTAAGTGACATTTTTATATCTACAAATACCTTTAGTTAAATCATTTATGACAAATGAAAATGAATCCTTTTTCAACTCATGAAACACTCAATTGTTTACAAATCCTATAACCGAGAGTAGCATCATCCCGGCAGTCTCGGTTCTGAGTATTCTTTTCCCGAGGGATATTACTTTAGCGCCGGAATTTATTGCTTCATCTACTTCTGTCGGTTCAAAGCCGCCCTCCGGGCCGATAAATACAGCCACATCACTTCCGGCAGGGATGTTTTTTATCAATTCGAATGACTTCTTCATTCCTTCCGGAGAACTGTCTGCGTTTTCATAAGGGATTAAGACTACATCCATTTCACCGGCAGCTTTTAACGCATCTTTAAAGCTCATGCAATCAGCCACTTCGGGTATTATTCCCCTTCCGGACTGCTTCGCTGCACTTTCGGATATTGCCTGCCACCGCTTTATCTTTGCTTCTTCCTTCTTTTTATCGTCAAGCTTAACTATCACCCTTTTAGTCATAACAGGGATTATCTCATAAACTCCGAGCTCAACGGATTTCTGGATTATCATTTCCATTTTGTCCTTCTTCGGTAATCCCTGAAACAAATGTACCCTAAAAGGAAGCTCCGCTTCAGAAATACCCGAGCCGAGTATTTCGGCGATCACTTCATTCTTTCCCAGAGATACGATCTTGGAATGATAATCCGTGCCCTCGCTGTCACAGATTATGATTTCTTCGCCCTCCTTCATGCGGAGAACATTTTTTATATGATTTACATCGTCACCGTAAATCATTATTGAATTATCACCTATATTTGCTTTATCTGTATAAAAATGATACATAAACTTTCTCCGTTGTCAAGTGTTTTCAGCTATTTTTAATCCGGCATTCCGGTCAGGCATTTCCATGCAGACAGTAAGCTGTCGACTCACCCTGAGATTTCAGACACAAATGGAAAATCTTTGCCCGGATAAACGGATGTGGTTATGTCCGTAGTATTAAATATACATGTGGTTATGTCCATAGTATTAAATATACAATCTGATAAAATGAACACCATACCTTTACGGTGCCTGGAACACATATACAGCAATGATTCACATACAAAGAACACTCATGCCTTTCCGATAGACAGAACGCATATACAGCAGGGATTCACATACAAAGAACACTCATGCCTTTCCTGCATACGTATCGCATGTACAGTAAGGATTCCCCTACTTTCACAAACTGTGACAAAAAGAACCGTCCCCAGTGTCACACGTCCCCAGTGTCACATTCTGGCGACAAAGGCTACCCAGTCGTTCATGTGCAGGACTTCTACGATCTCAAAGCCGTTTGAAAGCAGGGCTGATCTGACAGCTTCTTCCTTGGTGTTGATAATGCCCGAGCTGATGAACAGTGCGCCTTTTCTCATATATTTTGCGCATACG
>JAILGF010000043.1 GCA_024696945.1 Lachnospiraceae bacterium | reverse complement strand
GCACCTCCCGGCAGTTCTCTGAAAAGCACTTTTGAATCGTAGCTTTCATCATCGCTGAAACTTTAGCGCTATCATACATCTACTTGGAAGAAATGTCAAGGACTTTTTTTGTGGCAAAGAGAACCGTCCCTATTGTCACATTAACCGAAATAAATATTAACCTTACCCATACCATTGTCAACCTTGGCGTCTATCAGTGGTGCATTGGGGTCTAAGCTGCAGTTTCCGAATACATTTATGGAACCGAAGCCGTTATCCTGCTTCATACGGAATCTATAGAAAGGAGGTATATATACGTTTACCTGCCCGAATCCGTTTCCGATCTCTAAGCGTGAACCATTCTCATCAACATATACATTATCGTAGTAAACGATACAATTGCCGAAGCCGTTATCAATTTTCACTCTCTTGAGATTCGAAGAATGAAGATATCTTGTAAGCTTTCCGAAACTGTTAGTGATCACGATATCCTCGCCATCATCGGTGGGAGTACCGAAATTTTCCTGAACTGCGCCATCTCTTTCAACAGGGCCAACCTCTCCTCTTAAGAATCCGGGAAGTCCGCTTTTTCCGCCCTGGCCGCCTTGACCTCCCTGACCGCCGTTAGAAGGATTCCAGTCATTTATATAACCACCGTTGCCTCTGCTGCCTATGGATTTTCTGGTACCGCTTCCACATATAAAGGTAAGACCTGCAGCTGCGATTGCAGCAACACCTAAGGATTCAAACATTCCGAAACCCGTAAAAATCCCTAAGTAATTACCTGCCATACGTGCAATAAATGCCAATGGCATTAACATAAGGAAAAAGTTTTTATGACGTATTCCGTCGACTGCAAGAACTCCCGCAATACCGCATAATATCATTTTGCCTACGGGCAGATCAGGAATGATCCCTATTTTTCTTCCAACTATCCCGCCTGCAAGTGCAAGCAGTCCTATTCCTAACATCATTCTTCTGGCTTTCATTTATTTATCCTCTTTTCCTCAAGTCTGTTCATGAGCGGCTTTAAATAATTTCTGGAAGCGTACGCTCTTTTTACCGTTCCGTTAAATTCTATCTCGGAAGGTCCCGTTATATTTCTTTTTACCGACCTGATATTTGTTATATTGGCTATAGCCGATTTCGATATCCTTACAAACGATGTCGGAAGCAGCTCTTCCAGTGCATACAGTCTCTCTTTGGCGGTATATATCTCTTTTGCCGTATGTACCGCAAGGAAATATTCCGTAGTCTCCAAAAACAATATCTCGTCCAAGGAAAGATACAGGACCGTATCTCCTTTATAAACCTCGAGTTTCAGCTTATCGCTTACTATCCCGGATAACTGTTTTTGAAGCATCATGACTTCCTCAGATAATGCATTACACCGGATGACCACTTCCTCCTCATTCCCATAAGAAGGATCTATTTCTACGCGTATTTTCATTTTTTCATCTCCGGTTTTGATGAGTTTACTATACTTGATAGCTCTTCATTTGTAAATACCAAAATGCCAAGAGGTAAATTTTCGGGGGTAAGAAGTAAAAAATGGCAAATCGGAAGTATGTAAGGTTTTGAATCAGAGTTTTGTAATAATAGAAAAGCGGTCTCATCCCGCAGGTGAGACCGCTCTTACTCCTCCATAATTTTATACCCTTTAACAAATACTGTCTTGATCTGTGCGCCGGCGCTCTTCAGGTTCTTACGGAGCTTCTTGATATGGTTATCAACCACTCTGTCATTACCGAAGAAATCCCTTCCCCATACCAAGTCGAGCAAAGTATCCCTTGAAAACGTCCAGCCCGGACGCTCTATAAGCACCGATAGCATTTTAAGCTCCTTAGGGGGCAGTTCTATCTCTTCTCCCGCTACCCTTACGGTAAGTGCACGTTTATGAAGCTGTATATTACCGCATACCAATATGTCATCGAGCACTGTACCTTTTGAACGTTTGATAAGTGCATTGACCTTGGCCAGAAGCTCGGCTATCGAAAACGGCTTGCATACATAATCATCACACCCAAGCTCATATCCGTATAATCTGTCTTCTTCGCTGGTGCGCGCGGTCATAAATATCACCGGGACGTCCATGGTTTTACGTATTTTTACGATAAGGTCAAATCCGCTCATCTGCGGCAGCATCACATCCAAAAGGATCAGATCGTAGTTATTTTCTTCTATTTTATCAAGCCCTTCCATACCCGACTTGGCGATATCCATCGTATATTCCGGGGCCTTCTCGGAAAAATAATCAATGATGGCCTCTCGGATCTTCGGATCGTCTTCAACCAATAAAATCTGCGACTGCATTTCTCTCTCCTGATATAAAGCACGGGTGTACCCGGCCCGATTGGTAACAGTAATCTGATAAAAATATTATAGCAGATAATCCGCTTCTGTTACAACCATTTTCTTAAAACTACCTTGCAGGTAAATATCTT
>JAILGF010000016.1 GCA_024696945.1 Lachnospiraceae bacterium | reverse complement strand
GCCGCACGGAATCCATAAATGCTCTGATCCTCGTCTCCGACCATAAAGAGATTGCCATCCTGCCCTGCAAGAAGTTTGATGATCTCATGCTGTATCTTTGAGGTATCCTGTGCTTCATCGACACAGATATATCGGTAACATGCCCTATACTCTTCAAGCAGATCCTTATCTGCCACCAGGAGCCTGTACGCATATGTCAGCTGATCATCATAATCCATTATCTTCCTGTCACGTAGAGCTTTCTGATAATCCGTAAAAATCTTAAGTAGGGGGATATTCTCACGTTTCCCGACAGCTTCTATCCTGTCATCCGGCAGCATCATATTTTTGCAATATGTTATAAGGGTCTTGACAGCCTTGATATCACTTTCGGTAGGATACTCATCAAGAGCATCTACAAGTATCCCCGTCAGGATCTTCGTCAGTTCCTTTTCATCACTCTGTAAACTGAACGGTGGTTTCCCTATCTTCTTTCCGTATTTTGTGATAACTTTGGAACAGATACCGTTTATAGTCCTAAACTCAACCCTTGAAGCCAGCTCCTCACCAAAAATCGAAGCAAATCTTTCTTTCATATCCCTAGTGGCAGAGACAGTATAAGTCAGCACCAGAAGATTGTCAGGGCTGATATTCTTGCAAATGAGCATATATCCAACCCTGTGAACAAGAACCGTAGTCTTTCCGCTCCCGGGTACAGCAAGAAGAAGCACCGGACCACTGACCGTCCGAACCGCTTCACACTGCTGGGTATTTAGTTTTTTACAATATCTATTGAAAAACTCTTCTTCTATCATCATCCTTTATAGTTACCAAAATCAAAATCTAAATGCCGAATACAATATTTTTTTCATCAACTATCGAACTATATCATATACCCCAATAGTTAACTTAATATCCGACTGTGTATCCTCACGATAAACTATGCAGTTCCACATATTACCATTTTTGCGTGTTTTATTTTTACAGTTCTTTTGGGTCCATTCATCAACTATATCTAAAATAGACTTAAAATTCTTATTTTCTTTGTTGAAAACAATCAATGCCACTTTTGTATCTTTCCATGTTGTATATCCAAACAACTGCTGGACAGCCTCTTCAAACTTCTTTATCCCATGCCAAATTTTACACTCTGCAATAAAAGCTGCCTTATTTTCAAATTTCACCTGAATATCAGTTTTTCCATTTTTTCTAAAAGTCTCTCCAGAAACTGAGTTCTCATAGTGAGTTTCCAGCGTAGAGATTAAAACATCCCTCAATTTTTCCTCTTCCAAAAGTGAAAACCCTTCAGGTGCGGCTTCCATAACTGAGCATTGACTATGAATGATATTTTGTATATTCTCATAATCTGTGTCCGATATATAATATTCCTGCTCACGCCGAATATCCTTCGGCTTATTGACAACCCTTCTTTCTACTCTCTTCAATTCAATCGGTTTAACATTAGGTGCTTCCCTGCTCAGTTTCATCGGTATCTGTAAAGCTTTGCTAATCGCCGAAAAATCAGAGGCTTTCTTCTTTCTTTTTTCCAATAATTCCATTGCATTCTTTCTTATTCCAGCATTAAAAGATTCAATATCGGAATTTACATAGGTAATCATCTGTTCATAGTTTTTAAATTCTCTATTAAACTGCTTCTCTATAAACTCCAAAAGATTCTCTCCTTTATTTTTTAAATCAGGCGCAGTGTATACCAGTCTTAAAGTAATAGATCCACAGTTCTCTTTTGAAGGTTCCTCTATGCTTTCCACATTAAATTCCTGCATTATATATGTCGATGGTTTAAGACGTAACAACATCGAATCCCCATCGAAAGGGATATGGAAATCAATATGATATCCATTTACGGAAAAATAATCTGGCTCATACGGATTACTCCGAGACCAATGGTTATAAACCTGTACTTTTTGTTCATCAAGATCTTTTGTGATATCATTTTTATACACAATTATTGGCTGAATTCTGTATGTCTCAGAATAGTAATCTGCCCATTCTTCAAGATCACAATTCATAATTTTCTCGTCTGAAAACATTTCAATTGCATATTTCATGTCCGAATAATTCTTTGCAGTATATTCCCTTACTGTTTTTAAAGAAAACAGTGTTGTACTCATATTTATCTAGCTCCCAACACATTAAAATTTGTGTCATTTATTCTTATCATTAATACAATTACAAGAATACGCCCATATATATCCACTCACCTGATACTGTTTTCCTTTCAATACATCCCTGATATATTTTGTGCTTACGCCTAACGTTCTACTTGCTACGGATATATTCTCACGTATATGTTCCAGCAATAATGCCTGCTCCGAGCAGTGCCCCGCAGATCGCAATTCTTCTAAAAAAGCATAATTAAGATATTCTTAGCAAATCTGATTTATATAGTTCCTTAGCTATCTCTTTTGCCCTGCGTTCCATCTTAGTATAAAAATTAAAGCTTCCAAATCTGTCAATTTGTACAGTATCATTTCCTTTACTCTCATTTTTACTTGAAAGCATAATTCTCAGATTTATTTCAAAATTCTTTTTGTTTTCAAATCCATTAAGCTAAACTATAATGTTTATTTTCAAACATACCTTTTTCTACTTTTAAAACAATCGGTTCCTGTTCTCCTTCAAATGCCACTAATATAGCGTCTTCCTGTATTCCGACAACACATCCTACTCTATTGTTCACTGAATCTTTAATCCTTGATCCAAAATAAATGCCATAAGGAAATCTGTGCTCTTTCTTTTCATCCTCATATGCAACTTCATCCTCTGCCACCATAAGTATATTTCCCGCAGACTCCAATTCATAATCATCCGCATAATTAATGCTATGGTTTTCAATTAAATGTGGAATAGTATGTTTCTGATAGGTAAATCCTGTTCTTATCGCATCATCAATATATTGTTTCCAAGCAGGTGCTTCCATCATATCCCGTTTTCTAGAACAATACTCAATTAATTCTGCTAACTTATGTGGTTCTGCCTGATTTGATTTAAATAATCTTTCAAAATATATTTGGAATTGTTCAAGAGTGAACGGAACTATATTAAGTCGTTGTCGTACATCACCCTTTGCATACCAAACCCCATGGCGGAATGTCTCTGCTGTATTGGTATCAATACGAACTGCAATAAACATACCATAAACAGGTTTATCATATGAAAGCACTGCATCAGATACATGGCGGCGAACTGGCTCACCCTCCATAGCTTCCTGTCTCGATGAGGAAGACATCGTAACCTCCGTTAGTATGGTAAAATCTTCAAACTCACAATAAAGGTCTCCCTTTCCTCCGCCCGCAGCAGAAACAGGCATAAAATCAGAATCAAGCCTGAATCCCCTAACCTCATAAGGCTTATTAACCATATGGTCAATAGCAAGTGCGGCTCTCCAAAGTGTCCACTCAAGATAAGCCGGAGTTTCATCCTTCGGCACTTCTATAACATTTTCATCATCATACTCTTTCTTTCCGCCACCTTTTATCAGCAATGACATATAATCCGAAATCTCTTGCCAACGGTTTCTCTGATCAGCTGCATAATTTAATTCATCTGTCTGTGACATAATGTCTTCAAGTCTTCTTCTTGCTATATTAACTTCTGTAGCCGTATCTAAAGAAAGATCCGATATATCATAAACAATATTTCTTTCCTTCATCTGTTTTTTCAAATCAAATAAGACAGTTTTAGCTACTTCTATATCATCAGTTGGTAATGGTGCCCCTTCTGTTAAGCTCTTAAATACTTTCAGCATCGGTTCAGTGCTAACTGTAGTCTTAGCAAGTGCTACAGCTATCGAATGCTTAGCTGGAACTATAATAAGTCCCCTTCCTTTTCGCTGAAGAATTCCTGAGATACGCAAGTACCTCATATTCATATCTGAATAGTCTAAAAAATTATCACACTTTTTATCGTAATGTTTTCCACGTTCATTGATCTCGCTTTTATCAAAAGTTCGTTTTGCTGGTGCTTTTTTCCTTCTCTCCCTTAAATCCAAGATATTATCAACAACCTCTTCTATATCGTAACTAGGATTAGTTGTATGCCCCCAAAGACCAAACTCTATTCGTGACAGTTCTGAAGAACCTGTTCTTTTTTCAAGTTCAAGCATTATCGCAAGTATCCACCTAAAAGGTGAATAATGGCCTGACATATCAGGAAGCCAATACTGTTCAACCCCCAAAGAACGCAAAAAACATTCCTGCATAGCCGGAATGGTATCAGCATTTATGAAAAATCTACCAAATGGAGTGATTTCGTCCATCTTTCCTAGATTTTCCTGTTCA
>JAILGF010000193.1 GCA_024696945.1 Lachnospiraceae bacterium | reverse complement strand
CGTCAGCAATCGTGGTGAACCGCTAAGTTTTTTAATCTTATGGGCTTGGTTATGTTTAGTGGTATTTATGTTGGCCATATTTAGCTCAGCAAATGACTTTACATTTGGAGAAGCTATTTCAGCCATATTAAAAGAATGCTTTCCAAAACAGTTCCGTGATAAATAAGTAAAAGAGTACTTAGTAAACATTGAACATCAAACAACTATAAAAATTTAAGGAGGAGCAAACGATGAGATTTGCAAAGAAAACATTATACATGCTGCTGGCTATGTTCATGGTGGCAGGGTTGTTCGGCAGTATACAAGCTGGTGCTAAGGAGATAACGCTTCCTGTTCCTACAATCAAAGTAAAGTCGGTGGGTAAGGGTACAGGCTTTAAAGTAACAATCTCCAAGACAAAAGAAGCAGAGGGTTTTGAAGTTTTTGTATACGGGAGTGGAATAGCATACGGTGAATACAAGTATGTCAGTGACGATTATCAAAAGATTGCCGAGGTCAAAAAGAATGGAAATGCTAAAAGGACTGTAACTATAAAGTCCCTACCAGCAGGATCATATAAAATCAAGGTTCGCTCGTATAATAGCAAGAAATTCGGAACGATGACCTACAGTGAGTTCAGCAAGGAAAAATCAGTAAAAATAAAAGAAGCCGCTAACGGTTATAAAGCATCCTATGATTTCTCAAAGGTTAAAAAAGGTGATACAATAAAATTCGGATCATATGAACAGGATAACAATTTCTCTAATGGCCAAGAGCCTATAGAGTGGATTGTCCTCGAAAAAACCAAGAAGGATATCTTTGTGGTAAGCAAGTATGCCCTTGATAGCCTGCCCTACAATAAGGAATATACAAAAGTCACATGGGAGGACTGTACTCTTCGCAAATGGTTAAACGACAAGTTCTATACCAATGCTTTTAATAAAACGGAAATAGCCATGATAAAGACCACAACTGTTGAGAATTTTGATAATGCAATATCTGGAACATCAGGTGGAAATGATACTAAGGACAAGGTATTCCTTTTATCACAGCTTGAAATGATAAACAGTGACTATGGTTTTGATGAGAGCTATGATGCACAGGATTTAAGCCGTAGGTGTGCTCCGACAGCATATGGGAAAGCACAGGAGATTTCAGATTCAAAATACGCTCAGACTTCGGATGGAGAGGATGCCTGTTCGTGGTGGCTCCGCTCATCTAGCGGCAACGGCTACCGTGCTTGCTTCGTGGGTCCCAATGGCCGCGTGAACTCAGCAGGTAACTTCGTCGAAGGTGCTCGCTCCAGTTTCGATACACACAGCTACATTGACGGCTACACCCACTACGGCATTCGTCCTGCAATGCGTATAAGCCTCAAGTCTTGATTTATTACTATTAGTTATACAGTAAGTTTGAATCAACATTATAAGAGGGGCTGTGAATGTATCAGGTTCTCCCGACATTCACAGCCCCATATCTTTTAATTCTGTCGTGTTTTATTTTTCAAGGAATTTCTATAAAAACTTAGAAAATAATCGGATCCCTCAGCCCACAACTTTGAGTCAAAATCATAAAGGCAATTATATGCGTTTGATGATAATAATCTATCTCGTGCCTCTGCTTTTGTTATCGACTCCTGTTCAGCTAAATCCTCTATGGCATCTGCCAGAACCATATCAGCACATATATTCATTATATCAGCAGAGTTCCCCTGGAAATATCTTTCCACGTCTTTAAGCATCATATCGCAGCACCTTTACTTTTTAGTATTTCAGAAATGTCGTTTACTATATAATCATCACCTGACATATGAAGCCCCTCATAGCTGTCTTCAATATAGTTCCAAATTTGGTATTCTTTAAATATTTCATTAGCTTTCGAAGGGAGTATCTTAAAGAGCGTACAAAACTCTCTAAACACACGAGCTTCAAGGAATAAAACCTCATCTATCATCATAAGAGATCACCTCTTCTTTTCACTAAAATTTTTCCTTCCCTGTTGTTTTTATAATCCCATATCCTCATAATACTTTCAATATAGTCTTTCATAAATGCTATGAAAATACATATTTTTACAGCTCCTGCAACCTGTTCATCTTTTTTTAAAAAATCAGCAAGATACGGAATACAAAACATTACCTTCCCACGCTCAGGAGCCGCAATAATTCCATGATCTATAAGATAAACTCTTGGCCTGCTCAGATATCTCCACCATAAATTATTATCAAGCATTTCATAACACGCCACATTCTAATAAAACTCTTTTGACCGCTTCATGGATTGAAAGAGCTGGGCTATCCCTGTAATACTTATAACCCTTGAACTGCATCAGAACCTTCTTGTCTTTTTCATTGTTAGAACTGATTATTTCTGCCCGTTTGATGGCAGCTTTTACATCATCAAGAGAAAGCTTTGACAAGCATCTCTTGAAGTTGTTCTCCTGCTTATAATGATCCAAATCTTCAAATTTCTCTTCGAATGCTAGATTTACTGGTGCAAGATACTGGCTTCTATGGCTAAACGGTCCGTTGCAGTTCCTTTTATGAAGGATGATAAAAAGTTCGAATGTATAGTTGCTATAACCCAAATGATAGAGTATATCCTTATCTGTTTTTGCGTCCTTC
>JAILGF010000123.1 GCA_024696945.1 Lachnospiraceae bacterium | reverse complement strand
TAGTTGGCATTGTAGGAAAATCCAAAAGTTTAGATTTTCCCACAATGCTTATCTTTTGGTCTTTGGTTCGGAATAGTGTAGTGCTGGCGGTCTATCTCTTGTTTTCGGTTGCTTGCTTCCTTACCGTACATGAGCATTGTTATGACTCAGCTATGTGTTTGCTTGGTTTCTTTAAGGTGGAATCCACACGCGAATTAGGCGAGGTTTCGGATATCGAAGCTGCAAGGGAAATTTGTAAGTCGTGCGAATACAGCGATATGGGGTAGGTGGCATATGTCGAGAGATAGATTTTGGATAGCTTATGAGCTTGATCGTGAGACAATGACAGCAGACCGTGTCTATAGATACAATAAGGGGCTTATGGAGAGAAAGGATACTGACGGAACATGGTTTAAGGAACCAGGGCAGTGCTGTATATTCTTTGGCGAGGATATGGACTACGAAGATATCACCGAGGAAGAGGCGAATCAGATTACTGTAAAGTATTAGTTGGGGTAATGAGCCATGTGGACGGATGAAGAATTTTGGATAGCATATGGGTTTAATAGAGAGAAAATGACGGCTGATCGCGTCTATAGGTACAACAGGGGGCTTATGGAAAGAAAGAATCTTGACGGCTCCTGGCATGAAGAAAGAGGCGCTCTTTGCATTTTCTCCGGTGAGGACTTGGATTATGACGATATCACTGAGGAAGAAGCAAATCAGATTAGCGTAAAGTTTTAGGGGTGACGATATGGCAAAACTGAAAGCAGGGGATACGGCCTTTATCGTTGAATCAAACCGATTTATTCGTGAAGTGGAGATAAAGAGCTGTGCTGGTGGTATGTATCTCATAAAATTTAAGGATTCCGGCGGGGGAATAAAGGTAAAGGAGCACAGGTTATATGCAACCAAGGAAGATGCGGAGAAGTCCATATCAAAGAATAAAACCTTTCGGAAATAATTCCTAGGTATAAACTCTTGGCAGATGGAGATAGTTATATATGAAGAAATACATCAACATGGCAGAGCTTATTGAGGAGATTAAGCTTCGGTCAAAGAGTGAGATAAATTCTGATAAGAAGATCAGAGAAAAAATACTTGAACTGTTTAAGATTTTAAATATTCGGACTGAATATCTTCAGGAAAACCGCAAGCCAACGGGTGAGTATAGATTTCCTGTGGAATCCGTTGATTTTTTATGCCATCTTCACGATTTTTATACAACAAGGGGAGGAAAGAATTTTAGGAGAGGTAAATTTGATCAGGTTAA
This sequence comes from Lachnospiraceae bacterium, assembly GCA_024696945.1. GTDB lineage: Bacteria > Bacillota > Clostridia > Lachnospirales > Lachnospiraceae > RUG11977. The sequence goes on along the minus strand of JAILGF010000123.1, from coordinate 5,570 downwards.
TCTTGACACACTCAGGTTAATTATTGCCAATATGGTGGCTATGCTTAAGCATTGTAATTTGACGGAGGAAGAGGTTAAAGAACAGGAACAAATAATGTGGATAGCTACCAATTTTATATATTTGGATAGCAGGGATAAGATCAAGAATCAGATTGCAAGCATAATACTTGATTTTTATCCGAAAACAAAAGAAAAATACGGGACATATTCGGGTGATCGGGAGCATCCGGTTGTCCAGGAGAAGAGCCGGTTCAGATATTCTTTAACTGAACTTGATGCGGTAGATATGTTTTATTTCTTCGATTATGTCCTTGAAGATTTGAAAAAAGTACAAGGGAAGTACCGGAAAATATATACGAACATGGTTGATATCCGACAAGACGAGCTTTCTGAAGAGGGCTACCGTATAGGTGCGTTGTTTAGTGATGAGGATGTTGATAACCTTCAAGACGAAGCGGATAAGGCGACAAACCTGTTAGCCATGTTATACAATGACCCTGAATATGATAAATTAGCCGCACGGCATTACAGATTAACTCATTCCGGCGAGTTTCTAAAAAAGCGTGAAAAGGAATTGGTCGAACTTGAAGCTAAGATGAAGGAAATTGAGAACAGGTATGTCGAGGAATACTTTAATGGTGAGATTAGCGATGAGATCGACCCTCGATTTGAAACAGAAACCCCTGAAGCTGATCCGGAAGAAGTCTTAAATGAGGCAATAAGGCAATATGAAGAAGCAGAGGATTTGATTCAGGAGATCAGAGATTTGGTTGAAAAACATAGGAGTGAAGAAGAAAATAATAAATCCAATAATAATGAATAGCTGATTTATTCATATTGTACATTAGGTTCCCCTTTTTTCAGATGTAAAAAAGGGGAATTTTCTTATATTTAGACCTATGGTATTTTGTGTATAAGGACAGGCGGACGAGAACAACGCCCCAAATCGTACAAAGCATTGAGCAAAAGTAACCTTTATATATGAAGAAATAGCAACTTAGAATTAAGTATGTAACAAATTGCTACAAAGGTGTTGACTTACATTTTTAATAGTGATATATTGTATTTGAAAAGTAAGCGACAAAATGTTACATACATTTAGGCGGCTTAGGAGGAAACAAACAAGAATGAGAAAGATTGCACGGAAAATTCTTGAAAAGACTTCAATAGAAAAGAATAAAGATACGAAAGCAATAGTAGATTTTATTGCATCTCCGGATAGTGTTGCAAGAATGATAGCGGCAACCAAGGCAGGTAAACCTGCTCTTGCAGGCATAGTAAAAGAACTTGAACTTAGATTCGGTAATTGTAAAGGTTTTCCGCTTAACCATGACGCACCGGATAAAAATGCGCCAAACAGAAGAAACATCGGATGGTTCGTAAAATATGTTATGGCAGAACATGGTTACGCTCCGATTTCAAACAGTGAGAGAACAAGAATAGGAGCTGATTCGGGGTCTAAGTATTTTGGAAGTGCTGCTGTTTACGAAAGGGTTGAGAAGGTACCGGCGCATGAGATCATAACCCAGACGGCGGAGGTAGACAGGGAACTGACCAGAGAAGATTTGTGGGCAGATCCTGAGTCTGAGGAATATGAAAAGATAAAAAACAGCACACGTGAGATTGTTTGGAAAAGAGATTACCTTGGACTGGATTATGATTTTATTACAAAATATTTGAATGTCACAGGTTTTAAAAGCTTACTTAGTGAAGCGGATGTTCAGGGCATATTTAATGGTACAAAGATTCCGAGTGAGGAATTGTTAGATGCGATAATCGGCATATTCTCATTTTGCCAGAACTTTATTATTAAAAACAAGCGACAGTATCATGAAATCCTTGGAACCTCTACCAATAAGGCACTTCAGGCATTCTATGATTGCGAGATTAACGCTGATGATATTACAGATATATGGGTTTATTTTTCAGAGTGGGATGCCATTTTGGACGGAAGATATAATCTCATATCGGACGGAAAGGATGACGAAGACAGGGAAATCCAGTTGGATGCACCGAGGTTCGTAATTCGATTAAAGGATAAAACCGAGTATTGGTTCAACGGATTAACCTGTGGGTATGCTGGTCAGGGATGCGGTGGAACTCAAGAAGTTTTGCTAAAACTTGGCGTTATTGAAGATGATGGCAATTATGTTAATGCCGAGATTCAGATTTACCGCTGTCTTCATTATTACAAAGATGGCGACAAGTGGACATATCACGGAGAAGAGTCAAGATATGATCAGAACTATGAACCATTAAGGGGAAATGCGGATGTAAGCTTATTTATGTACAACAATCATCTGACTATATCTCAAAGCTACAGATATAGCTATAGATATAACAGGTCTCTTGAAATAGAGGAGCCTGGGGAGGACTGGTTCAAAGCTTCTTTATTCTTTCTTGGTGATGCAAGCGGTATTCGTGAGGTAGAGCTGATCAAAGTCGAAGAGCCGGATAAAAGGGTATTACGTGCTCCAAGCACTGATCCTTCGTATCAAATTGTTCTACGCGGCATGGATGATCGTGAGGTATGGCTGGATTACCCGTTTAATGATATTCCGGACGAAAAGCGGGATAATCTGTATGCATTTTTGACCGAACTTGGATTTACAGTACCGAGAGAAGTGGATAATTCAGGACTTTTCAAGGTTAAGAAGAACATTTACGGAACATACAATAAATAATTTGAATTTCTGGATATCCAAATATTGACATATAGGATACAAGGTGATATTGTATTTATGGATATCCAATAATTAAGGAGTGTAATATGGCAGGAAGACCTAAAAAAGAAGATAGCAGGGACAACCAATACCGTGTTCGCCTTAATGATGACGAGAACGAAATGCTTGATTATGTAAGCAGGATGACTGAAAAAGCAAAGTCCGAAGTCTTTAGACAGGCGCTTACTGAGTTGTATCAGAAAACGAAGCTTGCTGAGGCAAGAAGGGATTTTGAGGGTGAGTTTGACCAGTCTGAGGAATACGAGCCGACCTGGGAAGACGAACACGTAAGTTTAAAGCGAACCATAGATTGTCCGTATTGTGGACATACTCACATGATGGATTTTGAGGATGATTGTGAGACGTCATCATCCGAAAGATCTATGGGGCCGGAAATACTATATGAGTTTGATCTTGATGACTGTGTATGTGAAAAATGCGGAAAGCAGTTTAGAGTCAAAGGATTTATATGTGAGTATCCTATGGGATGCTACAACCACGAAGATATTGATGTTGAACCGATAGACGATGAAGAAGATGACGGAGAGGAGGATGATTGATTATGGAAGCCTTGGATTTAGTAATGAATCTTAATGATTTGGAACAGGATGCCGTTATAGAATGCCCTTACTGCCATAAAGGAAAGACCTACTCCTATGGGGCAAGAGGGATGGAATCTAGTAATTGCCATGTATGTGGTCGGTTAGTGTTATGGGATTTCGACAGGATGATGGCATTTAAGGCAAGAGCGAGAAAATATGCAAGTTAATATGTAGTTGCTACTTGAGCACAGGGGCTTTAAGCCACCACTTAGCCAGGGCAGATCATACAGAAATTATATTTCTGTGATTTGTTCTGGTTTTTTTTGTGGAGGATTTTACCATGACAGTAGAAACAAAAGATATGTATTGGGCTACCTGCCCAAAATGTACAAGTAAAATGTTAAAGATCAAAAACGGTGAGATTGAAGCTGTGTGCTCTAATCCTGCATGTAAAAGCAAATGGCTTATTACTGTTGCGGAGAACAGTTTCAAGTATGAGGCGGTCAGGGATGAAGCCAGTAAATAAGACAGATACAAGCTAAGAGCTTATCGTTATAACTGAATAATGTATGCGGCAATATGCGACAGAATCAATATGATCGGCAGTATTGCCAAGAGTTTGTTAAGAGCAAGAAGCACTTAAGCAGCTATTATGGATGACCTTCTTAAGAAGGCATTCGGCTGTTAAGGATAGCAAGAGAAGCCTGCAAAACGGAGTTTATACCCATTACAAGGGTATCTGTTTTGCAGGCTTTTTTGCGTTCTCCGTTTTGCGGCTCAACCGGAATAACTGGTCGGGCGTAAAGCGGAGTTTTATTTAGTTTTCTTTCTCCCATTTTTACCAACGAAAAGTTTGTTCCGGCGTTTCGGATTAGGGCTAATTGTGCCCCACAAACCTACTAGGAGGTAAAAAATATGAGAAAAGAATACTTATTTAATGCAAAGGACGAGAAGCTTCAGGAGTATCTTACAAGAATGGCGAGAGTACTTGATGAGCTTCAGGAGAAGGAAATATCTCCGGTTATCTCAGAGGAAGAGAAAGCACGTACAGCAATGATGGTTCGTGAGATTAAGAACTATATTGCTGAGATTCTCCAGGCGGATGTTGAGAAGAAAGCAAAGAAAGCGGCATTTAAGAATAAGCTGATGGATGAGCAGGGAGTGGTATTCAGCTATTTGATGATGGATTTGTTAGACCACCTGTATAAGTATAATAACCCCCGCTACACCAGTGTTCCTGAGCCTCGTAGCTTCGATGCTTTTGCCGGTCCTTATATAAGGGCAGCGGTTGATAACACGCTTGGAGAAAAAAGAGGCGTAAACAAGCACCTTCGTAAGAGAATCAATCATATTGATAAGACTATACAGTTCATTTGCTTAGAGTTTTCCAAAGCTCCGGATTCGGTCACTGTAGATGAGATATTCGAGAATCAGCATAAGGTAGGTGACAAGATGTTCTTATCTAAAGAAGTTATTCAGGAAACCTTAATTAAGTTTGTTGAAGACCCTGTTCACTTTGACTCGATTGAGGATTTTGAACTTGAGTATCGTGATGATTATCGCACACTCGAAAATACAGAAGCTTTGGAGTGTGTTGTTAAGTTCCTTAAGGAATTATCTGATACAAAGAAGTTCCTTTTTATTGGAAGAGCGCTGATTGGGGAAGATAGACCTTCATATAAGGAGCTTTCCATCAATTCAAGATTCCTTGATATATGTAGGATGGATGATTTATACAGCAAGCATATTTTGAGAGGTGATTTGGAAATTCTCCGCTCAAAGGCAGACTCCAATAATAACGGACTGAGGAGAGATGTTGAGTACATTGACCCTGATTTTCTTGAAACTCAGTTTAGGACAATGAAAAAGCAGTTTAGAAAGCTTGAAAACCCTGCAAGAGACTTAGAATTATTGGATTTGTTAGCTGCCTTGAATGAGGTTATGGCAGATGTCTGGGATGAATTGAACAGATAAACCATACGGGGAAGCTCTGGCTTGAATTGGTCAGGGCTTCTTTTTTTGACGTCAGAATGGCGTCAATCATGAAAGGGTTTTGGCGTCATATTGACGTCTTGCTGAGATTTCACAGACTGCAAACACATTGTGGATTGTGTTAAACATCCCTATTTATCGGTGTTTATCAGTGCCCTCCCAAAATGTTGGTGGTTTTGGTGGGGCTGGTACTCATCTTTAAAGAGCAGATCACCAAAATCGTGAATTCCATTTTCAACAAGATCACCAAGCAGACGGATAAGGTATGATGCAGGCAAGAAAGCAGATCCCTGCCTATATGACGGTTTATCTG
>JAILGF010000090.1 GCA_024696945.1 Lachnospiraceae bacterium | reverse complement strand
CCTCTTTTTCGCAGGCGATATCATCGGTTCGATCACTGCTTTTCAGTAGAAATTCATCCGCTTATTATTCTTCGTCGGATTATCCAATGGACTTCCTACCTTTCCTTGTTCCGATAATTCTATCTGTACATACATACCTTTAGGTGTTCCCTCTAGACCTGACAGCTTGAATACGCCTGTAACGTATTACGGTTTTTCGTAACAACCATTTCTACTAGACCGCACTGCCTGGGCATTAATCCACACATCCATTTCTGATTGTGGCACTTATAGACCTTTACATTCGGGAGTTTCGTCAGACATCTCTGTCATTCTCACCATGGGTATCTTATAGACCCCCGACATATGGGATGCACCACCCACCTCTGGGCAGCTTTCGTCAGCTTAATCTGCTACGGCATCTCTCTGCCGACTTTACCGAGCTTCATACGGTATCAATACTGATATCGCATGTCGGAGTATCAGGGGAGGCGTTTCGGGGCGTTACTCCTTCATTCCACCTCTCGAATTATCAGTTCACAGAACTGATTAGCACAGCGCTGTGCACCACCTTTTCAGTGGCGAACAAGTCGCACGGTTATAATGCATCGACTTCTTGAAGTTGATCGTATTGAACACCTTTATCCGGTATCCGTTCTTCATAAACGCATTGCCTGTCTCGCCTATGAGGGTTCCTTTTGGATCGGTAAGAACTACCGATGTCCGCATCTGAAGCAGGTTGGGTTTAATAAAATATCTGGTCTTACCGGAACCGGAACCTCCGACAACAAGGACATTCTTATTACGGGCATACTTGGGATTTGCCGGTCTGGAATTCAGTGTTATTCTTTCTGTCTGTGACAGGATCACATTATTCCGAAAGTCGGGATCAATGAACGGTTCTATATCCTCAGGCTTCCCCCACCTTGCTGACCCATATTCTATGTTATGCCGAAAGGTCTTGGCATTCTTGGACTTGATATAAACCACAAGTCTTATCAGGGCGCCTACGGCTAATCCTGCCATGATATCTACAGGGTGAAGACTCGGTAATGGATTACTGAAAGCCTGTTTTAAGAACCCATCCACTATAACGCTTTGGATTCTCTCAGACGCATTGGATCCGCCGGCTATTCGGAAAGCCTCACCGAAGTTCGTTGAAACCGCTCCGATCACAAAATAGGGAATGTTCAGGATGATGAGCTTCTTGATGTTTTTCTTCATCTCTCGGGCTCCTTCCATCTGTCCTTGATCTTATGCGGAATCTTGGAGATCATCTCTTTCAGGGCTTTGAGCTGTTCAAGGATGCTGGGGCGTTCAATTGCCTGATCAGCCATATTTTTCATACGTTTGGATGCATAGTCCTTAAGAACCTGGAGTATTGCATCTTCGTCCTTAGCCTTGAAGAAGACCGTATACTGCGGGGCCTTTTCCTGTTTGTCCTTTACGATGGCAAAGTCCACTCCGTACTTATTGGCAATCCTCTTAAACTGTCTGATACCTTCATCACCGATTGGCATGCTCTTTACACCATCGCCCTGACCAATGAGTTCCTTTACAGACTGCTTTCCGTGGACGGAATCATTTTTATGGAACTGCTTCATCTGATGCTTCATTCGCTGCTTATTCTGATAATTTCTAAGCCAGGCATTGAATGCTTTAAGGAACACTCCGGCAGATAATTTAACCGTACGAATTGCAAATTGAACTGTCCGGTTCTCAACTTCTTCCTGCATGGCACCACCTCCTTTCCTACAGATTCATCAGGGGATAGGAAATGCTTTAAACCGTTCTCCGTCAGCAGACAGAGTCACAAGCCTTGATTCAAATTCTGTGGCTGCAGATGAATAATCATCTTCTGTAAGCATCTCGATACCTCTGATGGTTCCATTGAATATGATTGCAGATCCGATAAAGTATCTTCCGTCATCAGCATTAATGATCTTGTCTCTGTTGTAGATCATCAGATAATCCGTACTACCGAGATATTCGCAGGTGGATTTGCCGGTCAGCCTTTCGAGGATCTCATTAGCCTCATCCTGATCAACAATCCTGGATTCACCGGTGGTTGCAATAACAAGTGCCCCATCCTCCTTGCTGACAGGATGATCCGAAGTGACAGTAGCTCCGTCAGTGACAGGATCAAGTTCTATTTTGAGTTCTATTTTCTTCATGAATTCTCCTTATGATGTTTTCCGATAGATTCGTTATAGTTGACCAGATTTCTGAAATATCCGTGCATTGTAAACGGGGCATTGTACAGAGCGGCCAACATATATTGCTTGGTATTTCGAACTTTCGAAGCACACTGGTTCAGACAATCCAGAACATACTCGATATGCTCGGATGTGAGTTTCTTGAACTGAGATTTAACAACTATTGCAGGCTTATAGTCTCCCTCAATGAGGATTTTCTCTTTAGTCGTACATAGGACATCCAAGATCAGATCAAATATCGCCTCAAGTGAATCTATATCTCCCGGATTATCCAGAATAAGAGAGTTGTAAGATAGCTGCATTTCCAGATATGCTCTTTCTTTTCTCATCTCATCAGATAAGATAAGATTAGTATTATTATTCTCAGTATTGTTTATATAAGTCTTATTAGGGTATGAATCACATACTTCTGCAGGTATGTTTTTCATACTTCTTGGAGTATGATTTTCATACTTCGGTAAGTATGATTCACATACCGGTACGAACTTCTTCACATAGATCATCGCAGGCTTTCCGAGACCCTGTTTCTTACGTTCTATAAGTCCGAAGTCCTCCAGCTCATCCAAAAGCTTGCAGGCTTTCTGATGGCATACGCCAAAAGACTCTTCAATGCCCGTTATGGTCATATAGATGTAGACTCTTCCGGCATCATCCTTCCAGTTATTCCTGGCTGACAGTTCAACGCGGTCCAGCAAGATCCCGTACAGGAATCTCGCGTCCCTGGAAAGAGACCTGAAGTGCTCATCGGTGAACAGAAGCTTTGGCGTTCTGTAAAAGGCATAACTCTGCGATTCTTCGTTGTAGAAGTAATCAAATTGCATTATTCGGGCTCTCCGTAGCCTCAGGGTGTCTTATGCTCTTCATGATCTCCGCATAGCATGGAAAACAAAATGAATGGCCTCTCCCATAAGGGCAGGTCTTGTTCGGACAGTTGCAGGGATGAGCAAGAGGCGGCGTCTTCCCGATTGCAGATTCATATTTATTGGTAGTCAGCTCGATGAGCTTTTCCTGGTTCATTTCTTCCTCCATAGAAAAAGCGCCAAGTCGGATGTTCTCCGACCGGCGCTTAAGATAGTTACAATATGATCATTAAGGCTTTAGGCCTCAAATAGCCTCGCCGCCCTTGGATTTGGTTCCACGGTCCACGGTCTCCTTCTTGGGAGCACGGGCAGTCTCTTCTTTCTTGGCCTCCAGATCCCCAAGAACAGAGCTTTTCTCATCAAGAGAATCTCTCATCTCCTTATCCGAATCATACTCTTCACGGGCATTCTGAAGTGCCTGGCGCTCAACGAATTTCTCGCCGAGCTCGAAGATTTTTTCCTTTGAATCGTAATGATAAACGGAATCTGTAAGCTTATCCTCAGGAGCAACCTGAGTAGCATTGACTTCCTTTACCATGGACTCAAGACTGGAAAGATCCATCTGCCCGTTGTCAGGAACAATGAGCAACTCGTGGATAGACGAAGGGATGATGAAGAAATCACCGCCTGCACGTTCTGCAGCCTGCTCAAGGAAATCGTTGTAAGCAAGAACTCCAGCACCATGAACCTTATCGGGAACTGTAGCGACAAACATCTGCTCATCCTTAGGATCTACAGGAACTATGCCCATCATCTCAGCCTGCTCAACTCCGACAAGTTCCATCATAACCTCGCTCATTCCACTGATGACAAGAGGCTTGATTTTTGGAGCATTCTCGAGTGCATCCTGACGGAGCTGATCGTGGGTAATGCCCATGGTATCCATCATCTGATTGGTAACAAGGATCGATGCCCTGCCTTCTTCATCGCTCTGAAGGATGAAACGGTATACAACCGCCATGTCCTCGATATTCTCATGAGGAATCTTATCGAGCATCTCGGCATTGGTCTTGGAAGATACAACCTCCATAGCGAGCTTATCCTTCATCTGCGAATAATCGGTAAGCGTTCCGGTATCGATATCAGGCTTGTTCTCCAGCCCCTTCTCGATGACATCTACCATCTTATCGACGATGTCCGAATAATCTTTGCCGTCTTCCAACTGATCGTAGAACTTGGATACCGGCATATTCACCCCGATACTCTCGCCTACAGGCTTAACAGTGATTGCCTCATAGCTCTGGTTGAGTTTTTCGACAGTATTGATACTGATATCCATATCTGTACCGTGCTCAGCAAATCTCTCCTTAAGATCTTCGATAATCTGATCTTTAAATTCGGTGTAATCCATATTCTTTTCTCCTGTGTAGCACCGCAGGCCTACGGTGCAATAATTAGTTAAGAGGCAGGATTGTCATCCAGGCCTCAGGTTGTTTATGGCAATAAAAAACGCCTGACTTTCGTCAGACGTCTGTTGCCATATTCTCTTGCAAAAGAAAAGGACAAAGCTTTTCAGGTTTCCCCTGGCGTTTTGCTTTGTCCATTATAGAGATTAACACAGGAAAAATGACTTGAAAAGGATCACGAGCGGACTAAAAGCGGACATAAAGCGGATATTGAGCGGGTGTCCAGCGTAACCTCAGCGGAAAAGTCAGATTATCGAAACAGCTTTATATGGGAAATATCCCTAAAGAAATAACTGGCATTCTCAGTAAATGCATCTATCAATGCAATGACAGCCATGATCAGATACCCGGCTAATATAAACGCTGCCATGATGCCTGCATTCATATAGTTCTTGAGAATCAGACATCCTATTGCAAGCAGGAGAAAGAATGATATACATGGGGAGACCACCTTGGTTGCCAGGTCCAAAACAATAACAAGAGCAAGATGAACAATCCCAAATAATACCGAAAGTATCCAGGTTACAAGCTTAATTATGAGTTTTCCTATGAATCTAATCATATCCGCCTCCTGTAAATAAAGTGCAAGATCTTGCGTTTTAGTTAATCCATATCAAATACGGCCTGCAGCCTTCTCCATTTTAACTTTATAGGCGATAAGGCGCAGAACGTATTCCGGCATTAACCTTCTCTCAAGTTCCCACTCTTGCATGGTCCTGTAGGGAATCCCGAGCCACTTAGCAAAGTCAACTCTGTTCATTCCCGCCAATTCACGGATGCACTTGAATTCATAAGCCATAAGTCTGAGCTGTGCTGCCTTATCATCCTTTCTGACGTTTTCAACTTCTAATTCGATACCTTCTATGTTTATGATGGTTTTTTTCATGTTGGGCTCCTTTCATCCTGTAGTCAGTGCGTATATATGTATAATTCGATTATATATACGCAGTGCGTGTATGTCAAGGCATGAAAAAGGGGAGCAAATGCTCCCCCTAATCATTTACTAGACATTAACGGTTAATCATGGATTGATTTATCTATATGCTTAATTCTTATGCTTCCGTCTTTGCAATACTCAACTTCAATCTCATCACCAGGATTATATCCAAATTCATCTGACAAGTAATCTCCTATTATACGGATCATACTCCTGCCGCCCAATTTATATACTTTCATTATATGTTTTCTTCGTACTTTCAAATGATACTCCTTCTCGTAAAAACAATATAAAATTACAGGTTTCTTTTCTGAAATGCCGCACTGAATTAGTGCATTAGATGAATGACAAGTCTTAGGAAAATATATCACGGTTCTGAAAGTATAACTTATGAATCTAATAAATACAAGATCATCATCACCTTATTCATGGATCAATTAAGTATATTTGAATTTAATTGGATTTGATATCCGATTTATATTTTCTCTTTCAATATTCAATTCTAAAGCTGAAACAAGAATATAGCTTCCGGTAAGACCACATACAACTAGCAATGATTTTTTTCATTTCCTGCTCGCTAAAGTCATAAGCATCGGGGAAGTATTTCACTACACCACCGCCCATCATGTACTTGTGGCGATCCTGCGTCTTTCTGAGTTGATCCTTCTCCTCACGCACTACCTTGGCAAGCTCCGCATTGGCTAGCTTCACCTTCACCATTGCCTTCAGTTTTTTTACTGAAATCTGTTGCTGTTCCATCTTGAAAATCTCCTTTCTTCTTTGTGCCGTTTCCGGCGTTTGGATAATAAAAAAGCGGTGGCGATTTCTTTTCGCTACCGCATGACACACAATCCGGATTTTTCCAGTATTTATGCATGTTGTAATCCGCTGAGGTGACTTATTGTCTGTGGACTTATTGTCTACATTTTTTATAATTTTATATGAGGTGAATTGTATGAGTCTAATCCACATTTTTGCTAAAAACGTCCGTAAATATCGTGCCGAAAAAGGTCTAAGCCAAGAAGCCCTTGCTGAATTGGCTGGGCTTCATCGCACATATATAAGTGCTATCGAAAGAGAGCGTCGCAATATATCAATCGACAATATTGAAAACATTGCTTCTGCTCTTGATGTTGATGCGTACCAGCTACTTATTCCAAACAATAAAACGAATGACCTCAAATTATCAAATATGAAGGAGCAATAGAAATGATAACTTTATGTAGTGATCCAAATTGTAATCTAAAAGCAAATCATAAAGGGGCACACTCCTTTATTTATAAAAAAGCCTGGACAGACCTTTTCAACGATGATGATATCAATAAAATTCAGAAAGCCGGCTACTGTACACCACGTGGTGGTGCAAAAGGTGGTTACCAAAACCATGTAAACCGCAATAGTAAGGTCATAATCCCGTACGAGAAACTTCCCGAAGTGAATCTTGAAAATTATAGGGACGGCTATGTGATTCGTATTTTTCCTTCACAGTATTTTTCTTCAAAACATGTTGTCCGCGATGAATTTCGAAATAACAATTCTATTATCGTTGGCGAAAATGCTTTCGTTCTTTATAGAACTTATGAAGATTTTGAGACACTTCCTCCATTACCAGATTGGAGCATACGTTCAATACTTAAATTTGACGAGACACGTCAGGAGTATTGTATTCCTTCAGATAATCGTAGCGGCAATATAATAGATTGTGGACATTATTTGCTTAGAATTTCAAATAGCGGAACAAACAAAAAGCAAAACCGTTTTGAAGGCCCAGCGCAAGGTATCTTTGCCCCAGAATATGCCGATGCAAATACTAATTTCTTGTGCCAATCCGTTTTGGCATGGTTAATCATCAAAACTGAAGATTCTCCATATAACGAATCTGACTTTGAGCACCTTCAGGCTATTCTTGCAAAGCATGGATTATTAAACTCACCACATTATGAGAATGACTTTATTATTCATAACGGCAAAACGACCTGCCCCCTGTGTCAACGGGTTATAAAGCACAGTGAATTGAACGAACTTATCTCTTTTGAAGATGAAGAAGGTCTGGAAAATTCAACTGAACAAGTTGGCTCAACCAGATCTACAAAAATTAATCTATTTCATATGGTTCCACTATGCTATGCATCTTTAGAAAACATACCAACTCAGGTTTCATGGGGACATGCAACCTGTAATACAAGGCTCGGCCAAAGACAATGCTTCTCTTATTTCGATTTACAGAATATAGATATCGAAGTCGAAATCAGAGAAAGTAAAAAACGAAGAATACTGGGTTACACAAATGCAGCGAAGAATTTCATACGTTCCGAAAACGGTGATGTCTGGATTCGCATTTCAAAAGGTGATGAATAATACATCAGGGGAGACTTGAGTCTCCCCTAATTTTTAATTGAATACCGTATCTAAAATGCAGTTTTTTAATTCACCAATCAATTTGTTTTCGCTAGTAAGGCTTTCATATAGTTCAAATAATCTTTTTGTTTTTTTCATATATTCCACAGTAGCATTCTCATTTATTCCAAGTTGTAATTTCGACATATCTTTTTTATAAACCTCTTTAAATGTACTTCCGTTTGCAATAGAGGCTATTTTCTTTTTATTTCGTTTTATCCAGTAATATAATTGTAAAATAGATAGTCTTTCATCCTTAGGGATCAAAGCCAACATTCCTTGATTCGTTGTCGATTCATATTTATTAATTGTAGCCTCACCTATAGTTGCACGACTTGTCATCAATATTGACATTGGCGGTATTAATTTTGCACTACTATTTGCAAGGCCTGAGACGCTTATCTTATTTTGCGATTCATAAGATATAATACTATCTGATGATGTAACATCTGAAGGGGTATACCAGTAATATATACCATTACTCCAATAATTTTCATTGTTTGTAGAAGGTGTTCCGCCTGTGACAATCTCTACAACACTACCTAAATCCATATCATCGTATGTAATATCTTCATCTTCAAAGAATTTGCAATACAAGCACTCCATAAGTTCATCTATCGATTTAATAATGCCACAATTATTTTCATAACGATTATCCAAGTCAACCAGATCCTGAACAATCTTCTTCTGCTCTTCAACAGATGGTAGATCAATCTGATAATCCAATAAAGTTTTTCTTGATATTTCTTTAAACGTACTCCCATTCCCGAGAGCTTCCAATTTATCCCTATTCTTTATCAAATAGTAATAAAGATAATGATTGAATAAAACCTCATCGTTACAAACAAAGCTTTTGAAACCTTGATTTGTACACAGCTCTTTTCCGGCTATTGCAACATAACCTATAGGTGCTCGAGAAGAAAACAAAACAGTTCCTTCTGGAAGCAAACTTGTCGCACAACTTCTATATCCTTCCTCTGTAATACTTCTCTGTCCAGAATATATGTATTTATGATTATAGCCTGAAAGATCTTTAGGGGTTATCCAAGATATTGCCCCATTTTCATAAAAATCTTTATTCTTTGTTAACGGAGTAGCTCCGCTATATATCTCCGCAACATCTTTTAAGCAATATCGTTTCATCATGCAAGCTCCTCTCTCAGTTTCTTAGCAATGCTATCTGAACTGTCAATTTGCTTAAGAAGCTTGCCCTTTAATTCACTTATCTTTTTTTCATTTATTTTTTTATCAACCACAACTTCCTCTACACCGGTAAAAATACTTGGCATTAGCTTGCAGTCATTATCAAGTACATCGGCATTTGTGGCCACCCATGAAAACCCTTTATTGTTGTATTTAACTTTTTTACCAGCTTTAAAAGAATTATATAGACCGACTATCTTTTGGATATCTTCCGAAAGCAATACTTTTTGGGTTTTACTTACACTCTCACCCAATTCACTTGCATCAATAAAGAGTATTTTGTCGTTATCTTTCCTATCCTTAGAGACAAATATTAATGCACTTGGAATTGCTGTTCCCAAGAACATTTTTTCAGGTAGCTGAACAACACAATCAACTAAGTTATCTTCGATCATCTTTTTACGGGTAAATAAATCTGCCTCATTTGAGCTAGTAAGAGCACCGTTTGAAATTACAAATCCTGCTTTCCCTGTTTTCTTCAAATGATAAATAAAATGCTGAATCCACATATAGTTTGCATTATTTTTATTAATCATTCCAAATACTCTTGGATCGTTTGCACCTAGCTGGTCTGCTCCCCAATCCTTCATGTTAAAAGGCGGATTACTTATAACATAATCTGCTTTCAGTTTTGGCAAAAGGTCATTTAACAGTGTATCTCCATGCTTAATCTGCAAATCCAATCCATGAAGAACACCATTCATATATGCTAACATAATAGTTTTATAATTCTGTTCCTGCCCAACAAACTTTAACTTTTTGCCACAATATTTATTTGATTGTATAAACATCCCTCCCGTTCCACACGCAGGATCATATACTGTTCCACTTGTAGGATTAAGCATCTGAACAAGAAGTTCTACGACGGAAGAAGGCGTGAAGAATTCTCCTCCTCTGTTGCCCTCTGTAGCTGCAAAATTGCCAATAAAATATTCATAGATAACTCCAAGATAATCAATGTTATTCTTGTTGCTATTTATATCAATCTCATCAATTAAACACACCAACTCTTTAATGGTTCTTGTTGGCAAATTGCTCTCCGAGTACATCTTTTCATATGGATTCTTGATGCCATCAAATATAGGTAACACTTTAGCTAATTCGGCATCTAAAAGAGCAGCTATGTTATCATTTCCGCATTCGCTAACTATTCTATTCCATACACCACTTTCGTTTTTTTCTGATAAATATCTAATATAAACAAGTGGCAATACATAGAATTTATAATCCGATGGGGGAATTTTGCCTCTGAGTTTATTTGCAGTTTTAAAAAGACTGTTCTCATAATTATCCATGTCGATATACCTCCTTTTACTATAGGCAAAATTATACTATATTCCAGCACTTTTGCCTATCCTTTTTTTGGAATATATTCTGCTCGTACATGAAATTTTTGCATCTCTCTGCTCCTCTGATATTCTTCTGGGCTTACGGTAACTAATGCGTGATTTAGGCATTGAATAGGTCTTATCGATATCTGTTTTGCCTATGCACTTAAAGATATCGGGATACTCGGTAACTAAAGTATCAAGTTGTTTCATAACTGCCTTATCACGGGTGTAAACTATCACATTAGGTTCCTCGGCATTAAAGTTCACTATGGTCTCCTGCTCATATCGTGTCAACTTCTATTATTGCCATAAATGACAAAAAATCTACTCTAAAGCATTTCCTCACGTTATCAGTAGTTTTATACCCTGACATAATATTTCATAAAAAAAATGATCATGCATAAACACGATCATCTGAATATTTCATTTTTTTTCAAAAGATGATATAACTTTTATACATATCGGAGCTGAAAAAAGATTAATAGTTTCGTTCAAAAATCGACCTTTTTTCAAAAGGTGCAAATCGGGTGCAAACCCAAATCCTCGGTGCCGTGAAACCCAGTATTCATGCGGGTTTCAGCGTTTTTCTAACTGCGCTGCCCCATTAAATCTTCCTTACTATATTCCATTGTTACCCTCCATAACTTCTGATTGTTGCCGTCTTGACGATTATGTATCTTTACATTACCTTCTGAAACATATGGCGCACCTTGTCCAGGCGGCTGTTTGGACGGCGGGGCT
>JAILGF010000073.1 GCA_024696945.1 Lachnospiraceae bacterium | reverse complement strand
ACTACCAGAGAAAAATATACAATCAAAAAACACCAGACCATATGATCTGATGTTGTAAATATAAGTATGCCAAGAATATCATTCCTGCTCTACTCATCAATCAAGCATATAATATCTCTTCACATATTCTTCGGGCTTTTCAGCAAAATACCTGCAATGCCCGTAACCGTTCAATATTTCTGATTCATATGGAAACCCCGATTTCTTGAACCACTTGAGGCCGCCTTTATAGCTATCCTTAGCACCATAGGTTACGACCACATGGTCTTCCTCCTTAACTCCGCCCGGTATAACTTTAACACCTGACATGGAATCCGTAATCAACTGCTTCAGGGTTTCTTCCGACATGTGTGCGAAAACCTCTCTGCCACAGCGGTCAATATCTTCACCAAGAGATGCGTACATTGACGGTTTATCAGGGTTCCTTTTTATCCCGGAAACATAGGCTTTCGTCCCGATCAGATTTGCTGTCTTCATTATGAATCCGTACTTTAAGAACGATCCACCATCAAGAACAGTTCTCTTTATGACGAACTTGCGTCTCATAACCACTTCAAGGGCAAGTGTAGCACCGTATGATATTCCCTGTAGGACACGTATAGTCTCTACATTACGTTCCTTGAGTCCATCAATGATCCTGTCTGCCTCAGTCTTTCTGTCAGGCAGAGTGCTGTTTTCACCAATAACGTTGCCATCCAGGACAGGAATAATGACCCTGTAATCCTGAAGGTAAGGCAGTACACGGGAGAAACAACGCTCATCAAGGCCTCCCGGAGGGATCATTACTATATTTTCTTTCTTTGACTCGTTAAAAACAATAAATTTCATAATAGTTTTCCATCCTAAATCTTTTCATCTGTTCTATGTATTCTTCCGGCTACCTTATTTTCTTAGGAAACCATGGAATGCATCTGTTTACACTTTTTTTGTATGCTTCATATTCATTCCCATATAGCTTGAGCAGCCACTTTTCTTCCGTGTTCTTCAAAGCAATAGTCATAATCAGCCAGTTTATAACTACTATCGGGATCAGACATACATTATGCCACATCAGACTGAGACCAAAATTAAATATCCATATCCCGCTATACATCGGATTCCTTACCCATGCATATATCCCATCCGTTTTCAGTTTGTTGTCTGCTATGTTTTTATCCATCCCGGAATGCAGCGCACCCGTAAACCATATGATGACTCCGGCAGCCATCAGAATTCCTCCTGCAATCCTGAAAATGTATACCCACGGATTCCCTAAGAACCCTGCCTCAAGCACATAGCCAAAAATAACAATTCCTATAACAGTCAATCCTACCATACTATAAACAATGTATGGCCCTACACCGTACAAAGGCAGTTTCTGCCCTTCCTTAACAAAGTTCTTCATGCCTGTTCCTCCAAAAAGGCTATAAGCCTCCTGGCATAAATATCAGTATGCTCATGAAGCATCTGCCCGTGCCCCATGTTTTTATAGACTCTCTTCTTTAACTGTGGGAGATATTTTTTAAGCAGTCTTGCACTTTTGACCGGATATGGCTCATTTTCACCATGCCAGAACACTACCGGATTATGATGATCCCTGATTCCTTCCTTTATGGAGTATGTATAACAGGAAAGTGCAGCGTTACCTATAGATTCCAAGGATACTCCTTTATAAAGTGTGTCCACGATACCACTGTTCCCCTTTCCCATAATGCCTTCCACAAGTACCTTTGGGATAGGTATGTTCTTCTTTATGCAGCCAATGGATGCTTGGAAAATAAACTTGAACGGATATGTCATAATGCCCATCTTTATCACAAACGCAGCATCCAGGACAGTCCTCTGTACTTCGATATTCCCTCTGCTGATCACCTCTGTTGCGATAGTCCCGCCGAGAGAAAAGCCCAAAAGCCCATGTAGGCGGCCATCAAGGTTATCCTTAACATACTTCTCAATCTTTTCAGCTTCTTCTACCACAGAAACGAACACTCCCTGCTCCATGCTCGAATGACCGTCAAGTTCACATACTATCACATAATAATCCTCCAGATAGGGAAGCAGAGTGTCAAAAATATCTGAGGTGTTAGCCATCCCATGTATCAGCATCAAGGATTTATTTGTTTTAACTCCATGCTCTAAAAACCTCATAATACATTAATTTCCTTTATGATTAGTCTATGCTAACTATTTATATCACTTTCCGAGTAATAAATCAATACAAAAAAAAGAAAGACCCCAAAATCACGGAATCTTTCTCAAATATTTTCAACCTATCTAAAGGATCACCCACACACCCACATGGGTGTTAAGTCAGCACCCTTTCCTGCCACTCTTATGATCCTCTATGGAGCAGGCTGCAGGGGAACCAAATTCTATAAGCCCTGCATCTGCAGGGTCTATTGATACCCTGCCATCTTCAAATACAAAAGCGGGGATACCGACATCACCTATCTCTTTACAATGGTCAAAAACCGGATCTGTATCACGCAGTCTCGTAAATGCACTCATATTCCTGATGTTCTCGCCAATGTTTATATATTCAAATTCATTTTCTCTGCCTATTATCTGCTCATGTATGTAATCACAATATGGGCATGTAGGCATTCCATATATTTTGATCATCCTTTTACCTCCAGATTTTTCTCTAACTCTTCTGCTACACTTTCCATCCCCATCTTCCTGACCATATCCCCATATGACTTGTCATATTGAAGC
>JAILGF010000009.1 GCA_024696945.1 Lachnospiraceae bacterium | reverse complement strand
CTTCAGTGTAACAGCAACGGGCAATGGGCTTAAGTACCAGTGGCAGTACAAAAATGCAGGAGATTCGAGCTGGACGGATTGGACCAGCAAGACGACAGCAAGCATCAGTGTGGCATATGCAGACTACAGGAACGGAATGAGCGTAAGATGTATAGTCACCGATTCAACCGGAAAGAAAGTCACTTCAAGTACTGCAACATTAAGTTACAAATAAAAACAACAAGTAAAATTTATACAAAAAACTGCCTTTTAACAGAGGCAGTTTTTTGTATGAAATCAATTAACAGAGCAAAACAAGCGGTCTTTTAATTGACATATACGGTATATGGTGCTAAAATTTTACCATTAGGATGAGGTTTGGGAGTTGTTGAAATCTCATCAATAAAATTTTGAAAAGGAGAGAAGCTATGCAGAAAAACGCAGAAAAAATGAGGATTTTTCCTCGATTGATTGCGGTTCTGGTTTTGCTTACGATGATTATTGGAACTATTCCCGTAAGCGCGGATGACAGTATATCTGACTGGGTTCCGATTTCGGAAGTCCCGAGCGGTGCAGAGATAGTGGACAGAAAGTGGGTGTATGATTATACGGAATACACGGAATCGCAATCAAGTTCACTCAGTGGCTGGACCCAGACCGGAAGCTACTGGCTTGAAATCGGAAGGGGGGAGTGTTAACTACGCTTCTTTCCCCCAGTATTTTGATACTTCAAACAGTATCTATACTTCTTTTGCCAAGAGCCCGTATTCGGCATATGACAATGGCAGTACCAAGCGCGAAGTAACAAACTCTTGGACAGGTTATGTATATTGGCACTGGATGTACAATGTCGGTTATGCGGCTGTCACTAACAGAACAATATCTGACCGCCCTGGTGATTTTGATCAGTATGGTAATACACCGGGCTTTGTGTACAAGTATTTCAGTGCTTTTACGTCTTCGGTAAACTGCCCTTATCTGGACAATTACTATTGTTGTAGCAGAAATCAGCCAAGTTATAACTGTGTAAATGTAATGCCGGATAAGAGTTCATTGGGAACTGGTACTACTAGGTATTTTAGATTTGATTATTATACTTCTTCATATAAAGATTCCAGAAAGATTTATGAGTATACCAAGACTACCCGTAAGGAATCTTCAACAGAGGTTACATCGAGCAAGGTAATATCTAATATTGTCCAATATGTAAGATATAGGAAGAGTGATGTTGCGGCTACAGGTATTGATCTTAACAAAACCAAAGTTACGCTAATAAAAGGCCAAACCGATACCCTTACAGCAACTATTTATCCTTCGAATGCTACAAACAAGACTGTTACCTGGACAACGAGTAATAGCAGTGTTTGTACGGTAGACAGCGGTAAGGTATATGCAGTCGGTGAAGGTACAGCGACTATTGTAGCAAAGACAAATAATGGATATACTGCAAGTTGTGTATACCAGGTAATCGATAATTCTACTGTTGAGGTTATAAGTTTAATCCTTGACAGAAATTCAGTAGTTTTAACCGTAGGCGGTACGACAACACTTGCCTTTAACATCCTGCCTTCAAATGCCAGCAACAAGTCAGTTACCTGGACATCCAGCAATACTTCTGTAGCGACAGTTTCGGGTGGAAAGATTACAGCGGTCGGAGAGGGAACTGCAACTATTACAGCTAAGACCTCTAACAATAAGACGTCGACGTGTCTCGTAACCGTTTCTAAGTCAAATATTGAGGCTAGAAGCGTAAGCCTTGATAAAACATCGCTGGCGCTGATTGAAGGGGGTACAGCAACGCTTAAAGCTACCGTTCAACCTTCGAATGCCAGCGACAAGTCGATTAGCTGGACATCCAGCAATACTTCAGTAGCGCTTGTTTCAGGTGGCGAGGTTATTGCAGTCGGAGAAGGAACGGCAACTATTACGGCTACGACTTCTAATGGTAAGAAGGCAACGTGTTCGGTAACCGTTTCTAAGGCAACTGTCGCAGTTACAGGCGTGAGTCTTAATGAGAACACTCTTCCGCTTGCGATAGGAAGCAGTGCAACACTTACAGCAACAGTTGCTCCTTCAAATGCAACTAATAAAACGCTTACTTGGACATCGAGTAATACGTCTGTAGCAACCGTAACAAGCAGCGGTAAGGTTACCGGTGTGACAGCAGGTACAGCAACCATAACCGTCAAGACTAATAATGGAAAGACAGATACGTGTACCGTAACGGTAAGTCCTGTTGCACCTACAAGTGTAAGTCTTAACAAGACGTCACTTAACCTTAATGTAGGGAATAGTGAGACTCTGACAGCGACTATATCTCCTTCAAATGCTACAGATAAGACTCTTACCTGGACATCGAGCAATACATCTGTAGCAACCGTTTCAAGTAATGGTAAGGTTACGGTTGTAGCTGTTGGAAATGCTGTTATTACGGTTAAGACTTCAAACGGAAAAACAGCTTCGTGTTCAATAACTGGGACACCTATTGCTGCTATAAGTATAGCTTTGAATAAAAGCTCGCTTACGCTTTATGACGGAAATAGTGAAACCCTTTCAGCAACAATTACACCTTCAAATGTTACTGATAAGTCGCTTACCTGGACATCAAGCAACACTTCTGTAGCAACTGTTTCAAACAATGGTAAAGTGACTGCGATCACTAAGGGTACAGCAACAATTACTGTAAAGACTGTAAATGGAAAGACTGCAAGCTGTACGGTAAATGTAATCAAGGATCCAAGTAAAGCATTTACATGGGGAAGAGACAACTGGAGTTTTTGTAATTGGTCCAGCTATTTTGGTTCGGGAACATACAGAAGTATGATAAGTGACCATTATATTGAGGTTTTAAAGAAAAATCTTACCAATTCGGAATATGAACAAGTTTTTGGCGGCAGTAATTCAAAAGGTTACATTGATAAGGATTGGGGCGGTTCCTGTTATGGGATGTCATCATTGATGGTTCTGGCTTCAAAGGGAATTTTTCCGTATTCGAGTTATGGAAGCGGGGCGTCTTCATTATTTAATCTCTCAATGACTTCGAACGTTAAATCGCTGATTACTTATTATCAGCTGACTTGTTTAAAGGCTGAATTCTGGACTCATAGTAATTACGATTATGATCATGAAAAAAGAATTAATGAAATCATTAGCCTCCTTGATAAGAATTCCACAGTACTCATCTGTTTTAATGCACCCAAAGCAAATCATGCGATTGTAGCGTATGGATATGAATACGGTAATTGGACAAAAAATGGGAAAACATACCAGGGAAGAATACTGATCTGTGATCCTAACTACGCTAGGGCATATGATGAAAATGCGCATATTTATTTTAATAAATCCACTTATGATTGGGAAATTCCCGGATATCGGTATAGTTGGGGGGTAACTTCAGACTTAGATGAAACATGTATCTATTATGTAGGGTCAGATCTTAATGTGATCAATGCAGGCGGATATCTGTCAGGTGGATCATACAGTCAAATTTCCGGTACGTTTGTTGCCAGAGTTGATGCCCTAAAGATTGCTTCAGAAAGGTCTATAGCTAAAGTTGAGAAGGTTCAAAATGGTATTTATAACATGAAAGGTTCCGGACAGCCTCACGGAGAAACTGATAGTGATATTGAAGAACAAAGATTTAGCCGTTTTATCATGGGTGAACAGGAAGGCAATATTGGCTATAACTTATATGATGCAGATTCTTCGTACATGGTTTCACAGAAAAATGCAGATGAATTAGAATTGGAAATGGATTATCAATTCTGTGATATGTATGCATATTCGTCAGCAGGAACAAGCGCTATTTTTGATAAAAGCGGATACACTTCAGTAAATGGTAACAGCGCAGAATTTCGTATTGGTATGGTTTCGGATAAGAATTATCCTACAAAGTGGTTTTCTGTTTGTGTAAGCGGCAAAAATTCAGCAAATGCTTCGCTGCTTAAAACTGATGAAGGCTATATTATAACAGCCGATAATCTTAAAGGTGTTCTTGTAAAGGTAAATAATAAAGAAGAATCCCTTTCAAGGACTCTTACCACAACCTATCCTTCTGCACTTATCTACCAGAAGGCGTCAGGCGGAATTGGATTCAAGGTAGATACAGATAATAACGGAACATATGAAACAGCACTTAATGCAGACGATATGCCTACCATTTCAAAGCAGCCTGCTAACTGTACCTGCAATGAAAATGAGGCAGCTACATTTTCGGTTACCGCAAAGGGAACAGGACTTACATATCTGTGGCAGTATATGAATGCCGGAGATACGAGCTGGACTTCCTGGACATCAAAGACCACGGCTTCTATAAGTGTTGCATACTCAGCAGCAAGGGACAGAATGAAGGTCAGATGTATCATCACAGATGTAGACGGCAAGCAGGTTAAATCAAATACGGCAACACTTAATTATAATATTCCGGTATCAATCACCACACAGCCTTCAAGCGTAACAGTCAACGAAGGCAAGAGTGCTGACTTTGTGGTAGTTGCAAAGGGCAAGGGACTTAAGTACCTGTGGCAGTATAAGGAAGCAGGAAAGACTGCATGGACAGACTGGACCAGTAAGACAACTGCTTCCATCAATGTTGCATATGCAGCAAACAGGGATGGCATGAGCCTTAGATGTGTAGTAACGGATGCATCGGGAAAGAAAGTAACCTCGAATGTAGCAACCCTTACATACAACTATCCTCTTTCAATCACCAAGCAGCCTGCAAGCGTAACAGTAACGGCAAACAGTGCAGCAAGCTTCAGCGTAACGGCAACAGGCAAGGGACTCAAGTACCTGTGGCAGTACAAGGAAGCAGGAAAGAGTTCATGGACAGACTGGACCAGTAAGACAACGGCAAGTATAAGCGTG
>JAILGF010000008.1 GCA_024696945.1 Lachnospiraceae bacterium | reverse complement strand
CTTCAGTGTAACAGCAACGGGCAATGGGCTTAAGTACCAGTGGCAGTACAAAAATGCAGGAGATTCGAGCTGGACGGATTGGACCAGCAAGACGACAGCAAGCATCAGTGTGGCATATGCAGACTACAGGAACGGAATGAGTGTAAGATGTATAGTCACCGATTCGACAGGGAAGAAAGTTACATCTAATACTGCTACATTAAGTTACAAATAATTAAATAACGATCAAAATCTGCCGGGACTTGGTTCCGGCAGATTTTTTTGGAAAAATATCCATAAAAAAGGATGATTTTTGATGACTGAACAGCTCTTCCCGTTTTACTTCTGAACCTTGACAAATACACAGATTGATAATATAATGTTCATAAATTAGTAACAGTTAATTCCTGTTACAAATATATATAACCTTGGTTATCAAGGGGAAAGGAAACCGGCTTAAAAGCCGGGCAGGTGTTTCTATGAAGAAACGGTTTATGGTGCTGGCTGTGATAGTGATTGCAGCTTTGTTGATCCCTGCATTTAAGGGATTTTCCGTATCTGCGGCAGAAGATACTAAAGTAGAAACGGAAGTAGAAGATACTGCGACCGATCTTTCGGTGAAAACAGAAGTAGACGATCCAGAAATACTTCCGGACGAGGGTGAGGTTACTGCAGTAGATCTGAATCCTTCCTATTGGGAAAAAGAATCAAATAATCAATTAACAAGTGCTACGGAGATTCCGTATTTAAACACCGGAATAGGAGGTACTCTCTCAAGTAGTTCAGATGAAGACTGGTTTAGCTTTAAGCTCAGCAAACCCGGTTATGTCAGACTGTCTTTATGCCATGGATATGTTGATTCATCATCTACTTATTGGCGGGCATCATTATACACCGATCAAATAGATTCTCTGTTTACAGTAAACTTTGCCGGAAATGCATTGGATGAAGCTTTTAGCGGATATGTGGGATTGGATGCCGGAACTTATTATGTTAAGGTAAATGATTACTATTACTCCGGCGAAACCTACGTTTTAAAAATAAACTATACTGCTAGCAATTATTGGGAAAAGGAATTCAATGAGACTATAGTTGCGGCAAACAGTATTAAAACTGACACTACATATTACGGAACACTTAGAACATCAAGTGATACTGATTGGTACACTTTTGATTTACCATATGACGGATATGTATGGCTTACCTTTGGTCATGACTATGTTGACAGTTCCTCTACCTATTGGAAAACCACAATTTTCAATTCTTCTAATGAATCTTTCGCAACTGATGAATGGAGAGGAAATGCAACCGTTGATTATGATACGTATTGCTATGGGTTAAAGGCCGGAACATATTATGTTCGTGTGACGGATTATTATGACTCGAATCTGCCTTACCATTTTCAGGTAAACTATGAAAAGTCTAAAGCTTGGGAAAAAGAGTTTAATCAAACAATTGTTAATGCTAATCCGGTAAATGTCAATACCTATGTGTATGGTTCTTTGATGACCAGCTCAGACAATGACTGGTATTCCTTTAACATTCCCTATGCAGGTATGGTTAGAGTCGCTTTTACTCATGATTATGTAAATTCCTCCTCTAATTATTGGAGAACAGATATATATGATAGCGAAAATACTTCGTTAAAAAATGCTTACTTTAGTGGCAATGCTATGACAGTTATGTATAGTGATCCTGTTAATGTACAACCGGGAACATATTATTTAAAAGTTTCTCCTTATTATGATAGTAGAGCAACGTATAGAGCTATAGTCGAATACACTACTACCGGATCCTTTGATAACATTGTTTACATCGATCCCGACAAGGAAACCGTATCCATTACTCAGCATCCTAAGAGTGCAACGGTTAACCCCGGCCAGCTGGCTAAATTCAGCGTAACGGCAAAGGGAACCGGACTTTCATACTTATGGCAGTATAAATATGCCGGAGCTTCGAGCTGGACAAACTGGACAAGTAAGACAACCGCAAGCATTGATGTGGCATATGCAGACTACAGAAACGGAATGAGTTTAAGATGTATGGTAACAAATTCCGACGGCGATAAGGTTTATACGAACACCGCCACTTTGAAATACAATGATGGTGTATTTTTCTCATCACAGCCACAGAGCGTCACAGTTTCAGCAGGAAGCAGTGCTGACTTCAGCGTAGTTGCATACGGAAGCGGATTTAAGTATCAGTGGCAGTACAAGCTTGCAGGCGATTCAAGCTGGACCACCTGGAGCTCAAAGACCACAGCAAAGATCAATGTAGCTTACGCGGCTTACAGGAATGGGATGAGCTTAAGATGTATAGTTACCGATTCAAAGGGTAATTCTGCAACCTCAAATACAGCAACTCTTAAGTATGCAAGCGAGTTGTCGATTACCTCTCAGCCGCAAAATACAACTGTAGGTGTTAATGAGCTCGCATATTTCAGCGTAACCGCTAAAGGAAACGGTCTTAAGTACCAGTGGCAGTATAAGAATGCGGGAGCATCAAGCTGGACCACCTGGAGCTCAAAGACCACAGCAAGTATCAGTGTAGCATATTCCGCATCAAGAAACGGAATGAGCTTAAGATGTATCGTAACCGATTCTGAAGGCAAGAGCGTTACATCAAATACAGCTGTTTTAACATATAAGAGTAATCTTGCAATCACCACTCAGCCTTCAAATTCTACAGTAATGCATGGTGAATTGGCTTACTTTAGCGTAAAGGCTTCGGGAAGCGGACTTAAGTACTTATGGCAGTATAAGAATGCGGGAGCATCAAGCTGGACAAATTGGACCAGTAAGACCACAGCAAGCATTAGTGTAGCATATTCCGCATCAAGAAACGGAATGAGCCTTAGATGTATAGTAACCGATTCTTCGGGAACATCTGTTATATCCAATACTGTAACGCTTAAGTACAAGAGCGGCATAAAGATTACTTCACAGCCGGAAAGCACAACCGTAAATAAGAATGAAGTTGCTTATTTTGGCATAAAGGCTGCGGGCACAGGCATCAAGTATCAGTGGCAGTATAAGTACAAAGGCGAGTCAAGCTGGACAAACTGGGGTAGCAAAACAACCGCAAACATTAGTGTAGCATATGCCGATTACAGGAATGGGATGAGCTTAAGATGCGTCGTTACCGATTCCGACGGAAATATTGATTTTTCAAATACAGCAGTGCTTACATATAAATAAAATAGTTTTCAACTATCCGTGTTGATAGCTGAGCTGAAGGAAAAAGGTGTCCCATATACGACACCTTTTTCCTAACTATATAACAAAATGAAAGGAAGTGGATATTAATGAATGCAACAAAAAGAAACAAGAAGATCGGTCTTGTGATTGTCCTGACACTGGTAGTGTCATTGGTCTGTGGCCTTGGCTTTGTACCGAACGTAAGGGCATCCGCAGCATCGGGCAGCTGTGACGGAGTAGCCGGTCATAATGTTGATTACAACAATTATGATACCCGTGCTGCGGTAGTTACTTCATATCTTTATGTGTGCAGTGACGGAAAGCTTATGAGGGTACAGAGTCTGCCGGCTGAAACAGATAAGAATCCGGAAGTACTCATTCAGTATTATGACAGCAACTATAACTTTAAGAGCTCAAAACGGATAACCTGCGATCTTCCGATATTTGGCGGATTTTATGCTATGTCAAATGGTTATTATATCCTTAGCGGACAGAGCAATCCCAATGAGGACAATTCGGTAGAGGTATACCGTATTACCAAGTATGACTTAAGCTGGAACAGGATCTCTTCGGTTGGACTGTACGGAGCCAATACCTATTCACCTTTCCAGGCAGGTTCTGCAAGGTTTGATTCGAAGGATAATTACCTTGCAGTTAGGACATGCCATACCATGTATGCATCATCCGACGGGCTTCATCATCAGGCGAATGTTTCTATTTTGATCGATACCACAAATATGGAAATAACCGATAAACACTATGCTGTTGCTTATTCGGGAGCAGGGTACTGCAGCCATTCATTTAACCAGTATGTCAGATTTGACGGAAACAGATTCATTGGAGTTGACCACGGAGATGCATATCCTCGTTCAGTGGCTATCTTTAAGTCAAAATCTACGACACTTGGAAAGTTTTCCGGTTCACATGATTATCAGGATCTATTACCTATTACGGGTAATACCGGAGATAACTATACCGGAGTTTCGGTAGGCGGATTTGAGATGTCATCCTCAAATTATCTGGTTGTCGGAAACTCTACCGATCAGGATAACTGGTCTGCATCGAAAACTAGAAATGTTTTTGTTTCCGTTATAGGAAAGGATTTTACAAGTACTTCGGGATCATCTGTTGTGCGTTACATTACCGGTTACCCGGAAGGCGGAAAGTCTGCAAAGACACCTGTCCTTGTAAAGATTAATGACAGCAGATTCCTTGTCCTTTGGAGTGTTTCAAACAGTTCAGAAGTTTCTGATAAGGAAACAATATACTATGTTGAGATAGACGGGGCAGGAAATAAGGTGGGTTCTGTACATACAATGACGGGACACCTCTCGGATTGCCAGCCCATAGTAACAAACGGTAAGGTTATCTGGTATACTTGGGATGACAATGACCTGACATTCTATGAAATATCAACAAGCAATATCTCAAGCACTAATTCAGTTACCGTTACCGAAGGTCATGTGATCCCGGCATCGGCTAAAGCTGATTCAAACGGAGTAGTATCTTATACTTGTGAAAGATGTGGGAAAAAGCTTTCATTCACAGTTCCTAATTCATGTTCTGATTGGTGGAACAGTGTAGCAATGTACACTTCTTATAGTTCATATCCGGATTCTGTGCTGGATGTTGGGGATGTGTTATATCTCTGGTATCAGGTGAGCGGGGATTATGATGTATATTCACTGGCGTATTCGATTTCAGATCCGTCAAAATGTGTATTTGAGGCAAATTCGCTTGGTGGGACATTCACAATGCTGAAACCCGGTACGTTAACGATCAGTGTATGGCCCAAGTACAATCCTTCTTTGACTAAATCTTATTTGATAACGATAAACGGTACTGCAGAAAATGAGATCGTTATTGATAAGCAGCCCCAGAATGCGACTGTGGAAGAGGGAAAGATAGCTTACTTTAGTGTTAAAGCTACAGGTGAAGGGCTTTCATACCTGTGGCAGTACAAATATGCAGGTTCTTCAACCTGGACCGATTGGACCTCAAAGAAAACAGCTGACATAAGTGTAGCATACGCTGCAAACCGTGACGGAATGAGCCTTAGGTGTGTTGTGACGGATTCGTTCGGAGAATCTGTTACCTCAGATGAGGCGGTTCTTAAGTACAAGGAAGCAGAAGTAAAATTTGCAATAACCGGACAGCCGGTCAGCTCCACCGTGGAAAGCGGAAATATAGCTTATTTTGAAGTAAAGGCGACAGGAAAAGGAATGAAATATCTCTGGCAGTATAAAAATGCCGGATCAAGCAACTGGACCAATTGGACCAGCAAGACCACCGCAAAGATAAGTGTAGCATATGCTGATTACCGAGACGGAATGAGCCTGAGATGTGTCGTTACCGATGCAAGCGGTTCTAAACTTACTTCAGATACGGCAGTTCTTACATATAATACTCCGTTTGCCATTACTACACAGCCCGTAAATGCTGTGGTTAATGAAAATGAACTGGCCTACTTTAGTGTTAAAGCAACGGGAAAAGGACTGAAATATCTCTGGCAGTATAAAAATGCCGGATCAAGCAACTGGACCGATTGGACCAGCAAGAAAACGGCAAGTATAAGTGTGGCATATGCCGATTACCGAGACGGAATGAGCTTGAGATGCGTAATTACCGATGCAAATGGATCGAAGCTTACCTCCGATGTGGCAGTGTTAAAATATAACATTCCGTTGGCTATCCTTACCCAGCCGCAGAGTACTACTGTTAAAACGGGAAATCTTGCATATTTCAGTGTAAAAGCTTCAGGAAAAAATCTTAAGTATCTCTGGCAGTATAAGAACGCAGGAGATAGCACCTGGACCGACTGGACCAGCAAGAAAACAGCAAGCATAAGCGTTGCGTATGCCACATACAGAAACGGTATGCAGGTAAGATGTATTGTTACCGATTATGAAGGCAAGAAGCTGACGAGCGATGCCGCAACATTGTATTACAATTAAATAAAAACATTCTCTGTATATACCAAAAGGCTGCCGGATTTTCTCCGACAGCCTTTTTTGAATAACGTATATTTTTATTGTTCTGCTTGTTTATTTTGTATAATTCAAAGTTACAACGTTTGTGGTAAGCTGTGCTCCGGTTACATTGGTTATAACGCACCTTAACTTCATGCCGTCACGGTAAGCCGCATATGCAACCGTAATGTCGGCCGTGGTCTTGGAGGACCATGTAGTCCAGCTTGAATCACCTGCCAGCTTATATTGCCACCGGTACTCAAGTTCGTTTCCTGTTGCCTTTACGCTGAAGCTTGCGATCGTACCGCTTTTAACGGTTGCATTTACAGGCTGCTTTGTGACTGCGAAAGCCGCTAAATAACTAAGGGTTGCGATGTTTGATGTAACCTTATTACCGTCTGCATCAGTCACAACACATCTCAAGCTCATACCGTCACGGTAAGCTGCGTAAGCCACGCTTATACTTGCCGTAGTCTTGGTGGTCCAGTCCGACCAGTTCAAATCACCTGCGTTCTTGTACTGCCATAAGTACTTAAGACCTTTTCCTTTTGCCGTCACGCTGAAGCTTGCTATCGACCCGGAATTAACTATAGCGTTTTCAGGTTGCTTGGTTATGGAAAGAGGATTGTTGTATTTTAAGGTAGCTGTATCGGAAGTAATCTTTTTCCCGCTCGCATCGGTCACAACACATCTTAAGCTCATACCGTCACGGTAAGCTGCGTAAGCTACGCTTATACTTGCCGTAGTCTTGGTACTCCAATCAGTCCAGGCAGAATCATTTGCATATTTATATTGCCATAAATACTTAAGACCTGTTCCGGTAGCTGTTACGCTGAAGCCGGCCATTGAACCGACATTAGCTGTTGCGCTTACAGGCTGTTTGGTAATGATAAGCGGATCCGTATAGGAAAGTGTTGCCGTGTCCGAAATAATCTTATGTCCTTTTTCGTCTGTTACCACACACCTGAGCTGCATTCCGTTCCTGTAATCTGCATATGCCACGCTTATCTTAGCCGTAGTCTTTGTAGTCCAGTCTGTCCACGCAGTCTTACCTTTTTCTTTGTACTGCCATAAATAATTTAAGCCGTTGCCTTTTGCTGCCACGCTGAATGCAGCAGACGAACCCACTTCTACGGTATTATTAACCGGTTGTTTGGTAAAGTAAAAAATTTTGTTATACCTAAGCAAGGCAGCATCGGAGATAAGTACAGTTCCCAGAGCATCCGTTACCTTGCATCTTATGTGCATATAATCTCTGTAATCCGCATATGCTACAGATATATCCGGAGTTGTTTTTGTTGTCCAATCCGTCCAGTTATTTTTTCCGAACTCCCTATACTGCCATAAGTACTTAAGTCCCGCACCTTCTGCTCTTACGCTAAAGACTGCAGATTCAAACTGGTCAACGGTAACGTTTTCCGGTTGGGATACGATGGTAGCCGGTGACACATATCTCAGAACTGCAGGGTCGGAGATGACCTTATTTCCGTTTGAGTCCGTCACTATACACCTAAGGCTCATTCCGTTCCTGTTTTCCGCATAGGCTACGGAAATAATGGAATTTGTCTTTCCGCTCCAATCCGTCCATGTACTGCTTCCGGCATTTTTATATTGCCATTGGTATTTGATCCCTTTACCGGTTACCGCAATAACAAATCCGGCAAGCTGTCCTTCTTTGCAATAAAAATCTTCAGGCTGTCTTACTATAGTAGCTTTTCCCGTTCTGTCCAATATAACGGTAGAATTCAGGGAAAGCGAAAGATATTCATATTCGCCGTCAGGTTTTTCAGAGAATTCAATATAAGAAATATCTCCTGACGTCTGTACCCATTTATTATATGATAAATATAATTTTTTAAGTACCGGACATTTGCTTAAGTCTATTGTTGAAATACTGTTTTCATCTGCTACAAGAACCCTCAGTTTGGGATTCCCGCTTAAATCTATGAACTGTATTTTGTTATTATAACAGTTCAATTCCTCGAGGTTCGGGAAAAACTCGATCCCTTTTACCGAAGTAATCTTTCCTGTTGAGTAACAAACTATCGCACGGACATTTTCAACTGTTTCTTCGTCGATGATCCCGTCCTTGTCCTGATCAAAATTTTTTGAAATATAATTCCTGAATGCTTCGTCGGGGAAATTAGCGGAATTAACGATCACGCTTTTTCCGAGTGCATACTTAAGGGTTACGGTATTTGATTCCGTCACACCCCCATCGGCGCCGGTAAGCTCACACTTTATACTGCACTCATTCAGCGCAGGATCATACGGTATGGTGATCTGACTTGTATTCCAATTTGGCATGGTGCTCCAAGTCGTTGCCCCTTTAGGCATATACAGCCACTTGTAAGTTACTCCGCTGACTGTACAAGTTACGGTGAAAGTAGCCGTTTCATTTCCTTTGACAATGGCATTTTGGGGCTGGGCTGCTATTTTCGGTCCTTGTTTTACATAAGGCATCAGTCGGACCGCCCTTCTGATTATCTGCCCATCCTTAAGGAAGATTGTAAATACGTAGTCCTTTTCTAGCTCAAGATCAACACCCGTGCTATCGTCTGCCGAGTTAAAGATTGATTCCTTTATATCTACGGCATCTTTGGCATCTTCAAGGCTTTCATACCTTCCCAATACCGCTTTTTCAATAAATTCCGCACCGTCACCTTTTAGCTTGCCCTTTTCTGAACTGATACGTAAGCGGAAGCTTCCGTACTGTTCATAATCGTCTCTTAATTTAAAAATTTTCAGAGGGTACTTATACCCGTCAATATCATAGCTGTTTTCGGTAGAATAACTGCAGTTATAAAATCCATAATAAAGAAAACCTGTCTTTTTGGCTGTCAAAGACGAATCTCCCAGTTCTGTCGGAGTTGATGCAATACCGATATATCTTGCAACCACATCGACAATTTTCCCATTTCGCTTTATGACAATGGTGACCGGTACCTTTTCGTTTCCTTTTATCTGAAGACCCTTTTTCGTTTCTGTTTTACTGTATCCGCGCCAGACATCGTTAGTAATATCTTTTGCACCCGAGGGAATTACATCCGCCGTTTCAAAAAATCCACTGTAAACCGTAGCCGTTAAGCCTTCGGATTCTTTTCCGTCAAAACCAAGTACTACATATCCTATACTGTTTTCGGACCATGAGTCATCGGCTATAGGGAATAGGAAATTTCTTCCTTCAGTAAAGTTCTTGTCCGCCGTAAAGCCGGTAACTATTTTTTCATTTCCCGAACCGTCATATACCGCAGCGGTATATTTAACGGTTCCGAAATTAGACAGATTCAGTCTTACAATATATACATTATCATTATTTGTTATATTATTGTCGTTTTCTCCGAAAACCAAAGCGATCCGGTTAAAGGACACGTAATTCTCACCAAACGGAATATATGCCTCTGAGTTAAGTGTAGTGCGGTAGGCTGAAAAAGTCCCGTCGGTAATAGAAAAAATACTGTCCTCATCGACAAAAACAACGGTGTTTTCATCCGCATTATAGCCGCTTAAGATTACATAAGCCTTTATATTACCGGGTTCAATATCTTTCCCGGAAAACACACGGTCCACAAAATTGCCCAATTTCATATTCTTGGCTTCAAAAAGAGGAATCCCGTCAAGATTCACCTCAAATTCTTTTTCGAAATTGGCATTTGAAAGCACCAGCGGAAGGGTTGCGGCCTTTGCCGGTGCTAAACTTAAAGAAGCAATGAGAATAACCATCAAAGCAAAAACTGAAAGAATTTCACGGAAATACAGTATTCTCTTCATGAATGTAACCCCTTTTCGCAAAATATTTTTGTATAAAACCATAGTCACATTTTACAACCAAAAGGCATTGCAGTCAATAAAAAAAGCTGCCGGAGAATTCCTCCGGCAGCTCCGTGTAAAAACTTGTAATTGATCGGTTTATTGTTCGGTTACGATCAGGTCTTTTGAATAATTCAAAGTTACAGTATCCGTAGTAAGCTGTGCACCTGATGCATCGGTTATGATACATTGTAAACTCATGCCGTCACGATATGCTGCATATGCTACGGTGATGTCAGCCTTGGTCTTGGATGACCAGGTAGTCCAGCTTGAATCACCTGCAAGCTTGTACTGCCACTGATACTTAAGACCGCTGCCGGTTGCCTTAACACTGAAGCTTGCAATGGCACCGTCGTTAACGGTTGCATTTACAGGCTGCTGCGTGATAGCTAAGGGAGTTACATAAGTAAGTGTTGCGGGATCGGAATTGAGTACAGTTCCGTTTGCATCGGTTACAACGCATCTAAAACTCATACCGTTTCTGTAAGCTGCATAAGCCACGCTGATTTTGGGGCTTGTCTTATTATTCCAATCGGTCCAGGTTGTCTTTCCCTTTTCCTGATACTGCCACAGGTATTTGAGACCTTTACCGATTGCCTTTACCTCGAAGAAAGCAAGCTCGCCGGTATTAACAACGGTATTTTCAGGCTGCTGCGTGATGGAGAAAGGAGAAAGGTAAGTAAGCGTTGCGGCGTTGGATGTAACAGTATTTCCCGAACTGTCTTTTACCACGCATCTGAATTTCATACCCTGTCTGTAAGCCGCATAGGCTATGCTTATCTTTGCTGTTTTCTTAGCATTCCAGTCAGTCCAGGTTGTTCCATCCTTCTCCTGATACTGCCATAAGTATTTAAGTCCGCTGCCGCTTGCCTTAACTTCCATAGAAGCAAGCTCACCTTCATTTACCGAAGTATCTGCAGGGTGCTGTGTAATCTTAAGAGAACTGTTATACTTAAGGGTAGCAACATTTGAAGTAACGGTATTCCCTTTAGAATCTTTTATAACACATCTTAAACTCATTCCGTTACGGTAAGCTGCGTATGCCACGTTGATAACCGGCGAAGTTTTGCTTGTCCAATCGGTCCAAGCCGAATCTCCTACATTTTTGTACTGCCATAAATACGTCAGTCCGTCACCAGTTGCCGTTATACTGAAGTCTGCAGCCTTACCCGGATCTACCGATGTATCGGCCGGCTGTTTGGTAATTGTAATTGCTTTCTTGTAAGTAAGTACTGCTTCTTTTGAGAATAATTCGCCTCCGGTTGCATCTGTAACTACGCACCTCAGGCTCATACCGTCACGGTATGCTGCATAAGCTACGCTGATGGTCGGAGTAGTCTTGCTTGTCCAGTCAATCCAGTCGTCCTGTCCTACTAGTTTATACTGCCATAAATATTGAATTCCCGTACCGCCTGCTGTCCTTACAGAGAAGGTAGCTGCTTCGCCTTCTGTAACGGTAACACTTACCGGATCTGAAGTAATGGAGAGAGGTAATGTATAAGTAAGTACTGCAGGATTCGATATAACCTTGTTACCGTTGGCATCAGTTACTATACATCTGAAACTTGTACCCTGTCTGCTTGCAGAATAAGCAACTGAAATAAGGGATTTTGTCTTTCCACTCCAGGTTGTCCATGAGCTGTCTCCGAGATTCATATACTGCCACTGATACTTAAGGCCCTTACCTGTCGCAGCTACAGCAAAGTAGGCAAGTTTATCCTGGACAACCTCAATATTTTCGGGCTGTCTGACTATCGCAGCATTTCCTGTACCACCTAATACAACTGTTACATTCAACGGAATGGAAAGGAATGCCCTTTCTTCATTTTCGTTCTCACCTTCGGCGTCGCCGAAGGTTATATAGTTGTAGCCATTATAATCTTTAATCTGCCCGTTTTCTTTTAAATAAACCTCTTTAAGCAATGGATTGTTGCTGATATCTATTGTTGAGATAGTGTTCCCGTCTATCTCAAGGTAGCAAAGATTAGGATTCTTGCTTATATCAATGTTCTTTAATCCGCAATTATAACAGCATATATATTCCAGATTCGGGAAGAGTTCTATTCCCTTTAAGGATGCAACTTCATCATCCTCGAAATAAATTGATGTTATATCCATTAATTCCGCAGGACTTAGAATTCCGTTCCAATCGTTATCAAGATTTTCCGTAACAAAGTCTCTAAAAATTACATCCGGGAAGTTGGTTTCATTAATAGTAACACTGTTAATTGTTACATTTGAATACCTGAGTACTACTTCCCTAGAGGTAATCTCATACCCCTGTGAATCGGTTATTACGCACCTGAGACGCATACCGTTTCTTGAAGCCTTATATGCCACGCTGATATCAGGTGTTGTCTTGGTATTCCAATCAATCCACTCGGAAGATCCGGCTTCCTTGTACTGCCAAAGGTATTGAAGTCCATCTCCGATAGCCGTTACCGAGAAATATGCCATTGCCTTTTCTTTGACAATTACACTTTCGGGCTCCTTCGTGATGGTCAGTTCGTCTATTTCAGGCATTTCCAACCTGACAACTCTCTGTACACAACCTCCGTCTTTGAAAAAGACAGTAAAAACATAGTCTTCGTCAGGTTCAATAACAAATCCGTTACTTGTATCGGCAGTTCCGAAAAGCTGATCCTTAAGATCTTTAGCATTTGCGGCATTAGCTTCCTCCAGACTCGAATATACTCCTTGAACTGCTTTTTCAACATATTCCGTACCGGTATCTTCGTATTTGCCTTTTTCCGCTCTGAGATGCAGCAGGTACTCTTCATAACCGGAATTTTCAGGGTATGGAATTAAGACATTTGTCAATATTTCATAACCATTAATTACCGTGTAATCTACATAGCAGTCCGAATCTATAGGTTTTTTACTTGTATCAACATAAATCTGCGATGTGCCAAGGCTTGTCTCCTGCTGTCTGATCTCAACGTATCTTGCAAGAACGTCAACTACTTTATCATTTCTCTTAAGAACGATCGTTATCGGAACCAAATCATAACCGGTAATAGATAATCCTTTTTTCTTAGTGGTTGTATCGTTCCCGCGCCATACATCACTTGTGATATCCTCAGCATCTGAAGGAATATCGGCTTCTGTTTCATAATAACCGCTGTATATTGTAGTGGACAGTCCTTTTGAACCATCACTATCATAACCCATAAAACCTAGAACAACATTTGCTTCGCTGCTTTCCATCCAATCAAACGGTACAAGAAAGACAAAACAATTTCCATCTTCGAATTCATCCTCATGGCCAAAAGCGCACACAGGCATCTCATCTCCGGAAGGACTGTAAATGGAACAGTTAAAATATGGAGTTTCACAAAACCCGATTTCTACAATATATACTTTATCATCGGAAGTTATGGTATTGTTGTTATCTCCAAAAACCAATGCTATTTTTTCTATATTGCAATAACCGTCAGCGAAGGAAAGATAATCTTCGGTATTGATATCATATTCCCAACCATTGACTCCTCCGTCTGTTAACTGCAGGATGTTGTCAGTATCCGCAAAAACAACCGGATATGCATCCTCAAATCCAAAGCCTTCAATGATTTTATAGGCTTTGAAATTGCTTGGAACATTCCCCTCTTCGTCTTCAAAGACGCGGTTAAGAAAATCGCCTATCTTCATATTCATGGCATCATAGGCTGTAAGGTTCATTTCAACATAAAGATCGTCAGCAACGAGTGTTGCGTTTTCCAACCCTTCCGGGAGCTCATCCGCTTTAGTCTTTGTTTCCCCAAATGCCGGGATGAGAGTTACCGTCATGACAATGCATAAAAGCAGTGCCAAAAAACCTTTAAATCTCTTCATACTGTAAACCCCTTTCATATAGTATTATTGGTAAAAACCATACTTGTATTATATACCCAAAAACGATGCCGGTCAACTTTATTAATATTAATAATTTTTTAATAATTAAAACGTTAAAGTCGATTTTATAGTCCAGAGGGTGTATTATAAAGCGGTAGCAAAAATGGATTTATATCAAAATAAGGAGGTTTTCATGAAAAAGTCAAGGTTACTTTTTGCAACATTGTTAAGCTTGATATTGACTATTTCCGCAGTTTTAGCATCGGGTGGCATAAAAGCCAAGGCAAACGATCTGCCTGCGGATTTTTTAAAGGCAAGCAAGCGAACGACCACAGGCATAGAGTATTATATGGATTTTCGTGATCTGTCCATCAAGAAGGCCGATAATCTGCCTGTAAGCGAGCTTGTGGATTACCTGTATTTCGAAAACGGCGATTCCGAAGAGCCGGGCTATGAATATGTTAAGGCTTATGCCGTAAAATGGGGATCTTTCTGGATGGACCCGGTCTACAATACTGATTACTCTGCCACCGTTAAGGTTGCATACATTGATGAGATCGATCATTTCGTACATCTCGACAACGATAAGGAGTATCTTCCTTTTGCCGTTTCCTACAGGACGATTTCCGGCATAGCGATTGTTTTCGGCGACGATCCGGAAGCTCCCATCAGTTCAAATGATACATTGTATGTTATCGACGATGTTAGGAACGTGGAGACGTTACGCCTTACGGCATCCGCTTACAACACAACTTTGAACAAGGATATGATGGTAAGCTCGGTTTCTTCTAACCCCTATGGGGAATGGGATCATCTTTGTCTTGGCATTTATGACGGTTTATGGACTGAAAGCAGTACCGCCAAGGTTTCATTTGGTTATTACGGCATCTATGAAAATATGGTTTCGTGGGGTTATACCGCCAAGGTTTATGAGGGGATATATAACGACACGATCCCTTCGGGTGCAAAAGATATAACCGATACTGTTTGGCGTAAAGATTACAGCAGTCCAAAAACAACCGGATTGACCATCAAGGGCTCCCAGAAAGTTCCCGTTACGATAGTTATTTATAAAAACGGCGTAGAAATGGATAGAATAACTGAATATATCAGTATAAAAAACGAAACGCCGGAATTGGACATATACAGCATAGGACTATTCGTAGAGGATGACGAAGAACGTGAGGATTTGAATATTAACAAAGAAGTATTTATAGATTTTGAAGCAGACTATGATTATAATATAACTTTAAAGTCTTTATCTTCATATTATAAGAATTATCCTCAATATCTTTTCTTGGAAGCCAGAAAGGGTAAGTTTTCCAGCAGATCGGATAGGTCTTTTATAGCGAAGGCAGTAGAAGGCCTTTATGATACTTTAGAGGACGCAAAGGATAAACCTGATATCAAGAATCTGCTGTTTTCGGGCACTGTTACCAAAGGATTCCCTATAGAGGAAGAGACTGTTTATTACTTTACTATATTTTACTCAGATGGCACTAAGGAAAAGATAAGAGTAATTAGGACCCCTTCACCGAACACAACTCTCAGGATTACTGAAAATCCTAAGGATACTGTAGTAAAGAAGAACGCTCTTGCTTACTTTAACGTAAAGGCTGACGGTGATGATCTTAAATATCTGTGGCAGTATAAGCTCGAGGGCTCTTCCAAGTGGGAAGACTGGGATTCAAAGAATACTGCAAGCATTTCCGTTGCATATTCATCCTCCAGACAGCATATGAAGGTCAGATGTGTAGTTACGGATAAATATAATGCTACCAAAACATCAGGCGAAGCTATGCTGACATATTCCGCTACAAACGGGATCAGTGTAGATGCAACAAACTTCCCCGATCAGCTTTTCAGGGAATATATATCATCCTCTTATGACCCTGACGGGGACGGTTATATCTATCCTGAAGAGATCCCGTCGATCACGGATATATCTTTCGCAAACAAAGAAAACGTTACTACCCTTAAGGGAATTGAGTTCTTTACAGAACTAAGGACCTTGAAAATTTTCAACAACGGCCTTAAGAGTCTTGATATCAGCAAGAATACAAAGCTCCGCAGGCTTTTGGCTGACGGAAATAAACTGACATATCTGGACATCAGCAATAACCCGGAACTTGAAAATACATATCTGTTTGAAGATTTTCATGTAGATACAGCCGAGGATATGGGTTATCAGTACGCAATTTACGGAGACGATGAAGTATATAGTAAAAATGCGATAACCGTAGATCTTAATGTTCAGATTGAAACCGGAACTGCCGATGACTGTGATATAGTAGGACATCCCGAGGATGTTTATGTTGAACATGGAAAGATTGCTTACTTCCATGCATCAGGATACGGTAAAGGTCTCAAATATCAGTGGGAATATAAGCTTAAAGGCGATAGCGCATGGACTCCCTGGAGCGGAAAAACAACACAGGTTATATCCGTTGCCTATGCTTCTTACAGGAACGGTATGACGCTTAGATGTATTGCGACAAATAAGAGCGGAGAGCCTGCTGAGTCCGGTGAGGCAGTTCTTACATATTATTATTACAAGCCTTTAAAGATTACCCAAAATCCTTCCAGCACTACTGTTGAAGAAAATAAGTCTGCGCAGTTCGAGGTAAAGGCTGAAGGCTCGTTACTTTCATACTTATGGCAGTATAAGCTCGCAGATTCGGATGAATGGATCGATTGGACAACAAAGACCACCGCTAAAATTGACGTTGCTTATGCTTCATACAGAAACGGAATGAAGCTGAGATGTGTCGTTACCGATATAACGGGTGATACAAGGACATCCGCAGAGGTAGAGCTGAAGTACAAAAAGCCTACCAAGATGTTAAAACAGCCCAACAGTACAACGGTTCTTGAGAAGGAACTGGCTTACTTTGAGGTAAAGGCCGAAGGTAAGGGGCTTAAGTATTTATGGCAGTACAAAGCTCCCGGAAGCAGTACATGGACTGATTGGACATCCAAAACTACTTCCAAGATCAGTGTGGCATATGCTTCCTATAGGGATGGCATGAACTTCAGGTGTGTCATAACCGACGCCTACGGGAATGTACTAACGTCTGATCCCGTAACACTTTCATATAGATCCTTGTTTAAAATAACAGCCGATCCTCTCGGAACATCCGCGTATATCGGCGAAATCGCAACCTTTGAGGTTAAGGCTGTAGGTACAGGGCTTAAATACCTATGGCAGTATAAATTGGCCGGTTCTACTGAATTGACGGAAGCAGCTACACTTACTTATATTGATTGACAGTAAATATTTAACCGAAAAGGTTCTGTGATCGAAAGGTCACAGAACCTTTTTTAATTTCTATTTAATTGACTACAACGCCTTTTGGGTGTAAAATGCGAGTATAGTTTTTATACTATAATAATATATGAAAGGGGTTTAGTTTATGAAGAGGTTTAAAGGTTTTCTGGCAATGCTCTTATGCGTTGTCATGGCAGTAACTCTCATTCCAGCATTCGGGGAAACAAAGGCTAAGGCCGATACACTTCCGGCGGGACTTGAGAATGCGACGCTGGTAAGGGATGATTTACGGGTTAGTTTAAGTAAAATTCCCACTTATGAGGCAATGAACATGAAACTGGGGGACTTCCTTGATCGTTTTTATTCTGCGAATAGCATGGATCCTCTCAGTAATTTCAAAGCCTACAAAATTATAGAGGGATATGATTATACCGTTTCCTCTTATCCTGTAGTTTTTGCCAATATCGACAGCACTTTGCAGACGACAAACGGAAAGGTCGAAGGATGGTATCTAAACCATAATTCTGAATCGTATATTCCTTTTGGCGAAGGGTTTAGTTCGATAAGAAAGATAGCCCTTGTTTTTGGCGAAAACAACAACACCATAACTTCAAATGACAAAGTATATATTGTCAGTGTTGACCGAGTAGAAAGTCCAAGGTTTACCGGCGCAGTTTATGATGCCTCCGGTAACGAGAAGATGGTAGCATGGTTTGATCACGATAGAAGTTTTAGCCAAGGGAACACGTTTATTTTAGAACTTTTGGATGATTCATGGTCTGAAAACAGCAAGGGATATGCAGTTTTTGGTTTTGATGATGTAGTTGAATCAGAAGGTCTGTCCGTAACGATTTACAGCGGATATTATGAATCTGTTTCGGATATTCCTTCAAATGCCAAGGACATCACAAACGATGTTTGGCGCGGAACTGATAAGACTACACGGAAAAACGGATTGCTTGTAACCGGTAGTGAAAAGGTTCCGATAACAATCGTTCTTAAAAGAGATGGTAAGGTTGTTGACGTTCTGGCAAGATATGTTGGAATCCAAAAGAAGCTGGCGGGAATAGGAGACCAATATTTATTTGTTGATAATAGTGCAAATTATTTTTGGGTAGATAGTAATTATGAATGGAACAAGGAAAAAAATTATGAGGTCAGAGTATTTAAGCCTAATAATGATATGGCCGGATTTGATAAGTACTGCATACATTTTGCTGCTTCAAAGGGCAAAATAAATGGGAAGGGAACAGAATATGTATACAAAGCAGTACAGGGATGGTATAATAGCTTATCCGAAGCCAATGCGGCAAACGCAAAGGATATCAAAGATCAATTATTCGGGGATTCGGTATCTGTTGCTAACGGTTTCGTTTTAACGCCCGGGATAAACTATGAATTTTCCTTCTTCTTTAAGGATGGCGGCGTTGCTCATAAGGTTATCAGGCTTGAATTACCTGCTAATGCCGGTCCGGTTATCACCGTTCAACCTTCAAATGTGACGGTTAATAACAATGAAACGGCATACTTCTCGGTCAGAGCTTCCGGTACAGGACTCAAGTATCTGTGGCAGTATAAAGAAAAGGGAAAAGATTTCTGGACCGACTGGACTGCCAAGACAACTGCAGATATCAGCGTTGCATATGCAGCTTCCAGAAATGGGATGAAACTTAGATGCGTTGTTACAGATTCAAACGGAAAAAGCGTTACATCCGATGAAGCTGTTCTTAGATATTCCTCGGGCAAGACAGTAGCTATAAAC
The DNA here is from genome assembly GCA_024696945.1 of Lachnospiraceae bacterium. Classification (GTDB taxonomy): domain Bacteria; phylum Bacillota; class Clostridia; order Lachnospirales; family Lachnospiraceae; genus RUG11977. The sequence goes on along the minus strand of JAILGF010000008.1, from coordinate 705 downwards.
GCTGCCAATTTCCCGGATGATCTGTTCAGAAAATATATTAAAGATAGTTATGATATGGACGGAGATGACTATTTAAGCGAGGAAGAAATTGCTAACATTACCACTGTTGATTATAGCGAAAATGAATTAACATCTGTAAAGGGAATTGAATTCTTCCCTGACCTTCAATATTTAAGTGTTTACGAAAATAAGATCAAAAGTATAGATATCAGCAAGAATCCTGATCTGTATTATCTCGAGATAGACGGAAACAATATCGCTACTATTGATTTAACAAACAACCCGATATTATGGGAAATATTTACAAATGATAAATGTCAGGTTTTAAGATATGATGGATATAACTACATATACTTTGGCCAAGATGATGATAAATCATGTGTCTCCATTCCGATGGATACCACCGTTATCTTGGGAGGAACCGGCAACGCTGCTATAATCAGGCAGCCTGAAAGCATCGAGGTTGAACAGGATAAAGTTGCCGGCTTTGCAGTAGCTGCAACAGGAAAAGGTCTAAAGTATCAGTGGCAGTATAAGAATGCCGGAGCTTCTTCCTGGACTACATGGACAAGCAAGACCAATTCTGTTATCTCCGTAGCTTATGCTGCAAGCAGACAGGGCATGAGCGTAAGATGTATCGTGACCGATGCAAACGGAAACAAGGTTACATCCAGCCCTGCAGTACTTACCTATGACATACCTCTC
>JAILGF010000125.1 GCA_024696945.1 Lachnospiraceae bacterium | reverse complement strand
TATACTTTAATATATATAGATGGATTAATAGTATAGGATATAAGTAGCAATGAACGAAATATCATTTGAAGAATTACTTAAGTGGCCGAAGGGATCCTATCAGCTTATAGATATTAGGGATGAAGGACTGGTTTTATATGGTATGATTCCCGGTGCAGTACATATAAGTATGGAAGAACTTGAGGACGAAGGCGGCCAAAAACTCGGAACGATACCGAAGGAAAAGAAACTTGTTTTTTACTGTCAGATCGGAAGAAAGTCTTTAGAGCTTGATGAATATAATGCATTGGAAGACCGGGAGTGCTATAGCATGGAAGGCGGCTACATGGCTTATATCAGGTCAGGGCTAAAGGCAGAGACTGATACGGGAGAGAAACAGAAAAAAGCAGAAGAGAGCATTAGGAAGAAGTTCCATAAGCAGCTGTTTTCACCGTTTGCGAGGGCCTGCAAGGCATATCAGCTGGTAAATGAGGGCGATCATATCGCTGTCTGCATCTCCGGAGGAAAGGATTCCATGCTCATGGCAAAGCTGTTCCAGGAGATACAGAGGCACCGGAAAGTAAGTTTCGACCTCACGTTTTTAGTGATGGATCCCGGTTATAATAAAGAGAACAGAGAATTGATAGAAAGCAACGCAAAAGCTTTAGGGATACCGGTAAGCATATTTGAAAGCGACATATTTGATGCCGTGGATACCATAGATAAGAGTCCGTGCTATATCTGTGCAAGGATGAGACGCGGGTATCTGTACAGCAAGGCTAAGGAACTCGGATGCAACAAGATAGCTCTGGGACATCACTATGATGATGTCATAGAGACTATCCTTATGGGCATGTTACATGGCGGACAGATCCAGACCATGATGCCAAAGCTTCACAGTACCAATTTTGAAGGAATGGAGATTATCAGACCTCTCTATTTCATAAGGGAAAGCGATATCTGTGCTTGGAGGGATTACAATGACCTGCATTTCCTGCAATGTGCATGTCACTTCACGGATACCTGTACTACCTGTCATGAAGACGGCACAACATCGTCAAAGAGGCTTGAAACTAAAAAACTGATTGCTGAACTTAAGAAAGACAATCCCTTTATCGAATCCAATATATTCAAAAGTGTTGAGAATGTCAATCTGGATACGGTGATAGAGTATAAAAAGGGTGGAGTAAGACACAGCTTTCTGGAAGACTATTAAGAGTCATTTTGAGAATAGAAATATAAAGAGAGAAGGGAAAAGAAAATGAAGATTATCGAAACAAAGAATGCACCGGCAGCGATCGGACCTTATTCACAGGCTATAGTCATAGGAGACCTGGTATATACTTCAGGCCAGATACCGATCAATCCCGCTTCGGGTCAGATTGAGGCAGATGATATCAAGGCGCAGGCAGAGCAGGTGATCGGGAATCTCTCTGCAGTGCTGTATGCGGCAGGAAGTTCGCTTGAAGATGCAGTGAAGACAACCTGTTTCCTTGCAAACATGAAGGACTTCGCTGATTTTAATGAGGTTTATGCAAAGTATTTCACCGGTAAGCCTGCAAGAAGCTGTGTGGAGGTTTCTGCGCTTCCTAAGGGAGCTTTGGTAGAAATCGAGGTTATTGCAGCAGTGAAAAAGAGCTGACCGGCTTTAGGAAACAATTGGGATAGTTATACACAGCATAGGAAAGGGAATAGTTATGAGCGTAAAAAAGTAAGTGGTGAATTTGTCACAGTGGATGGTGTATTCTTCGTAGAATTGGTTTGTACGTGAAATAGACGCACAAGCCTTCTTTTAGTTTCAGAGTTTTTTGCTACAGTAACGAGCATTGTTTATGACCATAATCATAATATCCGGAGAAGTGTATATGGCAAATGAAATATATATTACCGCATATGAAGATTCATTATCACTGGACGGCAGCGTTATAAGTGCTGTTTCGGATTCAAAGGAATACCTCTTTGATCTGGAAGACGTTTTAAAGATTGTTATCCTTACTACTGACGCAGGCCCTTTTGATGAGGATATGTGGCTTAAGATATATGTAGGAGATGACGTGATCTTTATCCCGTCCGGACACAGATGTTATGAGGCTTTTTTATTTGATCAGATAGGGAATGTACTGCCAATCGACTACAAAAATATAATTGAAGCGTCCGCATGTACGGTGTATAAAGAATTTGTGCTCTATGAAAGAGAAGATCAGGAAGGATCTGAAGATCACACAGAAGAAGGAAAGTGCAAAAACGGGATTAAAATAATTAAGGATAAAGAAGGCGGTATAAAAGTATCCGGAAGTATCGATCTCGGCTATATCGGTACTTTTAGGGACTCACAGATCGAGCTGGATGATACTTTGGAAGATATCAGAGAATGGGATATTGTTACGGAGCACCTTGATGAAGAATGTTCGGATGATGAGCTTATCGCGTTTTTAAACCGGTATTTTAATGATTTTGTTGAGAAAATAGAAAGAAACATAGATAACATCAACGGGACGTTTTTACTGCATGTCTTAACCGATATGGATGTCAATGAGATCAACTTCATGGAGGTTGACGATCTGTTTATTGAAGAGAATCTTCTGTATGAGAATGAAGAGGATATAGCAGAAATCTATAATCCGGTAAGGCAGGGGCTAAACACTCTTTCGGCTTACCTTGAGACACCTAATGACGGCAGTATCCCCAAGGGGCATATAGAGAGCGTGCTCAGATCCTTTTATCCGATGTTTGATTTCGACTGTTTCATTGCCAATATCATACCTGAGTATATCGGTCTTGGTGACGGTGAAATATCCTTCCAGTGTTCTGACAATTTTGATTGCCTGATTCTTTGCGGCGCTTATGCGGTATTAGATGAGGAACTGTCCATCTCCGATTGGCATAATTATTGACCGAATGGATGTAGTATGATAAAATGGACCATGGGGACGGGGTTAGTGGTCCGGTTTTATATCGCAGGTAATTGTTTAATGTTATAAATGGTTTCTGGATAAAAGGAGGCAGATTATGACTTACGAGAAAATAGTGGAAAAAGTGAAAAAAGCATTGGAAAAGGCACCTGCCAAAACAGCAAAGGTAACCAAGAAAAAATAGCTTACAGGCAAATGTGCGGAATGCGAGCTCGGCGAATATTGCGCAGGCGGGGCGAAAAAATCATAAAAAAGGAAAAAAGGAAAAGGAGAAGGTACATGACTAACACAGAGTTACAAAACATTTATTTCGGGGCTTATTCGTTTGATGAAAATGACGGATATCTGATGTCTTACCAGTACACCAAGGAACAGATCGCATACTTTAAGGAGGCATTTCAATTCTGGTATGAGAGATGCTCCGCTTCCACGGCTAAGACATTGGAGTTTACTACAGAGGCACGGAACATTTCGTTTGATTATAAGTTTTTCTGGAAAGGTTCTGAGGATTCATTCGAGCTGTGTGTAGACGGACTTATCACAGACATCCGGTATGTAAAAGATATTCCCGAGGAAGGAACAATAAAATTTGAACTTCCCGAAGGAAGTAAAGATGTTATAATCTATCTTCCGGCTGATGCAACCGCGGGCATTAAGAACTTTGAGGCAGATGCATCGGTAATGCCTGCAGATAAGAATGAAAAGGTACTCTGGCTCGGTGATTCCATCACCCAGGGGTACGGACCCGACCGTTCTGCGGAGACTTATGTTAGTGTGGCAAACAGACTGCTTAATTATGATATCATCAATCAGGGTATCGGCGGATATATTTATGACAAAAAGTCCCTCATGAAGATGGAAGGTTACTCTCCCGATAAGATAATAGTAGCTTTGGGCACAAATCAGTTTTGGACAGAAGATGGGAGAAAGGTGGTGGAAGAGTATTATGAGGCTCTGACCGGCTTATACGGCAATGATATACCGATCCTCTGCATCTCACCTATCTGGAGAGGGGATATCCCGGATGCACGCCCTAAATTCACGGAGTTCTGTAATACCGTAAAAGAAATAGCCGGCAGATACAGGAATGTAACTGTAGTGGACGGGTTTAAGCTTGTGCCACATCTTCCGGAATACTATAAAGATAATCTTCATCCTAACTGTCTGGGAGCGGAGACATACGGCAGAAATCTGGTAGAAGTAATAAGAAAAATCGGATTCTGAGAGCCGGAAAGGGGTTTAACATGACAGAAAAACATTGATATTATTGCAATCCCGCACCTAAAGAACTGATACTTGCTATCCGAGCGAACCCCCGTTTTTGGGGTTCGCATTATTGGGTACAGCGGGCAAAAACAAGTCAGTAAAAAACAAAAAACTGCTAAGGCTCTCCGGTATGGAAAAAGAGCAAGTGAAATTGTAAAAAAAGACGGTCTTACATAATTGTAAGATAGATGTAATGCAAATCGATGTTCAGATCCGTTAATATGATATATAATCGTATCATCAAAACAAACGGAGGAAAAAATCAATGAAAAATTTTATCAAGGCAATAAGCGGACATAAGGCATTATGCGTTTGCATAGTATTAACAATAGCAGCTACAGTATTGGAACTGGTTACGTCTGTCAGGCTCGAGAATTACAATTTTGATTACCGTGGACTTGGTATCGTTTGGACTTGTATAGCAGCATGGGCTGTATGTGTAGAGGAGAAGGAGAAAAAGTCTGAGAGTGTACAGGCCTGATACGGTAGCATAGATGGCTAAAAAAGTTATATACATGCGAATATTTGTCGGTATGGTTTAGGAATGGCAGTTATTATGCTCAGGGGAGTATCTGTAAAGGGTACTCCTTTTTTATTTTAAAAATATGTTGACACGGCGTCAGAAAATGATTATAATTCATATTGACACGAAGTCAGAATAAAAATCAGGAGACAGATATATGCCAAAAGGATCACCGGAAAGAACCGCAGCAAGAAAAGAAGAAATCATAAGTGCCTGCGAGAAGCTGTATCAGACCATGAGCTTTAAAGATATCACTCTTAAAGAGATCGGGAATGAAACATCCTTCTCAAGACCGACAATATATAACTACTATCAGACGAAAGAAGAGATTTTTCTGGCACTTTTTGAAAGAGAGTATGTCAG
>JAILGF010000143.1 GCA_024696945.1 Lachnospiraceae bacterium | reverse complement strand
CCCAATATTTCTGAGTCATTCTTCTTTAGAAACGTTTCAAAACTACTATCATATAAACAACGTGTATTGTTCACAACGTTAATCTCCTAATTAAATCAAATTCCACAGCCCACATTCTGTTCAATTATACCATTTCCCACCCATTTTGAGAAGTGTTTTTTACAAATTTTGCAACATTTTCTACAATTTCCCTTAACACTCCCCATTCAGCCCGAAACATATAGAAATATGGGCATTCCAAAAGGGGTATGATAGTTTCTTAAATAAATAGAGCACAGCTTATATGTAAACTGTGCTCCATTGCATACTTACTGTTAAGTTTTGTATTTCAGTGCTTTATTTCTTGGTCTTCACCGATTTAGCTTTGCTCCAATCAGAATATACCTTCTTGCCGTCAACGACCTTATAGGTTCTGATCTGAACGTAATACTTCTTGCCACCCTTAAGACCGGTGATCTTCTTCGAGGTTGCCTTTGCGCTGTCTACAGTAACAACTGTAGCGTCTTTCATCTTCTTGTTCAGGCTGTATTGGATTTCATATCCATTGGCGTCCTTAACCTTAGCCCACTTAGCTGTAAATGACTTCTTTGCTTTAGCAACCTTCTTAAGCTTTGCTGCTGTAGGCTTCTCAACAGTTGAAGTTTCTGAACCATCGTCGACATCTTCCGCCTTGGCATTCGATTCCTCATTAGAGTTAAACCAATATACACCGGTAACGCCTGAGTTGTTATCTTTTGCATAGATAGCTACGCCATCCTCTGCATCTGTATGGAATGTAACAAGACCGTTTTCGTCAACCGTTGCTGCTGTATTGTACGAGCTTGACCATGTGTAATCAGAAGCTTTGCTTGACTTCTTGTTATATGCCTTAAGCTGTATTGTATCCCCCTGCTTTGCCGTAGAGATATTCTTGCTTTCGGTTACGATTACGGGATTTATCTTTTCAGGCTTAACTACAAGCGAACAGTAATCATAGTATGCGTCGATATCCGAGCCGACATACCTGTATGCCCAAAGACTAACTCTCACCTTTACAGCACCCTCGGGGATGGAGCAGATGATCGTCTGCGAATTCCAGTTGGGATTACGCTGGCTCTGGCTGTATGATTCTATTATGTTCTCTTTTTTATCAAAGAATTCGAGTGTGACCTTGCCCATATCATGAGGAGGCTGATCGTAATTGCAGAGCAGGGTATTAAAGACTATGGTTTCATCTGCTTTATAGTTTTTCAGCGATACATCCTGATATATCCTTGTACGCGCTACTCCATCATCATCTCTCCTTACATCACTGCTGTTTACACCCCATGTATAGAACCTTCCGTGCTGTGCATAATAATAGCTTTCATCGACCTCAAGTCCCCAAACCTTATCGGGATCCGTCCAGCCTTCAATGCCATACTCAAAATCAGGGTTTTCAAGAAGATTATCAATATTTTCATAATCCTTCGAGAAATTACCGAATGTTACAACCTCGGACCAAGGAGTAAAAACATAAACATAATCGCTTAAGTCATTATCATACTGGCTAGCATAAAATCTTACACGTATATCAACACTGATCGTATTCCAATCTATGGTTGTGTATTTTTTATCATCGCCTTCAACGCGTTTAAGGTCTATAAGGTACTTCTCGGGCACAACACTGCTCCAGCCTTGCCCGGCACATCCTTCATCATACCAGTCACTATCTTCTTTATTATCAAAATCAAACAGATAATCCGAACCGCCTTCATCGTTTAAGTAAAGCTTAGAATTTACAAATTCCCATTCGCTTCCGTCAACTCTCTTCTCTGCCTTATCCCATTCTTCAGAATACTTCCATGCATCTCCGTTACTGAATTTCCAGTCAATCTGAGCATTGTAAGTAATATAATCATCTTTTTCAAGCAGGATCTTGAGCTCATTCGTCATGGCATAAGTAACTCTGATCTTGCTATTGAACTTGCAACCTTGGGTATCTACAGTAACCGATTCAGGTGCTTCCTCTAATTCAGTAGGTAACGCCACCGTTGATGCACTAACCTTGTTGACGCTCCCAAGTAATACGAGAACTGTCAGCAAACCAAATAGTTTCAACAAACCCTTCTTCATCCTTTTTCCTCCTTTGCGGTTCTGCTTTTGACTCTGATTTTTCTTGCTAAAAGCATGGTGCTTTGTAATGATTTATTATAACCTAAAATAATATAAAAGTAAACAAAAAAAGAGACAAAAAAATCATTGTCAATTATCTAAAAAATGCTATAATCAAAGCATGAGGTCTTTATGAAAAGACCGGAAAAGGAGGATATTTTTGATGAAGAAGTTATTGGCTGAGTTTATTGGTACTATGACACTCGTTGTCCTGGGCTGCGGTACGGCTATGCTGGTCGGATGCGATGCCGCAAGCGGCAGCGGCTACCTTCTTACCGCGCTCGCATTTGGTCTTACCATTGTCGCCATGGCTTACAGTATCGGCAACATTTCAGGCTGTCACATCAATCCTGCTGTTTCATTGGGTGTTCTGCTGAGTGGCGGCATGAAACTTAAAGAGTTTGTTTCGTACATCATTTCCCAGTGTCTCGGTGCACTGGCAGGTGCCGGACTGCTCGCACTTATCTTCAATCTCGGAAACGTAACCGATAAGACCGGTGGATACGGCTCAAACGGTATCGGCGGAGTAGGTGATAATTCGTTTGCCGGGCTGCTCGTAGAGATTGTCCTCACATTCATCTTCGTGATTGCCATTCTCGGTGTTACATCCAAAAAGGCTTCACACGGTTCCTTCGGCGGACTCGTGATCGGTCTTACCCTTGTAGTCGTACACATCCTCGGCATCGGCCTGACCGGTACCAGTGTTAATCCTGCCCGCAGCATCGGTCCTGCTATCGTAGC
>JAILGF010000141.1 GCA_024696945.1 Lachnospiraceae bacterium | reverse complement strand
CGTTTTGAACGAGGAACATCATGTTTATCTCGTTCAGCATACTATGACTTCTAAAACTTATGTCAAGAAGATACGCTCTCTATATAATCAGGATGTTTACAAACAGTTATCAGAGCACCCTGTTGTAGGCGTACCCAGAATTCATGAGTTTATTGAGAAAGACGGAAATCTGTTTGTCTTTGAGGAATACATTTCCGGTACAGATCTCGCTTCCTTGATAAAAGAAAACGGTTATCTTTCCGAAAAAGACTCTGTCAAGTATGTAGCCATGCTCTGCGATATCCTTATCAGACTGCATAGCATTGAGCCTCCCATCATTCATAGAGATATAAAACCTTCAAATATCATGCTTACCGAAGACAATCGAATCATTCTTCTCGATCTCAACAGTGCAAAAAATGCCGTTCCCGGTCAAAAGCAGGATACTGTCCTCCTTGGCACACATGGATTTGCCGCTCCCGAACAATATGGATTCGGTTCTTCAAATATCCAGACCGATCTGTATGCCGTAGGCGTGCTCATAAAATACCTTATGGGAAACGCTGACAAGGAGACATGCTCAAAAAATCTTGCCGCCATCATCGAAAAATGTACCCGTTTAGAACCCGATAAACGCTATTCTTCAGCTTACGAACTAAAAGAAGCTCTTTTAAAATGTCTCGAACCCCAAAAAAGACGGCGTCTTCCTGCAATTATAGTCTCATGTTGTGTCTTGATTACTATACTCACAATAGTAGTCATCATTCAAAATAAAAACAACACTTCCAATATACAACCGGAAGACCTTCATAATAATGATAACCATAACAATCCGGCAGATTCCTCCTCGCCAACCCATGTTCCTTCCTTATCGCCGACTCTATCTCCTTCACCTACACCGACTCAAATCCCTTCACTATCACCGACTCAAGCCCCTTCGCCATCACCGACTCAAACTCCTTCACCATCACCGACTCAAGTCCCTTCGCTATCACCGACTCAAGCCCCTTCACCATCACCGACTCAAGTTCCCTCACCAACACCTACCTCTACTCCGGTGACCCCTACAGAAGGCGCCCCTGTAACCGTTTCCTCAACTCCCACTCCTATTCCAACCATCACAACGCTTCCTGTAGATGATGGTTTAAACCTTCACAGCCCCGTCGGAACATATGAAGGAGACGATCATGAGAAACTTGTTATCGCTGATACAGGATTAGCATATTATTACTGTTATGATGCTTCTTATACCGAAGTTGAATGTCCATGGACTCTTTCAAACAATATTATAACCATTTCTCTGTCAATTATGCATTGTGACATAAGTGCGGAGGTAAAAGACGATTTTTCCGAACTGATATTTAGAACCGACAGTCTTAACTGGAACACCGAAGTCTTTCAAAAAATAAGTTCAAACGCAAATGACTATATCCTTGACCCGCCTCCGTCGCCGGTCAAGAATGTAAGAGTTTTAAGTTCCGGTGAAAAGTATATTGTTTATGATAATATTGGCTTCACAATACCGAAACAGTTCGCTGTTTTTGACCATAATCAATTTGTTTTCCCTAACAAATTGCTACAAACCATGATCTCCGATGAATCAGATTTTACATTTTTCCTTGATTCCGATATCGGAAACGAAGATCCGGCAGATAGATTTCTTGCCTACATCATAGCTATGCAATGTATCGGGAATATTGACACTGTAAAGCAGGACCCAAAAGAATACGCAAAATCTTTTATGAGCTCCTTTTTAGACAGTGTGCAGATAACATATACCGAAAACATCACTATTGCCGGAAGAGAATCTCTTTTGATATGCGTAAGCGGATTATTGAACAGTGGATATGGCGGACTTAGCTCTAATATAACAACAGGATATTGGGTAATCATACCTACCTCAGACGAGAATAACATCATATGTATCCAAATGTTACAGCGCATAGGAACAAAACACAACGACGACGAATGCTTCAGATACGTTTTAGAGCATGCCGTTCCTATAAAATAAAGGACGAAATTATGAACGAAGATACAACATCTAAACTTGAAGAAATCCTTAAAGGAACCAACCCAAATGAGTTCTCACAGTTTTCAAAAAATGAACTCCAAAACAATCTACCTTCACTTTCGAACTACCTGAATGAGTATATAGCCAAACACAACCTTATTGTCTCCGACATTATCAAAAGTAGCAATCTTTCTAAAGATTATGCCTACGCAATCTTAAACGGTCATAGGAAAAATCCTGCAAAAGACAGGATTATCGCTCTGTGCCTTGCCATGCATATGGACTATAAATCCGCAGAACGTGCCCTTAAGCTCTGTGATACTCTTTTATATGCCAAAAACAAACGTGATGCCGCTTTTATAATCTGTTTTAATAAGGAAATCTATAACCTTGAGGACGTTAACGATTTTCTAGTCAAAAATAATCTCGACCCATTAGAAACCTGTAAAAACAGCTAAACAAGTTTGTACTACCAGTACACCAAATGCAATTTGATTTATGTTATCATCTATATCGTTTCCAAATACAATGTTTATAAACCGATAAAAATGGACATTCGATCATATATTAACATTGTTTAGGCAAGCGCTTACAGAATAACACTTCAGGGCTGGTAGATACTTATGATGAGTGAAAAGACGGCTAAAATTTTTGAAAAAATAAAAACCATACGAAAAGAATATTTCCCTCAATATATAAAAGAGGAGCTTTCAGCTCCCCTTCCTACAATATCTGAATTTCTGTATGATTATATCATAAATCATAATCTTTCCGCAGCTGAAGTTATAAAAAACAGCGGATTATCAAAGGACTATGCTTATGCAATATTAAATGGTAATCGCACTAATCCCACTCGCGACAGAGTAATCGCACTGTGTCTTGCTATGAAAATGTCTTTTGATGATGCATGTTCTGCCCTTGCTCTATGTAAAAATCTCCTTTATCCCCAGGACAAACGCGACGCCGCTATTATATTATGCTTTTACCAAAAAATATATGATATCAACGATGTAAATCTTTTTTTGAATGAGAACGGACTTGCCGTACTTGAGACAGCCAAGAACTTCACATCTGTTTCGTCCGGATGACATTTCGAAGATATTCTCCATAATAAAAAAATTGGGACGGCTCTGTTAACACAGATCCGTCCCTTTAATGTCCCTTGAAGAAAACTTTTGATCAGCCTACAAAAAAGTTTGAACACCCTGAAATGGACCAATGACCCCGTCCCCGTGGCTCATGTTCAGAACATCAAGCTTTCAAGCTGTATATGAACAAACGATTTTCGCTCTTTGAGGAATTTCCTGTCCACCATACTTTTCCGTCGGAGTATACGGGAGTTTCGCAAGAATTGAGCCTGCCGGTTGAAGAACATTTTGTGATCTTGGTCGTAAGGTTACCCTTGTTGTCTACTACACAGTAGAAGATCCCTTTATACTTGTTATTCTTATACTGTTCGAACAGGATAATGGTATTGCCCTTGTTGTCTGCAACTGCCTGTACATTATCTATGGTCTTGCCACTCTTC
>JAILGF010000083.1 GCA_024696945.1 Lachnospiraceae bacterium | reverse complement strand
ACTTATATCGGTAGTTTTGTCATTGCTTTCATACTCTGAGTCGGGAGACTTTACAGAGAGTATCCTTGGCAGGATAGGAGAGGCTATAGAACCTGTAACCATGTTCTTCGGACTCCGCTGCCAGACCTTTATAGCATGGATAGGCTCTATGATGGCAAAGGAAGGTGCACTTGGCGTATTGGCTTCGACATTTAGCCGTGACTCAAGCGTGATGCATGCACTTGCAACAATGAAGAGTAATCCTGTAGATAATACTGCATTAGTAGATATCTTAAAAACAGCACTGACCAAGCCTGAAGCGCTTTCATTCCTGTTTGCATTCTATTTCAATATGCCTTGTCTGATGGCACTCAGCGCTACACTGCACGAGACAAGATCAAAGAAGTGGACATTTCTCGTTGCAGGTTATTATGTTGTGATGTCACTACTGATAGCAGCGATAGTATATCATGTTGCATGTCTTATCTTCTAAGAAAGGCAAGGTGATTAGAATGCCGATAAACATTATACTGATCATTATCATTGCAGTAGTTGTTATTCTGGCAGTGATTAGTATTGTAAAACAAAAGAAAAAAGGCTGTGGTTGCGGTTGCGGATGCAGTGGCTGCAGCGGGTGCGCTGGCCGTGAGAACAAAAATAATCCTAAGGACAATAGAATAGACTAAGATTTGGAGCTATGTATCCGTGAAAAGATACATAGCTTTTTATTATAATATTTTTTAAAAGTGAGAAAATTCTCATTTTTCTATTGACAAGACAATAAAATAGTGTTATATAGAATGTGAGAAAATTCTCATATATTTCTGAAAGGTGGATTATTATGGAAAATATTATAGCGAAAGCAGTTATAGGAACAAACTCATGGGGTGGCAAAATGTATGGAAAGGCTGTCCGTGGAAGCTATGTAGAAGACAGTATTATTAAAGAAGCGATGGCAGAAGCTGAGAAACAGGGACTTAAGATATATGATCTCGCAAGGGATTATGGACTTGGCAAAGCACAGAAGATGATAGGCGAATTTGGTACAGAGAACATCATCTTATCAGCAAAGTACACACCTTTTACTCATTACAAGAAGAATTGTGTTAGAAGATCACTTGAAAAAGATCTGTCCGATTTTAAGCGTGATTATGTAGACATTTATTGGCTGCATCTTCCGACGGATATAGAACAGCACCTTAATGAAATCATTGAATTATACAACGAAGGGAAGATAAAGCATATCGGCATATCTAATTTTGATCTTGAGGAATGCAAACTTTCTAAACGTATACTTGACAATGCAGGGATTCCACTTTATGGTATACAGAACCATTACAGTCTTATTTCTAGGGAATGGGAAAAGAACGGTTTGATAGATTGGTGTAAAGAGAATAATATATCCTTCTGGGCCTGGGCTGTACTTGAAGAAGGCATGCTTACGGATCCCAGAGTAAAGACGAAGTTTTCTTTGATGAAATTGTATATGAACCGTCAAAAGAAGAAAATGCATGATCTCTACAGAGTGATGATAGCTATATCCAAGCGTCACGGTATCACAGTACCCCAGGTGGCTGAAGCGTACTGTGTTAATAAAGGTATCGTCCCGATATGTGGATGCCGAAAGCCGAATCAGGTCAGGGAACTTGCAGAAGCTGTTGAAGTTAAATTCTCGTCAAAGGAAATGCAGCTACTTGAGAAAACCGCAGATTTATCAGGAGCAAAAGTGCTCGGACATGATCTGTTCAGATTTGCTGTGCTGAAGAAAAGGAGATAGGAATGGAGAAAACGGCAAAGCCCATACAGGCAAGATCTCAGAAAACAAGGGAAAATATTCTGAAAGCTGCTCTTTCAATGTATGCGAAAAAGGGTTACTATAAAACAACAGTTGATGATATAGCCGAAGAAGCCGGAGTATCTACGGGTATCGCCTACAGGTATTTCAGAAACAAGAAAGATCTGCTGCTTTCTGTCATCTCATACGGAGCTGATAATATAGAGAGCATGGTTAGTATTGATAAAATCAGTGAGCTTAATGAAATAACAGATTTGAGACAATATCTTGAAATAGCATTGAAAAACTTTGAGATATTTCATATCAGATATCGTGGTATTCATGAAGAACTGGAAGGTTTAAAGCATACCGATGAAGATGTCAGAAAACTATATTGTGAAATAAGTAATGTTAAGATTGAAGATCTATCACGAAAACTATCAGCTTTAATTAAAGATGATGCTTATATACGCGAAAAAACTTATTCAGCCGTAAACATTATGGAACAACATTGCCACATGCTGATGAATAATGATCTTTATAACCTTGATAGCGATGCAGTGCGTAGTTTAACAATAAATGCAGTACTGTTATCCCTAAATAAAAAAATTTAATTTATGAGTTGATTTATCCTTTGAAAAATGATATAAATAGTTAGCATAGGCTAATTCAAAGGAGAATCAATATATATGATAAAAAAACTGTCATATCGAACAGCGTTATTATGTGGCTGTATCGGGGCATTGCTTACATTGATTGGAGATATACTGATCGGTGCAAACCCTGCCTGTAATATAACAACCGGGGTTGCTATGTTGGACATGTTTGTCGGAGCTGCAAAAAACTCTGATCTCAGAATGGCAATCGGAGGTTTGATCGGTGCTATTGGGATACCGATTACCGGAATAGGATATATGCAGATATACCGTCATTTTAAAGATCATAAGGGTATAATGCCTAAAGTATATCAAATATCAACATTTGCATATATGACTTTGGCAGGGGCAGGTGTACATCTTCCGTGTGCTGTGATTCCAATGCTTTACGAATGGATTGCAGGGACTGATGAGCAGCTTGCCATACAGGTAGCTGAAAAATATGCAAATTATTTCATGATGCCGTTGATGGTG
The DNA here is from genome assembly GCA_024696945.1 of Lachnospiraceae bacterium. Lineage (GTDB taxonomy): Bacteria > Bacillota > Clostridia > Lachnospirales > Lachnospiraceae > RUG11977. Next base: position 757 of record JAILGF010000083.1, on the reverse strand, counting down.
ATTTTCGGATGCTTACTCCTAGCAGCACTCGTTTATCAGACGATCATTATTCTGAAAGGTAAAACATCATTTTCAAAACGTGCAGCCTTGTATAATATGGCTATCGGTGTAGTGATATCTTATATCCTTGCTGCTGTGATAGGCGATAATATTATTGGAAACGCTATCGGCACAGGTGCGATCAGCATTGGTCACCTGTATATGTTTATGATGTTTATGATAGACAGGCCCAAAGATTGACAAAAGTGGATTATGTTCGATAAGGTAGGTAGCAATGAGTTCAAGAAAGTTTACGACAATACAGAAAACCTGCGGATGGAAGCAGGTATACCTGCTGATGACAGAACAGATAGGTGTAGATAGAACAGAAGTATTATTTGACAGAGCTTCCGAACTTTATAGGGAATACCAAGAGAGGTATAAAAATGAGAAGGGAATAAGAAAAGGCCACATTATGGGGGCGGCGTCAGCTGCAGCATTATATTTCCCTCTTTCCGGAATCGTGGAAAAAAATGAAGCGATAGATATTATAGCGGAAGCCATGAAGCCGGTCTCCGTTGCCAAGCATAACAAGATTGAAAAGTTTCCTTCAGCCCTATTTATGAGAATAGCCGGAATGATCACTAAAAAAATATTCAGCGAAAAAGCCGGATTTAAGAGAAGGTGGCACTGCAATACCAATAAAGAAAAACGCTATGATCTTTTAACCTGCCCATATGTCGAGACTCTGAATGCAATAGGTTGTCCGGAGGTCTGC
>JAILGF010000080.1 GCA_024696945.1 Lachnospiraceae bacterium | reverse complement strand
TCCGAACTTACCCTTGTATGTGCCAGCTTCCTTACGCTTCTTAAGCTCTGTAGCAACCATCTCAGCGAAAAGCTTCTCTGACTCGATGAGTGATACCTGTACGTTTCCGTGAGGATCTCTCTCAAGGAAGAGCTGCTGCTGAATTCCCTGAGGAAGAATATCAAATACCTTGAAAGCATCTGCGGTAAGGCCGGCCTTAATGAACTCATACTTAGCATTCCAATCAGGAAGTGCATTGAATTTAGCTGTTGCATCTCCGGCAAGCAGTTCGTTGATCTCTGCGATAAGTGCTGAGAACTCGGGAACGAATTCTACAATACCTTCAGGGATGATAGCAACACCGAAGTTCTCGCCGTTGTTTCCGCGCTTCTCAACTGCATCTGCGATGTAGTTGGTGATCTGTGCAAGAGACATCTTCTTTGCTGCAACTTCCTCACCGATAAGGCAGATGTTAGGCTGTGTCTCAAGAGCACACTCTAACGCTACGTGAGATGCTGAACGGCCCATAACCTTGATGAAATGCCAGTACTTCTTAGCAGAGTTAGCATCTCTCTCAATATTTCCGATAAGTTCTGAGTATGTCTTTGTAGCTGTATCGAATCCGAATGAAGCCTCAATATCCTCATTCTTTAAGTCACCGTCGATAGTCTTGGGACATCCGATAACCTGGATACCAGTGTTATTAGCTGCCATGTTCTCAGCAAGTGTAGCAGCGTTTGTATTGGAGTCATCACCACCGATGATAACGATAGCGGTAAGACCATTTTTCTTGGCATTCTCAGCTACGATAGCAAACTGCTCTTCTGTCTCAAGCTTTGTACGGCCTGAACCGATGATGTCAAATCCGCCTGTGTTTCTGTATGCGTCGATGAACTTGTCATCAAATTCAACATAGTCATTATTAAGAAGTCCGTCAGGACCACCCTTGAAGCCTAAAAGTACATTATCTTTATTAGTAGCCTTAAGAGCATCGTAAAGACCTGAAATAACGTTGTGTCCTCCGGGTGCCTGTCCGCCTGAAAGGATAACTCCTACTACCTGCTTCTTTGCTGCAGAAGTGTTTGTACCCTTAACGAATGTAATCTCCTCTTTTCCGTATGTGTTAGGGAAAAGTGCCTTAATTTTGTCCTGATCTGCTACGCTCTGTGTAGCTGCGCCAACCTTTACGCTGATTTCTGAGATACCGCCTCTGAGCATTCCGGGAAGCTTTGGAGTGTACTCGTATCTCGCCTTCTGAAGGGGTGAAAGATTCATTGTGGTTCTCCTTTTAATATGATTTTTTGCTTCCGACACTGCGTGCCGGAGTCGTGTTTCAGGGCATTCCACCGCATTTTTCAGGATCAGTGACATGCCATAAAACGCACTTTGTGAGGTATTATAGCACATACTTTTAAGATTGCCAACAAAAATTTTACAAAAAAGAAAATAGGCACAGCCCTTACGGACCATGCCACTTTCTATTTATAGGAGGTAGAAAAAAAGTATTTGTCATTTATTGTTTGTTTCTATTATTATATTCGTCATGATTTCATAAATCCTTAACCCCTTATTTAAAAAAAATACAAAAAAATGCTTCAAAAAAATCCTTTTGAGTGTTGCATTTGCTTTTTCTGAATGGTAATATAGACAAAACAGATGAATCTAGGAGATATATTATAAAAAATGAAATCAACTTCAGATAATAAAAAAGAATTTAATAAAGGTTACGGTAAACCGGGTGCTAAGTCTTCTAAGAACTCCGGTTACGGTAAATCGGGAACCAAGTCTTCCAAGCAGTCCGGTTACGGTATAAAAAAACAAGGAACATATAAAAAGCCGCGCATTGAAAAAGAAAAGCAACTCCCGAACGATCCCGCTGAGGTTGCTGCTATACTTGGGCGTGTATCCTGTTACCGTATAGCTAAGCTTACCCCAATAGGTGCCTACATTTCGTTAGCTTCCGATACCGAAGATGATACACTAAAATCCGCAGAAATCCTGCTGCCCAAGAATGAGTTTATAGGGAAGGAATTAACCAGAGAAAGCCTTCTTAACGCATTTTTGTATCTGGACTCCGAGGATCGTCCCGTAGCCACGCTCAAAACCCCCGCCCTGTCCATCGGAGAGCTGGCAGTACTTTCCTGTACCGAAGCCACCGAGCTCGGTGCATTCCTTGACTGGGGCCTCATGAAGGACCTCTTCCTTCCGTTTAAGGAGCAGACCTACAAGGTAAAGAAGGGCGATCAGGTTCTCGTTACCCTGTATCTTGATAAGAGCAGCCGCTTATGTGCTTCAATGAAGATATATAAGCTTTTGAAAACCGATGCTCCTTATGTCCAGAACGATCATGTGGACGGGCTTGTTTATGAGCTTTCCGATGAACACGGAGCCTATGTTGCTGTTGACAATAAATACTCGGCCATGATCCCCAAAAGAGAGCTTGTCAGATCCGTAAAGATCGGTGACCGCCTTCAGCTCAGGGTTTCAAAGGTTCTTGCCGATGGTAAGCTCGAGCTTGCAATGCGCGAGCAGTCCCATATCCAGCTAAACGATGACTGCACGAAGATATATGAGGAGCTAAAGGCTTCTAAAAAAGGCTTCCTGCCTTATCATGATAAAACAGAAAGCCTGATAATAAAAAACAAATTCAACATGTCCAAGATCGCATTCAAGCGTGCGATCGGTCACTTATATAAGCAAGGCCTGATCGTCATTCAGGAGGACGGCATCTCACTGGTTCCCTGAATCACCGGGATAATGTCCACGCCACTGCTTCGTATATAAAGGGGCTGTCGCAATAGAGTGTTGCGACAGCCCTTACTAATTGATAAAAATTCGAATCTAACGGCTAGATTTTTCCATTATCAGGCTTAGTTTCTGGTACATATTTGAATTTGACAGACTCTAACTAAAGCAGCTCAC
>JAILGF010000079.1 GCA_024696945.1 Lachnospiraceae bacterium | reverse complement strand
GTGAGCTGCTTTAGTTAGAGTCTGTCAAATTCAAATATGTACCAGAAACTAAGCCTGATAATGGAAAAATCTAGCCGTTAGATTCGAATTTTTATCAATTAGTAAGGGCTGTCGCAACACTCTATTGCGACAGCCCCTTTTGTTTTTCACTCATCAGGTAACAGCAGGGATCTCCGGTACTCTGCCGGACTCATCCCTACATACTTTTTAAATTTCTTGTGGAAATAGTCTACGTTGTTATATCCGATCCTTTCGGATATCTCGTAGACTTTTAATTTATTCTGCTTTAAGAGCTCCTTCGAGTGCTCTATCCTGATATGGTCGACATAGGAGTTGAAACTCTCGTTAACGGCCTTGTTGAATATCTTCCCGAGGTAAGCGCTGTTGTAGCCGAAGAGAGGCGCGATGGTCTCAAGCTTGATATTGTTCTGGTAATTGTGGTCGATATAGTAGATGACATCGTCCAAAATACTGTCACGGGAAGAATTGCCCGTTGCATTCATTATCATTTCAAACTGCCCCGAGAAGAACAGAATGATCTCATAAAGATACAGCTTCGTCTGGATAAGCTCGATAATGGACGAATTGGTAGGGAAGGGGATCTTCTCGGATCCGTATAGGTGGGAGATGGTCTCCTTAATCTGCAAGTAAAGGTCGGTCATGAAAAGCTTAACCGAATCGATAGTATCGTTTACGGTATAAAGATACTCCTCAAGAGCATACAAAGTCTCCGCCACACGTTTTCTGTTGTATGTCTGAAGGTGGTCGGTCAAGAGCTCGGCATACCTGGTCAGAAGTTTATTGCTTAAGGTGTTATCCTTCACATCGGCTTTGGGCAGTTCCTCGAAGCCTAAGGTATGCTGTCCCTGCGCACAGAAGAAACGTCTGTTGATGAGGGCAAGTGCCTGATTGTACGAAAGATTTACCGAACTCGGTGAATCAACGGGAGCACCGTAGCTGATAAAAATGGTATCCATCGGGCTTCCTGCCTGCGGAGGAGTATTCTCGTAATGCTCAAGAAAGTCGTTGAACTGCTTGATGGCTACGGAACCCTTCAGAAGAATAACATCGTTCTGTCCGATCTTTACACATTCAAACGTTTTGTTATTCACGTTGCTTACGTTCAGAAGATCCGCAAAATCGTAAGTGATGGAAGAAATCTTCTTTGAGTAATTCTCATATATAACAACCTGATATTTCTCATAAGTAAGTCCCATCTCTTCCAAGGCCTGAGGTGTATATGCCTTTTCGTCCGCTTCTCCGGTGACTATCTCGCGGATGATAACATCATGAGCCTTATTTCTGTAAACGTCTATATAGGTATCCTTACTGCGCTCGTCATCAAGGAGCTTCTTAACATATGAAACCGCCTCAAAAAGATCATCCTCGTCAATGGGCTTCGTAAGATAGAAATCCACGTTATAACGTATGGCGGTCTGGGCATAGGTAAAATCCGAATAACCCGAAAGGATAATGCATTTGCCGGTAAAACCGGCCTCGCGGGCCGCTTTGATAACCTCCGTACCGTGCAGTTTGGGCATACGGATATCGAGCAGGATAAGGTCGGGCTGGTATTTCTTGATGATATCCAGCGCCTCCTGCCCGTTCTCGGCTTCGTAATCGGTTGAAAATCCCATCGACTCCCAATCCAGCAGGCATTTGATACCGCGCCGGATATTGCTCTCGTCGTCTGCAAATAATACTCGGTACATGAAGAATCCTTTCGTATCTGATGTGCTACGCAGTAACACCTTCAAATTCGTATAAATGCATTGCATTCTCTGTATCAGTATTATAACACATTAAAAAAATTTTGCAAATACAGGAACCTTTTTTTAAAAAACTCGTCTAATCTACAGAAGGGACGAAAAGAATAAACACTTTACTTTAGGGTGACAATATAGTAATATGATACGTGCAGGAAAATGTATCATGATAATCCGGGAAAGCCCGGATCGGAGGAAACATGGAATACAATATTGAAACCCTAATGCGGGAGTACGGAAACGATGTCCTAAGGACAGCCTATTCGTATGTGAAGGATAAATTCACTGCCGAGGACATTTTTCAGGAGGTATTCATTAAGGCATATAAGAGCCTGGATTCCTTCAGAAACGAAAGCTCGGTGAAAACATGGCTCATACGTATAACGATAAACGCGGCGAAGGATTACCTGAAAAGCGCATACAACCAAAAGGTTGTTCCTATGATGGACTTTAAGGAAGACATGCTGACGTCCGAGGACGATTTCGAAGAGATAGAAAACCGTGACAGGGACGAGCAGATCAGGAATACCGTAATGAATCTGCCGGAGCAGTATCGGGAGGTTCTGCTGTGTGTTTACTATCACGATATGAGCGTCGCGGAAACCGCAAAGTCCTTAAACATAGCGGAGGGCACAGTCAAAAGCAGGCTGTCCCGGGCTAGGGATCTAATGAAAAATAAACTGGAAGGGAGGCTGTAGAAATGAGTGAAAAAGATTTATTGACAGATATTGAAAGCGATGAAGCTTTCAGATCCGAAATCAGAGACGATTTCGAAAACGAATTTAACTTACAGGATCTTACTGTAAGCGAAGATCTTATCGCCAGGACTATGGCCGCCATAAGATCGACAGAAAAGGAAGAAACGGAAGAAAAAACTGCCGAAGTAAAAGAAACAACAAGTGAAAATAAAATAAGAAATATAAGGATCGTGAAATGGGTATCGGGAATTGCTGCAGCCGTTGTCATCGGAGTGGTCGGGATCGTGCTGTTTAAGAGCGGTCTGTTCAGTACGAGCAAGAGCAGTGACTCTGCAACAGCCCCGAATTACTTTAGTACATCAACTACCAATTCCATGGGATCCGATTACGCCGTAAAGGAGAAAACGGAGAGTGCTGACGACCGCTACGTGACCGATAGCATTGATGGCGGAAGCCTTTATACTCCTCCGCAGACCGAAGCAAATTCTTCAAACGGATACAATTATGATAATCAGGTTACAACGGCTGCTTCCGAATCGTATACTCCAAGCGCCGATGAGTGCAAAAATGAAGCCGAATGCAGTGACAGTGCCGAAATGGTTTCCGGCGATCAGCAGATGGATAACCTGTTCTTCTCACTAAAAAGCCATCTGTCGGTCGGCAGTGAAGAAAATATTACCGTAGCTCAGGCACTGAAGACCGAGATAGAAAAGATAACGGATGATCTGGGCATTAGAGACGGTTTCGAAGAAAAAGCAGAAGAGGATACTGAAGACATTAAGAACATGATCCGTACCACGGAAGGATATGAGATCATCATGGACTGCGGAAGCTATGCCGAAGGCGAACTTACGGCCCTTTTGGGAGAGCTTGAAGACCCTGCCGAACTGTTTGTTGTCAACACGCTTCTTAGCGACCTTCAGGATTCACAGTAAAAACTGCTTGCTTTTTTCCGTAAATGAGTGTATCTTATACGGGAAGGAGACAGCGGTTATAATATATGAAGAAAACGATAGATAAAGTTGTGACGGCAGGATTGGTCCTCATACTCTGTATATCGGTATTGAGTATTTACGGATGTGATTCCGGAAAGAATACCGGTCCTAAAACAATGCCGACGCCCAAAGAAGGTGTAGGCACACTGCCTACCGTCGGACCGACGATCACACCGTCAGATACAAATAACGACAACGAAAACCCGGACGATACTCTGGGTGATGATCAGGGAGCAGATCCGGAAGAGGATAAACCTCAGAACAAGGTTGTGGTACTCGACCCGGGACATGGAGGAAAATTTACGGGAGCCAGGTATTTCGATTTTAAAGAGGAAATCCTAACACTTTCCGTAGCCAATTATGTAAGGGATTATCTCCTTACAAATTATGAAGGCATAGAAGTATATCTCACAAGGGAAGAAAACATAGCACTTGATGATGATATAAAGCTGGAACTTGAAAAAAGAGCCATCGTAGCCGAAGAGCATAATGCGGATTTCTTTGTAAGCCTGCACTTTAACGCTTCCGAGAATCATCAGCTGAACGGCACAACGGTATATGCCTCGTTCCGTGAAAACGTTTCCGAAAAAAGCCAGGGAATGGCTTATTCCATACTGGATCAGCTGGTAGCATTGGGATTAAAGAACAATGGTGTAAAGACCAGGGTCAGCAAGGATTATGTCGATGCAGAAGGAAACAAGCTGGATTATTATGCGGTTATCCGTCATGCCCAGTTGCGTGACATACCCGGAGTTATAGTTGAGCACTGTTTCATGGATAATGAGACCGACAAGGAATTCTTTGATACCGAAGAAAAGCTTCGTATGCTTGCCGAAGCTGATGCAAAAGGAATTGCTAACTATATGGAACTTAAAAAGAAATAAAAAAATGTCATCCGAGACGGATGGCATTTTTTATGTCGGTTTTGTTGTATTTACAGCAGATGAGCTCTTAAATACTCGGGAGTTTCAGCGGAAAGAAGAGCGGGAGGAACATCAAATACCGTCTTGCATCCGCAGATACCGTCCTTGTTCATCCTGTAAGCTGCCCTGGCGAAAGCTACCAGAACGGAAGCGGTGAACTCAGGGTTTGAATCCAGCTTTAAGCTGTACTCTATAGTATGTGTATTCTCATTGTTCATTCCGGTCTTACCTGTACGGATAACCATTCCGCCGTGAGGAAGACCCGAATGGTTCTTCTTCATTTCTTCTTCCGTGATGAAAGTAACCGTTGTATCATAATCCGCAAAATAATTGGGCATGGTCTTGATCTCGTTTTCAATCTTTGCAAGATCGGCGCCTTCCTCAGCTACCACGAAACACTCACGGGTATGCTTCTGTCTGGTGGTGAGCTCGGGACACTTGCCGGAACGCACGGCATCAAGTGCTTCGGGAACGGGTACTGTGTACTGTCTGGCATCCTTTACGCCTTCGATTCTTCTAATAGCATCGGAGTGACCCTGGCTTACACCCTTTCCCCAGAAGGTATAATCAGCACCTTCAGTAAGGATAACGTTAGAGTAAAGTCTTGCTATAGAGAACATTCCGGGATCCCAGCCGACGGAAATGAAGCCGATATGCCCTGCTGCCTTTGCAGCTGCATCAACGTTTGCAAAATGAACAGGGATGTTCGCATGAGTGTCAAAGCTGTCGATAACGTTAAAATATTTAACAGCTTCGGGAGTCTGCTTGGGCAGATCGGTAGCGCTGCCGCCGCAGATTATAAGGACATCCACCTCATCCTTGTGAGCCTCAAGCTCTGAAGAACTATAGACCTTAGCATCGCTGTTGATCTTTACGGAAGAAGGATCCCTTCTTGTAAAAACAGCTACGAGTTCGGTATCGGGATTGTGTTTAACCGCAGCCTCGACACCGCGTCCTAAATTACCGTAACCTAAAATTCCTAATCTGATCATATGATATTACTTTTACCTCCTGTATAATTATTCATTTTTTCAACCGGTACTTCCGAATCCTCCGTTACGTACGACATCGACATCATCATCCGTCGTAATCCCGAAAGGCATGAACACACCCTGTGCGAAACCCTGACCGGCCTTGAGGCTGATCGCTTCGCTTTTATCGTTTGATCCGGCAGCCTCGTTATACCATTCATGATTTAAACCGCAGCTGACAATGTTTCCGAGTCCCGAAAGATTGGTAACCTTTATCATGATATGGCCTTCGTTATCGGAATAATAATAATCGCTGTCGATAACACCGACCGTATTGTTGAGCATCAGCCTGTATTTAAAACCCAATCCGCTTCTTGGGAAGATCATGAGCACCCATCCGTTTTCCATACTTGCTCTGATACCGGTGGGGATGATAACGGTTTCGCCCGGTTCGATACAGATATCGAACGGAGCGAAAAAGTCATAGCCGGCAGAACCGGACGTAGCACGTTTCGGAAGAGAAAGGCGTTCATAAGCCGCCTCTGCTTCCTCATCGACGATCCCGAATTCTTTCTGGACCTTATCCTTAAATATCTCAAAACTTACCTTCTCGAATTTAGCTATTCTTTCCATGCGGTTCTCCTAAATATCAACCCTACGACATATAACAATACATTTTTTTGTCTAATAAGTCAACTTTTTTTATAAAATTAAGTCTGTAAAATTTTTGTACTTTTTCTTATATAATGGTATCTGGGTCAAAACCCCGTTTTGATCCGATTTATGATACGGATTTTCGTGACAGGGGACGGTTACGTGTCATCAAATACAGAACTACGGAGCGGGTGTAAAAATGGGCGAGATAAAAAATATCCCATATAAATACAATAACATACCCATACATGCCGGCGGGTACGTGACGGGCTTTACCTTCCATTCAAGGGAGGCAGGATGCATGTACATAAGAACGGATATCGGCGGTGTTTACAGGTATAATAAAAATAAGGATTCCTTTGAGAGCCTGGCTGATCATATAACTCCGGCCGATATACAGGAAGCGTTTCCTATAGCTGTCGCGCTGGATGAGAAAATTGCCAGCAGGCTTTATATTGCCTGCGGAACCCAGCGGAACCGCCACGGTGTACTCTGTGTTTCGAGGGATAGGGGCGAAACCTTCTCATATTGCGAAATACCCACCATGATAGACGGAAACTGGGGTGGCAGAAGCTCGGGCTCGAGACTTATAGTGGATCCTCAGGACAGTGATACCCTGTTTTTTGCAAGCCAGCGCGGCGGGCTTTTGGTAACCCATGACCTGGGGCAGACCTGGAGCAAGCACGACGTTTGCGGTGAAGAATGGCTTACATTCGTATGGATGTCCCCTGTAAGCGACCTCGTGATAGTGGGAAGTGCCGGAGTGACAAATAAAACATCCGATACGATGCGCGGCCACGGACTTTATGTATCCTATGACAGGGGCGAAACCTTCTCGAAACTGCCCATGCCGGAGCCGAAGGAATATCCCTTCAGCAATTTAAGCGGCTACGTTCCGGTACGCTGTACGTGGGACGGAAAATATTTTTATGTTACCATCTCAGAAAACGGACCCGGGGCCATTTTCCTTGAAAACGGTTACGGATGCGATTCGGGACATGTGGCCGGAGGCAAGGTACTCAGATACTACTTTACAAACGGAAAAATTGAAGGTTACAAAGACATAACGCCGACGGACAGCCTTATGAAAAAGGCGGATCCCTCGGGAAAGAATATAACCGAAGACAACTTCTTCAAAAACTACAATTTTGGGTTTGGCGGAATATCGGCGAGCGCTCAGGAACCGGGACTTGTAGTGTGCAGCACGGTCTGCAGGCAGGGCGGTGATTTCATTTTCCGCTCAAAGAACTATGGAGAAACCTGGGAGGTTATCCTCTTTGACACAGAGATAGGCAGCATTAAGTATAACACCTATTATATGCGTCCCGAGTACAACAGCGGCCGTTCCTGTGTCCACTGGGTAAGCGATATAAAGATCAATCCGCTCGATCCCGTGGAAGCCTGGTTCAATACGGGAACCGGAATTTTCAGGACCGACAACCTGCTGTCGAATACGGAAGTAAGATTTGAGGATTGGAACACCGGAATAGAAAATACGGTACACCTTAACGTGTATGCACCGGTAAAGGGAAATACCGTTCTCCTCGATGCGGTGGGAGATCTCGGCGGTTTTGCATTTACCGATATCACCAAGCAATGCAGGAACAGCTTTGCAGATGAAAAAGGAAATAAATTCATCACCTGCATGAATATTGATTCACCCGACGAAAAGCCGGAGCTCATATATGCATCCGCACGCGGTTACTGGAACGGAGCCACAAAGGGCGGTATAATCAGAAGCACCGACGGGGGAGCAAATTTCGAAAGACTGGATACTCCGTGGGGGCTTTCACCGGCAATAGACAAGCTGCTTACAAAGATAGAGCAGCCCAACGTAACTTCCGGATGGATAGCCGTCAACTGTGACGGAACTGCGATCTGCTGGTGCGTGGCCGACAGGGCTAGACTTCCCGTGACAGCAGTCATATGCAGCAGGGATTCCGGGAAAAAATGGGAAAAATCCTTAGTACTGGGCCTTAACGATCTTCCGAAGCAGGAGGGGTATATCAAGGTATTTGCGGACAAATGCGATGCGCACATTATGTATGGCTTCGGAGACCGTTCCCAGATATATATAAGCAAGGATTTCGGAAAGACCTTTAGGGAGCTTCCGCTTCCGAATTACTTCCCGAGAACCGATCTTTCACAGATAGACTGCTTCAACAAAACGGAAATCCGCTGTGAATCCGGAAAGAGAGGCGTCATATATCTTGCCATGAACAGACACGGACTCTGGAAGCTGCAGTACAACAAATATACCGGAACCCTTGACTTAAACAGGCTTACCGAGGATAAGGATGAATGCTATAGGATAGGCTTCGGGCTTATTCACAGGGGAGTCGATTATCTAAGTGAGAACAAGGCAATATACGTAAACGGGATCATTAAAGGCAAATACGGTTTTTTCAGAAGCTTTGACGACGGAACCACATGGGAGAGGATAAACAACGAGCATCAGATGTTCGGTGAGATCAACTCCATAGACGGGGATAAGCGCGTATTCGGACGTTTCTATCTCGGGAGCGGGACAAGAGGACTTTTATACGGCGAACCGGAATATCTGGAAAGCAGGCTGTCAAAATAAAAGAAAATCGTAAAAATAGCAAGTTTTACTTGACTTTATGTAAAAAAATGCTAAAATATTTGCAACGCGTTGAAGGGAACAGTAGATATTTCAGATTCTCCAGAGAGAAGCCGGGCGGTGGAAAGGCTTTAGATGAGACATATTAAAGACCATCCCGGAGCGGCTCTTAATCGAGTCCGGTGATACCGTTATAATCCAATGAAGAATGCGGCTATCTGCCGCAGGGGTTTATATCCAATAAGGGTGGAACCGCGGATATTGAATTATTCGTCCCTTTCGAAATTTTCGGAAGGGATTTTTATATATTCAGGAGGAACATCATGAAAATAACACTCAAAGACGGCTCCGTTAAGGAGTACGCAAGCGCAATGTCAGTCATCGACATCGCAAACGACATTAGTGAAGGCCTTGGAAGAGCAGCCTGTGCAGGCGAAGTAAACGGCAAGGTGGTCGACTTAAGAACAGTAGTCGATTCAGACTGTGAACTCTCTATCCTTACATTCAATGACGAAGAAGGCAAGAAAGCTTACCGTCATACAGCATCACACGTTCTGGCAGAAGCAGTAAAGCGCCTCTACCCCGATGCAAAATGCGCTATCGGTCCCGCAATCGATGAAGGCTTCTATTATGATTTCGATACACCTCCTTTCACAAGGGATGACCTTGATAAATTAGAGGCAGAGATAAAGAAAATAATAAAGGAAGGACATGAACTTACACGCTTCACGCTTCCCAGGAACGAAGCGATCAAGCTCATGGAAGAAAAAGGAGAGCCTTACAAGGTAGAGCTCATCAACGATCTTCCCGAGGATGCCGAAATATCCTTCTATGATCAGGGCGGCTTCGTAGACCTCTGTGCAGGCCCCCATCTTATGAGTACAAAATACTTAAAGGCAGTTAAGCTCATTTCTTCATCGGGCGCATACTGGAGAGGAAACGAGAAGAACAAGATGCTTACCCGTATTTATGGTACAGCTTTCACAAAGAATGCCGATATGGATGCATACCTTGCACACTTAGAGGATATAAAGCTACGTGACCACAATAGGTTAGGAAGAGAGATGAAACTCTTTACCACCGTAGATGTTATCGGCCAGGGACTTCCGCTCTTTACACCTAAGGGAACCAAGATGATCCAGATCTTACAGCGTTGGATCGAAGACCTTGAGGATAATGAGTGGGGCTATGTACGTACACGTACACCTCTTATGGCTAAGTCAGACCTGTACAAGATCTCCGGACACTGGGATCACTACATGGACGGCATGTTCATACTTAATAAAGAAAGCGAAGGAACCAAGGACGGCAAGGAAGTTATGGCATTACGTCCCATGACATGTCCTTTCCAGTACTATGTATACATGAACGAGCAGCGTTCATACCGTGACCTTCCTTACAGAATGAGCGAAACTTCGACTCTTTTCCGTAATGAGGATTCAGGCGAGATGCACGGACTTACCCGTGTAAGACAGTTCACCATCACAGAAGGTCATATCGTACTCCGTCCCGACCAGGCAGAGGAAGAGCTTACCCGCTGCGTTGAGCTGGCTAATTATGTTATGACTACACTTGGCGTACAGGGTGATGTAACTTACAGACTTTCCAAGTGGGATCCCGAGAATAAGGATAAATATGAGGGCGACGAGGAATACTGGAACAGTACTCAGGGCTTCTTAAGAAACGTCATGGACAAGAACGGTATCAAATATACCGAGGCAGACGGTGAAGCAGCTTTCTACGGCCCTAAGATCGATATCCAGGCCAAGAACGTATACGGCAAGGAAGATACAATGGTTACCATCCAGCTCGACTGCTCAAGCGCAGCCAAGTTTGGTATGTACTACATCGATGAAAACGGAAACAAGGCACTTCCTTGGATCATCCACAGAACATCAATGGGCTGCTTCGAAAGAACACTTGCATGGCTCATCGAGCATTACGCAGGCCAGTTCCCTACATGGATGTGTGCAGAGCAAGTTAGGGTACTTCCCATCTCTGACAAATATACAGATTATGCAAACGAAGTTTCCGCAGCACTTAAGAAGGCCGGAATCCGCAACACTGTAGATGCTCGTTCCGAAAAGATCGGCTTCAAGATCCGTGAAGCACGTATCGATAGACTTCCTTACATGATAGTTGTAGGACAGAAGGAACAGGAAGAAGGCCTGGTATCGGTAAGAAGTCGTTTCAAGGGCGACGAAGGCGCAAAGAAGCTGGACGACTTCATTAAGGATCTTTTAGTAGAGATCAACACCAAAGAGATTAAGAAGATAGAAGTCACAGAAGAAACAAAGTGATTCACATAATTACCTCTGCCTTCCCCTTGAGGGGAAGGGGGACCCTTCGCCAGGGATGGCATCTCAACCACTACGTGATTGAGATATTCCGCGAAGCGGTGGATGAGGTGTAATAAAATACAAGGGAGAAGAACATGAAAGCAGAAATCAAAAAGAATGTAATGACATATGAGGGCGTAAAAGCACTTGAGGACGAGCTTGAGGACCTTAAAGTAAACCGTCGTAAGGACGTAGCACAGAAGATCAAGGAAGCCAGAGAGCAGGGCGACCTGAGCGAAAATGCCGAATATGACGCAGCAAAAGAAGAGCAGCGTGAAATAGAGCTCCGTATCGAAGAAATCGAGAAGATCCTTAAGAACGCAGAAGTAGTAGATTCAGAGGATACCAAGGACAACAGCATTTCACTCGGCTGTACCGTAACTATCTATGATGAGGAATTCAAAGAGGAAGTAGAATATAAGATCGTTGGTTCTACCGAGGCAAACATAGCTGCCAATAAGATTTCAAATGAATCACCCATCGGCAAGGCTCTTATCGGAAAGAAAAAAGGCCAGAAGATAACAGTTGATTCACCTTCAGGCGAACTTAAATTTAAGATTTTGAAAGTCACCAGATAATAGGAGTAACACATGGCAGAAAACAATAACAACCAGAACAATAACCAGGCTCAGCCCGTAGATTTAAACCAGCTTTTAAAGGTCCGTCGTGAAAAGCTGGCAACCTTACAGGAAGCAGGCAAGGATCCTTTTATAATAACAAAGTATGATCAGACCCACCATTCCGATGAAGTAAAATCACTCTATGAAGAGCATGAAGCTAAGCTCCTTGCCGGCAGACCCGAAGTAGACGTAACGGGACTTGAAGAACAGGAAGCAAGGGAAGCAAAGAAAAAGGATTACAATGAGCGCCGTGAGATAATGGACGCAAACCCCATAAATGTCAGCATAGCAGGGCGTATGATGTTCAAGCGTGTCATGGGAAAAGCTTCCTTCTGCAACATCCGTGACTTAAAGGGCGATATCCAGGTATACGCATCAAAGGATGCTTTAGGAGAAGAAGCATATGCAGAGTTCAAAAAGTCTGACATAGGTGATATTTACGGAGTAAAGGGCTTCATCTTCAGAACCATGACCGGAGAGATATCCATCCATGCTACAGAGATGACACTTCTTACCAAGAGCCTCCAGGTACTTCCCGAAAAATTCCACGGCTTAACAGATACCGATACAAGATACCGTCAGCGTTATGTTGACCTTATCATGAACATGGACAGCCGCGAGGTATTCGTAAAGCGTTCGAAGATCATAAGCAAGATCAGAAGCTTCTTAGCAGACAGAAACTTCATGGAGGTTGAAACCCCTACTCTTGTATCAAATGCAGGCGGGGCAGCAGCTCGTCCTTTCGAGACACACTACAATGCACTTGATGAGGATGTTAAGCTTCGTATTTCGCTTGAGCTTTACTTAAAGAGACTTATCGTAGGCGGTTTAGAGAGAGTATTTGAGATCGGCCGTGTATATCGTAACGAGGGTGTTGATACACGTCATAACCCTGAGTTTACGCTTATGGAGCTCTATCAGGCATATACCGATTATTATGGAATGATGGAACTCACCGAGAGTATGTTCAGATACCTCGCTCAGGAAGTATGCGGTACCACCAAGATTACATACCAGGGTACAGAGATAGATTTAGGCAAGCCCTTCAGACGCCTTACCATGATAGATGCCATTAAAGAATATGCAGGCATCGATTTTGACCAGGTAACAACCGATGAGGAAGCAAAGGCACTTGCAAAAGAGCGCCATATAGAATACGAAGAGCGTCATACAAAGGGCGATATCGTAAACCTCTTCTTCGAGGAGTATTGCGAGAAGGAACTGGTACAGCCTACCTTTATCATGGACCACCCTATTGCAATCTCGCCTCTTACAAAGAAAAAGCCCACCGATCCTTCAAAGGTAGAGCGTTTCGAGCTCTTTATCAATACATGGGAGATGTGTAACGCTTACTCAGAGCTGAACGATCCTATCGATCAGCGTGAGCGTTTCAAACTGCAGGATGCACTTGCAGATGCCGGTGACGAGGAAGCAAACCACACCGATGAAGACTTCCTTAACGCACTCGAAATCGGTATGCCTCCCACAGGCGGTATCGGATATGGCATAGATCGTCTGGTAATGTTACTTACCGACAGTCCTTCAATTCGTGAGGTACTCTTGTTCCCGACGCTCAAGAGCCTCAGCTAAAGAAACCCAGTAATTTCAAGGGTTTTGGGCACTATAAGATGAGGATTTACCCCATTTTTACCCCACTTTTTCCAAACATGGTGCATGATAGTGCATGAAAAATGCATTTTTTCACCTAAAACTGAGTCTAATTTAATAAGCAAAACCACTGGACACTTTCTAAGAAAGAAATTTTTTAGAAGGTGTCTTTTTTTATCTCTGTATGGTGAAAAATGCATTTTTCATGCACTATCATGCACCATGTTTGGAAAAAGTGGGGTAAAAATGGGGTAAACCCTCATCTTATAGTGCCCAAAGCCCTTGAAATTACTGGGTTTCTTTAGCTGAGGCTCTTGAGTGTCGGGACCGCGTTTTTTAAACATTCCATAGCAGTCCATAGAAGCATCTTCAAAGCCATTGACCTGATTTCGGGAAATCCATAGGAGTCCATTGCAGTCCATTGGATGTTACCGCCCCAGAGTCAAATACGGGTCAATTTGGATTAAGACGGATTTTTCGATGTCTGCCGGAATGTGTTACCATCCCGGTCCGTATGTGTCCAACTGAGTACATATCGGTACATTTGACACAACGTTTCTAAAACAGTACATCTTGAAATCTTGAATTTTAAAAAATCTTACCATTGAGATTGGCCATGATCTCCTGCTTCTTCTCCTGGGTAGCATCGGCATAAATATCCATCGTTGTCGTGATATCCGAATGTCCCATGATCGACTGGATCACTTTCAGGTTCGTCTCATTCTCGCATAACCTTGTACAGAACGTATGCCTGAGCTGGTGTGCTGAGAACATCGGGAGAAGGATCGGCTCTCTGCCTTCGGCCTTTGCCTTTTTCTCCTCTTCCTCGTTATGCTGCTTGACGATCCTGTGGAGCGCATTGTTTACTGCGGATCTGCTCATGAGCTTCTGATCGGTGGTAGTAAAGATAAATCCTGAATACCCGTCGATTTCTTCCTTACAGAACCCGATGGCCGACTGAAGTTCAAACTCCGTTATGAACGCTTCATACACTTCATCGATCATGGGGATGATCCTGACTCCTGCTCTCGTCTTCGTCGTCTGAATGCCACGCACCTGTTTTCTCAGATCTCTGTCCTGATAGTCTACCAGATTGTGATTCACGCTGATGATCCGGCTCTCAAGATCAATGTCTTCCCAGCGGAGTCCTAAGCATTCGCCGATACGCATCCCGGTCCCAAGCAGAACCGTGATCACCGGAACCCATCCTTTGAACTGATGATTATCTTCCATATAAGAGATCCGAGCTTTTAACGCATCGATATCTTCGGCTGATTGAATATCCTTCGGATCGATAGGTATGTTTGGATCTGATTTCTTCATGAGAGAAACGCTTCCTTTCTCGGTATACTCATGAACCCATTTCCAAACAGCAACGGAAGAGTAACCGATATCTTCTGCTACAGATTTTATCGTTTCTCCGTTATTTATGCAACGACGAATGGCATACATTTTTAATTCGTTCGCTGCTTGAGCCCATTTGCGTGGCTTCTTGCGCTTTTGGGGAGTGATTATTTCCGGATACATACGTTTCCACTCGCATAACATGCTAACGGAAGGGTATCCGAGAAGTTCAACAACCTTAGGCATAGATTGTAGTTTGTTATACAAAGTGAGTGCGGTGATAATCTGATCTTTCGTGTAAATGTGACCTCTTGGCATAAGCATTTTTAGATGTCAAAGTGTCCAGGATTTTGTCCGCACCCCCTCAGTCATCTCTACAAATTGGAAGTTAACGTTCTGATTTTAGCAATCCATAATAGCAAGCATCACAAACTCCCTGATTATTCCAATCTGAACAGCGTAAAGTACCCTCATACTTCATTCCACATTTTTTCATTACCTTACCAGAATTTGGATT
>JAILGF010000039.1 GCA_024696945.1 Lachnospiraceae bacterium | reverse complement strand
GCATCAGGGGCCGCATGTGTATGTGAGAAGCAGAGCATAATCTTTTCTCTTGTCACATTAAGGAGTCTGCCTATTTTATCTCTCAGTTTATCTGAAAGCTCCTTTGTAAATCCGATACTGTCGATCGTGATCAGACAGCACCTTTCTTCATTTTCCCATACTGCTGCCTGAGCCAATAGAGGTTTTAGCACACCCTTTGATTTATTGTCTGCCCTGTAAAACCCAACCAGTTCCATCGGTCCGACAGGAGTGATATCCACCTCGGAAAATCCAAATCTAATCATATTAATCCTTTTTTTACACTTTTCTCTCTTTCATTTTCAATCAGAGAACCGTCCCTCTGATTAATTTAAATATTCCCCGGAAACACGTATTCCAGGTTCTGCTTTGCAATTTCAACAAGCTTCAAAATCTTAGAAATAGGTGTAGGATCCTTATCAGTCATATGAAAACGCGGGAAGAATCTAGTAATATGAAGCGGGATGATTTTATTGTATTTTTTCTCCAGTGAAGCAACCCAACTGCTTAAATCCAATATCTCATCTTCGCTGTCATTTTCATCCGGAATGATCAGTGTGGTAAGCTCGACGTGACAGGACTGTACTGAGTTTTCGATAAAGCTTTTTACCATTTCAAAATCCCCGTCTATAACCTTTTTGTAGAACCTTTTGGAGAATGCTTTTAAATCGATATTCATTGCATCGATATAATCCTTTATCTCATTATATACCTTAAGGCTTGCAGTACCGTTAGTTACCAATACGTTTTCCATTCCGGCTTCTTTTGAAAGCTTAGCAGTATCACGCACAAATTCATAACCGATAAGCGGCTCATTATAGGTAAATGCCACTCCTATATTGCCTCTGTTCTTTAGTTCCAGAGCTCTTCCAACTATCTCTTCCGGTGAGAAATAATCGGCAGTGTCTTTATACTCCAATGCTTCCTTTGACCATGATATATCACTGTTCTGACAAAATAGACATCTCAAGTTGCAGCCGTATGAGCCAACGGAAAGCACTTTTTTACCGGGTCTGAACATTTTAAGCGGTTTTTTCTCTATCGGGTCCAGTGCTGCAGAGGTTATCCGTCCGTAATTGGCTGCAACTATGCTGCCGTTAGAACAGGTTCTTCCACCACAGAAGCCGGTCTTGCCTTCTTCTATTTTACATTGTCGAAAACAAACGTCACATACTGGCATATCACACCTCATCCGTCCTCACTTCGTTCGGCCACCTTCCCCTTAAGGGGAAGGCTTTTGTGACAAAAAGAACCGTCCCCATTGTCACCTAATAGTGTCGTATCACTTCAAATCTGTACAGATCTATGTTGCTTCCGGGAGCGATACCGCCCTTACGCATTGCGATGGTTATCTGCTGTTCCACAGTATCCACGCCTTCAAGATCCGGAAGAAGAAGTCCCTGTTTATATCCGCTTCTTACTATTACACCGTATCTTTTAACATCCAGCTGTTCTTCCGATTCTATCCTTTCGGGTTCTGAAAGCACATCCACATTGATATCCAGCCAGTTAAGTTCGTCTTCTTCAACAGGGTCAAATCGATTGTCCTCAGATACAGCACTTACAGCATTTCGGATGATTTCTTCTGCCAGATTTTTCTTAGTTGAAAGTATGGTTCCTATACAGCCTCTTAATGAGCCGAATTTGTGTATTGAAACAAATGCACCGGCTTTTCTGTTTATGATCTCGTCAGGTACCCACTCAGGTACTTCCATCACTTTTCCGTTTTTTACAAAATACTCGGCCGAAGCCCTTGCAAGCTTAACATATGCATCTGATCTGTCTTTCTTTTCTCTCAGCTTCTCATCTTCCAGCGTTAACCTTTTTTTAAGGAAATGCCTGTTTTCATCGGGACCTAAAGGCATAAAAGAGCATATACCATATCCTACACCGGTCACATCCTCATGTGAAAACGGTTTTGCTTCAACGGCTATACCATCCAATGCTCCGGCCATTATAACAAAGGATTTATGTCCGCATTCCGCTGCCTTATTGCAGAAGTTCTCATCAAAATCAAATAATTCGCCAAAAGCGGCTCTTGAACACACATCCATTATGCGCTCATCATATATCGGTCCTTCTTCCGCGAATCCGTATGGTCCGTGTGCCTGGAGCTTATGCGAAAGATCACCGCTGGCTATATAGACAACACGTCTGTCCAGTTCGCTGGCAGCCTCTTTTATCATCATTCCATATTCGTAATGCTTCAAAAGATCAAATCCTGAAAGACCGGTTCTCACAAGTTTAAAGTCGTTATATTTTTTTGTGATAAACCATAAAGGCACCATTGTGCCATGATCAAGCTCTTTCTTTTTTTCGCCAAGGCATCCGGCCGGAAACCCGGTCACCATAGCCTTGTTGGCCAACAGATTTACTATCTCGGCATCATATTTCACTTCAAATTTCACCTGCGGTGCTCCGAATTCGGCAAATGAGCCTGTAGCCTTAACTCCCGGTGAAATATGGAAGTAATCCGAATACATAACGCTGTGCGGGCTTGAAATTATAATTGTCTCAGGCTTTAACTCTGCGATTTCATCAGCCACTCTTTCATAGCTTTCAATCGTCTTTTCGACCTGTTTTTCACTACCACGCCCTACCGCCGGAACTATCATTGGCGGATGCGGTACCATAAATGCAGCTACTATTGACATCATGTACCTCCTTCTTCGCTTGTAAAATCTCAACGTCATACCTATACTCGTGAACGTAATTATTTTACCAAAAACAGTCACTTTATGCAACCAAAAACGCACCGAAAAACAGCGAAAAAAACGGCCATGACTTAATGTCACAGCCGTAAAAATATTTAAAGCTTCTAACTTGTTTTTACAGGTTATTCTCCTCGGCTTTCGTAAGCGGTTCTAATTCGCCTCGCATAAGCTTTCCTTTTACCTGGGTAAGTGATTGATTCAACTGAACAAACAACTCCGAATAACGTAACGGTCTGTCAGCTATCTTAAGCCATGTTACATACAGTGAAAGCGGGATGTCCTTACCATCTGAATGTATGCATTCTCCGTTGTGGCTGACAATCTTTTCTGCAATGGCTTTAGCATATGCTTCCTCAGTACTGGAGGTAAGGATTACGAATTCATCACCACCGATCCTGAATACGACATCATCCTCGCCTGCTGCATCTTCCATTCTCTTTAACGATTCCAAGATTGCCAGGTCTCCTGCTTTAATTGAAATCTCATTTATCGGGATAAGGCTCCTGATATCGCCGCATACAAAATAACAATCCTTTCTGCTCTTGAACAGATCATATAATTCACTTATGTCAAATTTTCTACCCATAATTTTATAACCTCCTGTCTCCAAATTTAAGTTAATCTTCGGGAATATCTCAAGTACCCTTTTGTTTTCACGATACTTGGATGGCAAACAATTCCATTTCTGATAAAAGATCCTCGTAAATGCCTCATGACTGGAATAACCGTATTCCAGGGCAGCATCAAGTACAGTCATTTCAGGATTTTCGATCAGCATTCTGGCAGCTTTCGTCATGCGCCTGCGTATAATATACTCACGCACGGAGATATGCGTTACGTTTTTGAAAAGCTTTTCAAGAGAGGACTTGGAACAATAGCATGCATCGGCAATATCTTCTGTATGAATATCTTCCTTCATATGCTGTTCTATATATTCCAAAGCTTCATTCAATAACTTCAGATTATTCATGAAGGCAGCCCTCCTCTCATGTTTTATGTTTTTCCCGGGAAACAATCGATTGTAATTTCAATTTAACATATTTTTAAAACGGTGTCTTGATTTTTTGAGTAAACAATCTACTGATTTTATTATAATTAAACAATAATTATTTTTGCAAGAAAAAAATTAAATGTTGACAAATTAAAATTGATGTGATATATTCTCCACAATAACATAAGAAAAGCAATGACGGAAAGAGTAGTTCATTACGAAGCATCCAGAGAGGACGGCATTTTGGTGAGAGCCGTTTATGAAGACAATGGGCGAAAACCATTCCTGAGCTGTAAGGCCGAAATTATAAGTAAGCGTTACCGTATGCCTGCGTTAAAGGATAGGATTTGTTGGAATCTGAAGTGAAAAGTTAAGGTGGAACCGTGCTGACGCACCCTTAAGATACATATATCTATGTGTCTTTTGGGTGCTTTTCTTGTGTTATAAAACTATTTGTGTTTGTCCAGCCGCAAATAGTTCGTAAAAAACCCACACAACACAAGGAGGAAATTACTATGAACAAAAAAGAATTTTCATTCGAAGATGAACAAAACAGGAAAATGTATTGGCACACATGTTCACACATTATGGCACAGGCAATTAAACGCCTTTACCCCGAAGTAAAACTGGCTATAGGTCCGGCTATCGAAAACGGTTTTTACTACGATATCGATGCCCCTTTCAGTTTCAATCCCGAGATATTAGAAAAAATTGAAGATGGGATGAGAAAAATCTGTAATGAAGATCTGAAGCTGGAAAGATTTGAGCTTGAACGTGATAAAGCCCTTGAACTTATGAAGGATGAACCTTATAAAATCGAACTGATCAATGATCTTCCCGAGGATGCGGTCATCTCCTTCTACAAACAGGGTGAGTTCACAGATCTTTGTGCAGGCCCGCATCTTGATTCAACGGGTATTGTCAACGGAAGCGGAATAAAGCTTTTATCATGTGCCGGAGCATATTGGAGAGGCGATTCGGAGAGGGAATCACTTCAAAGAATATATGGTGTTGCATATCCTTCCAAAGAGCAGCTCGAAGAGTATCTCGAAAGGCTGGAAGAGGCCAAAAGACGTGACCACAGAAAACTTGGCAAGGATCTCGGATTATTCCTTTTAATGGATGAGGGTCCCGGATTCCCCTTCTTCCTTCCTAAGGGATTGGTAATTAAGAATACTTTAATTGAATATTGGAGACAGATACATAAGCGCTACGGATATGTCGAAATATCCACACCCATGATGCTGAACAGGGATCTTTGGGAAAGATCGGGTCACTGGACACATTATAAGGACAAGATGTATACAACGGTCATAGATGATACGGATTTTGCAATAAAGCCCATGAACTGTCCGGGCGGCATGCTTGTTTACCGCTCCGAGCAGCATTCGTACAGAGAGCTTCCTTTACGTGTGGGTGAGCTTGGACTCGTTCACCGTCATGAACTCTCCGGCACATTACACGGACTTTTCCGCGTCAGATGTTTCACACAGGATGATGCCCACATTTTCATGACATGGGATCAGATGCGTGACGAGATCAAAAACGTTATAAAACTTTTCGATGAAGTATATTCCGTCTTTGGTCTGTCCTATGAAATTGAAGTTTCAACAATGCCCGAGGACCATATGGGTGATCTTGAAACATGGGATTTTGCAACATATACGTTGAAATCGGCCTGTGAAGATATGGGTAAGAGTTATGTGATAAATGAGGGTGACGGAGCCTTTTACGGACCAAAGCTTGACTTCCATCTTTCCGATTCCTTGGGCCGTACATGGCAGTGCGGAACAATCCAGCTTGATATGCAGCTGCCTGAAAGATTTGAGCTGGAATACATAGGTGCAGACGGTAAGAAGCATCGTCCCGCTATGATACACAGGGTTGTATTCGGTTCTATAGAGCGCTTTATCGGAGTCATTACAGAACACTTTGCAGGAGCATTTCCTCTCTGGCTTGCACCGGTTCAGGTTGAAGTTCTTCCCGTTACGGACAGGGCAAGCGAATATGCGGGAAATATCGTAAAGCAGCTTGACGCATCAGGATTCCGTGCAGAAGCCGACTATCGTCCTGAGAAGCTCGGATACAAGATAAGAGAAGCCGTCGGTATGAAGGTTCCTTATATGATCATTGTCGGAGATAAGGATATCGAGAATAATTCGATATCCGTCCGTCACCGTTCAGGTAAAGACCTCGGTGCAATGAAATATGAAGAATTCCTTAAACTGATAAAAGAAGAAAACGACAGCAAGGCCATCAAATAATTTGACTAAAAAGCTAATATTTGATATACTTTATCCATCGCAGTACAAACTAAAAATCTGTAAGGATGGAGAATGGAAATGGCTGAAAAAACAGACCGCAGAACGTTAAAGACAAGGAAAGCTATCTGTGAGGCTCTTGCCGGGCTGCTGACCGAAAAAGAGCTGAGAAAGGTCACCGTGCAAGAGATCGCCGACAAGGCAGATGTCAACAGGGTAACCTTCTACAAGCACTATCTGGACGTATATGATCTTTATGATAAAATAGAGGAGGAAACTCTCGTAGAACTGGGATTGCTTGTTCTGAAACTCGAAGAGCTTCCTCCTAAGGAATTTTTCAATAATCTGACCGACTATATTCTTGAAAATAAAGCCGTATTTACTCTTATGTTCTGTCCTAACAGCACCGGACAGCTTAGAGATAAATTCAGCAAATGTCTTGAAGGCTTGTTTTTAAAGCTTGAATCCGAAAAGCAAAAGGTGGCTCTCAAGGATACTCTTTTACTCTACAGGATATGTTATCGTACACAAGGCTGTATAGCGGTTTTATCCAAGTGGGTTACAAACGGCTTTACTGAGCCGAAGGATTTCATTGTAAAAACCTTGTCCGAACTGGACGTTAATACAGAAAAACTTATATCTGCAAAATAATTATTCGGATATGGCGTGAAGAATCTCGGGGAGGAGCTGTTTTTTACGGCTCATTACCCCGGGCATGTCATATACCCTGTCCGATATCAGAGTGTAAGGCAGATGGTTACCGGCCTTAAAATCAGTGATAAAAAGTACACTGTGCTCACGCAGTACATCTGTTATCATCAGCACCGCCCAATCAAGCTCCTGACGTTTTCTTATATCCTCTAAAGCTTCCAGATACTCCGTTCTGTAATCTTCCAGATCCTCTAACGTAGTGCACTCGCACTGTCCTATTCCGATCTTTAAATTCTTTTCGCGATAAGTCTTAAAATCTGACTCTACCGCTTCTTTAGGTATGCGGTTCTTAAGCCCCTCCATGCATGAGAACATTCTGAGTCCGAACTCGTTTAGTTCTTCTCCGATAAGCTCCGCCAGTTCATTTGCGGATGATATGTCTATCTGTGTTGTTGTAGGACTTCTAAGGATCAGTGTATCCGAAACTATTCCCGTAAGCAGCATTTTTGCGGAATCTTTATCGGGTGTTATCCCCTCCTGTATAAATTTTCTATATACAATTGTACACGTACTTCCGATAGGCTCGGCATCAATGAATATGGGAAGCTCCGTTTTAACCGGATCAAGCCTGTGATGATCGATAATCTCAACTATGTTGGCGGTTTCAATACCTTTTATACTCTGCTTTGCTTCATTATGATCTACTAGGATCACATTGTTCTTTGGTGCTTTTAAGAAGCATCTTCTTGTAACAAAACCTACAAATCCGCCATCCTCCATAACTGCAAGGCCTCGTTTTTTTGATGAAGACAGTTTCCTTTTGGCCTCCTCAAACATTTCGGATGCGGCAACCGGTTCCTCTTCGGGGCGCATTATATCACGCACACGGGGAATTTCGTCTATCTTTCCTTTTCTGGAAATCTCTTCCATCGCCCAGCTTGTAATATCATCGACACTCAGAAGTCCGTAAAAGCTTTCTCCTTCAAATACCGGAATTACCGAAGGATTTGTTGCCTTGTAGGAAGCTGCTACCGTATTAAGGGGTGCATCCGCATCTATCTTCACCTCTGAAGTAAGATAGATATCGCGGACCTTCGGAAAAACATCCCTAATATATTTAGGGGGCTCGATGCCAAGCCCGGCAAATACTTTTTTCATGCTCTCCGGCAGATGTCCGCAGCGTACCGGAATATACTGCTTTGAACTATCCGTCATGTTTTTCAGGTTTGCGTATGCATATGCAGAACAAACACTGTCAAAATCAGGGTTACGATGACCTGTAATGTAAACCTTTTCCATTATGTTCTCTCCTTAAAGCTATACTTTGCGGAGCAGGAGCTCAACCACAAAACCGTTGTCATTGTAGTATTCCATGCCGCCATTTTGTTTTTCCATATACCTGTTTGCAAGATACATACCGAGACCATAGCCCTGTTTGTCACCTGAATTGCTTCCTCTGTGGAATTTCTCGGTGAGGAGGGGCAGGTCATCCTCCGATACTCCCGGTCCGGAATCACGGATAGTAATCTTTATAAAACTGTTCTTCTTTCCTTTTACATCTGTGGTCATATCGGTTTCGGTAAAGGAAACGTGAATATCGGTACCGGCATACTTGTAGGAATTTCCGACTATATTGTCGATAACCTGTTCCATCCGGAGCTTGTCAAAATATAAAAGGCATTGAGGGATATGATTGTCCAGAATAATATTTCCGTATTCCTTCAGATTTCCAAAATATGTTTCGATAAGATCGGAATTGTTTTCCTTCGGTTCAATCTTAATCTCCTGCATATCGTCAAGGGTTGCTCGAAAGACATTACCGACCAGTTCATTGATCATATCCGCTTTATTATATATGTAACCAATTTTTTCCAGATTACCGTTGAGGTTTGTCAGTTCTTCTTCCAAGTGCCGGTTTTCTTCTACATTGGATTTTCCTGTATCTTCTAAAGAATAGATCAATTCCTCTGTCTTTTCTATTTCTTTCTTGATCTTTAATTCCAGTACTTCACAGGTAGCACGTATTGTAGCTACGGGAGTTTTTAGGTCATGGCTTAATTCAGCCACCATTTCCCGCTTTGCTTTTTCGGCCTCAAGCTCCCTTTCTTTGGAAGATTTAAGCTCTTCACGCATGATGTCAAAGCTTTCGGTGAAATTCCCGAACATATTGTTGCGATGAATGGGCAGGGGCACATCCAGATTTCCCTTGGCTATTTCGGAAGCGAACCCTTCCATCTCCTTTACAGGTTTTATCAGGTTGTGATAAACCAGCAAGATCAGGAATATACCCAATATAAAAATAACAATCCAGAAAATAATGACATATTTAAGCATCATTTCCTGTCCTTTTACAATGTCGCCGTTTAGGTTATTCCAGACTTTTTTGTAGGTTTCCAGTTCTTCCGCACTATAAGAAGCAACATTATTCGTCAGCACCTTCATATTTTTCCATAAAAGTACCATGATGCCTAATGCTGCTATCATCAATATGCCATATATCATTAGGATTTTCTTAATCTGTTTCATATCTCAAGAATATATCCTGTCCCCCACACAGTTTTTATGTATTCGGGATTGTTTGGATCCTTTTCCATCTTTTCGCGAAGCTTTCTAATATGGACATTAAGTGTACCGTCACCGTAGAAGCTGTCTCCCCACACCTCATCAAAAAGCTGCTCTTTTGTTACTATAGTGTTCTTATGCTCATAAAGAGACTTAAGTAGTGCAAATTCCTTTGCTTTTAAGGGTATGCTTTTGCCATTCATTATCACGGACATTGTCGGAGCATCCAGTTGGATTGCAGGGTCATAATCTGTCCCAATATCTGACGGTTTAAATTCGGATATATAAGCTCTTTCCGTATTCTCAGCAGAAAGCTTTTTTATCTGCTCCACTCTTTTCAGATTTACCTTGACCTTTGCCAAAAGCACGGACAGACTGTAAGGCTTTTTGACATAGTCGTCTCCGCCTATACTCAGTGCCACAAGTACGTCGTCATCGCTCTGACGAGCACTGATGAAAAGGATAGGCAGCTGATAGTCTTCCCTTATTTTCCGACAAACCTCGAAACCGGAACCGTCCTTTAAATTGATATCGAGCAGGATCATGTCCGTTTCGTTTTCTTTTAAGAAATCAAAACAAGACACAGCAGATTCCACATACTGCGTCCTAATATCAAACATTTCAAAATACTCTGCGGTCATCTTGGCAAGCTCGACTTCATCATCGACTATCAGGCAATTATAATGCATGTTATACCTCATCCGGTTGTCTTTTTCTCTGATCAACAATATAATCTTACATCATTTTACTAAACTTGTCACTAAAAAAATTGGCGACAGCTGTCGCCAATCTTTTTTATTCCTCGGTGATCATTTCCACCGGGTTAAGTTTTCTGACCTTGAGGCCTGCAAGACCTGAAGTAATGATCGCTACAAGCACTATGCCTGCTACGGTTGCCAGCATATAGACGAAAGGAATATCAAAGTATACTCTTTTTATACCAAATCCGGAAAATACCGTTTCTACTCCAAAGCCTCCCACAAAATCTGCTAATAAAGCTCCAATGATACCACCCAGCAGGATAGCTGGCATATTCGAAAGCATTATCTGCGAGATAAGACCGCCACTTGTCTGACCCAAGGCTTTGCTGATACCCATACCACGCCATTCTCTGCTTATCTTGGCACGGATTACCAGGGATTCTACGAATATAACCACCAGTAAAGTTACTATACAGATTACCATACATAATGCCTTCATTGTGGATACGAGTGAAACTATTGTGGTTTCCATCGTTTTCTGTGAATCCGTATATTGAAGCGTAAGTCCTTTATTTTTTGCAATCTCTTCTATTTTTACTTTTAAGCTTTCATATGTTTCCCCGTCATTGCCTGTTACATATATATTAAAATGAGGCTCTGCGGTCAAGAGCTTTTCGGCAGCAGCTAATGACATGATTCCGGTACGTCCGTAGTGTTCCATTCTCTGATTGATACCGACTACTAAATAATCACCCTTTTTGCCGGCATTTTCAACCTCTATAACATCTCCGATCTTAAGTGAAAGGTCCTCTGCTATAGCTGCAGTCACCATTATCTCATTATTATTTTCAGGCAGCCTGCCTTCAATGATATTAGTATTAGTGGTCTGCTTGGGGTCGTCATGCACATAAATACTGTACTGCTTTGTCTGCCCATTATATATCACGTTCATATCGTATCTTGACAGACCGAATGCACTTTTAACCTCAGGGAGTGCTCTTATATCATCCACTACCCCGTTATCGCCGGAAACTATTATGTTACCCACTTCAAACCCCATAATATCTATCATACCTTGGGGATTTCTTCCGAAATTTTCATTTAATCCGAAACCAACTATGGTAAATATTGATAATACAAAAATGATAAAGCTGAGTAGGATATTCTTCCCAAAGCCGCCTGAGGTATCCTTTAAAGAAAGAACTATCGGTACAGGCGCAGGTGTATTTTCAAATGAAAACAGGTTTTTCTTGTAGTTATGTGTTGTGATGCCGCCTCTTAATGCATCAAGTACGGTTATCCTGTTGTATTGCCTGCCAATAATAAGTGTAACGACGCAGACAAGAATGCTTAATCCGAAGAATGTAGCCATGGCAACAGTCCAGTTTACCGGCTGATTCCAGCTAAGTCCAATTACAAAACTCAAAACATTTCCAAAATAATTAAATGTTCCAATGGCAATTGCAAGACCTATAGCAGATCCCACACAAGCTACCATTGTAATCTGGATTACCAGAGCAGTCTTAAGCTGTCCCACGGTATAACCGCCTGCTTCTAGTATACCGGTATTTTTCATATTTCTTCTGATGAAATTTCTGATACTGAAGGAAATAATGATCAGTGCTATGGCTAGCACCATAAGCGCAAACAGAAGGACCACTGCCATTATAATTTTAGGGACAATCTGATCGCCGCTTCTCATTATATCCCAGTTTACCAGCATATATTGTCCGCTATATAGGTTAAAATTCTTCGGATCTCCTGCTATTTCCGGATTCTTTTCCTCCCATTCAACCAGATTAAGTTTGTAGCTGTCAGCCACCTCTTTCTCAATATCTTCAAGATTGAGTTTTTCCTGTTCAAGCACTTTTCGGTCTGTAATGCCCTTATATACAAAGCCCATTTCAAACCCAATATCGGCGCCATCCAGTTCCTTCATTTTAGTATCCGATATATACATGCTGTGGGTTGAAATGTTCATAGTCGAACAGAAGATAGGGTCCTCCGAGAATCCGGCTACATTAAATCTGAAGGTTTTATCCTCAGACTTAAGCTCAAAAGTATCACCGATTTCAAAAGAATTTTTAAGATTGAACGGGATAACGATATCATTTTCTCCTAAGTTCACATCAGGCATTTTGATATTCATTATCTCGTTTTTGTTATTAAAATCCTGGAAAATATAGTCAAAGGTTTCATATTCATCATCCTTTATGTTCCTATAATCTGCAGTTAATTCTGCTGCCGGAGTTTTCTCATATTTTACGATATGGTTACTTTCTGAAAATGCCTTATCAGCTGATGAGACAGCTTTGTCATTATCACGTACCCACATGTATATCTCTGCTCCGTTTACCTCTTTGAATCTGTCATCCAGGACTTTCTCCAGTCCCAAAAGTGCCGAGACGCAGTCAAAGATCAGTATTGCTGAGATACATGTGAGGATGAGGAATGTAATCATGTCACCCTTCTGACGCTTTATGTTGTTTTTTGCTATGAAGAAAATTTTATACATTGTATGCCTCTTTCCTAGTCATATTACAGAACAATACTCCACCTCTTCAAGATGGAGCCGTGTCACAAGGTTCCGTCACCTTCGGTGACACCTTATGACATTTACCATCCCATCTCCTGTAGGAAATCTTTTAATTTCTTATGTCTCTCTATTGCCTTATCCTGGTCGGGATTCTTATCGTCCTTATAGTCTCCCATATACGGTCCAAGGTCACATTCATCGGATATCACGCCGTCAGCTAAATAGATTATTCGGTTGCCACGTTCTGCTGCCTTTACGGTATGGGTTACCATTACGATGCTCTGCCCCTTGGCATTCAGGTCGCTTAAGATATCAAGAACATTTATCGTATTCTGAGAATTAAGTGCTCCTGTGGGTTCGTCTGCAAAAAGCACCTCGGGATCGTTTATGACACCTCTTACCACCGCCACTCTCTGTTGCTGTCCTCCGGAAAGCTGTGTAGGGAACTTTTTGTAATCGCCTTCTCCTATTTCTACTCTGTTAAGTAATTCCTTTGCCTTTGATGCCAAAGCCCTGCGGTCCTTGTTCTTTAGGAGCCCGCTGATCATTACATTGTCTAAAGCTGAAAGTGAATCATTTAAGTAGTTCTGCTGGAACACGAAGCCCGCGTGGTTACGTCTGAACCGTGCCAGCTTATCGTTGCTGTACTTTGAAATCTCAATGCCATCGGCCTTATCCTTCTTGTTACCGGTACATCCTTCTACATAATACGTAATAGTTCCAAGTGATGGCCTGTCCATTCCTGATAGTGCATAAAGCAGTGTGCTCTTTCCTGAACCGGAGTTTCCCATAACTACTGTAAAATCTCCTTTATAAATACTTAAGTTAAGATTTTTAAGTACATGCTGCTGTACTGATTCGTTTGAAAATGTCTTGCATAAATCCTTTGCTGTCAATATTGTTTCCTTGTTCATGTTTTTATCCTTTCAATAAAAAACTTCCGTGCCTCATTTGTTGATTCTAATATACAACAAACAGACACGAAAGTCTTAATCTGTATCTTCTCTATTCCTTAATTATTTCTTAATTGAATTTTCCATATCTTTCAACGAAGGTATCTTCGGTTATAATCTCAACCCCGAGGGATTTAGCCTTAGTGTTTTTGGAGCTTGTGGAGTTTATGTCATTGTTTACCAGGAAGGATGTTTTTCCGGATACGCTTCCTGCAACATGGCCTCCTTGGGACTCGACGAAGGCTTTAAATTCATCCCTGTTCTTAAATATGTGGACATCACCTGTTATAACAAAAGTGAGGCCTGCACAGCTGCCGGTCTTCTCACCGGCTTTTTCAACCTTCTCAAGTTCCACTATACTCATCAATTTATTGAGCAACGCTTCATTCTTGGGTTCGGATATCCACTTATATATAGCATTCGAACGCTCGATACCTATTCCGTCAACTTCGGCAAAGCTTTCGGGAACCAGAGAATCGTCCCCGATCTTTTCGAAGAAGCCCTCGGTTCCGTAGAAGGCTATCAGTCTCTTGGCAGCATCAAGACCGATCATGGGAATGCAGAGAGCATATATGAAGTTTGCAGGATGTCTTTTACGAGCCTTATCCACGGAAGCTATCAGATTTGCAAATGATTTCTCGCCGAAACCGTCCAGTTCGATTATCTTTTCTTTATAGGAAGAAATTCCGAAGATATCCGCAAAATCACTGATGTATCCTTCGTTAATAAAACGCATAAGTGTCCTGATGGAAAGACCGTCGATATCCATACCGGTTTTGCTGACAAAGCGGGTGTATTTCTGGATATGCTTTGCGGTACAGTCCGGATTTGTACAATGAAGAGTTTCGGTACCTGTTTTTTCACTTGTTACTATCTCGGTAGGTGCACCGCAGACAGGACATTTTTCGGGAATAATAAACTCCGTACCATGAGGATTTGCTTTTATGCACTTGGGGATTATCATGTTGCTCTTAATTACAGTAAGAGCCGTAGCTCTGTCCGCCCCGATTCCCAAACGTTTCATTTCGCTTATATTGCAAAGACTGGCTCTGGTAACGGTTGTTCCTTCAAGGGATACCGGATCAAAAACAGCCACGGGCGATATTGCAAATGCTGCACAGCTCCATTCTATATGATCTAAGGTGGTTTCTGCCTCGGTATCCTGCCATTTGAACGCCATGCCCGCATTTGTTGCATGATGCCCGGTAACCGAACCGGTCGAAGCATATTCGGTGTCATCGAAGGTTACTACAAGACCGTCAACCGGAATATCCATCTTTCCGCTTCTTACAGTCGCGGTCCATTTATCTATAGTGTCCTGAAGGTGTTCCTGATCGGTAGCTTCTCTGTCAACAACAGTAAAGCCCAGTTCTTCAAGATACTCCATTCTCTTTCCCCATGATATGATTTCTTCATCGGTATGAACCAGTGTAAATGCATGGAAGGTAACTCCGCGTTCCTGAACCTCCTTTGCTCTTGACACATCAAGTCCCAAAGTTCCTGATACAAGATTTCTGGGATTTGCATACTGCTCGTCAGGGTTGTCGATCATGCTGTTTATAGTATTGAAATCCGTATAAGAAATAACAGCTTCACCGCGAATTACCATATGACCTTTGTCTTTTATGGTAAGCGGATATCCCTTGATGTAGTCTGCAAAATATGTGATATTAGTTCCGACGGTTCCGTTTCCGCGGGTCATAATCTTTGAAAGCTTTCCGTCATCATATGTTAATACAAGAGTAAGACCGTCCATCTTCCATGACAGCCAAAGGGCTCTGTCCCCTGCCCATTTGCGTATAACGTTTACATCCTTTGACTTAGCGAGTGAAAGCGCAGGATACTCGTGAGCCTCTCTCGTTCCGTTTCCGGTATTCTCTTCGGCGCCGGTTTTTACGGTAGGGCTGTCCGGAAGCACAATTCCGGTTTCCTCCTCGAGACGTACAAGCTCATCATACATAGCATCCCACTCGTAGTTGCTCATTATCTCATCCCGGTCGTTATAATATGCGTCCGAGGCCTTATTCAGTATATCCACCAATTCCTTTATGCGATCTGTTTTTTCCATATCCTTCACCCTTTATTTTATTGTTGGGGTCAGACCCCAGCATCGCCCCCCCCTTAACATCATTATACCCTGCTTAAGAGTTATAATCAATAGTTTTCATTATTAATCTACGCATAAAAATAAGAGGCAACATTGTCTGTCACCTCTCAAAAATCTTAAAGCTCCGGAAGAAGCTCATCCATATATTTGATTACGTATCCCTGGCGCTTTTCAGCGAAGGAATAAATCTGTTTTTCGTTATTGGCATAATTGGAAGCCTGGGTCCAGATGGTCCAGTCTCCTCTTCTGTTCAGGACTTCAAGGAAATTGTAGAAATGAGTAAGTTCTTGTTTCCTTAATGCATGAAGCTTTTCATACTCTTCTTTGATGGACTGTTCACTCAAAGCACCGTTCAGATACTCCATGGTCTTGTTCCTGAAGTAATCCCTGCAGTCCTTCCTCTGCATAAGCTGAGTAAAGAGAGGTGAATAACGCTCATTGTTTTTATCCATTATAACGCGGAGGGTATTGTAATTCTCCATTGCCTTAGCCTGATCGTAAATATTATAGGTATAATCCATATCGTGGGGAAGGAATCTCCATTTTCCGTCAAATACTCCCTCGCCAAGGCTTTCTCCGTCGGCCGGAACATATCTGTAGCATTTAAAGTTGTTGTTCGGCCAATCCCAGTTATTAAGAGCAATATTCCATGCGAAGAAATCAAGATAGCTGTTTATGTCTATATAATTGCACAGCTCGTTATATATCGAATCATTGGTCAGATCGGCATATGCATATTTTTCATAACGTGCGTTATATTCATCCACAAAGTACTGGATATCCTCGTCGTCATCCTTTAACTGGTCGGTACCTTCGGCAACAATGAACTCGCCCTCAGCATCTCCGAAACGCTCCTTGAAATATTTATCACAGTAATTTTCATGGAGCCAGTGGAATGCGTAGTAGGAACCGTTAAGGTAAACTACTGCGGGAATTACCTCTTCGTAGGTATCGAATCCGGCCTTCTTGCAAAGCTTCTGGCTGAGCTCGTCTCTTATGAAACCAAATTGGTAATCGTTTCCGCCGTTTCTTAAAACAAGCTTATCGTAGGTCTTAATGACCTCGCCTTCCTCGTCAGGATTAAGCTTGGGTGTCTGGAAATCATCGATCTTGAAGTTCTTGTGCTTCTCATTATACATCTTTCTTGAAAAAAGCTTGAAAGATTTTAATGAATACTGTCTGGAATAACCGCCGTATACCCTAACTCCTCCGAACTGACTGAAAATCTCTGTTCCGTCAGCTTCGAATGCTTCGATATATACCATTCTCTCGGTATCACGTCCGCGTTCTAAGGCATTGTTTCCATACATTATGCCGTTAGGCCCTTTATCCAGCTGATCGGGATCGCCGCTTAAAAAGAATACAAGTGTCGAGAATCTGTTTTCAAGATTCTTTCCTACAAGGAACGATCTTGCTGCGATCTCTGAGGTAGTACCGTCGGGATTTATCATGCATGCCCTGAAAGTATATGCATCGGGAAATTCACCGCCGAGTGCTTCAAACTTTAGAGGCTCCTTATAGGTTCTCGAATCGAAGTAGGGTTCCCTGCCGTCAAGAGTGTAATAAACAGTGGCTCCCTCCGGTGCTGTGATCGTAAGGACCACATCAGAGTAATAAAAATGGTTTTCTTCACTGAATTCAAAAGAACCGTCGGAATAAAAACGAAGTTCCTGTTCATTTACGTTGTTATCGGTTTTTTCTTTCTTGTTCTGCTCTTTAGCGAGCCCACTGACGCTTTCAGCCTTTATCTGCTCCGTTACGGTCGGTTCGGATGACCATGAACCCTGCTGCCAGTTTGTCGGAGGTCTGTTAGCCGTACTCGTCGGGGTGTTTTCCTCCTGTTCCGTAGGAACAGGCGTCCCCGTATTAGTATTGTCAGTATTTGTATCATTGTTTCCGGCAGTACAGCCTGTCATAAATACAACCAGCAGGCATATTACCAGTACCGGAATAAATTTATTCAACCTAAAGTTCCTTTTCAACTTAAGTGCACCCCCAACTATATACTATCCTTTATTTTTCCAAAAAGGGCTTTATCCACATATGCCTTTATCCTTATGCCCTCCGGAACATACTCCTCTTCAAGCAATGTGCCTGATTTTCTGATCTGCTGAAGAATTCCGGCTTTGGAAAAATCTATAGTTTTTTCTATATATACTTTTTTTTCAAGGAGAAGCTTTAACAGCTCTTCTTTTAGTCTGTCAAAGCCCTGGCCGGTCTTGGCAGAAATCTCAACACTCACATCACTGTTAAAGTCCCTGATTATTTCTTTTTCACTTATAAGGTCCTGCTTATTGAACACGGTAATAACAGGCTTATCCTTAACTCCGATACGGCGCAGTGTCTCGTATGTTACATGCATATGATCGAATGCCTTAGGATCCGAAGCGTCAACCACATGGATTATAAAATCGGAATAGCACGCTTCCTCAAGAGTCGATCTGAATGCTTCGATCAGGTGGTGCGGAAGCTTTCTGATAAAACCGACTGTATCGGCAAGAAGTACCTCCTGTCCGTCATCAAACTTTAGCAGTCTGATTGTGGGATCAAGAGTAGCAAACAACATATCCGCAGCAAGGATATCTGAGCCCGTAAGCTTGTTCACCAATGTCGATTTTCCCGCATTGGTATAGCCAACGATCGCTGCAACCGGAGTACCGCTTTCAAGCCGCTTTGCACGGTTTGTCCCACGGTTCTTTTCTATCCCTTCAAGTTCTTCCTTTAATCTGCTTATCCTGTCCCTGATAAGACGTCTGTCGACCTCAAGTTTTTTCTCTCCGGGACCTCTCATTCCTATTCCGTAGGATACCCTGGACATCGACCTTCTCATTCCGACAAGACGTGAAGACCTGTATTTGAGCTGAGCCATTTCTACCTGAAGCTTTCCTTCGGCCGTGGTAGCATGCCCTGCGAAAATATCAAGTATGAGCATGGTTCTGTCCATAACCTTGGTGCTTAGGGCTTCCTCCAGATTTTTCATCTGTGCGGGGGTAAGCTCGTCATCACATATGATTCCGGTCGCACCGGTCTCATTTATAAGCTCCTTCAGCTCTTCAACCTTACCTTTTCCGATATAGGTTGAGGATGACACGGTTTCCCTTTTCTGTACAATACGGCCCACGGTTTCTGCCCCGGCGGTCTTAGCCAATTCCGAAAGCTCATCCAGATATGCGTCAGAATCTTCGTTTTCATTATATTCAACGGCAACAAGGACCACCCGTTCCTGCTCCCTTTTTATCTCTATCAGTTCTCCCATCCGCTTCCTCCGGGAATAACAGTTTGCAAGTATTTTAGCACAAGCTTTTCCCATAATCAAGCCAAATCACAGTGTTTAATACTCAATTATTGCTTTATTTGAAGTTGATTATTTGTTCAGGATATGATATAATACAGTTTCCGGGAGTTCACATCCCGATCAACATTGATTTTTCGGAGGTTTATATATATGTCCGTTGCCAAACGTATGATTTTTATGCTGATCACAGGCATCATGTTCCTTGGTATGCTTACCTTTACTACAGGCAAGCCCGCTAAAAGTGCCGTGATCATCAAGCCGGTTTCCACCGTTACCGATAACAACACGGTAAGTCCCGATATTTCACAGATACCTGAAAATGAAGAACCGTCTCCCACTCCTGTAGAAGACGGTCCCGAACCGACTGATGAAGTTATTACTCCTACCGCAGAACCCACACTCGATCCCGATGCTCCGAATCCGCTGCGTCTCGAGATATATCCCGACGTTCACGATGTGATACAGCAGTATTTTGATGCAAAGACCACCGGTGATATCTCGGCTTTAAAGGAACTTGTCACCGACCCGATCTATATCAGTGCTGAAACTATTACAGCACAAAGCGAGTATATCAAGGGCTATTCGGATATTAAGTGCTATACGAAGCGCGGTGGCGGAGATATTGATCTCGTTGTTTACTGTACATTTAACACCACAATAACAACCATTGATACACCCATAGCTTCCCTTGAATCCTTCTACATCACTTATCAGGACGGAAAGCCCATAATCTTCTCAGGTATATTCAACGAAGAAACTCAGGCTCTTCTCGCAAGGCTTGACAATGACGAGGATGTCATAGAGCTCAAGGAATCCGTTTCGCAGGAGATAAACGATGCATTAGCAAAGGATCCCGCCTTGAAGGAATTCTGGGATAAGCTGTTAAATGCAGTAGAACCTGAGGATCATGAAGAGGATGCTTCATCCTCCGAAACAAACTGATCATCGGGATAGTGATACACGTTATCGGATAGTATCTCCATCTCGGGAACCTCTTCCCGATTGACCGATCTCAGCATTTCGTTCAGCTGTTCCCTGTCCATATTTTGTGAATCGGGAACGATCAATACTTCATTAATTGAACTGGGAATGATATAGAAATCCGAATTCAGGGATTTCCGTATCCTTTCCAGTATTCCTTTGTAAAGAATGCAGGATGCCCCGTTCACTCCGACAGAGGATGTAAGGACAAACATCGGAATTGCATCCAATACGTTCGGTTCATAAAATTCCTTCATTCCGAATCGTCTTTCCAGAAATCCTCTCAAAATATGTTCAAGCTTCTCAAAGGTGGGCGGGAACAGCCGCTCGGTATTCTTTAGCGCATTTTGCCTTATGGTATCCATGTCCAGATTAAAGAATCCCATATTTTCGTATTCAATCCTAACGGTGGCGATTCCCTCTTTTGCATCATTTGATACA
This sequence comes from Lachnospiraceae bacterium, assembly GCA_024696945.1. Taxonomy (GTDB): domain Bacteria; phylum Bacillota; class Clostridia; order Lachnospirales; family Lachnospiraceae; genus RUG11977. Next base: position 5,157 of record JAILGF010000039.1, on the reverse strand, counting down.
ATGTAATGATATACCACTGCAAGATCTTTTATTCTTTCATGGGGACATTTTTCCAATATCCTCCTGTTTTTGGCATAATTAATAAGCCGCAGCACTACTCTCTCTGCAGCATTTTGCCTGTCTAAAAAACTACATTCCTTATCTTTTAAGTGCTCCTCACAATTTCTGAAAACTGCGATAATACTGTCCGTCAGATCTTCAATACTCTTTCCGTTCTGATAATCCATATAAAATCCGTTTAAATATATGTTCGGAGCAATATTACATTTATCCCGGGAAACAACAAGACAATCAAGTTCAACAGAATTGTTTTTCAAAGCCTTCCTTGATGTAACTGAGTATTCCTCACCAAGTGCTTCAGATACGTTTTTTACAATTACTTTGACAAATTCTTCAAGTTTCATATAACCTCCCTTATAGGAAAAATTCCTTAACGGAGGCAGAATGTATAGAATCCGGTTCCGGTCGGCCAGTATAAAGGCCTTATAATAACAGCATTTTCATTGTATCATCTTGAAAGTTTATTGTCAACCATGGGAACATTTCATCTGTGACGGTTTTTTAGCTTTCTTGATTGGGAATAATGGTCACATGTGTAACCATATAGAGAAAAAAAGCTCCTTTTTATTGAATTAAAACACGTAATGTGCTAAAATCTCCAAAAAGCAGACTGTTTTTCTGTATATTAGTGAAAGGTATCGTATCTCAATGAATATAAAACATTTTTCTTCATGTATAACCGTCGGAATACTGATATGCATATCCGTTTTTTCAATGTCAGGATGCGGCAAAAGAGCCGATTGGGAAAAAGTAACCATAATCAACCACGCATGCGGAGGGATTGACGGTAATTCCTACACAAACAGCACTGAGGCACTTGATAACAGCATTAAATCTAACTGTGAATCAGTCGAGATCGATTTTAGGTATACAAGTGACGGTACTCTTATATGTGCTCACGATTGGGAGGATATCGGCTTCGAATCCGCACCTACGCTGGAGGAATTTAAAAGTGCAAAGATCTGTGATTCATATACTCCTCTGACTGCGGAGGAAGCCTTGAAGATGCTGGCTCCTACAAACATTTTCCTTATCCTAGATACCAAAGAAGAAGACGTTGTAAGCGTATATAAGGAAATTGACAATATTCTTTCATCGATCAAGGGCGGAAAAAGTTATAAGGAAATGCTTGTTCCCCAGGTTTATTCAGAAGAAGATTTTATGGCTGTAAAAGAAATCTATGATTATGACAATTGGATCTTTACGGTATATAAGCTTAATCTGAAGAAGGATTCTCAGTTTAAAGAGATTGCGGATTTCTGTAAGGAAAATGGAATAACCGTTGTTACTATACCTAAAAAAAAGGTTACCGCGGAACGTTTGAAGTATTTTACCGACTTAAACATCCGCACGGCAACCCATACCGTTAACAGTAAAAAGGATTGGGCTAAGTTCGATGAACTTGGCGTAAATCTGTTTTATACAGACTTTGGAAGAAAAGAATGATAATGCATTTTATCCTGCAGCTTTTGAATTTGAATTGAGCACATTCCAATCCTCATCGAAGAGATACTCTGTACCCGAAACAAAAGTTCCTCCTTCGTATATACCTTCAGCAAGGCCTATTGTTCCGTCATAGAAATATAAATACCTAGAACAATCAACGCCGTTTAGCTTGCCATCCTCAAAAGTACCCGCATATACCATCTGAACCAGATCATCAGGTTCGGAATATTCTGCGTAGGTAATGGTTCTTGTTCCGGCACCGCTGTATTTACCGTCCTTGAACTCGCCTTCGTATCCTTCTATATCCCCATTGGAATATACTTTATCGAAAGTACCGTGACCGTTGTATTTGTCATCTGCAAATTCACCTTCATACTTATAAGAGGTTCCGTCCTTTAAATCTCCTGTCTGTGTGCCATTGCCGGACCTGTTGCCGTCTTTAAACTCACCTGTGTAATAATAATAGTTTCCATCTGCATAAGTTTTTGTATAAGTTCCATATCCGTCTAAATATCCTTCTTTTACGGTCCCGTTATATTCAAAATAGTCCCCGTTTTCATAAGTCCATGTTTTTACAGCATCTCCGTTTATGTGGCCGTCTGTGAAAACGAGTGCCAAAGTCATGGTATAGGGATTATCTCCGAAGTAGTTCGCGGTGATTAAGCCGGAGCCATCAAAGTTGCCGTTTGTATAGGAACCGTCATATGTTCTGGTATGTCCGTCTTCAAAGGTTTCAAGAGATTGCCCTTCACCATTGGCTTCTCCCTGATCAAAATTGCCCGAGTACGAGAAGTAACAGTTTTTACTTCCTTTACTGTATAAATAGGTACCGGTTATTTCTCCGTATCCGTGAGGGATTAAGTTTCCATCGGCATCTTCGTAATAATATCCGGTATAATCACAGGTGCATTCATATCCTTGCAGCATAGTCATGGTTAATGAACCGATTTCACCGTTATACATGATATAATCCGGATCGTCATGGATTATTTCATCTTCCTCGTAATTGTCGTAGCCGTCTTCGTACTCGTCAGGATCGTCATAATTATTTTCATAATAATCATCGTCATAAGGCTTATCTACTATATTGATATCCATTTTCCCATTTGTATTGTTTTTATCATCTGTCGAACCACAGGCAGAGAGCGATAATACCAAGCATGCAAGAACGGCTGATATCCAGATTTTTTTCATTATAATGTACCTCAATTCTAATAGAAGTCTTTAGCTTTTTGGGCTTTATTTTTTCATTATCTTAGCATACTTTAAGTATTATTAAAAGTATTTTTAACCGGATATTAATAATAAATTACATCAACATCGGAATCAGCATCAACCCAAATACTATCATAGCAGTTTCTCACATCCAGACTTTTTATCCTGTTCTCGCAACAGCACAGATACACCAAGGCACCGGTATTGCTCAGGTCTATATTCTCCAATTGATTTATACTGCAATCCAAAAATATTAAAGCAGTATTATTACTTACATTTAACATCTTAAGCTGATTGTCAGAGCAGTTTAGATCAGTAATATCTGTATTATCTGTCAAATCGAGACTTTCCAGCTTATTACTATAGCAGGACAATTGGATCAACGATCCGTTATGACTCAGATTCAGGCTTTCCAACTGATTTTCAGAACAGTCCAATTCTTTCAAAGCAGTATTATAATTCAGATTCAAACTTACCAGCTGATTACTATAGCAATATAGATTAATTAAGGCGACATTATTATCCAGACTCAGACCCGTCAGCCGGTTATGAGTGCAATCGAGATCTGTTAAGGCGCTGTTATAGTTCAAGCTTAGGCTTGTTAATGCATTTCCCGAGCAATTCAATTTCACTAAAGCAGTGTTCTTGCTCACATCAATGCCCATCAATTTATTCCCCGAGCAATCCAAATAAGTCAGCTCAGTGTTATTGAACAGATTCAGCTCGTCCAGTTTATTATGACCGCAATCAAGATTTATCAAAGCTGTATTATTACTCAAGCTCAGGCTTGTCAACTCATTATTATGGCAATATAGATCTATCAGGGCAGTATTATCGCTTATATCCAAACTCTCTAACAGATTTAAGCTACAATCCAAAATTGTCAGCGAAGTGTTTTTGCTTACGTCCAGGCTTGTCAACTGATTAGAACTGCAATATAATTCCGACAGATTTTCGAAAATCTCTATTCCCTTTAAATTTCTTACTCCTTTGTTTCTTATATCTATCGATCCGGTTCTTTTTAATTCTCTTTCAGATACTATCCAGTTCTTATTGAGATCTATATTTTCATAAACATAATTACGAAAACTCTCATCAGGGAAATTAATCTCGTCAATTGCGATTCCATCAGACCCCTCCGGTATTTTTTCAGGGAGTACTATATTCCATCCTCCGGAAAGATATCGACGCAGAACTGTTACGTCTTTCGGAGTGATCATTCCATCTCCGTCCACATCGCCATCTTCTGCCTCTATTTCAATTGTCCATTCTCCTGTAAGATATCTTTTTAAAATGGTGACATCTTTAGGGGTTATTTTTCCATCAAAATCTACATCCCCTACATACTCAACATCGGATACACTTCCGTCATTAATGTCCGCTTTTGCAACGTCTGTATCCTTTACAGATAGTAATGTAAGGCAAATGGCAGTCAAGCAAAGTAATTTGGCTATGATATTTCTCATTATTATTCCCTTCTTTATGATTATCTAGCATTAATGATTTCTTTAGCACAATAATGCATATTAATAATATCACAGAACCGTTTAAATGAAAAGTCACCTTTAGTTATATTTTGATCTAATATTTATAGCCTTCTCTTAAAAAAGCTTGTCAAAAAAATGGAGAAGCCCGAAAAATCAAGCTTCTCCACTTCCTTATCCGTGACGAGGTGAACTATCGCCAATCTTCGTTAGTAAAGCTGCAACTAAAACATTTGTATCTATAACTACATAGACCATACTCTTTGTCTATCCTCTCTTCCTCTCAGCCCTAGACGCTGAGATTTCCGTATTTATCTCATCCAAGGATATCTCCGGTAATGAAACTGCTTCTGAACGTAATGCGTTAAAAGCATTTCTAAAGTCTTCTCTTGTGCGCGTCTCTGGCAACACCGCTTCAAAAGGTAATCCATGTACCATTTTGCTACGTTTCATAAACATACGAAATGCCGTCGGCAAATCCATTCCCAACTGTTCATATATTTCTGATACTTCCTGTTTTAATGTTTTATCTGCTCTGAATTGAATAAGAACCTGCTCCGCCATATATGTTCCTCCGTATAAAAATAAATGCAAATTGTTTACTTTTATATTTATTTGTATTGTACTAAAGTTCAAACAAAAAACGCAATAGCAAAACAAAATAAAAACCTGAATAAATCATTCAAAAAAGCTGTCCCCCTAGGACCAATCTCTCTGACTTGCTCGTTTTTACTATTAAAAACAATATATTAAAAATTTTACCGATGTTACTTCACCACCAACTTCACCACTGACTTCACCACCTATTAAATTATAAGCTTCAAGATACCTGTTTGAATTATCACGATACTTCAGGATGAATGACAAAAGCGGAACGGTTCTCTGATGTAATTTCAATCAAAGAACCGTCCCGCCGGTTGTTTTCTGCAAAACAGATTATTCTATTTTCATC
>JAILGF010000036.1 GCA_024696945.1 Lachnospiraceae bacterium | reverse complement strand
TAAGGCTCTTATGAAGCTTATCCACGGAGACTGGGAGACTCATGCTGCATTTACGACCGATGAAAACGGCGTGGTTGAGATAACCGGTTTCAAGGGAGAGTACGAAATAAGCGCAGACGGCAGGACAGCTGCGGTTTCGCTTGCTGAGGACAGTGATACGGTAAAAGAGATCATATTGTAACAGAATTTATATTAATAGCATTAAAGTTAAAAGACTGTAAAGAATTTTGTAAGGAGGCAAGGTATGAAGAAGCTTATAAAGGCTGCAACGCTTATTTTGGTGTTTGCTTTTTGCCTGTCATTGTGCGGGTTTATCGGAGTAAAGGCTGCAAACGGACCTTATGAGGGTAAGGATTCATATGCTTATATCAATATCGGGCAGGAAGTGATCGGACAGACGGAATGGGGCGATAAGTATTGCGATCATTATGTTTATCTGTCAGATAATATGAAAGCCGAAAAAGATGCAAGCAAAGATTACGGCGAGTACGAGATGATCGAAAACAAGAACATCAAGTACAATAAGAAGACCAATACTCTGACGTTAAAAAATTATACCGGCGAAGAGATCACCGTAAATATGATGGGTGATGATTTCAAGGTTGAGCTTGTTGGGGAGAATACCCTTGAAAAGCTTTATGTATTCTCTGATTTTTACGGCGGAAGCCTTACTTTGACGGGAAACGGAACTCTCAATATCTGCGGTGGAGATTACTTCAATAATGAAGAGAATGCATTATACGGCGATTCGGGGCTGAGGCTGTTCTGTGAATCGCGGACAGATAAGACAAAGCTCACCATTGGTAAGGATGTCACGCTTCATGTTGAAGGCGACGGTACTTTTACATACCCGCTTATCGCAGTTTACGCTTCAAACGAAACAAAGAACGGTATTGTTCTTGACGGGGTTAAGCTTAAGGGCAGTTATATTTCAAAATCCGACACGGAGATGGAAGATTACGACAGAGATTCTGACGGAGCATATCTCTATATTTGTACTAAAAACGGGAAAGAATATTATTATATCTCGAATTATGATTATAATATGGATACCGGAGAGTTTACTTCATCCTATGACGTCCTTAAAAAATCTGACAAGAGTCTTGTAAAGTCATATGCAACCATTGATGAAATGTTTGATGACGGGTATGAAATAAAAAACTATACCGTTAAAGATTATGTTATCTGCGGCAAGGAATGTACCATTTCCGCAAAGGTTGACACCAAAATAGAAAAAGATACCGTTCTGGAGAAAGGAAAGCTCTGTTACGTGGTCCTTACTGTCGGAACAAAGAAAAAGGCAGGAACCGTTACTGTTGTCGGTTTCGGCAGCCGGGGTCAGGTTTCCGAAACAGTTGAAATACCCAAAACCATAAAGGTGGACGGCATTACCTATAAGGTTACGGCAATTGAAGAGTATGCGTTTACTTTCAATTACGGAATACAGAAGGTAACCATCGGAGCAAATGTAAAGACCATAGGAGAGGGTGCTTTTGCGGAAATAGAGACACTTGAAGAGGTTATCATTAAATCAAAGAAGCTTAAATCTTCGACCGTAAAGGCTGACGCATTTGCAAATACTCCCGATACCGTTAAGGTTACGGTTCCTTCCGGGAAGGCTTCAGCATATAAGAAGATACTCCAAGCGAAGGGATTAAGCAAGAAAGCAACAGTTAAATAAGAAAGTTTAATGTTTTTAAAACATATATCTTTTGTAAATATTTTGTTAGGAGGTATCAAATGGAAGAGGTTGTAAAATTCTTAAAAGAAGCAGGAACTTATTATCTTGCAACGGTTGAAGGCGATCAGCCGAGAGTACGTCCTTTCGGAACGGTAAATGTTTTTGAGGGTAAGCTCTATATCCAGACCGGAAAGATAAAGAATGTGTCAAAGCAGCTCCATATCAATCCCAAGGCAGAGATCTGCGCATTTAAAGGCGGAGAATGGATAAGGGTTGCCGGGGAGCTCATAGAGGATGAAAGGCGTGAGGCAAAAGTGGCCATGCTCGACGCATATCCTTCTCTTCAGGGTATGTATAACGCAGACGATGGAAATACCGAAGTTTTCTATTTCAAAAACGCAGTTGCTACCTTCAGTTCCTTCGGCGGAGCACCCAGAACCGTGGAGATTTAGTCGTTAATGAAAAGCTTTATCGACAAGAGCGTCCTTATCGCTTTTTCGTGCATAATGATATCAAGGCTTTTTGAGGGCGGACAGATTACAATGATCCTGTTTATCATGATTTCTGTTGCAGCTTTCATGTCTTATCTCAGAATGCTCGGGAAAA
>JAILGF010000033.1 GCA_024696945.1 Lachnospiraceae bacterium | reverse complement strand
GTTATCCATCGTAAGCCTGATGACAGCTGGCTTATCAAGTCTGCTACCATATCACAGGATTCAGACGGCAAGTATTATGTATCCGTGCTTTTTGAGTTCGAAAATCCCGTAAATACCTATATAGCAGATAAGGCTAACGCTATAGGTTTGGACTATGCTTCAGACGGTTTGTACACAGATAATAATGGTAATGTTGGCACCAATCACAAATACTACCGTGAAAACCACGATAAACTTGCCAAAGCACAACGCAGGTTATCACGTATGCAAGGCTCCAAGAAGCATGAAGCCAAATCTCAAAACTACCTCAAGCAGCTGCGTAAGGTTAATAAGATTCATAGACATATATCAAATCAGAGACTTGACAACCTGCATAAGATATCTACCGAGATAGCCAATCAGTATGATGTTGTATGTGTAGAATCCCTGAATATGAGGTCCATGTCTAATAAAGGTTTTGGTAACGGTAAGGCTACTCTTGATAACGGATACGGCATGTTCCTAAACATGCTTGAATACAAATTGGCCGATAGAAATAAATACCTTATCCGGGTAGATAAGTGGTTCCCGTCATCACAAATCTGTCATTGCTGTGGAACGTTGCATCCTGAGATGAAAAACCTATCTATCCGTACAATGAAATGCAATTGCGGTCTTGCAATCGGCCGTGACCGGAACGCAGCTATCAACATCCTACGTGAAGGACTCCGCATACTAAACGAGTCTTTCGAAGTAGCCTAAAGCCAAATATTCCGTAGGGCAGGGACTGTCCTAACTTATACGCCTGTGGACACTGTGTAAGACGTTGAGTTATGTATCTCGTAGCCAACGCAGTAGTGGTTGAAGCAGGAAGCTCGGTTACTTGTAGCCGAGTAGTTCACATATTACTACTTGCCAAAATAACTCTGAGAGTGTATACTATTGACGAATATGTTTTTTTGAAGAGGTCGATAAGGCAGATATGAAAGGTGGTGGGTATATGACGCCTAAGGTGAGCGTGGTTATTCCTGTATTTAAGGCAGAACGGTTTTTGGATGAATGTGTGGAGAGTATTTTGACTCAGGATTACGAAAACCTGGAGGTTATCCTGGTGGATGACGGTTCACCCGATAAGAGCCCCGAGATGTGCGATGAATATGCCGCAAAATACAATAATGTCCGTGCTATACATCAGGTTAATTCCGGTCCGAGAATATCCAGGAATAACGGGTTTGCTTCTTCTGACGGGGAATTTGTGGTTTTTGCGGATTCGGATGACAAGCTGGACGGCCCTCATGCCGTTTCCTGCATGGTTGAAGCTACCTTAAAGAATAACGCGGATGTGGTGGTCGCATGCTACCGCAGGTTTTCTGATGATTTCTTAAACGAAGTAAATACTCACCATTTAAGTAACGATGAAGATGTGCTTTCCACGGATTTCAGATTCAAGGGATTCTTCCAATACGGCCATCTTTCCTATGAATGGGGAAAACTGTACAGAAGGGCTTTCATAGATAAATACCGCCTGAAAAGAGGCAGTTATCCTTTTACGCAGGACAAGGCTTTTAATATGCGTGTTTATGCCTGCAAGCCCAGATATGTTTTTATTGAGGACAGTGTTTACTGTTACAGGATAAATGAAAACTCCGTGACATATAAGCATAAGGAAAACTATATTCCGGTATGGTCACATATCGGTTCTGATTTTTCGCGCTTCCTAAAAAGGCGCAATATCAGTGAGAATATGGGAGACCTTGCAGCGTTCCATATTTATTTCGGAAGCTTTTTCCTGGCAAAACAGGAACTGACCGCAGGAAAGGGAATCATTGAAACGACCCGGAAGATAAAGAAATATGCACATGTTCCATATGTAAGAAAGGTCATGAAAGAGATTATTTTCCGGCGTTATACAAAAGGAATAGCCACAAAGAGCTGGAGGATGATGATCTGGGCGTCAACTCTGTTGTTTGACCTGCATTTTTACTTTTTGTTTGTTCTCGGCATTGATATGCTCCGAAAACTCAACGTGGATGGGAAAATAACAAAAAGACGATACGATAACTAAGGAAGGTTTATAAAATGTCTTTCAGATTTGAGGAACAATCCATACCGGGAGTGTATGTCATCACTCCGCAGATCCGCGGCGACAGCCGTGGGTATTTTGTTGAGACCTTTAAAAGACCGGATTTTGAGGCTATAGGGATTACGCGGGATTTCGTTCAGGATAATGAGTCCCTGTCTTCAAAGGGTGTTTTAAGGGGACTGCATTTCCAAAAAGAACATACTCAGGGAAAACTCGTCAGGGCCATGGCCGGGAGCATATATGATGTTGTTGTGGATGTGAGGCCGAACTCGCCTACCTTCGGAAAATATACCGGTACGGTACTGGATTCGGAGAAGAAACAGATGCTCTGGGTTCCGGAAGGCTTTGCACACGGGTTCCTTGTTCTGTCGGATACTGTTATATTTACATATAAGTGTACGGATGTTTACGATCCGGCTTCCGAGGGCGGTATTCCCTGGAACGATCCGGATATCGCGGTTGACTGGCCTAAGCTCGATGTGGCTTATAGGACGAGCGACCGGGACGGTATGCATCCAAGGTTTAAAGCCCAGAGCTTTGAATGGGCTGAGAAGTTTTATAAAGAGGGATGGAAATGACTTATTCGGTTCTACTGTCGGTATATAAGGACGATTCGCCGGTCTTTCTTACCGAAGCACTTAACAGCATATATAAAGACCAGACAAAAAAGCCGGATGAGATCGTCATCGTGGAGGACGGACCGGTTCCGGATGAGACCGAGGAGGTCTTAAGGTCTTTTTTTGACAGTGTTCATGATGAGGGAACCGCCAAGGTCAAGATCGTCGGGCTCGAAAAGAACGTTGGGCTTGGAGCGGCCTTAAAGGAAGGAGCCAAGCACTGCACCGGGGATTATATTTTCCGCATGGATACCGACGATGTTTCCGTTCCTGAAAGATTCAGGATAATGTCGGAGTACCTGGAGAAGAACCCGGATGTGGATGTTTTAGGCTCCGATATCGGTGAGTTTAATGCAAATCCCGACCATGTGATACGAAAGAGGGTATGTCCGGCGGATTATGACGGCATTTTAAAGATGTGCCGCAGCAGGAACCCCATGAACCATGTTTCGGTCGCCATCCGCAGGGAATCGCTGCTGAAGGTCGGAGGGTATAAGGCTCTACCGCTGATAGAGGATTATTACCTCTGGGTAAGGATGCTGGCAAACGGCATGAAGCTTGCCAATATAAACAAGACTCTTGTTAAGGTCCGTATCGGAAACGGTTTTGATAACCGCCGCGGAAGCCATGATAGGATAAAGAGCTGGAGGATCCTCCAGAAGTATATGGTACGCCACGGTATGATAGGGCATTTCAGAGCCCTGATAAATATGATAAGCATACGGATCTTTGTATATTCGCCGGGCAGGCTGAAACATTTCCTGTACGGCAAGTTTTTGAGAAAGCATTGATTATGGATATATCCCGTAAAAATATCAGTGCCGCGCTTATCATGGCGCTGGCCTTTATCGGTTCGCTTACCCTGTATTTTTACTGGAATGACGGAATAAACCGCATTTTACTGGTGCTGAGCTTTGCGATACTGCTGGTGCTCGCACTTTTGAACAGGGCATTTTCGGACCGCACTTTTTTTGTGATAATTTGTGTTAATCTTGCATCGTTGATCGTTACGGTTGCTTCACACAAGGGGCTTGGAGTGGCGATGCTGTTTATCAACCTGCTTCTTGCATGTGCCGTCTTCAACAATGCCGGCTTATCCCGGATGACCTATATATGGGTGCATCTTATTCCGGCGCTTATGTGGTCGGCTTTCTGTGTGGCGGCAATAAAAGGGAGCTTCTACTACGGAGATACTTACCTGGGTGAAACCTATTGGGGCTATAAATGCTTCGGGATGATAATCAACGAGAATACCATAGGTCTTTTATCGCTTGCGTGCATTTTCCACTGGGCCTGCGCAATTGAACAGATGCATTTAAGGAAGATGACGAGGCTGCTTGTCACGGTCATAATTTCGATATTACCGGCCTGGAGGATAGTGCAGTCGGGCTGCCGTTCCGTTCTGCTGGCGCTGCTTCTTTTCTGTGTACTGTGCGTTTTCTTAAGGAAGCCGCTTGCGCATCGCACCTATTATTTTATCGTTGTCGGCGGTATACTGTTGAGCGTTCTGTTTGCGCTCCTTTATTGTATGTTCATAGAACGCCTTGACATCGGCGAGGTCATGGGAAGGGATTCTAACAGCCGTATTTATATCTGGCAGGCAGCCTTTGACCTGATAAAGCAGTATCCGTTGTTCGGTTCAGGTACAGAGATAAGGATGGTCATGCTTGATTCGGCGCACAATACGGTTTTGAGCTGGATGAAGACCATAGGTCTTATCCCTACGCTTACCTACGTATTTTTCCTGGTGGCTGTTAGGAAAAAAAGCGAAAATACATGTAGCAGGATAGCTCAGGCTGCCGTTATAGCCGGTCTGATCATTGGCTTTTTTGAATCCTTCTATGCGGATTCATTTTTCTATATGTCATTTATCCTCTTTTTCTTAAAGAGGGAGGCGGCAGAGGACGGTTCCGTGTCGCCCGCTTATTTTGGCAACATAGGACCGTCCCCTGTTGCCGGATCGGAGTGTGGTACACATAATGAGTGACAGAAAATACAATACGATAACTCTTCCTCAGGTTTTCTGGAAGGTGCTTTCCCGCTGGTGGGTGGTTGTAATATGCGCTGTTCTGGGCGGAGTGCTTTTATACAAGTTTTCCGCAAGGGATTATGATGCCAAGCTTAAGGCTTATGAGAATGACAGCTCCGCATATGCCGCTAAGTGTAAGGAATATGATGAGGTTTTTGAGTTTAATACGGAATACCGTGCCTTGTCCGGCGGCAGTGAGAGCGAGAAGGCTAAGAAGGCCGATGAGATGGCGGAGTTTTCCAAGAAGCGTCTTTCCTCGGACCAGCTTGTGACCATAAACGACGCGCTTGAATTAAAGGAGCAGATGCAGCAGGTTTCCGGTATAAAGGACGAGCTTATAACTGCAAGGGTGAACCCTTACAGCATACCCGTTTTAAGCGCGATCTACCTTATAAAGACAGAGGTTTCGACCGATCTGCCGACGCTTAAGGCTTATTATCAGAGTGCGCATGATTCACAGAGGATCTGGACGGATCTTTATGCGGAACTCGGTTATCCGGAGGAGGAGTATTCGCAGTTCAGCGGCTGCAATACTTTCTCGATTTCAAGCGATTACCGTGTGACTCTTACGTTGTATTACGATGATATGGAAGGTCTTAAGGAGGTTAAGACGGCTCTCCTTAAGGTTATGGATGCGGTAAAGAAGGACGTTGCTAAGAAATCGGGGATGGCTCATGAGCTTGAGCTGATGGAGGCAAATACGTTCTCAAAGGCTGACAATAACATTGCTACACAGCAGAATACCTACAAGCAGTGGATCGTTGATTATACGAACCGTCTTGCTTCTTTAAAGGCTACTTTCGCGCTTCCTCAGAATGCGATTATGAGCAACTACTACGAGTACTTGGCAGACAAGGTTGACGGCGGTAACGGCTACGTTAACGTAAAGGACCTTGAAAAGCCTTTAGAGAACGAGAATGCGGCTGCCAAGCCCAGGGATCCCAAGCTTATGGGTATCATCGGCGCGGCTGCAGGCTTTATCCTTGGTATCGCGGTGATCGTTCTAATAATGATCTTTGCGGGAAGGCTTCAGAAGGCGGAGGAACTGCCCGAGATGTTCTCACTGGGACTTATTGGCACCCTTCTTTCAAACGGATTTACCCTTCCCTTCGAAAAACTTGTTAAGTATCTGAGTACACGCAGGTATGGCGCTTTCAGTGTGGATAAGAGGGTTAAACTGACTGCTGTGAAGCTGAAGGTTTTATGTGATACTAAGGGTATCAAAAATATAGTTCTTTCGGGTACGGCGACCGATTCCGGAGCAGGTTCTAAGAATAAGGCAGTTATAGATAAATTAAAGTCAGAGCTTGATTCAATGGGTATAAGGACGGAGGCCTGCGGCAGTATCTTAAAGAGCCCGGAGGTATTCCAAAAGGCTGCAGAGACCGGTAATATCATATTTGTTGAGCGTGAGATCCGTTCGGCATATGCGGATATAGAGCGTGAGATCCTAATAGCAGGGGACTGCGGTATCGACATTCTCGGCGGTATCTGCATTTACTGATGCTGGTTAAAAAACATAGATATTAGAAAAATCTATATGATCCTAAATATATAAGGCAAGGTATACAATGACAAACTCGGACAGAAATGAATTAAGAAGACGTTTTGTCAAGGACAATTCGATAAAGAGGCTTGCACTGTGCTATGTGAACAGCGCAAGGGAAAAGGTAGTGGTTCAGAACGAGGTGTTCCTGAACCTTCCGGAGGAAGAGATATTTAAGTATCTGGAGATTGCAAAGAAATCCCTTTCGGGAAATATCGGAGATAACCTGATGGAGCTTTCCTACACCTCTGCACAGGAGGACGGGGAAAACTACAGGTTCTTAATGGGACTTAAGGAGAGCGAGTTAAAGAACGACAGCCTTACGGACCTTTTGTTTGACAAGATAATCGAGAGCTACGTGTATGACGGAAATTTCCTGATCACGGTTATTACGGACAGCTACGATGTCATGAAGAAAACGAGCGACAAGCTGAATCTGGACGAGTCGGAGGAGGTTTTTTCCTACATTATCGTGAGCATATGCCCGGTCAATCAGACAAAAGCCGGCCTCGGTTATCTTCCCGTCGAAAACAGGATGGGAGCAAGGGAAAAGGACTGGGTTGCGGGACCTCCGGATGTGGCCTTCATGTTCCCGTGCTTTTCCGACAGGACTGCGGACATACATCATGTCTGCTATTATACAAAGGATCCGGCAGACCTTCATGACGAGATCATAGATTCGGTCCTCGGATGCGGAACAAAGAAGACGGCTACACAGTGCAGGGTTGTTTTGAGGGAGGCCGTAAACAAGACATTTGGTGAAGAAAATAAGGAAAAGGCTGAGGATACGCTGCTACTTATTCATGACAGCCTCAATGCCATCCTAGAGGAAAGCTCGGCTTCGGGTGAAGAGGTTTCGGAAAAGACCGTTGACAGGGCGATCCTTACGGAAGCGGTAAAGGACGTTATAAAGGACGAGGCTTATATCGAAAAGATTGTTGAAACCTGTGAGGAGGGCTTTGACAACGAGCCTCCCGCAGCGGTGGCCTTTGTTGACAAGAAAGCCTTAAAGGCGAGCGAGGGCGAGCGCAGGGAAAAGGAACTGTTAAAGGAGATACAGACCTTAAAGACGCAGATCGGGAATACGGATGCCGCATTACCGGAAAAAAACGAGGGCATCAGCATCATAGTTCCTCCCGAAAGGACGGATTCCATACGGATAGAGGATATCGACGGGGCACGTTTTGTGCTCATACCTATAGAAGAGGGCGAGGAACCGAAGATCATTTCCAACAGATGATCGGAAACCTCAAAATATAAAGGAGAGAAAACGAAATGGGAACAGAGGGAAAGGTATTTTTGGATAAGATAACGGATAATATCGGAAAGGTAATAGTCGGAAAGGAGACGGTAATTAAGTACCTGCTTACGGCTCTTCTTGCTGACGGACATGTCCTTTTGGAGGATGTGCCCGGAACAGGAAAGACAAAGCTTGCGAAGTCACTTGCAAGAACGCTGAACATAGGATTTTCTCGAATCCAGTTTACCCCCGATCTTCTTCCGAGTGATATTACGGGTATCAATGTTTTTAACCGCAAGGAAAATGATTTCGTTTTAAGGAAGGGTCCGGTATTTACGAATATCCTTCTTGCGGACGAGATAAACAGGGCAACTCCCCGTACGCAGGCGGGACTTCTTGAGTGTATGGAGGAAAGACAGGTTACTATCGATGGCGAGACTATGAAGCTTGACAGTCCGTTCTTCGTTGTGGCAACCCAGAACCCAATTGAGTCAGCCGGTACGTTCGCACTTCCCGAGGCAGAGCTTGACCGTTTTATCATGAAGCTTTCCGTCGGACTTCCAAACAAAGAGGAGGAAGTGGATATCTTAAACAAATATATGGAGACCGATCCTCTTGATACCTTGGAAAGCGTTATTAACGCAGCTGAAATGAAAAATGCGAGGGAGGCGGCCGCTAAGGTCAAGGTCAGCGACTGTATCCCTGAGTATATAACCGATATTTCCCAGGCTTCACGTAACCATCCCGAGATTTCGCTCGGTATAAGCGCCAGAGGAAGTATAGCGCTCCTGCGCTGTGCAAAGGCGTATGCTTATCTTTCGGGCAGGGATTATGTGGTGCCCGATGATGTAAAGGCGGTTGCGGTTCCCGTACTTGCCCACAGGATAAAGCTCGGTATCGGCATAGGAAATCCCGGAAAGGTTATTTCCGGCATGCTGGCGGGCATTAAGGTTCCTACAGAGAATTTTGAAAACTGATCAAAGAGGGTCTGCTTAATGTATCAATTCATAGCCATCCTTATTCTGGCGGCTATACTTTATACGGTCCAGCGTGTTGTATATATGAAGCTGTGGGCGAAGAACCTTGAGGTGGATATCCGCTTTGAGGGTAAGGAGATTTTTGAGGGTGAACGCGGAAGGCTGGTGGAAACCATAACGAACGGGAAAAGGCTTCCCCTCCCCATGATAAAGTGCAAGTTCCTTACAAGCCGGAATCTGATGTTCGACAATGCGACCGTAAACCAGAATACGGATAATTATTACAGAAACGATGTTTTTACCTTGGGCGGCAGGGAAAGACTCACGAGAACCATAGCCTTCAAGGCTGCCAAACGCGGGCTATACAATATCAACAATGCGGAGCTTGTCGGTACCGATATGTTTTTTACACTTGAAACGGTGCTGATGAAGAAGGTATATGATGAGATTTACGTGCTTCCGCGTCCTTTTAACACCAATGAATTTAGGAATTCTCTTCAGTGGATAAACGGCGAGATAAAGAGCAAGGCGCATCTTATTGAGGACCCGTTTGAGTTCAGGGGCATCAGGGAATACCAGCCCTATGACAGCATGAAGAGCATTAACTGGAAGGCAACGGCCAAAACGGGTGAGCTCCGCGTCAATATGAGGGATTTTACCTCGCAGAAGGTTGTAAGGATCTTCTTAAACCTTGAGGATGAGGGCATCATAAAAAGAACCGAGGCTCAGGAGGCAGCCATAAAGGTTGCCGCCGGCTTAGTCAGGATGTTCACTCAGGAGGATATGGAATTTGCCCTGTACAGCAACGGCGTGGATTGCCTGAGCCACCAGCCCATCAAGATAAAGAGGAGCAGGGGAAGGGTTCATGAGCAGGAAATATACCGCGCGCTTGCAAGAATAAATCTTAAGGAAGAGACACAGGATATGGCGAAGCTCTTCTCGGATACTATCGAGGCAGGGGACGGAACCATGTGCGATTATCATATTTCCGTCAATTCCTACAACAAATACCAGAATATGCTGGAGAATTACGACAGCCTGCATCTGAGCTTCCTGTGGCTCTACGTTACCTCAGGAGCCGAGACCATAGGCATTTCTTCAAAGCTTCAGACACGCACGATACCCATCAGAAGCTGGAGCTTTGACACTAATACTGAGATAGATCTGGATAAGAAAGAAGCATGAAAAGAGACAGAAAAGAAAAGACGCTTATCTTAATACGCGAACTGATCGTAACGCAGACAAACCACTGGAGTCTGTTTGCTCTTGCTTACGGTCTTTCTGTCATGCTTTCCGAGGTTTATTCCATCAAGCGTCTTAATCTTTTGTGCTGGGGAATAATGGGACTGGGGCTTATCGTTAACTATTTTATACGTGTAAAAACAGATAAAATTTCGGTTTCAATAGTTCTTCATTTTCTTGTTTTTATCTTTATGGCTCTTACGGGCTTTACGGAGTTGGAATATCTGCTTTTGCATGCGGGCTTCGCCTTTTTCTACTGTCTCCTTTCGGTAGTGAAGCAGCGCGGCGGACTTGAAATGGAGGATGAAAGCTTTTCAATACCGATAATAGCTATTCTCATATGTGCTCCGTTCTTTGTTCTGACGATACAGCAGTATGAGAATATCACCGCGGTATACCGTAACCTTCTGATATGCCTGTTTACCATGTTCTTTATGCAGCATTTCTTCGGAAGGTATGCCAGATTTGTCAAGCTGAACGAACATACGGCGGGTTTCTTCCCGAAATCCGAGATAATGGGCGCGGGGCTTAAGAGCGTTATTATATACGTTGGTGTTTCCGCGGGCTTGTTCTTTGCCATTGCCAATATGGACAGTCTTACCAGGTTCGGAAGCTTTATTACCGGAAAGCTCGGGTATTATATAAAGCAGCTTTTAAAGAAGATTTTCGGCGGAGGCGAACAGGTAGCCCGGGAAGCCGAAAGGCTTGATTATAACGATTTTGACTCTTTAACGGCAAAGCTCGGGCAAGGCGATGTAAGACCCGAATCGCTGTTCAGCATTATTATCCAGAAGGTTATCTGGGTGCTGATAATCATGCTGGCACTTATTTCCATTTACCGTTTTATAAAGAAGATACTGGGGCTGTTCAATATGAGGCTTGACCGCCCGGATATCATTGTAGACGATGTGGTGACTGATGTAAGGGAAAGCTGTGATACCGTTTCCTTAAAGAAGAAAAAGGAAAGGGAGAAGAGGTTTTTCTTGAGTCCCAGGGAGAAGGTGCGGAGGAGCTTCAAGCTTACCGCAAAAGAAAAGTGCTTCAGGATTACCAAATCCGGAGATAAAAAGGCTCTTTCCTACAAGACCTCGGGAGAATGCTCGAGTGCCGTTGATCTTCCCGAGATGGCGGAGATCTATGACAGGGCAAGGTACTCCGAATACGAGATAACCGAAGCTGATGCAGCCCATATGAAGGAAATCTGTGACAAGCTTGTAAATTCATGATTTTTCTTAAAGACCGGTCGTTGTGTCCGGTCTTTTCATATGCCTATATCAACAAAAATGATGATGTACTTTTTTACCGTTTGTAATAGCATATATTGTGGTTTGTTATGTGACGGACAGAGATAAACACTAAATCTGTTATTCTATACAATACGTAAACAATTATATTGAAATATAAGGAGGAATGAGGTTTGAAAATTGCTGTGTTAGGTGCAGGGGCAATGGGAAGTATGCTTGGAGCCTATCTTCAGTTGGGCGGAGCTGATGTTACCCTGCTGGTAAGACGTAAGGAGCTTGCTGAAAAGCTTATGAGCCCCGGGATCGTTATGAGAAGCTATACGGGCGCTGACGGAGAAAAGAGCGAGACAGCTCCCATATCCGTTAAGGCTGCAGTGGGCTGCGAGGGCCTTGAGAAGCAGGATGCGGTCCTGGTTATGGTAAAGGGCTGTGATACAAAGACTGCTCTGGAAGGTGCAGCTTCCATTATCGGAGAAAATACCAAGGTCATCACGCTTCAGAACGGTATTGGAAATACCGATATCATTGCGGAGAGCGTGAATAAGGATAATATATATTACGGCTGTGTAAATATGTCAGCCATCATGTCTGCACCGGCAGTTCTCGATACAGGTCTGTTCGGTGACGTGAACGTTGTTTTCGGTTCCGTTGTTAAGGGTGAGGACCAGAAGAAGTTCGGTGACGAGCTTGCGGGCATCTTTAACGCAGGCGGACTTAAGGCTGCCTATACGGATGACATCGATGTTGAGGTATGGTACAAGCTTCTTGTCAATATTGCCGTTAATGCAGGCTGCGGACTTGTACGTCTCCGCGGCGGAGAAGCCGGCAACGATCAGGATTTCACACTGCTTGCGGTTGATATGCTGAAGGAAGCTATCGCAGTGGGAATGACCTGCGGAGTAAAGCTTGATTTCAATTATTTCATGACCCATATCCTTCCCGTGGCACGTAAGACATCAGGTCTCCATTATCCTTCGATGGCACAGGATATGCTGATGAAGAAGGCTCCCACAGAGATAGAGTTCATCAACGGTGCCATAGAGCGCTTAGGAAAGAAGGTCGGTGTTCCCACACCTGTTAACACAACGGTTTCAAGGCTTGTCCGTACCATCGAGAGGAATTATGACAAGCAGTACAAGGATAAGACAGCCAAGAGCGGTCCTTCGTTTAAGGTAAAGATTGCAGAAAAGTTCTGTAAGGGCTGCGGCTACTGTATCAAGTACTGTCCCAAGAAGGTCCTTTCCGCTGAGGACGGCCTGAATGCAAAGGGCTATGTTAAGGTTAAGGTTGCGAATGTCCAGGATTGTATCGGATGTCTGTCCTGCAGCACCGTATGTCCCGAGGCTGCGATTTCTGTTATTAAAGAAGATTGATTATTATATATAAGGAGTTCACAACATGGAAAAGAAGTTCATGAAAGGTAACGAAGCTTTGGCTGAGGCTGCTGTCAGGGCAGGCGTCAGGTTCTTCGCAGGTTACCCTATCACACCCCAGAATGAAGTACCCGAGTACTTAAGCCGCAGGCTTCCTGAGGTTGGAGGTGTGTTTATCCAGGGTGAGAGCGAGATCGCTTCGATAAATATGGTTTACGGTGCTGCAAGTACAGGTGTAAGGGCTATGACATCCTCATCGGGCCCCGGTTTATCGCTTAAGTGCGAAGGTATTTCCTACCTTGCAGCCGCACAGCTTCCGGCTCTGATTGTTGATGTCAGCCGCGGAGGCCCCGGACTCGGAAGCATCCAGCCCGCACAGTCCGATTATCTCCAGGTTACAAAGGCTTTGGGCCATGGCGGACACAGGCTTATGGTATTTGCTCCTTCTACTCTGCAGGAGATAGTTGATCTTACATACAATGCATTTGATTATGCGGAGCGTGACAGGAATCCTGTCTGCATTCTTATGGACGGATGCTTAGGTGCCATGATGGAGCAGGTGGAGCTTCCTCCCATGAAGGAGCCAAACCCCAAGGCACAGTCCTCTTGGACTATGGGCCGCTGGGAGGGCGAGGAAAAGAGACAGTCACATCTTATTTCCCCTATATATGAGGCAGGTCTTGAGGGTTTAAACAAGTCCTTCGCTGAGCGTACAAAGCGCTGGGAGAAGGAAGACGTTCAGGTTGAGGAGCTCTACCTGGACGATGCTGAATATGTGGTTACCGCATACGGTATCGCAGCACGTGTTGTTAAGTCCGTAGTTGAAGAACTGAGGGCAGAGGGTGTTAAGATCGGAGTTATCCGTCCCATTACCCTGTTCCCGTTCCCTAAGGAGAGCTTTAACAAGCTTGATTATTCTAAGGTTAAGGGTATTATCGATATAGAAATGACCATTCCCGCACAGATGGGCGAGGATGTGGAAGCAGCCGTAAAGGGCAGGGCTCCCGTTTATACTTACGGCCATTCGGGCGGAGTTTTACTTGATGATTATGATGTAAAGCAGGCTATAAAGAAGATCATAGCAGGCGGAAAGGAGGAGGAATAATGAGTACATTATATGAGAGACCGAAGTCGATCCTTCCTACCGCTTCCTCCTACTGTCCCGGATGTCTGCACGCTACCGCTACAAAGATCATAGCCGAGGCTATAGACGAATTAAAGGTAAGGGAGAAGGCAGTTTACGTTCTTCCCGTCGGATGTTCTACTCAGGGACTCGTTTCATGGGACCTTGATATCATCGGCTCAGCACACGGCAGGGCTCCCGCTGTTGCTACCGGTATCAAGCGCTGCAGACCCGATTGTCTGGTATTCTGCTATCAGGGCGACGGAGACTTAGCCTCCATCGGACTTGCAGAGATTCTTTCCTGCGCTAACCGCGGAGAGAATATCACTATTATTTTCGCAAACAATTCAATATTCGGTATGACAGGCGGCCAGATGGCTCCTACCACACTTTTGGGCCAAAAGGCAACCACCGCTGTCAACGGCAGAAATCTGCTCGGTACCGGATATCCTTTAAAGATGTGCGAGCTTATTAAAGAACTTGATGCGCCCCGTCTTGTTACCCGCTGTACGCTCCGTACACCGGCAGGCATCAAGCAGGCTAAGGCAGCCATCATCAAGGGCTTTAAGAACCAGCTTGAAAACAAGGGCTTCTCGTTTATAGAGCTCCTTACAAACTGTCCTACTACATGGCACTGCGATCCCGTCACCAGCTTAGAGTTTATGGAAAAGCAGACGGAGAAATATTTTGAGTGCAAGACATTTGTGGACAAGGAAGAGAGGTTTGGAGAATGAAATATTCATTACTTATATCGGGTACAGGCGGACAGGGTGTTATGTCGGCAGGTGCTTCTTTGGCAGCTACAGCGGCAGCTTTCGGATTCTCAACCTTCGTTCCGTGGTATGGAGCAGCACAGCGCGGCGGTATAGCCAAATGTACCGTAGTGGTTTCCGACAAGCCCATTCTTTCACCCCTTCCCGGCAAATGCATGGGTATGATCGCCATGAGCGATGATGCCTGCCAGAAGGGTCTTCAGGAGATAGTTCCCGACGGACTTGTCATCAGGAACTGCAACCGCGCAAAGAGCAAGATCAGAAGCGGCGGTGTTTATCTTCTTGATGTTCCGGCCGACGATATGGCTAAGGAAATAGGCGATATCAGGATGGCAAACATGATCCTTATCGGAGCGCTTTTAGGCTTTACCAAGATGCTTCCCAAGGAGATGGTGCTTGCCGGTCTTACAAAGAAGCTTGCAAGCAAGGGCGAGCTGGTGGTACTTGCAAACCAGAAGGCTTTAGAGGCAGGCTTTGCATGGGGCGCAGATATGACCCACATCAAGAAGCTTGAAGCTAAGACGGCAACCAATTCTAAGTACAGCATTGAAAAGACCACCGTAGGTGAGATCCTTGATACTCCTAAGCTGCGTGCCATAGTTGAAAAGATGTTCCCTCAGGTCCTGAACCATCCGTTGCTTGAAACCGGAAGAACCTTTAAGTTCATCGATGCTATTCCTTACATGAAGGATATGCTTAAGCCTGAGGATCTTGAAAACTTCAGTGACGCTCTTGAGGAAATTGAGTAAAAATATTTTGTCATCCTGAGCCATATCGCAGTTTGCAGAGCAAACTGCGATGTGACGCGAAGGATCTTATAATAAAAGGAGACAGCGGGGTTTAGCTGTAAAAAACAAATGATCAGTTTCAGAAAAAAAGAGGATACCAGAGATATCTTCGAGAATTTATATAATACGGACAGTGACAGTCTGGGCAGCACTATTTTGAATTATTACGACGGAACCATCTGTGATGCTCTTTTCCGTGCGGCAGACATCTACCCGGGGTATACGGCTTATGAATTCCTGGGCAGGAAGGTCAGCTACAGGGGAATGAGAAAACAGGTCGAGTTGGTAGCAAAAGCTTTAAAAAGTGCCGGACTTAAGCCCGGAGAGTGCGTTACCATCGCTCTTCCCAACTGTCCCCAGGCACTTGTCCTGTTTTACGGTGTGAATCTGGCGGGCGGTGTTGCCAGCATGATACATCCTTTGTCTTCAGAAAGAGAGATAGAGTATTATCTTAAGACTTCAAAGGCTGTTATGGCAGTTACCCTTGACCAGCTGTTCGGCAAGTTTAAGAACATACTGGTAAATACCGACGTAAGGCTCACTATCGTTACGGGAATCCAGGACGGACTTGTATTCCCCAAGAATGTGGCTTACAAGATGACCGTAGGAAGAAAGACGGAAAAGGTTGAGGAGACCGAGGATATCATCAGATGGAGTACCTTCCTCGACCTCGGAAAGGATTATGAGGGTCCCTTTGCGGAGAGCCGTCTGCCTCATGATGCGGCAGTCATCCTGTTTTCGGGAGGAACTACCGGAACAACAAAGGGTGTTGTCCTTACCAATCACAATTTCAATTCACAGGCGATAATGATAAAGGCTACGGTTCCGGTCCTTACACCAGGAGATAAGTTTATAGCAGCAATGCCCATGTTCCACGGGTTTGGTCTCGGAATCTGCATCCACTGCATGCTCTATGCGGGTGCGGAAACCATCCTTATACCGAGGTTTACGGCAAAGAGCTATGTGAAGCTTATCTCGGAGTCAAAGTGCTCTTATTTTGCCGGAGTTCCCACGCTGTTTGAGGCCATCCTTAGGGTTCCCAAGCTGCACGGACTTGATTTCAGCCACCTTAAGGGTATTTTCTCGGGCGGCGACAGTCTCTCGGCAGATCTTAAGGACAGGTTTGACAGATTTCTAAAGGAGCACGGTTCAACAGTTGAGGTACGTGAGGGCTACGGCGCTACGGAAACTCTTTCGGCCTGCTGCCTCTCTCCTAAGGAGGGCGCAAAGCGCGGAAGCATCGGAATTCCTTTTGCCGACATGAACTTTAAGATCGTGGATCATGAGACCGGAAAGGTCCTTCCCGTTGGGGAAACCGGAGAGATCATTATAAGCGGTCCTCTTATCATGAAGGAATACATAGGAAATCCCGAGGAAACGGCTCAGACCTTAAAAGAGGATGAGGATGGCGTTAAGTGGCTCTATACGGGAGACCTCGGAATGATGGATGAGGACGGCTTTGTATTCTTCAAGGGAAGAGCAAAGCGTATGATCATCGCTTCCGGCTACAATGTATATCCGAATCAGGTTGAGGCTATCCTTGAGGAGCATGAAAAGATCGAGAAATCCTGCGTTATCGGTGTTGCCGACAAGTACAGGATGGAGAAGATCAAGGCGTTCATCGTTCTTAAGGATGGCTTTGAGCCTAATGAGGAAACCAGAAAAGAGATAATGGAATACTGCAAGAATAAATTTGCAAAGTATGCCAAGCCTAATGAAATAGAATTCAGGGCTTCACTTCCGCAGACCAAGATCGGAAAGACTGATTACAGGAAGCTTGAGGAAGAGGAAAAAGCCCAAAGAGCAGCAAGAATGGCAGTATGAAGATTTTAGCTTTGAGGTAACGTATGTTAGTTGATGGCGGACTTGTATTGGAGGGCGGAGGTACCAGAGCCCTCTTTTCAGCCGGTATCCTTGACCGGCTGGTAGAAAACAGAATATATTTCAAGAACGTATACTCTGTATCCGCAAGTGCATACGTTTCCATAAGCTATATCTCGAAGCAGAGCGGATGGGCAAGGAACTCGCTGCTAAATACCGTGGGAATAAGAAAGCTGTTCTCCTGGTGGAATTTCTTTACAAGGGGATCGGTATATAACACTGATCTTATGTTTTACAAGATCCCGTATGAAATACTTCCGATAGATTTTAATGAGTTCTTTAATTCGGGTCAGACCCTTACCATGAGCCTGACCGATTTAAGGACCGGTGAGCCTGTATATATCAATGAATACAAGGATAAGGATTATCTGATGGATATGTGCTGTGCCTCCAATTCATTCCCGGTGATCACAAGGACAAGATTCCTTGACGGACGGCCGATGACCGACGGCGGAATGGCTGATGCGATCCCGATAAGAAGGGCTGTTTCGGACGGAATGAAGAAAAATCTTATCATCCTTACCCAGCAGAGCAGGTACAGGAAGAAGCTAAAGACCAGCAAGCTTATCACCACAAGGTATTTCTGGCACAGGAATTTCGTAAAGACCATGCGCGAAAGACCGTATAAATATAATGCGGATCTTGATTTTGTAGAGGAACTCGTTCTTCAGAATCAAGCGATTGCATTTTACCCGGAAATAAGCCTTCCGAAGCTTATTACAAGGGATCCCGTCAAGCTGAACGAGCTCTATGAGCACGGTTATGAGATGGGTATAAAGGTTGTTGAACAGGTTAAAGAGTTTTTTGAT
Source organism: Lachnospiraceae bacterium (assembly GCA_024696945.1). Classification (GTDB taxonomy): domain Bacteria; phylum Bacillota; class Clostridia; order Lachnospirales; family Lachnospiraceae; genus RUG11977. The sequence goes on along the minus strand of JAILGF010000033.1, from coordinate 26,876 downwards.
ATTAAGGGAGTTTAAATGTTAAAGAAGCTTTTGATCACCTTAAAATACGGTGAGACTAAAGTTAAAACATATCTTATCGGAGTAATAGTCCTTCTGATAGCGGGCCTGGTACTTCTGATCATGGGAATTTCGGGGCAGTCCCTGATATTCCTGGGAACGGGAGCGGTGCTGCTGATAGCGGGACTTCTTGTTATGTTTTCCTTCTCCTTTGTAGATATAGACGTGGATCTTGAAAAAAAGGCTCCCAAAAGAGAAAAGATAAAGCCTGAAACCAAGAAGGAAGTTCCGGAAGAAGAGGAAGAAACGGATTATGATGACGAGGATATCGATTTTTCAGCTTTAGAAGAGGAACTTTCGGATCTGGCCATAGGTGTTGAGGGTCTGTCCCTTAAATCCGAAAAGAAAAAGAAGAAAGAGAAGAATGAAGGTAAAGGGACAGAAAATACTGCAGAGACTAGTGAAACCGCAGATACAGGAGATGGTGCACAGGAAAGTCTTGAGGATATCTTAAAGGAACATGAAAGCGGCGGGGATTACGATCCAAAGGAGGCAATGGGCCTTGATGAAGAGGAGACGGAGCAGACAAATACCGAAAGGCGTAAAAGTGACGATCTTTATGAGGTAAAAAAGCCGACTCCCAAGGAAGTAAAAGCCAGAAAGAAGATGCTCAAGGTCAGGAAGGATGACAGGCGTTACACACCTATCCTGGTTGATTCATGGAAGGAAGCAAGGGCTCTTCATACTCCCGCATTTGTTCAGGAAAAGGGCAGGCTGGTAAATATCATACTGGTAGAGGGAGCGCTCAGGACAGAGCTTATCCCTATGTCGGAATTCTTACAATGTACCTACCGGCGAAATGTTGAGGAAAAACTTGCCGAGGATTTTGATGCCATAAAACAGGAAGCCGATGTTAACGCAATATTTGGCGAGCTTCTGCCTTCGCTGTATCCCGGAACCGGAAGATCGGATACAGAGGTAATGTATAAAAACCAGTATATTCTGGGCGGAAAGATCGCTATAACTCCGAGGTCCCTCAGAAAGCTTTTCAACAAGTTTGATTTTGAGTTTAAGGTTTTTGATTCCTTAAACATTAAGGGTAAATATTCGACGTACTTTAAGCAGGCTTATGAGAGCAGGGTATTCTGGACAGACAATGTTATTTCGCAGAACGACTATCAGGAGAGGATAAGAAGGGTTCTTCAGTCGATGGTTGACAATAAGGAGCTGAGGACTGCCGAATTTGAGGCAGATCTTGACCTGATGGTTAGGTTCAATCTTATTACCACCGAGTATGCGGATTATTACAAAGCAAGGAAGAAGGACAATATTAAGATTAAGATCTAAAAGGGGCCGGGGTTTATGGATACAGTACAGCTGGGAAAAATCTACAGACATTTTAAAGGAAATCTATATCAGGTGCTCTGCACCGCTAAGCATTCCGAGACGGGGGAGGAACTGGTAATCTATCAGGCCCTCTATGGGAGCTTTGAGGTTTATGCAAGACCTAAAAGCAGTTTTTATGAGAAGCTTGATCGCCAAAAGTATCCGGATGCAAAGCAGGAGTACAGATTTGAGCCTGTAGACTCGATCAAAGAGACCGGTGCTTTAGAAGCAAGTCATGAGCAGAAGACGACGGATGAACGGGAGATCAAAGCCGGAGAAAATAACGTACAGAGTTCTGAAGAAGAAAGCGTACCGGCTTCCGTGATAATGCAGTTCCTGGAGGCCCGTACTTCCGAAGAAAAGCTTGCCGTATTAAAGGCAGGCAGGGATAAGATCGATGAGAGGACAATAACAAACATCGAGGTCAGCCTTGATGTGATATCGGATTCGACTGACCTCGATGACAGGATCAATTATGTATGTGATATATTGCGTACACGTTCAAAATATGAAAATACAAGGCTCCGCTGATGCGGAGCTTTTTGTTTTAAATCTGTATTAACGAATGAACAGTGGCATAAGCATAATGAATATTCCGGTTCCGATGAGCATGATCCCGCAGAATATCCCATTTCTTCTGGCGTGAGCAAGCAGTGCATCGTAATAATCGTTGGGATTGTCGGGGTTTATCATAATGGTCTGGATATTGCCCTCTATGGGACGGTTATAACGCATCTGCTCCCAATAATCATTGCTTACGATATATCTTCTTTCTCTATAGAAGAATTCATATGTTATGTTCCATCTGCGGCCGCCCTTGCCGCCGAATTTGGAATCCACCCTGAAAAGCCTTGCATCAACGGGTACGGTACAGGCATTCTTCAGTAAGGTATATCTGTAAAACTTGGTGTATAGCAACCAAGCGGCAACTAAGATCAGGATTACTCCCATAACGATGTAGAAGAGATTGCCGTTAAAAAAGGATGAATAAAACACTGTGGTAAGCATATATGATCTCCTGTCCGGTGTGAGTTATTTAATGAGGTTGGTTTCCTCATTGCTTTCCTTAATAATATATACCGGACGCTGCTTTATTTCCAGATATATCCTCGCAAGATACTGTCCCATAATCCCTAAGAATAGGAGAATTATACCGCCCAACAGAAGCATCATGAGATACAGCGTCGGGAAACCGGCCACGGGATCTCCGAAAATAAGCGTTTTTACAAAGTGTACAAGCCCTACGATAAACGATACCAGGCAGAAGATGATTCCGAGCCAGGAGCAGAGCTTTAACGGTACCTCGGAAAAGCTTAAAATGGCATCAAAGGAATAAGAGATGAGCTTACCCGAAGACCATTTGGATTTACCGGCAGGTCTTTCACCTGTTTCAAAAGGAAGCCATTTGGTGTTGAAGCCGACCCAGTTAAATATACCCTTGCTGAAACGGTTAGTTTCGGGCATTGAAACAATGGCATTTATCATCGGGCGGTTCATCATACGGAAGTCCGTTGCCCCATTTACGATATTCAGTTTGGACATCTTATTCATTATCTTAAAGAACATTGAAGAAAAGTGTCTTCTGAAAAAACCTTCTCTTTTCCTGTCATCCCTGTACATTGCAACGGAATCATAGCTTCCGCCGGAACCGGGACCGGCTGTAAGCTCCGAATACATCTGCGTCAAGAGCTTGGGTGGATGCTGAAGGTCCGCATCCATCAAAACGGCGTAATCGCCTTTTACATTCTTGAGCCCTGCCAGGATAGCAGCTTCCTTCCCAAAATTTTTGGAAAAGGAAATATATCTATTGCTTTCGTCTTTTTCATGAAATTCTCTTAAAAGCTCAAGTGTTCCGTCCACGGAGCCATCATCTATAAAGAGAAGCTCAGTGCTTAACCCGTGTTTTGTTTCGAGTTCATTTCTTACCGGTTCGACCGCTTCAAGAAATAAAGGCAGTACCTCCTGTTCGTTAAAACACGGAACTATGATTGTCAGAAGCTTTTGCATATTGTTCTCCATTGTTAGCCATCATATTATTGTGGGCTCATTATGAATTCAGCCGTTCGTATAATTCTTCCCAGACCTCCATCAATCTTTCGAGTTCTTTGGTATTTGCCTTGTGCTCCTTCGAAAGTTCAAGAAGCCGTGCGGCAGAAGATGCGACCTCGGGCTTCTGCATCTCTTCATCTATTTCGGAGTTCCTGGTTTCGAGTCGGTTTATTTCTTCCTCGCATTTTTTGAATTCATTCTCTAGTTTCCTGGTTTCGGCCTGCTTCTTTTTGGCATTTTCCCAGTCCTCCTTAGAGCCTTTGCTATTTTGTGCCGTAAAAGCTCCCTGTCCCTTGTCTGACAGGTCACCGCCCTGCATCTGTCCGGGATCTGCCGTAGGTTTGAATCCAGATACAGAATTGCCGGCAGCCTGCTTTTCTTCGTGGAGTTTTAACAGTGCGTCACGTTTTTCCAAGTAATAATCGTATGTTCCGTCAAAGCAGAGGAAGCCGTTATTTACCAGCTCCATGATCCTTGTGGCGGTTTTATTGATAAAGTATCTGTCATGGGATACGTAGACCACGGTGCCCTTGTAGGATGAAACCGCCTGCTCTAAGATTTCCTTTGATATGATGTCAAGGTGGTTTGTCGGCTCGTCGAGGAAGAGGAGATTGGCATCGGAAAGCATAAGCTTTGCAAGAGATACACGGCCCTTTTCTCCGCCGCTCAGATCCCTGATGAGCTTAAATACATCGTCACCCGTGAAAAGAAATGCGGCAAGGACGTTCCTTACTTTGGTGTTATCCATGTCGGGATAGGTGTCCTGTATCTCTTCAAATACGGTTTTTTCGGGATTTAAAACATGGTGTTCCTGATCGTAATATCCGGTGTAGACCTTGGCTCCGAGCTTAAAGCTTCCTGCGTCGGGCTCTAAAAGACCGTTCAGGATCTTCATAAGTGTGGTCTTGCCTGTTCCGTTAGCGCCTATTATGGCCACCTTGTCACCTTTTTTGACTTCAAGATCTACGTTTCGGAAAAGATTTACTCCGTCGAAGCCTTTTGCAAGCCCTCTTACCGTAAGTACATCGTTTCCGCTCTCTATGTTGGGCTCAAGCCTTATATCCATCTCGGCATTGAGCTCTTTGGGAAGCTCTATGCGCTCGATCTTTGCAAGCTGCTTTTCCCTGCTTTCGGCACGTTTGATGGATTTTTCGCGGTTAAAGGATTTAAGCTTTTCAATGACCGCTTCCTGATGCTTTATGTCGCGCTGTTGATTAAGGTATTGCTTTATGAGAGCATCCCTCAGCATCTTTTTCTTTTTTGAAAATTCAGTATAATTTCCTTCGTAGCTTGTTGCTTTCGTGTTTTCTATTTCAACGACCTTTGAAACTATCTTATCAAGGAAATATCTGTCATGAGCCACCAGGATAACCGCTCCCTTGTAAGCTCCGAGGAAACCCTCGAGCCATCTTATTGCGTCCATGTCAAGATGGTTGGTCGGCTCGTCGAGCATTATTATATCGGGCTTGGAAAGAAGGAGCTTGGCAAGGGCCACGCGGGTTTTCTGTCCTCCGGAGAGAGTACCGACGGTTTTGGAAAATTCGTCATCTCCGAAGCCCAGGCCCTTTAATACGCCCGTAACCTCGCTTTTTACCGCATAACCGTTGGCGTTTTCAAACTCTGCGTTCATGCGGGAGTAACGGTTGAGTGCCTGTTCCAGTTCTTCGCCTTCGAGATTCTTTAGGGAGTGCTCGGTCCTTCTGATGTTTTCCTCTAACGCGAGGATGTCGGCCTTAACGGAAAGCACTTCGTCATATATGCTGTTTTCATCGGTCAGGTTCTGTGTCTGGGTAAGGATACCGATGGTGGCGTCCTTTTGTATGGATACGGTACCGGAATCCGGCGCCAGTTCTCCGGTAATGATCTTCAGAAGGGTTGATTTACCTGCGCCGTTTATACCTACTATCGCAGCCTTCTGACCTGCTTCTATATGGAATGAAACCTCGGACAGGATAACGTCCGTACCGAAGCTTTTGGTTATGTTGTTAACTGAAAGTATCACTTCTTGACTCCTTATCTGTATAACCCACGTCGGAGCATACAACGTACTACGTATCAGTTTATGTCAAATCGGTCAAAAGGTCAAGCAATTTAATTGACAAAAAGGCTGTTTTGGGATAGAATAAATTGGGTTATTGTGGAAGGAGATACTATGGGATTTGAGAGCTTACTTGATCTTAAAACGCCTAATAAAGGTGTGACAAGACCGGCATTTTTTCTGGATCTGAACGTTGATCAGATTCTGGAGAGGATAACAAAGAATGACAGAGGAATATTGGAATATTTTGAGTATTTCCCGCTGGACGCCGAATGTCAGGGCTACAGGCATGCGGTGTATGCCGACATAAAGAAAAATGCCCTGTATGACGCGCTTATTAAGTTTACGTCTGATTATAACGAATTCAGGGATATTGAAAATAAAAAGAAAAGCACGAGGATAGAGCTTCAGAAACCCGTATGGCATTTCTGGGGGATGGAGATATATACAAGGTGCCTTTCGGAGCTTAAAAAAGCACTTGAAGACTCGGCACTGGATTCGGGAGGCTTTAAGAGTCTTTCGGAGCTGTTAGCTGAATATACCGGAAAGCCTGAATTTATCGGGATGGCAGAAAAGGCTTTGAAGCTAAAGGAAGCGCTCCTGAGCTTAACTGTCATCGCAAGCTATGAGAACGGCAGGATCCAGGTTTCGGTAGAGGATTCGAAGCCCGCTAACGAGAAAGATCAGGATGCTACATCGGAAGAAGATGATGATGAATGGGAAGATACCGCAGAGTACGAGGACTTCCTTGTAAAGATCTGCGATGCGAACGAAAAGGAATTCGTCAATCCCTTTGCAAGCACCGATGAGCTTACGAGCTTCGAACAGGAGATCGTTAAGATTGTCGCAAAGAGGAATCCCGAGATATTTAAGGAAGCCGAAAGGCTGTATAAGGATATTCCGGTCTTTGAAAACGGCGTATTTTCAAGACTTGCCGATGAACTTAGATTCTACCTGTCATTTTTCGAGTTTGAGCAGAAGATGACAAACGCAGGTTTTTGCTTTACCGAGCCGCAGACCGTATCCGCTAAAGGAACCGCGGATGTAAGGATAACCGCAACAGGATTATATGATCTTGCACTTGCCTGCGTAAACAATGATAAGGGTAAGCCTGTTATAAGCAATGATTTTTCTTATGAGCGGAACGAGCTTTTCTTTGTGCTTACAGGTCCCAATCAGGGCGGAAAGACCACATTCGCAAGAAGTCTCGGACAGCTTATCTACTTTACCAAGATAGGCCTTGACGTTCCGGCCGCATCGGCTGAGGTCCCGTATTTTTCGGATATACTTACGCACTTTTCGGTCGAAGAGAGCGTTGAGACCGGAAGAGGCAAGCTTATGGAGGAGCTGGTCCGTCTGTCGCCCATGATGAAAAACAGCAGGGACAATGCGTTTATCGTTATAAACGAGCTGTTTACGACCGCTGCAAATTATGACGCGATAATCATGGGACAGAATGTACTTAAGCATTTCCTTGACGAAGGCTGCCACGGGATATACGTAACCCACTTAAGAGAGCTCTGCGATATAGATGACCGTATCGTCGGTCTTTCCGCTCAGCTCGATGAAAACGGAAAACAGAATTTTAAAATACAGAAAAAGAGTGTCGATTACGAGGGCTGTGCCAGAAACCAGGTCGAGAAATACGGCCTTGGATATGAGAAGCTTGTCGGAAGATTGGAACATTTGATCGGAGGATCTTCCCTTTGATCGAGACGAAAGGCACATGATATGAACGCATTTTTATTATATAAGGACAAGGAATTTAACGGCATCGCAAGGTATTTTGACGCAAAATCGATAGTCCAGGACCTAGGGCTTAAAACGCTGTATATGAATGCCGGAAAGGATGTTGTTTTTGAGAACGGACAGGCAAAGAAGATAAAGGAACAGGATCCTTTTATTTCCGATACGATGAGCAAGGTTATGGTTTCTCCGCTTGTTACAAAGGAGGAGATCCTTTACAGGCAGAAGATCTTAAAGGACTGCCTGGAGAATGAGAGCTTTATCCAGAACCTCTATAAAGAGGTCACGAAGATAGTTGTGGAATGGGACAAGCTCGGAAGAAGGACCACCGGGTACAGCGGCAGATCAGACAATGCCGGCTGGGCCGTGACACAGATACATCTTACAGCACTTTTCGCCGAGGGGCTTTCAAAGATAAAGCAGCTGCTTAAGGGAAGCATGGTCCTGTTTAATTCTGAAGGATTAAAGAACCTTGCCAAAAGGCTTAATGAGGAATTCAGCGACGAATACGAAAGAAACGTTGAGAAGCTCCTTAAGGACGTGGCTTTTTATGTTAAGGAGAGCGAGGATAAGGACGGAGCCGTTTATATCTATGCTCCCAATATCGTAATAAAGGGAAAGCTCGGGGCGGGACTTAAACTTAAAAACGTTAAGCTCAAGAACGTGACCTCGAATATGATAAAGTACAGGAATCCGAAGGGCACCATAGCAAAAATAGTTGAATTTAAGAATTCCCTGACTCCCGATTCGTTCTCGACAAAGATGACTCCCGTGATCGAGAAGCAGATAGTGGGGCTCGAGCAGAATACCGTGAACTATATAATGACGTTTACGGGTGAGTTCCTTGACAGATTTTCAAATTTCTTTGACCAGCTGCTTTTCCAGAGCGCTTTTTACAGGGGAGCGGTTAACTTAAGCCACCACATGAAGCGTATAGGGATAGATTATTGTTATCCTACGGTATGTGAAAATGACAGGCTTACCTTCAGTGAGCTAAAGGAATTCGTAATGTGCATGGAGCAGCGTGTGAACGCCGTAGGAAATACCTGTAACATCCAGAATAAGATGCTGGTGATAATAACGGGAGCCAATCAGGGCGGAAAATCCACCTTCCTCCGCAGCGTCGGCATCGCACAGGTTATGATGCAGGCAGGGCTCCAGGTGGCTGCGGAAAGCTTTTCGAGCGGTATTTTTACTTCATTGTTTACTCATTTCACACGTCGTGAGGATTCCGCGATGAACAGCGGACGTCTGGACGAGGAGCTCGGACGTATGAATTCTATCATCGATCATCTGGATAAGACTTCACTGGTGCTTTTGAATGAATCCTTTGCAACCACGACGGAGATAGACGGCTCAATAATCGCATACGATATCATAAAAGCGATGAATGAAGCAGGAGTAAAGATAATCACGGTAACACATCTTCTTTCCTTTGCGCGTAAGATGTATGCGGAGAGTGAGGAAAAGGAAAAGAAGAACGAGCATTCGGATATCACCTTCTTCTGTGCTGAACGAAAGAAGGACGGAGTAAGGACATACAAGATGATACAGAGTGTTCCCGAGCTTACGAGCTTCGGACTGGATCTGTATTCTGAGGTTATAGGGGAGCCTACGATCTACTCGACCGTAGAAGCATGATAAAACCTTGGATAAAGGAATCAAAGGAAAATGAACAGGAAGGAATTAAAAAACAGAGGTCTGGAGGTACTTAAGAGCCACTATTGGGTCATAGTGCTGATAATGGCGTTTACCTCCTTTATAGGAATTGAAAACGCTTCTTCCTTCGGATCTCTGAAAAAGGCACTTTCAAGAGAGGTTACTCTTGATACCGACGGTATTTCGAACACGGTCCTTGATGAAAGGTTCGGAGGAATAGCGGACGTATTTCAGTATGTTGCGAACGGTTTCGGAGCCGATCAGGTCTGGGACAGCGCGACAAAGCTTAAGGACAATATTTCCGAAAGCGGAAACAAGATAAAGGACGGTCTTTCCAACGGCATTATAGAGGGAAAGGATTCCCTGATAGACGGAGTGATCGGAATAAAGGACGGTCTGACGGAGGTAAAGGACAGTGTTTCTCAGGTAACAGGGAATCTAAACGGAGAATCGAGGGAACCGTCATATATCGGTCCGGTCGAGGTGGGTACTACCCAGGGTGTGTTTGCGAGCATAGCAAATGCCCTGACCTCCGGAAAGCTTTTCACGAAGCTCTTTACCGGTATCGCATCCATAGTCAGGTCGGACAATATAGCATCCATAATCATCATAGGCATAATGATGCTGTTGGCCGTATTTATCTGGTATTTTATTCTGGACGTGTTTAAGGTCGTATCCATCCGTTTTGTTCTTGAATCGAGAACCTATGAAACGGTACCGGTCAGAAGGGTATTTTATCTTGTTAAGTCGGGACGGTGGTTCCAGACAGCCTGGGCGCTTTTTACCACTACGCTCATAACGGCTCTCTGGTCGCTTACCCTTTTCGGCGGTTTTATTAAGGCCTATCAATATATGCTGGTGCCCTATATATTATCTGAGAATCCTTCGGTTACCGGTAAGGAGGCAAGAAAGCTTTCCACCAAAATGATGGACGGACATAAATGGGAAGCCTTTAAACTCGGGCTTTCATTTATCGGATGGAAATTCCTTTCCCTGTTTACCTTCGGACTTTTGGAACTCTGCTTTGTGAACGCATATGAGGCAGCAGTATTCGGTGAGTATTATTCCGAACTGAGAATAGAAGCCAAGAAGAAAAAGAAGGAAATTCCCGAAGCAGATCTGTTAAATGACAGATTCCTTTATGTCAAGGCGGATGACGAGCATATAGATGAAGCCTATGCCGATATTAAGAGCTTGGCGGAAGAAGAACTTCCGGTGCCTCAGAAAATGAAAGGCGTGAGCGGTTTTATCGCCCGGAATTTCGGAGTGGTCCTTTTTGCGAACAAAGAGGAGAAAAAGCTGTGTGAGTATGAAGAACATCAGCAGAAGATAAAGACAAGACAGGATGTTTTTGATAAGAAGATATATCCGTTCCGTCTGTTCCCCGCTTACAGGAAAACCTTCCTTCATGCGATCAAGGCACCGAATATCGAGTATCTGCACTATGTCAGGAGATATTCGATATGGTCTATCATACTTCTGTTTTTCTCATTTTCATTTATGGGATGGCTCTGGGAGATCGGGATACATCTGTACGAGGACGGAGTATTTGTAAACAGGGGCTTCCTGAACGGACCGTATGTTCCGATCTACGGCTGCGGAAGTGTTTTCATCCTTGTTTTTCTTAACAGGTTAAGGTCAAAACCTTTTCTGGAATTTACAAGCATTATATTGCTGTGCGGAATAATGGAATATGGCACGGCTACCGTGCTTGATTTTGTGTATCATGCAAAATGGTGGGATTACAGCGGCTATTTCCTGAATATCCAGGGCAGGATATGTGCCGAAGGCCTGCTGATATTCGGAGTGTTCGGATGTCTGGTGGTTTATTTCTTCGGTCCTGTTTTTGACAACCTGTTCCGTAAATGGAGGCTCAGGGTTGTCGCACCGATATGCATCGCTCTGCTTGTGGTATTTATGGGCGATATCATATATTCAAGCGTAAATCCCAATACCGGTGCCGGTATAACCGAATATCCGGCCCAGCACCCGGAGAACGTACAGAGGGATAACTCTGATTGAAAATGGATATGGGTGTTAGATAAAACAGTACTTGGAGTAGTTTTAAATGTTAGCGTTAATTCTCAGCCCTCTTTATATATTTGCGACATGGCTTATCGCTCTTATGGTAAACCGGTGGCTTAAAGCCTGCTTTAAGCATACGCATATTCTGGTGAGGGTACTTATATACGGATTGTTTATTTTTGCGGCATCTGCCATGCCCATAGGTTTCCTGCTTCCGTACTCGAAAGTAAAATTCGCTTTCCAGCATTATGGAAGTATGTGGCTCGGAGTATTGATGTATTCGATGTTCCCGGCCTGCATTTATCTTATTTTCTGTCTCATATGGAGAATAGTAAAAAAGAAAAAAGGTTCGACCGAGAGCATGAAAAGACCTCGGGAGATAGCGATTTCAGCAGCTTCTGTGGGGATTATCTTCACACTCGTCATCTGTATCTACGGTTTTTTGCATGCTACAGATACAAGGATAACGAACTACACCGTTGAGCTTCCCAAAAAGAACTGCAAGCTGGATGAGCTGAACGTGGTCATGGTAGCGGATATGCATATGGGATGCAATATCGGTGTTCCCGAGATTGACAAAATGGTTGAGCTTATAAATCAGTGCGATCCTGACATTGTATTTATCTGCGGGGATATCTTCGATAATATCTATGATGCTCTGGATAATCCCGAAAGGCTTATTGCCTCGTATCGCGGAATAAAAAGCAGATACGGTATATATGCATGCTATGGCAATCATGATATCGATGAACCCGTCCTTGCCGGATTTACCTTCAATCAGGACGAGAAGAAGGTAAGCGATCCAAGGATGGATGAGTTCCTTGAAAAGGCAGGTATTACACTGTTAAGGGATAACGGTGTGCTTATAGCCGACAGCTTCTTTGTTTACGGCCGCCCCGATTATATGAGACCGGGCCGGGGGATAACTCTGAGGGATACCCCCAAAGAGGTCATAAATAATATCTATTATATGATAAAAGCCGAAAAAGAGGGATGGGTCTTTTCGTCTGCGGATGAGGATCCTGCATCCAAATGGTATGAGTTTGGGCAGTTCGATATCGGAGAGGATTATGAACTGATCGATTATTGGAAAAATGCTTCTCAGATCGATTATCCCACGATCGTCCTCGACCACGAGCCGAGAGAATTGGAAGAGCTGGCAGAGGCGGGAGTTGATCTGACACTCAGCGGTCATACACATGACGGACAGATTTTCCCTGCAAATATCCTGCTTTCCCTTATTTCGGAGAATTCCTACGGTTATAAGAAGATAGGAGATATGGATGACATAGTTACTTCGGGAGTGGGACTGTTCGGACCGTATATGAGGGTCGGAACGATTTCCGAGGTATGCAATATCAAGATAAAATTTACGGAGTGATAAACAATGATGAGCATTTTATGTATTGGTGAAATGTTAATAGATTTTACTCCGGTAGCGGATATGAATAACACATATACCGCGAATCCGGGCGGAGCACCTGCGAATGTGGCGGTAAGCGTTGCAAGAAATGAGATAAAGGCAGGATTTCTTGGAAAACTCGGCAATGATGATTTTGGCAGGCTGCTTAAAAAGACACTTGAAGATAATAATGTTGAGGTACTCTGTCCGGAACTGACTGACGAAGCAACTACCACGCTTGCTTTTGTGACTCTGGATGAAAGCGGTGACAGGTCATTTACTTTTGCCAGAAAGCCCGGTGCCGATCTGCTCTTAAACGAGGCTGATGTGAGTAAGGTCGATTTTAATGCCTGGGATATCATCCATGCCGGTTCCGTAAGCCAGTCGGGGCTGCCCGAAAGGGAAGCGGTGCTTATGGCTGTAAGGAAAGCCAAGGAGTGCGGGAAGCTGGTCAGCTTTGACATAAACTACCGCGATAAGATATGGTGCTTTGATGATTGTAAACATCAGGTCGATAAAATAATACCTTATGTGGATCTGTTAAAGATTTCCGATGAAGAGCTTGACTTCGTAGGCGGCGAAGAGAATATCCCCGATTTTATGATCAAAAATGAGATTACGGTACTGGTTCTGACCTTAGGCAAGGATGGATCTAAGATTTTCTTTACCGGTCAAACGGATACAAAATGTACTGAGTTTAGGGTTGAGCCTATGAAGGTTCAGGTGAAGGACACAACCGGAGCGGGAGATGCATTCTGGGGCGGCTTTCTGTCAAGTCTGGTCAGACAGGGAGTAAAAAATACGACAGATTTAAATCCGAATATCATTAAAGAGGCCGGAACATGCGGAAGCATATCGGGCGGACTTTGTATAACGAAGATGGGCGGAATCCCCGCCATCCCCACTTGGGAATCAATCAGAGGGACGGTTCTTTGATTGAAATTGAAGGTGTCAGAACCGTCCCTATGATTGCTCAGGATGACAAAAGGAGAAGATTATGGAGAATATAATGTTTAACCCTGATTGGAAAGTGCGTATTGCGGGGGAAGAGAATGAATATCCGGCAACTGTTCCGGGCAGTGTTTATAATGACTTTCTGGCAGCAGGCAGAATCGAAGATCCGTATTGGCGGGATAATGAGGACGCAGCTCTTAAACTCATGGGAAAGGACTTTGTTTATACGGGCAAATTCTCTTTTGACGGAGAAAAGGATGCGGCAGATGCGGATGAAATCCTTTTGAGATTTAACGGCCTTGACACACTGGCCGATATCTCGCTCAACGGACAGAACTTAGGCTCTGCTGACAATATGCACCGTATATGGGAATACCGTGTAAAGGAACTTTTAAAGCAGGGTGAAAATGAGATAAAGATTATTTTCCACTCTCCAACAAAATTCATTGCCGAAGAATTTGAAAAGGATCCCGCGATCCTCGGTACCGAGGATGCAATGAGGGGGTTTCCAAAGATCCGTAAAGGTCATTACATGTTCGGATGGGACTGGGGTCCAAGACTTCCCGATGCAGGTATTTGGAAGGATGTGGAACTGCTGAAGATCAGGAAGGCGAGATTCGCCAGCACCTATATACATCAGGATTTCAATGAGGATATGTCAAAGGTTTCGCTTTCCGTAAAGAGCGGGATAATCATTGAAAACAAAGGTGCATCCAATAATGAAGCAGACAAGTACAGAGAAATGACGGTGACCGAAGACCTTGGCTTTATAGTTAAGGTTACAGTCATCGCTCCTGACGGTTCCGTGCTTTTTGACAGAGCTGACGGATCGGAAAGGTTAACCATAGATAATCCCAAACTCTGGTGGCCGAACGGGTTTGGTGAGCATCCCTTATATACAGTAAAGATCGAGCTATTTGAAAATGAATTCAGCACAGATGCAAATACAACAGCAGCAGAAAGTTTTTCAAAAAGCATAGACGTGATGGAAAAACGCATAGGCTTACGCAAGCTTGAGATAAGCACCGAAAAGGACAGGTACGGAGCCGAGTTCGCACAGGTAATAAACGGTGTGAAATTCTTTGCGATGGGTGCGGACTATATCCCTGAGGACAACATACTTCCCAGGTGTAATCCCGAGAGGACACGCAAGCTGTTAAGCGATTGTGTTGCGGCCAATTTCAATTCTATTAGAGTGTGGGGCGGAGGATTGTACCCCGCAGATTACTTCTTTGACATATGTGACGAGCTGGGTCTTGTCGTATGGCAGGATTTTATGTTTGCGTGTGCAAATTACAGGCTTACACGTCACTTTGAGGAAAATATTCTTACAGAGTTAAAGGAACAGATAAGAAGGCTCAGCCATCATGCATCTTTAGGTCTCTGGTGCGGAAATAACGAGATGGAAATGTTCGTTGATCAGGGAACCTGGGGAGCAAAGAATGAGATAAAGAGCGATTATGTAAAAATGTATGAATATCTCTTCCCGAGACTTCTTGAAGAGGAGGATCCGGACAGATTTTATTGGCCGGCAAGTCCCTCTACGGGCGGCGGATTTGATTATCCGAATGACCCTGACCGAGGCGACGTACATTATTGGGAGGTATGGCACGGAAATAAACCGTTTACCGAGTACAGGCAGTTTTACTTCAGATACCTTTCAGAGTTCGGTTTCCAGTCATTCCCTTCGATGCGTACCATTGAAAAATTTACCGAGCCCGAGGACAGGAACGTGTTCTCATATATCATGGAGAAACATCAGAGGAATGCGGCTGCTAACGGAAAGATAATGAACTATATGGAGCAGACCTTCCTTTATCCTAACAGCCTCGATACTCTTGTTTATGCGTCACAGCTCCTTCAGGCTGAGGCTATAAGGTACGGTGTTGAGCATTTCAGGCGAAATCGCGGAAGATGCATGGGTACCGTTTACTGGCAGCTGAACGACTGCTGGCCTGTGGCTTCATGGTCTTCGATAGATTATTACGGAAGATGGAAAGCCCTTCATTATTATGCAAAGCGTTTCTTTGCTCCGGTGATGGTCTCCTGCGAGGAGGAAGGACTCCTAACACAGAGTCTTAATGTTAATGCAGAGCCCTTTGATGTAAAGAAATCCATCAGGCTGAACGTTACCAACGAAACAATGTCAGAAAAGACAGGCGTTGTCTTCTGGCAGCTGAGAGATGCAACGGGTAAGGCGCTTGAAGCACATGAAGAAGAAATAAAAGTCGGAGCACTTTCGGCAGAATGGCTTGAGAAGATTGATCTGCCGCAGGCGGGACTTTATGAGAACTATGTAAGCTTTGAGTTTAGAATGACCCCGGGAGAGGAGCCGATATCGAGCGGCACGGTTTTATTCTGTGCTCCGAAGCATTTTAGGTTCAAAGATCCCGGACTGAAGGTAACCGTGAACGGAGATGAGATAACGGTCAGTGCGGCAGCCTTCGCAAAGAGCGTGGAAATCCGGAACGAAGATGATGATCTGATCCTTTCAGACAATTTCTTTGATCTGAACGCCGGTTCAAAGACCGTAAAGATCTTAAGCGGTAATGCATTGAACATAAAAGTTAGAAGCGTATTTGATATCCGGTAGAGGAGGAGTGGATCCTATGGATAATAAATATATCATCGATACCCGGGAAAATATGGATTCCCTACAGGAGAACGTAAGGTCGCTTTTGGAATTCGGACGGCGTTTCCCTTCACCCGGCGGCTCAAGCTACTACCTGGGTGATGACGGAACCCCTTGGACTGACAGAAACAGGGAAACCTGGATAACCTCCAGAATGATACATGTTTACAGCATCGGAAAGATGCTGAGGTTCCCGGGATGTAAGGAGCTTGCGGAAAAAGGATTAAAAGGCCTTCTGGGAGAATTAAAGGATACCGCAAACGGCGGATGGTTTGCCGGCGTTACGAAGAATGGGGAAAAGCTAGAAGGAAAGCAATGCTATGCCCATGCATTTGTGATGCTTGCGGCTTCGAGCGCATATCTTGCGGGTATTACCGGAGCAAAGGAGCTTCTTGATGAAGCAACGGCGGTATATGACAGATTTTTCTGGAATGAAGAGGAAGGTCTTTCTTCGGATACATGGAATACGGAATTTACTGTACTTGATGATTACAGAGGGCTTAATGCGAACATGCATACAGTCGAGGCATTCCTGGCCGTGGCTGACGCTCTAAAGGATGAAAAATACAGGGTCCGTGCCGGAAGGATCATCGATCGGGTATCAGGATGGGCGGAGGAAAATAACTATAGGCTCCCGGAGCATTTTACCAAAGAATGGAAAGCTGAACTCAACAAAAATATAGACAAACCCGACGATCCCTTTAAGCCTTACGGCGCAACTCCGGGACACGGGATAGAGTGGGCAAGGCTTATCGTCCAGTGGGCATCATCCACTGAGAAGCTGGATAAAACCCAAAGGGAAGCATATATAAAAACAGCCTGTGCACTTTATGACAGGGCGGTATCCGATGCCTGGAATGCGGACGGAGAACCGGGAATAGTTTATACTACGGATTGGGACGGAAAACCGGTGGTACATGACAGAATGCACTGGACCCTTGCTGAGGCGATAAATACCTCTTCGCTACTCTATAGGATCACCGGGAAAAAGAAATATTCCGATGATTACAGCATGTTCATGGAATATCTTGATAATACGGTGCTCGATCATACCACAGGTTCCTGGTTCCATCAGCTTGATGAGAAGAATAAGCTTAAAGGTACGGTATGGCCGGGAAAATCAGATCTGTATCATGCATTTCAGTCAATGCTCATTCCGTACAGTCCGGTTAATCTGTCGATCGCGACAGCGGTGGGCTGCAGCATAACGGGCAATCGCTGAATGCGTTCTCGGGACGACATTGACATGGCAGATAGGCGGGAATATCAGATGATACGTTACACTATAATCGATTCTCACAGAAACATGAAAGAAAACAGAAGAAAAGCCCTTGCGCAGTTTTTTACCGTTTCAAAGCAGTTATCTAAAGAAAAGGCTCTTGAACAGGTCGGTTTCTGTGATTGGTATGAGAGTGAGTATGCCGTTAAGTGGTTTGAGGTAGTTGCTGCTGTCGGGGACACTGTCGTTGGGTATCTCAGATGCTTCAGAAATCCGGACGATATAAAAGAATGGTATATCGGAGACGTTTATGTCCTTAAGGAGTACCGCAAAAGAAAAATTGCCTCCCATATGTATGACAGGGTTTTTAAGGAGCTTGGAAGATATGAGGCGGCGGAGCGTGTGATCGCTACGGTAAATAAAGCCAACACGGCATCGATCGGTTTTCACATGTACAAGGGATTTTCAGATACCGGTAAGAATATCGAGTTTGCGTCTTTTTATGCAGATCCTGACGAGACGGTATATGTAAAGAGGCTGTTTAAGGTCCTTCCCTTCCCCGATGATATGCCGGACGAGAAGATAAAGAGCTTTATTTTACCGCTCTGGACCGAATATTGCAAAAAGACCGGGATTTCGGGGAAAAAGAAAACGGAACAGAAATTGGATGAGATAATGAAGGCAAGACGTACTTCAAAGATCGATTTCAGAACTATTTGGAGCGGCAACAGTCTTGCCGGCTTCCGGTACAACGGAGAAGATTATATTCCTTAATAACATAAAGAGGTTGAAGCATGACGGTTCTGTTCATTTTGATAATGCAGCTTGCAGGTCTTTTGCTGGCTGTTTTTATTGATCCTTACATACTGAAAAGAAAAAGACGGCTTCTCATAGAAACAATACTGCTGGTACTCACCCTGGTCCTTCAGAATTACACAGAATACCGGTTGGAAACTGAGTTTTCCCTACCGTTTTTAAGAATTGTGGTCGGGATATTCGGGTATTGTGTACGCCCCTTAGCCCTTGCCATGTTCTGTTCGATATTTGATAAACAGAAGAGTCCGAAAGCAGTTTGGATACTTATCCTGATAAATGTGCTTATCCATCTTACGGCGCTGTTCTGCGGAGTCTGCTTTACCATTGACGAGGATAACATTTTCCACAGGGGACCTCTTGGATTTACATGCCATATTGTAAGTGCAATACTTCTCATCTACCTGATATATCTGACGTTAAGAGAGTATCGGATGGTAAGGAAGAGGGACATGATCATACCGGTCCTGAATGCTGTGGTTATAATCGTTTCGGTAATACTGGATTCTGTTATATATGACGAGAAGGCTCCGGCATCTTTCCTTACGATCGCGGTTGCTACTGTGAGCGTATTTTACTATATCTGGCTGCATATGCAGTTTGTACGTGAGCATGAGGAGGATCTGAAGGCGCGTCAGAGGATACAGATCATGATGAGCCAGATACAACCGCATTTCCTATATAATACCATTGCCACATTGAAAGCGATGTACAAGAAGGATCCTGACCAGGCAGCAGAACTTACCGAGTATTTCGGAACGTATTTAAGACAGAACCTGGATTCATTGAGCACCGTCGGAAGGATACCGTTTGAGAAGGAACTGGACCATACAAGGATATATGCAAATATCGAGATGGTACGTTTTGAGAATATTGAGGTACATTACAATATAGAGGATACCAATTTTACGATCCCGCCGTTAACCTTGCAGCCGATAGTAGAAAATGCCATACGCCATGGTGTACGTATAAGAGAAAAAGGCTTGGTAAAAGTCTGTACGGCATATGAAAACGGATGGCATGAGATAAGCGTGTCCGACAACGGTGTCGGCTTTGATACGCAAAATCCGGGGGATTCGGAAGGAATGCATATAGGATTGAAAAATGTCTCCGAGCGTATAGAGCAGATGTGCGGAGGAACAGTGAACGTCGAGAGCCGTAAGGGAGAAGGAACTACAGTAGTTATCCGCATACCGGATAACAGACCGGAATAGGACGGTACCGAGAATGAAAGCGATTTGTGTGGATGATGAAAGACTTCTGATGGAAGATACCGTATCCATGTGCAGAGAACTGAATATATTTGATGAAGTCCGTGGGTTTACGCGTTCGGAAGACGTAATCCCGTTTCTGGAGACCGACCCTGCAGAGCTGGCGCTTCTTGATATTGATATGCCGGGAATGAACGGGCTTGAGCTGGCAATGGAAATAAAGAAAAGATGGCCGGATACCGCGATCATATTTCTTACGGGATATTCGGAGTACGCGGTGGAGGCCTTTGCCCTGCATGTCTCAGGGTATCTTTTAAAGCCGATAACCGCGGAGCGGCTCAAAGAGGATATAGAATATGCCCTTTCCGGAAAGAGAAACGTGCTGACCGGGCATGTCACGGTTCAGACCTTCGGCAATTTTGATGTATTCGTGGACGGACAGCCGGTAAGCTTTAAAATGGCAAAATGTAAGGAGATGTTGGCATACCTTGTAGACAAACAGGGCACGGGTGTGTCGCGGGCTGAGGTCTTTTCGATCCTGTGGGAGGATAGGCTTTATGACAGAAAAATGCAGAAACAGCTGGACGTATATATCAGAAGCCTTCGCGAAACCTTAAAGGAATATGGCATGGAAGAGATATTTGAGCTTAAGAAAGGGTCTCTCAGGGTAAGACCGGAAAATTTCAAATGCGACGCGTATCTTTTCTTTTCGGGCGACAGTGATGCCGTAAACTCTTACCGGGGAGAATATATGAACGCGTATTCCTGGGCGAGTATGACCGAAAGTATGATGTATTGGAAGGTTGTTGACAAGGCTTGAGATATTTATTAAATTTTTATTTGTTTTTTTTAAATGTTATGTTATAATACGCTCATAAGGCAGACAAAATGTCACCGTATTCCTTATGAAAACACATTTACGGAGGGAGAGTAAATTTATGCTGAACGTTACAAAAGAGAAAAAAGGATCCGATCTTCTGGTTGCACTTGAGGGCAGACTTGATACAGTTACCGCACCTCAGTTTGAATCTGAGTTAAAAGAAATCTTATCAGGAATTACAAAGCTTACTATTGATGCTGAGAAGCTTGAGTATGTTTCCAGTGCCGGACTCAGAGTACTGCTTTCGGCTCATAAGACCATGAGCAAGCAGGGATCCATGGTAGTAAAGAACCTGTCTGAGGAAGTTAAGGAAGTATTTGATATCACAGGTTTCTCGGATATTTTGACAATTGAATGATCCTTAATACATAGAAAGGTTTTTTTATGCAGACAGATAAAATTGCATTAAGAAGTGACGGGACGGGCTTTGCTGAAGCGGTTGAGGAGGCTTCCAAATTTGCCGTATATACCGGTCTCGATCATAAACAGGCTTTAAGAGTACGTCTCTTGGCCGAAGAAACAATAGGCATGGTAGAAGCAATCACAGGCGATTTTACCGCCGATTTCTGGATCGAGAGTGATAAGAAATGTGCGGTACGTATCTGCCTTACAGCCAATACTGCAATGGACTATGTTAAGAAGAAGGAGCTTATAGAGGCCTCTTCGGATAAAAAGAATACTGCAGCAAAGGGCTTTATGGGCAAGATAAGACAGCTCATTGAAAACGGTTTATACAGTATTGATGAGGTTGGAAGCCTTCAGAGCGATTACAGCGATATGGCATACATGAACCTCGGTATGTGTGAGGTTGCTCCGGGCAGTACAGTACATGCGGTAAACTTCATGTGGTCTCTTGAGAGCTACAAAAATTCGGTCAGCATCGCTTCGGAAGACAAGGCAAAAGAAGAAGCATGGGATGAACTGGAAAAATCAGTTGTTGCCAAGCTTGCGGACGATGTACGCGTAGGTGTATCGGGCAATACCGTAAAAATGGTAATAGAAAAAAGAAGCTTTTAACCCAAACAGGTTTATAAAAAAATCTCCGGATCCGATTGATCCGGAGATTTTTTATTTATTGCGGTTTATTTGTTTATTCTGCTTTTTCTACTGCAACTATACGTCCTTCTCCGTAAGGATTCGAATATTCATCACCTACAACTCCTCCGAGAGTATTGATGATGTAATCCATAAGAACCTGATTATCAAGCTTAACAGAATCCTGAAGGATAGGTGTCCCGTCAAACATTGCATATCCGTCACCATGATTGATCAGCAGATAATTATGGGAAGCAAGAGTATATTTCTTATTAAGGTCAAGAGGTTCACTGCCTACCTTTACGTTCTTTACACGGTATTCTCCGCTTACTCCGGTAAACATTCCATTTTCGTCGGATGTACAGGTGCTTTCAATATAGGTATGGATCTCAAACGAAATACCCGATACCTGAGGGAATCCGCCGTTGCTGCTCGGAGTTGCACGGCATCCCCATTCAAGAGCGTCAAGAATCTGCTGACCGGTTACTTCCCTAACTGTGAGCATGTTTCCGAAAGGATGAACGTTTAAAATGTCCTTATATGTGATATCGCCCTTAGAGATACTTACACGGATTCCTCCGCCGTTTACGATGGCTACGTCGGAACCGGCCTGATCTCTGTATGCATCTGCACACAGGTCACCGAGGTTAGTTTCAGCTGAACGTACGATACGTATTGGATTTCCGGCGTCATCCTTTGCAACGGGATCGTAGATGATCAGATCTACACCGGTTTTTGCGACTACTGTAGCAAGTCTTTCGTTCAGAGAATCAAGAGCCTTGGAAAGTTCGGCGGTCATTGCATTCTGCGTACCGATAACTTCAGGAAGGCTTTCGCTGTTAGTCCAGGTATAAAGACCTGTGGAAATGTTTCCGTCCTTGCTGTTTATCCTTACCCAGCCGATGTTGGCAAGCTTGGTTCCACAAGCCTGACGGATGATTTCTTTTCCGTCTTTGTTGATTACTTTAGCAGAATCTGTATCATGACTATGTCCGTCAAGGAATACATCAATTCCGTTTGTGTGTGTAATTACGTCAACATAGGTCCAGGGCTCACATTCGGTCTCATTGCCGAGATGAGCCATTGCCACAACATAATCGGCTCCTTCGGATCTGGCATCATCTACAGCCTTTTGAACAGCGTTATATACGGCTTCTCCTGTTTCATCCTGAAGGAAACCGTAAACATAGTTTCCGTTCTCATCCTGGAAATAATGAGGAGTGGATGAAGTAATGGTTTTAGGAGTGGTAATACCTACAAAGGCTACCTTCTTGCCGCCGAGTTCTTTGATAACATAGGGATCAAATACCAGTTCGCCCTTGAAATTAAAATTGCTGCTGATATACTTGAAATCGGCAAGCTTGGTAAGCTCGAGGAAACGATCCATACCGTAGTCAAACTCATGGTTTCCGGGTATTGCTATCTCATATCCTACAGCATTCATAAGCTTGATATTTGCTTCACCGGCGGTAAGTGTTCCGATGGGTTCACCCTGAATGGAGTCACCGTCATCAACTAAAATTACGGCATTTCCGTCTGCGATAAGCTTATCTTTTACAGCCTTAAGTCCAACATAAGTGAAGCCCTGATCTACTCCGCAGTGTACATCGCTGGTGAAAAGGATAACTATATCCTTCGGCTCTGAACTCTTGGCGCCTTCTATGGTAAAACTCTTGGTTTTACTGTATTTTGAAAGATTTTCTCCCGCATAAGCTCTTACCTTGACCTTGTAGTCGCCTGCTGCAAGGCCGCTTAAGGTGTACTTCCTTTTGGAAGCTCCGTTTTTGGCTATTTCAGCCACCTGGCTGAAGTCTTTATCCGATGCGGATTTCAGATACACATAATAGCCTTCGGCATTTGCTGTCTTCTTGATGGTAAGCTTTGCGGTATTCTCGGAAACCTTAACGGAAATCTTGGGTTTTCCGACAGCCGACGGATCGGTTGCTGCATTTGCAGGGATAAAGCCGATCATCGAGAAGACTACTGCTAAAGTAAGCAGTAATGAATAGAAACGTTTCATCTTCCTTTACCTCTTTTCTTTAATAATGGAAAACCTTGTGATACTTCAGTTTTCCGCTGCATTAAACGCAATTTATAATATATCATACGGAATTACGAAAGACAATAATAAAATTAATAATTATATTGGACATTTATTGGACATGATGTGATATAGTCCCTTAATCACATAAAATATAGGAGAAAAACACTATGAGTCTGATCAAAATCGAACATTTAAGAAAAGAATATCCCAATGCAACTCCCTTAAAGGATGTAAACGCCGAGATCAACGCCGGAGACATTATTTCGGTTATCGGTCCCTCAAACTCCGGAAAATCAACTCTGTTAAGATGCCTTTATCAGTTGGAAAAGCCTACAAGCGGAAAGGTGTTTTTTGACGGAACGGAGATAACCTCACCGGATTGTCCGATTGATTTCATCAGAAGAAAAATGGGTATGGTTACCCAGTCCATAAGTTTTTTCCACAATCTTAATATCATAGAGAATGTAATGACAGCACCTATCAATATCCTTAAAATGCCAAAACAGAAAGCGTATGATGAAGGAATGGAGCTGCTGAAGCGAGTGGGACTTGCCGAAAGGGCGCTTAATTCCCCTTCGGAGCTTACTGAAGGCGAAAAGCAGCGTGCAGCCATAGCACGTGCGATGGCTATGAAGCCCGAGGTGCTCCTTTTTGACGAGACCATTTCCTCTTTAAATCCCGCAATGGTCGCAGAGGTTGTCCAGGTTATAAGAAAACTGGCAAGTGAAGGAATGACCATGCTGGTTGTTACACATGAGATGAATTTTGCGCGTGAGATTTCAAACCGTGTATTCTATATGGATGAAGGTGTGATATACGAGGAAGGGGCACCTGAGCAGATATTCGACAATCCCGGAAAGGAAAAAACGGGAGCATATATCAAACGCCTGAATCAGCTCAATCTGGAGATAAAGAATGCCGGATATGATTTTGCCGGATTTACCTCAGAGCTTGAGAGATATGCAAGAGACCTATTGCTTCCGGAGAAGCTTATCAAAAATATCCGGCTTGTATTTGAGGAGATCGTATCACAGAATCTGGTTCCCTATTCTGAGGTTTACTATAACGAGTATCCCATAAAGATAGTTGCCGAAATGACGGATACGGATGACAGGCTCAGGATGAACATCAATTACAGCGGAATGCAGTATGACCCTACTGAAGGTACCGTTGATCTTTCGGCCGTGATAGTAAAGAATATTGCTGAAAATGTAAATTATACCTATGAGAACGGTATAAACAATATCGATATTCTTTTTAAGAAGGCTGCTTGAAGGAAGTAAAAAATTCTGATAATAGAGGAGATTTTTAACAATGAGAGCTGTAAAGAAAAAAGGTATTCTGATCCTGACTTTATGTTTTGTATTGCTTATGGGCTGCATAACGGTAAGCGCATCCTCCAAAAGCATAACCGTTTCTTCTGAGGATGAACTGGCTGCAGCCATTAAGGGCGAAAGCAAAAAAATCGTGTTTTCAACCAAAGAAAGTGTAACTGTAAATATCGCAAAGACAGAACAGAGCGCCGGTAAAACACTGGTGATAAATGCTCCCAACGCAAAAATCGTTACAGTGCCGTATTTAAAAGCATTACCATAAAGGCAGCGGCATCGTACACCGAGAAGGCTACGGGAAATACATATAAGCTTAAGGGTACAGTGAAGGAATTTATCTGTGCAAAAAATCCGCAAAGATAAAGATCAAGGCTTACGCAGGTGCAAAGGCCGATGTTTTCAGAAAAAAGGCAGCGGAGATTACGGTTACCGGAAGCGCCAAGGCAGATATCTCGATAGACAGGACCGATAATCCCTGGGATCCCCAAGCAACTGAACAGTTTAGCATAGATTATTGGAAGAGCCTGTACGGAGATGATAAGGTTATTTTTTTGGAAGAGGATATCGCCGCATTTAATGCCGCAAACAAAACCAACGGTTCAGGTCTGATAGACCTTACTGACGGTAAGGAATATACTTCCGAAGACGTTAAGGCTATGATAGAGGATTATTCCTTCCCGTCGAAGGAATATATCCATGAAAGAAAAATAACCGAGAAAGAGATCGAAGATATTAAAGAAAACAGAAATCTTGATGCCGGCAGCTTTGAAACAGGATATGCACTTGCTGTCGAAAATGCAAGTATAAGGGCTTTTCCTACGGATATCTTCCTTACAAATGAGAAAAATCTTTATGATTATATGCAGGAAACCGGACTCAACTATGGAGAACCGATGATAGTTCTTTGGGAATCTAAGGACGGAGAATGGTATTTCGTTCAAGCTTATGATTATAACGGCTGGATTAAAAAGGCTTCGGTGGGATTGTGTGACAGGGATGTATTTCTTAATGCAGCAGAAGCATTTTCGAAAGCAGATGTATGGTGCCCCAAGAGTACTGGCGAAGTTGAGTTTAAGCTTGAAGACGGAACCGTAAAGAGCGTTTTTCTCCGTATGGGTACATATCTGCTGCATGATGAGGAAAAGGTACTCCTTGTAACAAGGGATGAAAAAGGCAATGCCGTATTACTTGCGGCTGAAGCTCCCGCAGATATCGACGGAAGCATTCTTAAGTTTACACGTGCAAACCTGCTGGAAATGTCCGGAAATATTCTCGGAACTCCTTATTCATGGGGGGACAGCAGTGAAAAAGGAATGGATTGTTCTTCTTCACTTCAGAGTCTGTTCAGGTGCTTCGGAGTATTGCTTCCGAGAAATTCATCTCAGCAGATCAAGGTTGCTGCCGAAGTGGTAAGCATGACGGAAAAGAGCGCAAAAGAGAAATATGATATTATATCAGAACTGCCGTTAGGTACAATTCTCTATATGCCGGGACATGTAATGCTGTACCTCGGAACATATGACGGAGTACCGTATGTTCTGCAGAATACAACTGATTCTGCAAGGGATGATGGCGGCGTTATAATGTACAATTCATTCGTTCTTACCTCCATCAATATCGGGAAGAGCGGAAATACATTAATGGACAGAGTTACATATGCGGTAGTTTTCTGCCGATAAGGAAGGGTTAGAAATGAAAGAACCGATCACCACTCTTGGTAAATACAGGTCGGGGGCTTATAAGGAAGAGGCAAAGGCATTTTTCAGAAAATGTGTCGGAGATGAAAAATACAATAAGGCAATGAACTGTGAAGCCGGAAGCAGACATCACTATGTTGCTGCCAGAGTATACTTAAGCCAGTCCGATTGGGAAAAATTCTGTTGGATAGAGCAGTATGGTTCACTCGACGGATATCCCATATAAAAATACCGGGGGAGTACAGATGAATATTAAAAATCTTTTTAGAAATCGACGGAGAGATCTGGGAATCCGGTGAATGGGCTGAAAACAGGTTCATTGCCAACAGAACAGATGATTTCGTTGGCTGGAGGAATGGAAAAAGGCAAATAAGGATGGCTTTGACGTAACCGTTTCATACACCAGAAAGGATAATGTCGTTACAGTGACCACCGAAAATCAGGGCTTATACATAAAAAACATAACGACCGTCTTTGATCCGACGGAAGAAGTATATACCGCTATTACGGGTGACCAGTGTGCAATTACAAATATCCACATCACCGCTCCTGCACTTTCTTAATATTATTAACAAAACCCGTCCTTAGGCAGAAACCAAAGGACGGGTTTTTACATCCAAGTGTTAAGATTACATCCACACACTAAAACTTGACTGACCTAACCCGGAATAGGAGTATCCTCCGGTTCTGGTGTAGGCAGAAGGACCTGCGGCGGAAGCAATAGCGTTTGACCTGTTCAGAAGCTGTGAAGCGTAAGA
>JAILGF010000224.1 GCA_024696945.1 Lachnospiraceae bacterium | reverse complement strand
CCTTCAACATAA
Organism: Lachnospiraceae bacterium; assembly: GCA_024696945.1. Lineage (GTDB taxonomy): Bacteria > Bacillota > Clostridia > Lachnospirales > Lachnospiraceae > RUG11977. The sequence goes on along the minus strand of JAILGF010000224.1, from coordinate 4,272 downwards.
AACATTTTCAGCTTACTGCGTTTATTTCGGTTATCCCTAAGAGCAACAATCTGCTGATAAGTAGAATTGTCTTTTCCAATATTTATTATTCTCATTATCTCTCCATATCATCCCATCACTGAGAAATTTCTCTGATCGATCTATCTTCCCTTAATCTCTATCCTGTCAAGAATTCCCTGAACCCCAACATCCTTATGAGTTAGATACATTCTTGTAACATCCTCAATAAAAGTACTGTCGGCTCCGGTTTTCTTTTGGATTCTTTCAAGACTTATTCCTTTATCTATATATCCCATAATTGTCATGACCAACGCGTATGTGTCACTTTGAGCGTGCTTAACACTAGCAGCACTTTTTTGCTCTGATTTCAATGATGATCCGCTTATTTCTGCCTTCCTTGCATGACCATAATAAACGATTTTGGGCCTTCTTGTCAAAAGTTTTTCCCAGCTTTCTTCAATCGCTGTCCCCTTATGGAGTTCTAATTCATATAAGGGATTCAGGTCACCTACAAAAATTGTGCCATCATCAAGCCATAGCGAAACGCTGTCCTCGCTGTGTCCCGGAGTATGCATTATCTCACCGTCAATTCCGATTTCTTTGAGAAATTTTCGGCTTTCCGAATGCTTTACAATTATGATTTTGGAATCAACTATCGGTGTAAAATTATATTTTGCTTCTTTAGCGAATATAATATCTGCCGAATGTATGAATTCTTTTTGAGTTTCCATAACTATAATCCGGGGGCCCAGTTCCGCTATTTCCTGAACTATACCCATATGATCCGGATGAAAATGCGAAATCATAACATAATCAATACTCTGCAGCGTGAATCCCAGATTTCCGATAAATCGGCAAAAGGCAGGAAATGTTCCTGCCCAGCCGGTATCAAATAAAAGTTTACCTTTGGTTCCTTCTATAAGATAAGTATTGGTATTTGAATAGTTTATCTCATATACCTTCATGCTCTTCTCCAGATCAATCCTAGATACGGTTCTGTGACTGATTTTCAATCAGGGATGAAACTTCAGCTAATGTGGGCGGATTCAGAGGCAACGGGAATCTTGAAATCGCTATTGCCGAACATGCACTTGCGAATCTTACCAGTTCACTGTCATTCATGCCATGCAACAGGCCGTATACACATCCTGCCTTAAAAGTATCTCCTGCACCAAGCGTGCTCTTAACCTCAACATCAAAAGGAGACATATAATGGATGTCCTCTCCTTTTCTGGCATACAGCATACTTCCTCCACCCTGTGTGATAATAGTAAGACCATCCGTTTCATTCTGCATAAGCTTTAAGATTTCTTCCGGTGCCATTCCCGCATAATGTACTGATGTGCACTCCTTTGATACAACATTTACAGCAGCGTTCTTATGAAGGATTGAATCATGTCTTGAATCTATCGTAACATATGGAATATTATTTTTTTTGCATATTTCCGCAGCCAGCAAAGTTTCATCTCCGAAAAACGGGTCGATTGCTGCTGCCTTACAGCCTGCAATATCTGACTCTTTAGGAACACTCCACCATCTTTTTCCTGATGAAAATAAAGTCTGAAATCTCCCCATCGGCGAACGTACCAGACCTGCAATAACAACGTAATCCATAACTCCGGGATCGTCCTGCATATACTGAAGCAAAGACAGGTCTACTGATTTTTCCGAATAAAAATTTTTAAGCATCGGAGCGACAGCAGTACCGATCCATGTTCCATCCATTATCACCGATACTCCGAGGGAATCAAGCACGGTAGCTGCCGTACCTGTTTCTCCTCCGGGCAGAAAATACTGCTCCTTTATCTCCGAATATTCATCCGGCTGTAAAAAACCGTCTTTTAATAAAAAAGAATGTGTTCCCAAAATCTGTCCAAATAGATATACTTCCGGTTTTTTATTCATAGTGTTCCCTCCATGTCAATCACTAATTCAATCAGAGAGACGGTTCTCTGATTGAAAATCAAATGCTTCTATTAAAGTCGATATACTTCTAACCCCTTCCGGTACCTGTTTCCCGAATCTGTTAAGCCAGAGTGTATGGATTCCCAAAGCAGATGCACCTTTGACATCACTGCTTATGGAATCTCCTATATGGAGCACTTCTTCCGGTGCAAGCCTGGTTTTCTTTAAAGCGAGTTCAAATAGCTCCTTTCTGGGTTTATAGGCTCTTGCGTCTTCCGAAGTAAATACTCCGGCCGGTTTTAAATTATGATATTCTATGGCCCGGTTTATATCATCTGTATCGATATTGGAAACTATATAAATCGGTACCGGACTCTTTTCGAAAAACTCTTTTGAATCTTCAAATATCGGTGGCTTTACCCAATGATCAAACATGAGATTGCTGAGTTCTTTTGCGTTTGCAGTAGATTGAAACTTAGCCAACGTATGCTCCAGTGATTTTTCTTCCAGTGCTCTCTGGGTTTCAAAGGTATCTCCGTATGAGTTCTGAAACATGGTCTGGAAATCCTTCCACCAAAAGGAGTCAATCTCTGATTTATCTTCAACAATACCTGTTTTCTGTATTATATCTGTGATCTTCTTTATAACCTCACCGTCTTCATGTACGATGGTTCCATAAAAATCAACAAATAAAGCCTTTATTTTCCCATTCTGCATATGCTTTCTCCCACGTGTCCACGGTAAACGGACGGATTTTATCTCCTATACTGTTTGCGTACTCTTCCGCAAATTTCAGGAAGAATACCAGATGTTCCCTTGCATTAAGCAGTTCTTTGATGATTACTTTAGTCCATACACCTGCTTCTGTGTACTGACTTGTCTGCTTTATCCTTTCAACGTATTCCTTCATATCGAAAGGAACTCTCTGCTCTTCTATCAGAACTTCACCTGCATCACATATGGTTAATATAGTATACGGAAGAGTGTTTTTTATACAATCTAACGGAAGGCCGCAGGAACCGGGATTGATCAGGTAGATTTTCCTGTCCGGCACTTTATAGCTCCACTGAATATGTGAGTGCCCGAAAATGTAAATCCCGTCTGTAAGCGTTGATATTGCCTCGATAAAACCGGTTGTCTCTTCTATTGCATCATGCATCTGCTGCCTGTGATACTCCGGAGTCACTTCCCTGTTCCCGTATTTACAAGCCAATGCTCCGGAACGATTGAAATAGTTTTCCAGATTGCTCACCTTTATAAAATCATCCACATGATGGAGCATGTGGATATCCCTGCCATTAATTGAAAAATCAGCTCTGTGGGGAATTGATAAAAGATAGTCCAGATTATCCTTTTTTATATTTCTATAGTTCCAGTACGATATCTGCATCTGGCCGTCAGTCCATTTGCTCTGGTCTTTTCCTATCAGATTCTCAAGATACCGTTCTTCGTTCCCACGGATTATTATTTTATTCTCAATTTTCCTAAGTGTGCTAATACATTCATCGGGGAACGGTCCGCTCAAGCAATAGTCCCCTGCAAATATAAATTCGGTAATCCCCTTCTGTCTTGCATCATCAAGCACCGCATCAAGTGCAGGCTTATTTCCATGTATATCAGATATAACTGCATATTTCATTTGTTTTTTCCTTATTTTCCGTATTATGTTTTTCAATCAAAGAACCGTCCCTCTGATTGATTCAGAAGCACTTCTTCTCATGAGTCTGTTTACAACTGCCGATATTTGCACACTTATAGCATACTTCATTCGGACAGGTATCTTTTTCAAAAAATTCTCTGACATTTCCAAGTGTAGTATCTGCAATATTACTCAATGCTTCATTTGTAAGAAACGCCTGATGCGAAGTTACGATCACATTAGGCATGGATATGAGCCTTGCCAAGACATCGTCGTTTACGATATGATTTGAATAATCATGGAAGAATACGTTTGATTCTTCTTCATATACATCGAGACACGCTGCACCTATTTTGCGTGCTTTAATACCTTCTACAAGTGCTTCCGAATCGATCAATGCACCTCTGGAAGTATTGATGATCACAACTCCCTTTTTCATCTTTCCCATGGTATCTGCATTTATCATATGCCTGTTTTCATCGGTCAAAGGACAGTGCAGCGATATAATGTCGCTCTTTTCCCACAGTTCATCCAAAGAGACATACTCTATTCCGGAATCTGTAGCAGGGAACTTATCGTAGGCTATGATATGCATACCAAAACCACGGCAAATATCAATAAATATCCTTCCGATCTTGCCTGTCCCGATAACTCCAACCGTCTTTCCATGAAGGTCAAAGCCGGTAAGCCCGTTCAGGCTGAAATTGAAATCCTTTGTGCGTATATAA
>JAILGF010000104.1 GCA_024696945.1 Lachnospiraceae bacterium | reverse complement strand
GGACGGTACCAATGTGGTAGCACGTGAGAAGATGGCTAATGCAGCTACTCTTGCAGGTATGGCTTTCGCAAATGCATTCCTCGGCGTTTGCCACTCTATGGCACATAAGCTCGGCGCATATCACCATATAGCACACGGTGTAGCAAATGCACTGATGCTTGAGGAGGTTATCAGATTTAACTCTAAGGAAGCACCTCATAAGATGGGTACCTTCCCTCAGTACGATCATCCAAAGACTCTTAGGAGATATGCTGAGATAGCTGAATATCTCGGACTTGAAGTTAAGGAAAGTGCAGCCGGCAAGGGTGGAAAGAAGAGCACCGGTAAGGCCGCCGCCGGTAAGAAGGTTGATGAAGCAACCAATGCTGATTATGCAAAGGTAGAGGCTCTGATCGCAGCAGTTAATGACCTTAAGGAAAAGATCGGCATCAAGAAGACAATAAAGGATTATGTGCCTGATGAGGCTGAATTCTTAAGGACACTTGATGAGATGTCAGAGAATGCATTTGATGACCAGTGTACCGGAGCCAATCCCAGGTATCCGCTTATCTCTGAGATCAAGCAGATGTTCTTAAATGCATATTACGGAAAGCATGAAGAAGTATGATGATTGATAGAACTACAAATACAAAAAACAAAGAAAGGATATATCTTATGAAATTAGATAATGTCATATCCGTCAGAAAGAATAAGAAAATATACCGTGACGGAGATAATTGTATAAAGGTATTTGATGAGAACTATTCTAAGGCCGATGTCCTTAACGAGGCGCTTATTACTGCGAGAATAGAAGAAACGGGTCTGAATATTCCCAAGTTAAAGGAAGTTACCGTGGTTGACGGCAAATGGGCCATAGTAAGCGAATATATTGAGGGTACACCGCTTGATAAGCTGATGGAGCAGAACCCTAAGAAAAAAGATGAATATCTGGAGAAATTTGTAGATCTTCAGCTTGAGGTTCAGTCGAAGCGTTGTCCTTTGCTGAATAAGCTTAAGGATAAGATGAACAGAAAGATAAGCGAAACAAAGCTTGATGCAACTACAAGATACGAGCTTCATACCCGTCTTGAAGGTATGCCGAAGCATGTAAAGGTATGCCATGGTGATTTCAATCCTTCAAATATCATTGTTAAGGATGACGGTACCATGTATATCCTTGACTGGGCTCATGCCACTCAGGGAAATGCATCGGCCGATGCTGCACGTACGTATCTTCTTTTCTGGCTGAACAACGATATGGAGACAGGCGAGAAGTATCTTAAGCTTTTCTGCAAGAAGAGCGATACCGCTATGCAGTATGTTCAGAAATGGATCCCTATCGTAGCCGCATCCCAGTCCGTAAAGGGACATGAGGAAGAGATGGAGCTTCTGATGAAATGGGTTAACGTTGTAGATTACGAGTGATTATTTGGCTTCCCCTTGAGGGGAAGCTGTCTGCGAAGCAGACTGATGAGGTGTAATGTTATGAAAACTATGATGATTAAAGTATTTCACCTCATCCGGCACTTCGTGCCACCTTCTCCTCAAGGAGAAGGCATAAAAACTTAGATGGGAAGTGTAAAAAATGTCCTGGTATAACGAATCAATATTTTATCACATTTACCCCCTTGGTATGACGGGAGCACCGTTTGAGAATCCATATGGGAATCCGGTTAACCGTATGCAGGATATAGAGAAGTGGATACCGCATATAAAAAAGATCGGCTGCGACGCTATATATATCGGACCGCTTTTTGAGTCAAAGAGTCATGGATACGATACTACGGATTATCGTAAACTTGACACACGTCTCGGCACAAATGATGACCTTAAAGCTTTTGTGGCTAAATGTCATAAAGAAGGTATAAAAGTAATCTTTGACGGAGTATTTAACCATGTGGGACGTGATTTCTTCGCTTTTAAGGATTTAAAGCAAAAGAGAGAGGGCTCACAGTATAAGGATTGGTTCTGCAATGTAAATTTCTGGGGAAATAACGAGTTTAATGACGGTTTCTCATATGATAACTGGGGCGGCTATAACATTCTTGTAAAGCTTAACCTTTGGAACCAAGCAGTAAGAGACTACCTGTTTGATGTTGTACGTTTTTGGGTCAGTGAATTTGATGTTGACGGAATACGACTTGACGCTGCGGACGTTTTAAACTTTGACTTTATGAAACAGTTACGAGGTCTCGCCAACACCATAAAACCTGATTTCTGGCTGATGGGCGAGGTTATCCACGGTGAATATGTTAGATGGGTTAATGAAGGAACCCTGCACAGTGTTACAAATTATCATCTGCATAAGGCTCTGTATTCGGGACATAACGATCATAATTATTTTGAAATAGCACATACCGTTAAACGTCTCCAGGATATGGGCGTTAACCGCAATGAAGGCTGTATGCTCTATAATTTTGTGGATAATCACGATGTTGAGCGTATATTTACAAAACTGAACAATAAAGCCCATTTTGTACCTGTTCATTTCCTTTGCTATTATCTGCCCGGCATTCCATCAATATATTATGGTTCAGAGTTTGCGATAGACGGAAAGAAGGAAAAGTTCTCAGATGCTTCGCTAAGACCTCAGATGAAGGCAGAAGATTTTAAGGAGAACAGGATAACCGAGCTTTTTGAACATTTAGGACAGATCCGAAGCAATCCTGCATGCAGTAAAGCATTTACAAGAGGCGGATATAGGCAGATTGTTCTTACCAACAGACAGTACGTTTTTGCCCGTGAAGCCGATGAACAGCATGTTTTTATTGCCGTTAACAATGATGAGAACGAAGCGCTGGTCAGGTTTAACGGTACCTCTGACAACATGAAACAGCTTCTTTTTGCCTCAGGTAAAAATGTTACGGGTGATTCGAAGGGCGAGTCCGAGGGTGGATTGATTGATAGCTTAGAGTTTGAAGAGGTGAAGTTATCGTCAATGGGGAATTGCTATTACGAAATTAAGCTTCCTACCTGCTCAGGTGTTGTATTGCTTGCAGAATAAGCGGTTCTAAGTAAACGTTAAAATAATTGACATATTCCATAAAAGTAGTATAATAAATATATTAAGGTTCTTTAATCAGGTTTTTCTTATATCATATCAGGCAAGGAGAGACTAATATGTTCAAAAAGAAGACTATAGAAGACGATTCTGCTGCAAGGATTGCGGAGCTGGAGGCAAAACTTAAGGAGTGTAATGAGAAGCTTGCGTTGAGTGAGTATGAGCTGATGGCCATAAACCGTAGTGCTCATCTTGGGTTATGGAAGGCTTATTTTAACGAAGCCGGAGAACAGATAGGAGCTTCCTTCAGTGATGAGTTTAGGTCTCTTTTGGGCGGATATACAAAGGAAGAAGTTCCGGATGAGGTAAAAACATTTCTTGATCTTATTCATAGAGATGATATTAACAACGTTATGAAGGCTTATACGGCTTCCACTAACGACAGAACCGGAAAGACCAAATATGATATAGATTTTAGATTAAAGATCAAGAACGGTAAATACAAATGGTATCATGCATACGGAGATTGTATAAGACGTCCCGACGGAAGCCCGAAGGAGTTTATCAGTACATTCTATGATGTAGATGATGCTAAGAAGAACGAGGAGGCTGTAAGGTCCAACAACGTAAGACGTAAGGCACTTGACAGGCTTATGCATGAAGGCAGCTGGAGTATAGATCTGCTTAATAATGCCATGGACGATCCTTCGGCTCCTGCAGTTTACAACAAACAGATCAAAAAGATACTCGGTTTTGACGAGAATGATCCGGAATTCCCTGATACCGCCGCTTCATTCGGTTCAAGAATACATCCGAAGGATATTGAGATCGCTGTTTCCGGACGTGACAATCACTTAAACGACCCTTCGCAGCCCATAGTTGAAAAAGAATTCCGCATGCGTAAGAAAAACGGAGAATATATATGGGTCAGGGCTTCAAACACTGTAGTCTGTGATGATGCAGGTACTCCCCTTATGTGTGCCGGAACGGTCATGGACATTACAACCGAAAAGAAAAATCAGTTGAAGTTCAAAAACGAAATGTCTCCGAGTATCGAGGCTTTAAGGAACGGTATTGCCGAGATTTCAAAGACTGTTGATGAAGCGGCTGCTCAGATGGTTGAGATTGCCAACAGACAGCAGGAGGTTACGGAAGCTGCAAAGGGTATCGAAAAGTCCGTTAAAGCTTCGAAGAACATCCTTAATTCAATCGAGGGAATTGCAAGTCAGACAAATCTGCTTTCTCTAAATGCAAGTATTGAGGCTGCAAGAGTAGGAGAGGCCGGAAGAGGTTTCTCGGTTGTTGCCAAGAACGTTCGTGAACTTTCCGATTCCACAAAGAAAACAACTGAGCACATTGCCGAGATTCTTAACGGAATGAATGATTCGGTTAAAGAAATGCAGGAAAAGATCTCAGAGATAAATGAAAGCGTCCAGAAGGAAAAGGATGAGATGGAAGTGATAGATTCTACTGTTGAAGAGCTTTATGCTTCGGCAGATGAAATCTCCAGAATGGCTTCCGAGCTTTACAAATAATTCAGATAAAAAAAGCCGGTGTACAATTGATATGTACACCGGATATTTTTTGTCAGATGGTATAGAACTGATTGAGCTTTTTCTTAATGTTAAAATAAAGAGCAGCTGTTGAACCCATCAATACCATATTGAGTACGGAAGAAATATAAGTTAATATTCTGGTTTTACTTGAAAAAATCATTTCAATAAGCTGTTCTGTAAGTTCGGATGAATAACCGCTCTTTATGCTGTCGATACCGATCTCTTTAAACTCTCTGATGAGAGAATCCCTAACAAAATCCTGAAGCTTTGCACTGCCGAAAATACTTTCGGCACTAAAGATGCCGATAATCGATAATACTATGCCAATGATAAGGATCACAGCAGGGAATATTGAAAATCTGGGCGGATCGGCCTCATTTGTGATACAGAATCTTACTCCCTTAAGGTTCCTGGATTGTAAGGAATAGTACTTTATGCCGAAAACAAGGAACAGAATACATATTGCTAAGAAAATGGCCATAACCATTACAATGTATCCGCTTCCTCCGGCACCTGAAGTTAAGGAACCAAAGAGCCCGAGTATTGCCAAAAGGATCATCAGACCAAAACCTATACACCATATTACCATAAGGGTGATAGCAACACCGCTTGCTATGGACAGGCCGGCTGTTGACGGAAGTTTATTGTTCTTCTTTGAAGAAACTCCCGAAGCAAATGTGATCCAAGCAGCTATACAAAGAAGAATGAATAACGGATGCAGGAAGCTCTGAAGCGCAACAAAGTTAAATACAAGCACTGCACTGACAGCCAAGGCATAAACCAGAACGATAGGAGATGCCATAATGTCACGGGCCAAAACAAATTTTGGATTGGACATATATTTTTTTAATCGTTCTTCATCGGTGTCATACATGGGCTGGCCGTAATATGAAGGAGGAACCTGATTATTCCCGTAAGGGTTATTGTAACCCTGTCCGTACTGCTGACCGGGCTGCCCGTAAGGAGCACCTGCCTGACGGTACTGAGGATTGGGCTGTCCATACTGAGCATTTTGCTGCCCATATTGAGTACCCTGCTGACCGTAACCGGGCTGTCCTCCGAAATTGGATTGAGCATTCGGCTGGGAATACTGAGCCTGATTTGGTATGTCGTACTGTGTATTCTGGGCGGGCTGCTGATTCTGAGGTGCATATTGCTGGTAATACTGATTGGCTCTGTTGTTCGCATTTTGGGCGGCAGCTTGTGCTTGGGCAGCCTGTTCCTGCTCTATGCGAGCTTTAATAGGGTCTATAGGAGCCTGCGCAGCGCCTGCGATAACAGCATCGGCTTGAGCGGCAGCTTCTTTCAGAGTGTTATCCGCTTGTTGAGCTGCTTCTGTTGTGTTGCCTTGTTTTTGACATTCACAGATTTCACCGTCTTGTAACGGTCTTCCACAATTTGAGCAAAACATTTCTCGACCTCCTTTTGGTATTATCCCTTATTCTGGGCAGCTACCAGGCTTTCACCTCCGTACATCTTTCTTAACTTCGGCTTTTCAATCTTTCCGGTGGGATTCCTGGGTATATCACTAAAGATAATGTGATGAGGCCGCTTATATCTGGGCAGCTTCATACAGAATTCATTTACCTCATCCTCGGTGAGAGAGAAGCCTTCCTTTACTTCGATAACAGCAAGCGTTGTTTCTCCGAGACGCTTATCGGGAACGCCGATAACGGCAACATCCTTAACTGCATTGTTTGTTCTTATGAAGTCCTCTATCTGTACGGGGTAGATATTCTCTCCGCCGCTGATGACAACGTCTTTCTTTCTGTCAACAAGGAAGATGAAACCGTCCTCGTCCTCCATAGCCATATCGCCGGTATAAAGCCAGCCGTCGGCAAGTACCTCATCGGTAGCTTTAGGATCGTTATAGTAGCAGGTCATAACACCGGGGCCCTTAACGGCAAGCTCACCGACATCGCCCTTCTTAACTTCCTGTCTCTTCTCGTCAACGATCTTTGTTTCCCAGCCATAACCGGCTTTACCGATAGCACCGACCTTATTAACGTTACCGACACCGAGATGTACACAGCCTGGTCCGATGGATTCGGAAAGACCGTAATTTGTATCGTAATCGTGATGAGGGAAAACCTTGAGCCATCTGTTGATCAGGCTTTGAGGAACGGGCTGTGCACCAATGTGCATGAGTCTCCATTGATCAAGGGTGTAATCTTCAAGCTTAACGTCTCCTCTGTCAATGGCATCAAGAATATCCTGTGCCCACGGAACAAGGAGCCATACTATGGTACATTTTTCATCGGAAACAGCCTTAAGAATGGTAGCGGGCTTTGTTCCCTTAAGAAGAACTGACTTTGCTCCTACAAGGAAGCTGCCGAACCAATGCATCTTAGCTCCTGTATGATACAGAGGAGGGATGCAGAGGAAAATATCGTCATGAGTCTGTCCGTGATGGTTCTGCTCAACCTTACAGCTGTGCATCAGGCTCATATGCTTATGGAGAATAGCCTTCGGGAAGCCGGTAGTGCCTGAAGAGAAGTAGATTGCAGCAAAATCGTCATCAGTCAGAGGAATTTTTTCAAATGTACTTGAGCAATTGGCGGTAAGTGTGTTATAATCTTCAGCGAATGAAGGACAATTCTGGCCTACAAAGAACAGAAGACGCTTCTTGCTGATCTCATCGGCAATTTCTTCGACACGGCCGATGAATTCGGGACCGAATACGAGAACGTCCGATTCGGAAAGGTCAAGACAGTATTTGATCTCATCCGAGGCGTATCTGAAGTTGAGCGGAACTGCCAAAGCTCCGGTTTTTAAAATACCGAAGTAAATTGGAAGCCATTCGATGCTGTTCATGAGAAGTATGGCAACTTTGTCGTTTTTCTTGATCCCGCGTTCGAGAAGAAGATTGGCAAAGCGGTTTGCCTTCTCATTGAAGACATTCCAGGTTATTTCACGACGGTAATGGGTGGTGGGGTTAGCCTCGATAAGGTTGTATTCCTTCCAGGTTACCCTTCTGTTATCGGTTACTTCCGGATTGATCTCGACGAGAGCTGTTTCGTTTCCGTACAGCTCACAGTTCTTATCCAGAATATCTGTAATAGGCATTGCAGATTCCTCCATATTAAAATAGTATTTTTCTTATCTTTTATACTATACCACTTTAAAGCGCAAAGGTAAAGAGAAAAATGAATAATTATCTATATAATTCGGACGCATATTTAAGAGAGTTCGATTCTGATGTGATTTCCTTTAAAAAATCAATTTTTAAAAATGAAGAAATATATGAGTTTGTACTTGACCAAACCTGCTTTTTCCCGGAACAGGGCGGTCAGACTTCGGATACAGGTAGTCTCATCTGCAGTGATACCGGCACAAAGTTCGAGGTTTTCCATGTAAGCATAAAGAACGGCGTTATCAGCCATCTTGCCCGTTTAAAAGGAGACCCTGCCGGGAAAGACGTGAAGGAGACGAAGTGTGTTCATGGTACGATCAACTGGGAAGAGCGTTTCGATAAAATGCAGAATCATTCGGGAGAACATCTGGTTTCGGGTACGGTACATCGCTTTTTCGGTTTTGATAATGTGGGCTTTTCGCTTTCGGATGATAACTGTACGCTCGATTTTAACGGAACCTTTTCGGATGAGGATATCGCTCTGATAGAAAAAACGGTTAACAGAGCAGTTTTTGAAAATATTGAGATTCAGATATTGTATCCGGATAAAGAGGAGCTTGCCTCTCTTGAATACAGGAGCAAAAAAGAGATAGAGGGCCAGGTAAGGATAGTTGTTTTTCCGGGATACGATACTTGTGCCTGCTGTGCGCCCCATGTCAGAAGAACCGGGGAGATCGGACTTATAAAGATAGTTTCTGCCGAGCATTTTAAGGGCGGTACCAGGATGTCGATCAGATGCGGCTTCAGGGCTTTGGACGATTATACCGGTAAGCTCGGAGAATGCAGAAAGATATCACAGCTTCTTTCAGTGCCCATGGGTGAGGTATCTGCTGCGGTAGAAAAGGTTAATACCGAGGTAAGAAATCTAAAATATGACCTTATAGGCAAAATGAACACAATTCTTTCTTTAAAAGCAAGAGAAGTAATAAAGGCTAAGAATCCTCTGGTATTTATTGAAAGTGCCGATACGAATGCGGTGAGAGCTGCCGTAAACTCAATGATAAAGGAGAATAACGGTATCTGCGGGATATTTACGGGAAATGATGAAAAGGGATACAGCTTTGTAATAGCTTCTTCAGATATTGACTGCGTCGGAGTACTAAGCCTTATAAAATTAGAGGCGGGTGCAAAAGGCGGCGGAAACGCAGGAATGATACAGGGGAGTATACCTTGTTCCGAGAATAAGATCCGAGCGTTACTTAAAGAAACAGATATACGGAAGGTTTGAAACTTAAAAATGAGAAAAATAATACTTGCATCGGCTTCGCCTCGCAGGAAAGAGATCCTTACGAAGACCGGGTTTGAATTTGAAATCATGGTCAGCGGCTGCGATGAGAATATTGACGAAAAACGTCCTGATAGGCTTGTTATGAAGCTTTCGGCACTAAAGGCAGAGGATGTTGCGGAAAAAAATGAAAATGCGCTGATCATCGGGTCGGATACGGTTGTGGCTCATAAAGGCGAGATCCTTGGAAAACCCGCTTCGAAGGAAGATGCCGTAAGGATGATAAAGAGCTTTGCCGGAGACAGGCATCAGGTATATACCGGAGTAACAGTGATAGTTACAGGTTTTTCCGAAGAGGAAAAGAAAAAAATATTAAAGGCTTGTGAAAGACTCGACTCGCAGATCTGTGAAAGCTCGGTTAATATTATAAATATAGGCAAGCTTCGTTCAATAAAGGTGACCTTCTGTGTATGTACTGATGTACACGTTCTTCCGATGACCGATAAAGAGATAGAAAATTATGTAGAAACCGGAGAACCCATGGATAAAGCGGGAGCATATGCGATCCAAGGACTTTTTGCACCATTTATAAGCAAAATAGACGGAGATTATTATAACGTTGTAGGTCTTCCGATAGCTTCATTATATATGATACTTAAGAGTGTCACTGAAGATGTCTGAAACCGTTATATAAAGAATGAAAGGGATATTATGCTGCTGTCAGATAATGTTAAAAATATAAAAGGAATAGGTGAAAAGACCGTCAAGCTTTTAGAAAAGCTTGACGTTTACACTGTTTCAGACCTGCTTTTCCATTTCCCAAGGGACTATGATGATTTTGCAATGCCAATGCCGGCAAAAAGTGCTGAAGAAGGAAAGGTTATTACGGTTGAGGGCTCTATTTCAAGGATAACTGCAAGAAGCGGCAGAAGAAGTGTGGTCAGCTGCTATGTCAGTGATGCTACCGGTGCTTTGAAGCTAGTCTGGTTTAATCAGCCGTTTATAGCTAAGATGCTAAAACCCGGTTACAGGTTTTTGATAAGGGGTACAGTAAAAAGGGACAATGCGGAAATGGCTGTTTATCAACCCAAAATATATAACCGTAACGATTATGTCAAGCTGATGGACAGCCTTCAGCCGATTTACGACTTAACAAAGGGCATTACCTCGGCCTTCATCTCAAAATCGGTAAAGCAGGCTTTGCAGGAGGTTGAGATCGAGGATAAGCTTCTGTTAAAATTCAGGAAAGAAAACGATCTTATGAAGCTGTCGGATGCCATAAGGACGATCCATTTTCCCAAAAACAAACAGGAAGCTCTATATGCCAGACGAAGGCTTGTTTTTGATGAGTTTGTGGAATTCCTTACATCCCTGCGTCAGCTGCAGGTAAATAAAGCAGAGGAAATTAACCGTTATGTGATAAAAGAATGCACCGAATGTGAAAAACTGATATCGGAGCTGCCTTTTGAACTTACCGGAGATCAGAAGAAAACCTTTTCCGACATAAAGAAGGATATGTCCTCCGCACAGCTTATGTCAAGGATGATAGAAGGTGACGTAGGATCGGGAAAAACGGTACTCGCAATGCTTTCGACACTGGCTGTTGTGAAATCGGGATATCAGGCTGCACTGATGGTACCTACCGAGGTTCTCGCCCGTCAGCATTATGAAGAATTCAGTGAAAGATTATCTAAATACGGAGTAAATACAGAACTTCTTGTAGGCTCACAGACAGCCGCACAGAAGAAAAAGATATATTCACTGGTTAAAAACGGTGAGGCAGATATAATTATCGGAACGCATGCTCTTATCCAGGAAGGTGTACAGTTTAATAATCTGGCCCTTGTAATAATAGATGAACAGCACCGCTTTGGTGTAAAGCAGAGACGTACTCTTAAAGAAAAGGGACTTAAGCCGCACATTCTTTCAATGAGCGCGACTCCGATCCCCAGGTCCTTAAGCCTTATTCTGTATGGGGACATGGATCTTTCCGTGATAAAAGAAATGCCTAAGGAAAGACTTCCAATAAAGAATTGTGTTGTAGACACGGGATTCAGACAAAAAGCCTTTGATCTTGTAAGAAAAGAGGTTTCCTGCGGACATCAGGCTTATATTATCTGCCCGATGGTTGAGGGCAGTGAAGAGGTAGACGGGGAAAACGTCACGGATTATACCGAGACCTTAAGAGAATACTATCAATATGCGGGAACGGTCCTTAACGACGGACTTAAAGTAAATGTAGAATATCTTCACGGGAAAATGAAACCACAGGAGAAAAATGACATAATGGAGCGATTTGCAAAGGGTGAAATAAACGTTTTGGTAAGTACTACGGTCATTGAAGTAGGTGTAAACGTTAAAAATGCGACCGTTATGATGATCGAAAACTCAGAAAGATTCGGCATTGCCCAGCTTCATCAGCTAAGAGGAAGAGTAGGAAGAGGTTCGTTCCAATCATACTGTATTTTTATGAAGGGATGCGCGGGAAAGGATATAGACGAACGTCTTGATATATTGAAAAATAACAATGATGGTTTTAAGGTCGCTGAGGAGGACTTAAGACTGAGAGGCCCCGGAGATCTTTTCGGGGTAAGGCAGTCGGGAGAACAGTCCTGGAAGCTGGCGGATATTTATGCGGACGCGGATCTGCTGGCCCTGGCTTCGGAATACGTAAAATAAAAAAAGCTTGCTTTGACCGGACGATATATGTTATAATATCTTGTTGAATTATGTTCGATTGGAGAAAGTGTAAATGCTTGCCATAGTTTACCTTTTGCTGTGTTTTCTGACCGGTTATTGCATAATAGAGCTGGTTTTTAAAAATATAGGAAACCTGACAGAGACTACCTTCTATGGGAACAAGATCAATATAAGCAGTTTGTATTTAAGACTCCCCGCATATTTTGTCAGCGGAGTGCTTTCGGTTACATGGATCCTTTATGTGACATGCTGTATATTGAGAAATACCGCGAACCCTATAGGGACCGCCAATGCCATAG
Organism: Lachnospiraceae bacterium; assembly: GCA_024696945.1. Lineage (GTDB taxonomy): Bacteria > Bacillota > Clostridia > Lachnospirales > Lachnospiraceae > RUG11977. The sequence continues at coordinate 113,044 of JAILGF010000104.1, read as the reverse complement.
TTATGATTCTCGCAGGTGTTTTTGTCGTTATTACGGGTTTCTTCCTGATAAAACGAAAAGGAAACATTTTTAAGGGCGAGGCCGATAAGATAAGCACAGCCGATGTGGTAATAATCACATTGGTATGCCTTCTGGTATTCTTTCTTATGTTTAAGACATTGGGAATACTGGACGGTAAGCTTAAAATAGGCCTGTCGGTATTCAGTGACTTCAGCACTCACCTGAGTATGATGAGGTCCTTTTCACACGGAAATAATTTTCCGACCGAATATACTTTCTTTGGTGGGGAGGACGTTAAGTATCATTTTATGTTCCAATTTCTCTGCGGAAATCTGGAATACCTCGGTTTGAGGATAGATCAGGCTTTAAACATCCCGAGTATCCTAAGCATGATCTTTTCTTATTCCGTGCTTTTCGTTCTTGCGGTAAAGCTTACAGGAAAGAAAACTGTCGGATACTTTACATTGCTTTTTTATACTTTCCGAAGTTCACATGCGCTTTTTGAGTACATACTTACGATTCCTAAGGGATCGGTGGTAAAGACTCTGTTTGAAACAACGGAATTTATAGGTGCTACTGAGAATGAAAACTGGGGCTTATGGAATCTTAACGTATACTGTAACCAGAGACATTTTTCCTTCAGTCTTACAGTGATGATCATTGTGCTTATACTTATACTTCCATGCTTTTATGACGGGTGCGTAAGATTACTTTCTAAGTTCAATGAGCTCCGGCAAAATGAAAAGAAGCCCTTATTCATAAGTCTGTTTATTAAGGATAGCCTGCTGTCAAAGGAAGGCTGGAGGATAAAGGATTGCAAAACCGCCGTATTTACAGGTATATTGCTCGGAGCATCCGGCTTTTTTAACGGGGCAGTGCTTATAGGAACTGTTATTGTTCTGTTCTTTGTGGCAGCTGCCAGTGACAGAAGGCTGGAATTTGTCATAGTTGCCGGAATCGCCGGAGCATTGAGCCTTATACAGAGCAAATGCTTCATTACGTCCCAGCTGTTTACACCGCAGTATTACTATGGATTTTTAAGTAATCCGAAGAATCTTTTCGGTTCTATCGAATATATTTGGAAGCTCATGGGATTTTTGCCGTTGATCCTGCTGATACAGTTCTTAAAATCAAAGGGACCGCGAAAATATATCATGTTCTGCTTTTCGATGCCGATCATATTTGCATTTAACGTATCACTGACTCCGGATATTTCCGTTAACCATAAGTATGTCATGATATCGATCATGCTGCTTGATGTTTTCGCAGGGGTATTTGTCTGCCGTCTTTTTGAAAATAAGGATATTTTGTATAAAGCGGTCGGAGTAATACTTACCCTGTGCCTTACAGCTTCCGGATTTTTTGAATTCTATATCGTTTCGGTAAAAAATGTCGATGACAGAGCAATGAGATATGCATATACCGATGATATAATGGAATGGATATGGGACAATACCGACAATAATGATATCTTCTTAAGCGCAAATTACTATCTGATGTACGGAGGATACGGAAATTCCCTTATTTTATCGGGGCATAAGATGTACAGCGGATGGGATTATTTCTCATGGTCCGCCGGATATGACGTCGGAAAAAGAAATGCCATGATCGAACAGATCTATTCTGCCGAGACTCCGGAAGAGCTGTACCGGCTTATAAATGAGACAGAAATAGATTATATCGTTGTCGACAGGGTAAACAGGGATGCTGAGACCTATGAGCTGAATGAGGATACCATAATTGCTTCATTTGAAAGGGTTTTCACAAAGGATGACGGTCCCGATCGCTTTTCGATATATGATGTAAGCAAACGCTTACAATAATTTCATAAATGGTTTTAAGGAGTTTCTTATGAAGGCTTCAAAGAAAAATGCCAACTTTTTCAATTTCGAAAGACAGGAATTTTCTGCAAAAATGATTGTTTTTGCACTTGGTTTTATAACCTTACTGTTTCTGGCAAAAAAATTTTTTGATGATGAATTCAGTCTTGTTATAAACTGGTGGCTTGTGCTTCTTGCTTCAGGTTTGGCATTTATGCCTCTCACCATGCTCGTACTTAAGCGCTTTAAGGATTCGGGCTGGCTGTTTTCTAAGGTTATAGGTGTTGCCGTAAGCGGCTGGTTCATGTGGTTCCTTGCCTCCATTAAGATAATGAAATTCAATGAATTCGGCTGTTGGTTTTCATTGATGTTCTGCTTTGCCGCAAATGTAGTTCTTTATGTTCTTTATATTAAATCACGAAGAGCAAAAGAAGGTTTTGTTCTTTTTGAAGACCCAAAAGAAACCATCAGCCATATCGTACTCGGGGAATTCCTTTTTCTGCTCGTTTTCATAATCTGGAATTATATAAAGGCCTTTAAGCCGGAAGCATACGGAACGACAGAGAAGATGATGGACTATGGTTTTATGAAGGCCATGTTTAAGTCAGATTATATGCCGCCGGAGGATATGTGGCTTGCCGGACAGCCAATAAATTATTACTATGTGGGACAGTTCATGGCTACCTTCCTCACAAAGCTTTCCAATACCGGTGTTGAGTACGGATACAATTTTTCGCTTAACATGCTTGCGGCATTCGGGTTTATTCTTCCATGTTCGATAGTTTATAATGTTGCCGTTAACCATAAGGATGAGCAGAATCCCGGTCTAAAGGACAGGTTCTTCCCTTATTTTGCTGCTGGGATTTCAGGACTTGCGGTATCCATTGCGGGAAATCTTCATTACAATATCTATCACAATGATGTCCCGGTGCTCAGAAATATCCTGGGGCTGAACGATCTGGCAAAGGATACCGATTACAGCTTCGGTGATTACTGGTTCCCCAATGCTACAAGATATATAGGATATAACCCTGATACGGCAGATAAAACTATACATGAATTTCCCTGTTATTCCTTTGTGCTTGGCGACCTGCATGCGCACGTTATAAACATTATGTTTGTATTGACCGTTGTCGCTCTGTTATGGGGTCTGCTGCAGAATAGAAAAAAAGATCTTGAACGTGCCGGAGCAGGAGAATATCTGAAGTCGGACAGCAAGAAAGGAATCTGGGGTATATCTTTTAAGGATATTTTCCAGCCATCCATTGTACTGTGCGGTTTCTTCATAGGCTTGTTCCATACGACAAATTACTGGGACTATCCGATCTATTTTGTAATATGCGGTGCGATCATTCTTTTTATGAACTGCAGGCTTTACAACTTCTCGTTTAATACGTTGAAGATAACCTTTTTCCATGCAGTTGTCGTTCTAGGTACCGCAAAACTTATTGCACTGCCTTTTACACTGAATTTTGATCAGATAGCAAGTCAATTAAATCTGTGTGAAAATCATACACCGTTGTTCCAGCTGATAATCTTGTGGGGGCTTCCTGTTACAATAACCGTGATCCTTTTAGGAGTTCTCATAAAGGAGAAGGGGGGCTGGGCTCCTTCTGAAGAAAGAAAGGCAGAAGACCCGGGTAAGAAAAATGTACTTTTCAGATTTATTGCAGGGCTTAAGCTTTCCGACATGTTTATACTTACACTTGCCCTTTGCGCCATCGGTCTTGTGCTTATTCCGGAAGTTGTTTATGTAAAGGATATTTATTCGGGTGACTATAAGCGTGCCAATACTATGTTCAAGCTTGCTTATCAGGCATTTATACTGTTTGGTATGGTAATGGGATATGCGCTTTCAAGATTTGTATTCTATGCGAAAAAGGGAAGCCTAAGAGCTGCCGGTATAGTTCTTCTTGTGATCCTTATCAGGTCATTTGGATATTTTGACAATGCGACAAAGGCATGGTTCGGAGACTATAGCTTTGTTACCGAAGAGGGGGCATTCCCTAAAGATACCGATCTACTTATCTCTGTAATCTATTACCTGATGTTTATTTTGTTTGCAGCAGAGCTTTTTTATCTGTTTGAAGTTAAGAAAAAGACTACGAAAGGTTTGCTGGCCGGAACGCTTGTTTCGATGTTCCTTATTACTGTGGTTATAATTCTTTTCAAAGGATTGTACGTTGTAAATGACAGATATAAGTATCTGAACTCCGGAGTATATCTTCAGAATGAGAACTTCGATGATTATGAAGCCGTAAATTGGATAGAAGAGAATATAGAAGGCCGTCCGGTAATGCTTGAGGCAAACGGATTAAGCTATAAGTATAACAACAGGATATCTGCGATAACCGGACTTCCTACAATCCTTGGATGGAGAACGCATGAGTGGCTGTGGCACAGTACATCTGCTGATGGAGGTCTTCCGGAAATAGTAGCGGAAAGAGAAGTTGATGTGGAGAAGATATATACTTCACAAGATATGGAAGAGGTTAAATCCCTTCTTAAGAAGTATAATGTAGAATATATCTATATCGGAGGCTGTGAGAGAGGAAAATTCGACGGTGAAGATGACAGGCCGTTGATAAACGTACCTCTTCTGATATGCACCGGTTCGGTATGTTACCCTGAGGATTTCGATTATTCTGATCTGACAGGTACTTTTATAATTAAGGTAGGTAATGACTGATTATGGGAAATAGTTATTCATTGTTTGATGAAATAACTGGAAAGATTAATGACAAATCCTATGATAACGACAAGGTGGAAAGTCTGCTTCAGGCTATAGGCGAAAGTCTGGGGCTTGCTTATATTGCCGTTAAGGAGGTTATCTCCGAAAACCGGGTCCTCTGTTGTACATATGAATGGAGCAGGGATGGAAGAAACGAACTGTTAAACTGTGAATCCAGATTCCCGGATGATGTCTGGGACGGCTGGCTTATGGGAAATCCTACGGGAAATCGCACATGGGAATGGAATGCTGAAAAGGGAGTTCCCTGTCCGCTAAAGCTTATACGCAAAGACCTGGCAGCATCTCTGTTCCACGTTCAAATGTATAAAAATGAATGCTTTATCGGATGCGTTGATTTTGTTGATGACAGACCCGGAAGGGTATGGAGCGAAAAAGAAAGAGAAGAGTTTTTAAAATTCAGGGATATACTATGCCTCTACCTTTCAAAATGGCATAAAGCCATAAATGAAATGTCTTCGGGTATTGTAAGCTCTGTATATGATCATACCACAAGGCTTCCCAAATATGAATATTTCTGCATGGAGGTCGAAGAAAACCTTAAGGAGCTTGAAAGAGCACAGCTGGTTATATTAAGTGTGGATTTTACCAATTTCAAGTTTATAAATGAAAAATACGGACATGAAGAGGGCGATACTTTCCTGGAAAACGTTGCAAGGGATATATATGGCTACACCAAATATGTTATTTCCTGCTGCCGTTCTCATTCCGATAATTTCCTTATCGTATGCAAATGTGATAAAACCTATACAAAGGCACATCTCTTAAATAAGCTTGAAGAAATATCAAAGGATTACGTTAAAAAACTATCGGAAAAATATTTTGACTGCAATCTTTGTGTGAATGTGGGCATGCATGTTATAAGAAGCAGCATGGAGAATATCGAGCAGGCTATTTCCAATGCCAATCTCGCGCGTAAATATGCAAAGCAGCGTAAGCACGAATACGGTCACAGCTGCCTTACCTACGATCCGGCAATGGCATTTGAGCTGAAAAGAAGGGCTGAATATATCTCGGATATGAAAAAGGGAATAGAAGGCGGTGAATTCTTCATTGAATACCAGCCGCAGGTAATGACAGATACCTTAGAGATAATCGGTGCAGAGGCTCTTGTAAGGTGGAAGAAGGACAATTATAACAGGCTTATGCCCGATGACTTTATTCCGATATTTGAGCGTGACGGATGTGTCGTAAAAATGGATTACTATGTTTACGAACAGGTATTTAAATTTGTTTTAAAAAGGATGCAGGAAGGCAAGAATATCGTTCCGGTATCCGTTAACGTGTCCATCGTGCATTTCTATGATGACAGGCTTATCCCTTTTATTGACTCTCTGTATGAAAAATATCCCGTAAATCCGGGGCTTATCTGTTTTGAGGTTGATGAAAGGATCGCTGTTGCCAGGATCGAGGATGTGGCTTCATTTATCGAAAAGGTCCGCGAACGCGGGTTTAAGACCTATATCGACAATTTTGGGTCGGGTTATTCGGCACTTAACACCTTCACTAAGCTGTCACCTGACGGGATCAAGATCGGAAGGGCACTTTTGAAAAATGAACTTGATAAAAATGACAAGATCATAATAAGATGTGTTGTAAATATGGGCAGTAAGCTGAATCTGGAGGTTATTGCAGAAGGCGTTGAGAGCGATGAGCAAAGGGAATATCTCATTAAATGCGCTTGCGATTACATGCAGGGAAATATTTATTCCAGACCGCTTTCAGAGGAAGGCTTTGAGAAGCTGCTGGATGAACGATAAGGTGGTGTTTACGGATGCGCGTAATTTCAGGATCTTCGGCAAGAAGAAAACTGCAGTCTCCTTCGGGAATGGAGATAAGACCGACTCCCGATAGGATCAAGGAAACATTGTTCAATATACTGGCTCCCGACATTTTCGGTTCTGATTTCCTTGATCTGTTTTCGGGCACCGGTCAGATAGGGATCGAGGCTTTAAGCCGAGGAGCCGCTTCGGCGGTATTTGTCGATGACGGTAAAAATGCCATTGATTGTATAAAGAAGAATGTTGAAGTGCTTAACGGTCTTGACATGAAATATGATATCTACCGTATGAGTGCTGCAAGTGCTGTCAGCAAGCTTTATACAATGGGAAAGAAATTCGATCTGATATTTATGGATCCTCCTTACAACAAGGGCCTTGAAAGAGATGTGCTTACGGCAATTCAAAGCTATCCTGTCCTTAAGGAGGACGGACGGATAATCGTAGAAGCTTCTTCGGAAACGGAATTTGATTATCTTGAAGGTACAAACATGGAAATAGTCCGTGAAAAAAATTACGGGTCAAATAAGCATATTTTTATTGCATATAAATCATAAATTGGTTATAATCATATAAGGAGGTATATTGAGTTGAAAATTGCGTTATATCCGGGAACCTTTGATCCTGTTACTCTCGGGCATCTTGATATCATAAAAAGGGCAGCGGGAGTTTGCGACCGGCTTGTTATCGGAGTTCTTCCGAATTCGGCTAAGCATCCATGGTTCAGTGTCGATGAAAGAATGGATCTTATAGAGAAGGTTACCAAGGACCTCCCCAATGTCGTTGTTGAAAGCTTTGACGGGCTTACCGTTGATTTCGGCAAAAAGATCGGAGCAAGCGTTATAGTCCGTGGGCTTCGTGCTATTACGGACTTTGAATATGAGCTTCAGATCGCCCAGATCAATCATAGGCTTAATCCCGATATAGATACGATCTTCTTTACCACGTCACAGGAGTATTCTTATGTAAGTTCGAGTATTGCCAAGGAAATTGCTCTTTACGGCGGTGACGTAAGCGGGCTGATCCCGGCCGATATAGCCGATGACCTGTTCCGAAAGGTTAAAGAACGCATTAAGAAACAATAAGGGTTTTGTTCAGTATATATTTATTTATCTTAGGAGGATTTGAAAAATGTCACAGTCAAGAATCGAGGAAATTATCAACGAGTTTTACGATTATGTTGAATCGGCAAAGATGAATATCACACAGAGCAAGATAGTTCTGCAGAAAGAGGATGTATTCAGTTACTTGGATGAACTGAGACTTCATATCCCCGATGAGATCAAGCGCTGCCAGAAGATAATCGCAAATCGTGAAAACATAATAAAGAAAGCAAACGAAGATGCACTTGAGATCGTTGACGATGCAAACAAAAAGGCCGTTCAGATAGAAGAAGACGGAAAGGTTCGTGCACAACAGCTCGTAGAAGAGACCGAAATAATGAAGAGTGCCTACGAACAGGCTAATAAGATGGTTCAGAATGCAAAGGTTCAGGCAGAAAAGATTATTGCCGATGCCGAGCAGTATTCAGGAACAATTAAGACCGGCGCAATGAACTACGCTGACGATATCCTTGATACTATTGAAAAGATTGTGGCAACCGCATACAGGGAAGCTAAAGATAATTCCGACAGACTTGTCGGAGCTTTGAAAAGCAATCTTGCCGCTCTTCAACAGAATCAGGAAGAGCTTCGTGAAGCAAAACAGAGTCCTGAAGGAGTTTTTGCCGATCCTAACCAGATCAACGGCGCTGTTCCTCAGGATGACGGTAATGCCGAGTATTTTGAAAATCCTGATGATGACGGTGAATATGATTTTCCTGCGGGAACCTTTGATCAATATTAAGTATATTTAATGTTTTTTTAATAGAATGAATGTGTTACCTGCCACACGAATGTGATATACTTATCATATTGTGTGGCTTTTATTTTAGAGGAAAAGGGTGAAAATCTTTGATCATGGAAGATTACGAGGCTGTGATACCTGTATGCAATCCGGATGCAAGGCTTTATAAGGTTTTAGACAGATTGTTGAGACAGGAAAAAACACCGTATAAAATAAATATATATCTTACTGTGACTGAAAGCTTCGGAGAGCCGGAACTGTTAAAGGGACTAAAGGAAGCAGGACTGGCTGACAAGGGAATTTCCGTAACTGCAGTTTTAAAGGATGAGTTTAATCATGGCGGTACCAGACAGAAGGCTGCGGAGACAGTGGTTTCACCTTATTGCCTCTTTATGACTCAGGACGCGGTGCCTGTGGATATTCATCTTGCAGACAGTATGTTAAAGCAGTTTAAGAAAAAGCAGGTTGCCGTTTGTTATGCAAGACAGCTTCCGTATAAGAACGCATCGATAAAAGAAAAGTATGCAAGAAATTATAACTATCCTCCGGAATCCTCGATAAAAGATAAGGCCCTTCTTGACAAAGGAAAGATAAAAGCTATTTTCTGCTCCGATGTCTGTGCCATGTATGACATGAGAGTTTTCAATGAACTCGGAGGCTTTGAGAGAAACGTAAACTTTAATGAAGATATGATCTATGCACATAAAGCTCTGTCAAACGGATATATGATCAGTTATGACGCTGAAGCGCTTGTTTATCACTCGCATAATCTTTCTTTAAGGGATCAGTTTAGACGTAACAGGGAACTGGCAAGATCACAGAAACAGCATCCTGAGGTTTTTGCGGGGCTTAGCTCCGAGGATGAAGGGATGAAGTTTGTTAAGAACGGACTTTCCTATTGTCTGAAACAGGGAAGTATTACAGAGGCAATCTCTTTTATCGCGGATTGCGGATTCCGCTTCGCAGGGTTTAAGATCGGAAAGATGTTTGGAAAATAAAGGGGTATTCGATCATGTATAATGTTAACATCATAATGTCGGTATATAACGGTGAGAAGTATCTGGATGACCAGATAAACTCGATAATAAAGTCTACATCGGATAATTGGAAGTTATATATCTTTGATGACGGATCGACGGATTCAAGCTTTAGCATCGCTTCCTCTTATGCGGAAAAATATAAGCACACGATTTTTGCTAAAAAGAACAGGTATAATATGGGCTCGACAATGAGCTTTCTTTATAACCTGAGCCGTGTATCGGCTAAAGTGGCCGCAGATTCCAAACTTAAGATAATTAATGGCTATAAGCAGAAGGTAAGGGGACCGAAGCTTGAAAAGATCAAAAAGATAACTGGGTCCGCTGCCGGCTTTATCAGACACCCGCTTACAAAAAGAAGCGGTGTGAAATGCACTCAGTACTATATGTTTGCCGATCAGGATGATTTCTGGCTGATGGATAAGATATTCCTTTCGGTAAAAAAGATTAAAAAGCTTGAAAGGATCAGAGGCAGGCATAAGCCGTCCATGGTCTTTACTGATGCAATTCTTGTTGATGAAGAGCTTAAGTTTGTGGAAAAGTCTTTTTACAAGACAAATCATATGAGAGCAGGTAAATGTGACCTTGGACATCTCCTTATGGAAAATAAGGCTGTCGGCTGTACCACTATCGTAAATCAGGCGGCTGCGGATGTTTTAAGAATTACGTTCCCTTCACAGCAGAACAGGTTTAAATTCAGAAACGATTATGATTATATCAGGTTCCATGATTGGTGGATGGCGCTTATCTGTGCGGGATTCGGAAGTGTGAGGTTTTATCATGTGCCTACCGTTATGTACAGACAGCATAGTGCAAACCAGGTCGGACAGGGTGATTTTATAAGCTATATCAGGAAACGTGCCGAAGATGTTGAGGATATTAAGAGGCGACTTAACGAGACGATCGCTCAAGCCGACTGTTTTTACAGATGCTACGGGTCTTATATAAAAAAGAGAAGGCTTAAGGTTTTAAGGCGTTTCTGTAAGCTTAATGAGTACAATCCGATTTTGAAGAGGCTTATTATGCTGCGTCACGGATTTTTTAAATCGGGCTTTATAAGAAATACCGTGCTCATGTTCTATATCTGAAAAGTTTTTAGGGGTGTTTATGGGAGGAAGGTTTACCGATCTGATACAGGGGATCAATCCGTTTAGAAATAAAGAGTTGAATAATGACACAAAATATGATAAGGTAACATACAGAGTTTTCAAATGTCCGGAGTGCGGACAGCTTTTACGTGTCCCGAAAGGCAGCGGGAGGGTAGAGATTACCTGCAGACGCTGCGGAAAGGTATTTGAAGCTAAAAGCTGACGGTTAAAAGAAAGTGGAGCAAGTATGTTTGGCTATGTGGTATTAAACAAACCGGAAATAAAGATCAAGGATTTTGAACTGTACAGGTCATATTATTGCGGACTCTGCAGGGATCTGAAGGAATCCTTCGGATTCAGGGGACAGCTTACGTTAAATTATGATCTTACGTTTCTTGCAATCCTCTTAGACGGATTGTATGAGGATAATACGACAATTTCCGAATGCAGGTGCATCGTACATCCCTTCAGTAAGCATAAAACTAGAAGAAATGAATATACCGAATATGCTTCGGAAATGAATATCCTTCTTACTTATTATAAATACCTTGATGACTGGAATGATGAGAAGAATAGGAAAAAGAAGAGAGTTGCTAGGGCTTTAAAATCCAGAGCCAAGAGAGTAATGGAAAAATATCCGGAAAAGTCAGCCAATATTGAGAAGGAGCTTAAGGCTCTTGAGGCATATGAGAGTGCCGGAGAGGAAAACATAGACCTTACATCGGGCTGTTTTGGCAGGATAATGGCCGAGCTGTTCCTGTTTAAGAAGGACGAATGGCAGACATACCTTGAGAAGATGGGCTTTTTCCTGGGAAAGTACCTGTACATTCTTGACGCATACTGTGATTATGAAAAGGATATGCAGAACGGGCGGTTCAATGCATTGAAGGGGATCGGAAACGACAGGGACACGGTAGAAGAGATGCTCACCCTTACTATGTCCGAATGTACAAGAAATTACGAGGTGCTTCCGATCGTTGAAAATAACGATATTTTACAGAATATTCTGTATTCGGGTGTCTGGACCGGCTTTGAAATGTGTACCGCACCGAAAAGAGACAGGCAACAGGTTTGATTTATCATTGATGAGAAAGGTCTTGGACATATATGTTAGATCCGTACATGGTGCTGGGAGTAGGCAAGTATGATGACGACCAGACTGTAAAAAAGGCGTATCGCCAGCTTAGCAAGCAGTACCACCCCGATAACAATCTGAATAATCCGAATAAGGCTGCCGCTGAAGAGACCTTTAAAAAAGTACAGCAGGCTTATGAGCAGATAATGCATGAAAGAAGCTTAGGTATAGGCGGACCTAATGACTATCGGCGCAACCAATCCGAAAGATCGGAGACGGGAAGTTCTTCATGGAACAGCGGTTCGCAGTCGAGCGGTTCTTCATGGAACAGCAGTTCACAGTCTTCGAATTCTTCATGGAGCAGCAGTTCATCCTGGAACAATAATTCACGTACGGCTGAGAAAGAAAGAAACAACTTTAAATCAAGCTTCTGGAACAGTACATGGAATAATAACAGCTCTAACAACGATAATAACTACAGCAGCAATAGCAGCACCTATAACAATAATTCGGGGTACGGTACGGGAACTAACGGCTATTACAGCGGTAACGGTGGTTACAGTTATTCAAGGAACACCGGAAGCTCTAACAATAATTCAAACGGCGGAAGCGGTTATTACAGCGGGAACTACAATTATAACCAGTATAACAGCTCTTACGGACCTGATGTATCTGTTAACGAAGATGTTGACAGCATACTCAATACGGTTGCACAGAAGCTTAATAAGCGCAGCTTCTTTGAAGCATGGGATATTCTTAACAGCATGAAGAACAGAAATGATGTATGGTATTATTACAGTGCTATAGCCAATCTTGGGCTTGGCAACAGCATCACTGCACTTAATCATGCAAGGACCGCAAAGGCCATGCAGCCGCAAAGGCCTGAATATGACGAGCTTATTAACGGTATACAGAGCGGTACCATACATTACAGGGGCATGAACGAGATGTTCGTTCCACAGAAGAATAACAGCGGCAATACCTGCTTAAAGATAGGTTTGGCTATGTTGTTCTTTAACGTTTTCTGCGGAGGCGGAGGTGCCATATGTGGAAGTATAGGAGTTTGTTGCTAAAACGGAGACACAGAACAGTTCTATGTCTCCTTGTCATAAGCATTTTGACAATGTTCATTAACAATGGTTGTGATAGCCGTGATCCCGGAAGCAAAAGTGTTTCCGGTTCCGGCTTTTATTTTGATACGGTCGTTTCTTTCACGGTATATGGAACACAGAGCAATGCCATTATAAATGAACTTATGGATGAATGTGCCGGGTATGAAAAGATTTTCAGCGCTACCGACAGCGAGAGTGAACTGTATAAGCTGAATCACGGGGAGACCAGTGAGGTATCAAAGGATCTTTATCAATGCATAAGCAGAGCACTGGAATATTGCAGGCTCCTGGATGGAAGATATGATATTAGCATAAGGCCTGTAAGTGAACTATGGAATTTTCAAAACGGCGAGAATAAGATCCCAAGTAACAATGAAATCGAAGAAGCACTAAAAAACGTAGATTATAAGAGTATCAGGCTTCTTGGAAGAGTCGGTGACAATAACCTTAACGGAGGAGACAGCTCGCAAGAAGGTAAAGACGAGGCAGATAATGATAGATACAGGATTGAAATTCCCGAAGGCATGATGATCGACTTGGGTTCGGCCGCAAAGGGATATATAGGAGACAGACTTTGTGAGTATCTGAAAAGCAAGGGCTATAGATCTGCCGTTCTTTCACTTGGGGGGAATGTCCAGTGCTTAGGCGAAAAGCCGGCCGGTAAAACCACGGATGATAACGGTTATTTTAAGATCGCAATAAAATCGCCTTTTGAGGATGATAGTAGCAACAGCGGATATGCTGCTGTTATGAAAGTCAAGAACAGAGCTGTTGTTACATCGGGTATTTATGAACGCTCATTTGAAAAAGACGGTATTCTTTATCACCATATTTTAGATACAAAAACGGGCTTTCCTATTGAAACCGATCTGGTATCGGTTACTATACTGTGTAATTCAGGAATAGATGCCGATATTCTGAGTACTGCATGCTTTATTGCCGGATATGAGGATACTCTTGAGATACTGAAAATGAGCAGTGAGATCGATACTGTAGGGGGCTTTGAAGCGGAATTCATATATAAAGACGGTTCAGTTAAGCTGACAAATGGGTTTGAAGATTACATCGATTGAGGAATAATGGCCTTATTTTTACGATTTTATAATATTTTTACAAAAAACAGTTGTAATTTTCAAAGAAATTTAGTAAAATAGACAGAGTGGTTTATTAAATGTATTGGAGGAATTTGTAAATGAACACCTATAAGAGCGAAGCTATTCGTAACGTAGCTATTCTGGGTCATGGCGGATGCGGAAAGACCACTCTCGTTGAAGCTATTGCACTCACCAAGGGCATCATCTCACGTCAGGGACGTGTAGAAGAAGGCAACACCATCAGTGACTATGATAAGGAAGAGATCAAGCGTACTTTCTCTATCAGCACTTCACTTATCCCCGTTGAACATGATGGGATTAAGATCAATTTCCTTGATTGCCCCGGCTACTTTGATTTTGTCGGAGAAGTTGAGGAAGCACTTGATGCTGCAGGTGCAGCAATTATCGTAGTAAACGCAAAGGCAGGCGTTGAGGTTGGTACCATCAAGGCTTGGGAAATGTGCGAAAAGAAGAAACTTCCGAGATGCTTCTTTGTTACAGCAATGGATGATCCTAACGCAAACTTTGCAAAGGTAGTTGAACAGCTTACCGAAAATTTTGGAACTAAGATAGCTCCTTTCCATACACCTTTCTTTGAGAATGAGAAGTTTGTAGGTTTCGTAAACGTAGTTAAGATGGGCGGAAGAAAGTTCACCAAGGGCAGCGAGTACACCGAGTGTGAGATTCCTGCATCCGTAAAGGATGATGTTGATCTTTGCCGTCACGATCTTATCGAAGCTATCGCTGAATCCAGCGAGGAACTCATGGAGAAATACTTTGCAGAGGAAGAGTTCACTCAGGAAGAAATCGATACAGCTCTTCATGCAACTGTATTTGACGGAAGCACCGTTCCGGTTCTTGCAGGTGCAGCTATCAACCAGCAGGGTACTGTAATGCTTCTTAACGCTATCAAGTCCTATTTCCCTTCACCTCTTAACCACAAGGTTGTTGGAAAGAATGTTAAGGATGACAGCGAATTTGCTGCTAATTATGATGTAAACAAGCCTATGACCGCTAAGGTATTCAAGACCATCGTAGATCCTTTCATCGGTAAGTATTCTATGATAAAGGTTTGCTCGGGTATCCTTACAAGTGATGCTACAGTTTACAATTCAGATAAGGACACAGAAGAAAAGCTTTCACGTCTTTACATCCTTCGCGGTAAGGAGACAATAGAGGTTAAGGAGCTTTATCCCGGAGATATCGGAGCCATCGGAAAGCTTTCAAATACCCAGACAGGTGAGACACTTTCAACAAAGGCTAATCCTGTAGTTTATCCTAAGGCTCAGTACAGCATTCCTTATGAGTACAAGAAGGTTGATACAAAGAATAAGGGTGATGAGGATAAGTTCGCACAGGCTATGTCTAAGCTCTGCGAAGAGGACAAGACCTTGAAGATGGTTCTTGACAAGGAAAACCGTCAGACTCTGCTTTACGGTATCGGCGGACAGCAGCTTGATATTGTTGTAAGCAAGCTTGCACAGCGTTATAAGGTAGAGGTTGAGCTTTCTAAGCCCAGAGTTCCTTATCGTGAGACCATCAGGAAGAAGGTTGAGAAGCAGGGCAAGTATAAGAAGCAGTCCGGCGGACATGGTCAGTACGGTGATGTTCATATGAGATTCGAGCCTTTGGGCGATATGGAGAAGTCATATGAATTCGCAGAGGAGATCGTTGGCGGTGTTGTTCCCAAGAACTTCTTCCCCGCAGTTGAAAAGGGACTGGCTGAGTCAGTTCTTAAGGGACCTTTGGCAGGATATCCCGTTGTAGGACTTAAGGCTACTCTGTTCTATGGTTCTTACCATCCTGTAGATTCTTCAGAAATGGCATTCAAGCAGGCTGCACGTCTTGCATTCAAGGCTGCCTTCACAGATCCTAAGGAAAACTGCAATCCTTGCTTACTTGAGCCCATCGTTTCGATGAAGGTTGTTGTTCCGGATAAGTTTACCGGTGATATCATGGGTGACTTAAATAAGCGTAGAGGCCGTGTTCTCGGTATGAATCCTATCGCCGGCGGCAAGCAGGAGATTATGGCTGACGTTCCGCTTGCAGAGCTTTACGGATACTCAACAGATCTTCGTTCAATGACCGGTGGTATCGGTGATTACTCATATTCTATCGACCGTTATGAGCAGGCTCCTACCGATGTTCAGGCTAAGGTTGTTGAGGAAGCAGCTAAGTACATGACTGAGGATGAGGATGCATAAGTTTTGCTTGACTTATAATCAATAATAATGTATTGTATGCAGGAGGACTTCGGTTCTCCTGTATTTTTTACGACCAGTCGCAGTTTTTGAGGTGATACGAGATATGTTTGAAAGGCTTTATCCGAGTGAATGGGTGGATTCCACTTACAATATAGACTTTGAAAAGTACTATGAGGATGGATATAGAGGTATCATATTTGATATTGATAACACTTTGGTTCCTCACGGAGCAGATGCAGATAATCGCGCAATTGCGCTTTTTGCAAGGCTGAAGGCCATCGGGTTTGATATATGCCTTCTTTCCAATAATAAAAAAGCACGTGTTAAGCGATTTAACAAGGACGTGAACGTAAAGTACATCTTTAAGGCTCAAAAGCCCTATTCCAGAAACTATTATGCGGCAGCCATGAAGATGCATATATCGGTCAAATCTGTTCTTTGTGTCGGAGACCAGTTGTTTACCGATATATACGGTGCAAATCTCGCACATATCCGCACAATCCTTGTAAATCCGATAGACAGGCATGAGGAAATACAGATAGTGCTTAAGAGATTGCTTGAACGTTTTGTTTTGCATTTTTATAAAAAGAAGCTTAAAAACGAAGGAAAATCATGGCCCGGAAGGAAATTTACCGGGTGACGAGGTGACAATGGGGACGGTTCTTTTTGTCACCTCAAAAGGATGACAAAAAGAACCGTCCCCATTGTCACCTAGGAAGGAGTTTTTATGAACATAATGATTATTAACGGTCCTAATCTGGACATGCTCGGAATGAGGCAGCCTGAAATATATGGAAAAGAGGACTATGACGATCTTTGCTTTAAAATCGACGAATGGGCTAATGACCTTGATATATCGGTCGATGTTCGCCAGAGCAATTATGAGGGTGAGATCGTGGAATTCCTTCATGAAGCCTTTGAAGACGATTTTGATGGCGTTATCATCAATCCCGCTGCTTATACTCACTACAGTTACGCTATAAGAGATGCACTTTTGATACTTAACGTGCCTGTTGTAGAGGTTCATCTTACCGACATTACAAAAAGGGATGAATTCAGGCGCCGTTCGGTGATCAGCGACATCTGTGCAAAGACCGTTATGGGTAAGGGTTTTGAGGGCTATAAAGAGGCTCTGGAATTTTTTTTCGATTTGTTATAAAAAAATGTTGCAAAATTGTAAATTATAATATAAAATATTTTAGTTAGATGAATAATCACACATGACATTAATTTTGGAGGATGATTTTTTATGATTTCAGCAGGTGATTTCAGAAACGGTTTGACACTTGAAATTGAAGGTGCAGTATTCCAGGTGGTGGAATTCCAGCATGTAAAGCCCGGAAAGGGAGCTGCATTTGTTAGAACCAAATTAAAGAACATTATCAACGGAGGTGTTGTTGAACGTACCTTCCGTCCTACAGAAAAATACCCTCAGGCTCATATCGAGAAGAGTGAGATGCAGTATCTTTATGCAGACGGTGATATGTATAACTTTATGAACACCGAGAATTACGAGCAGATAGCTCTTACATCCGATCAGATCGGCGATGCGTTGAAGTTTGTTAAGGAAAACGACATGGTTAACATGCTTTCATACCAGGGCAAGGTTTTCTCGGTAGAGCCTCCTATGTTCGCAGAGCTTGTTATCACAGAAACAGAGCCCGGCTTCAAGGGTGATACCGCTACAGGCGCTTCAAAGCCCGCTATCGTTGAAACAGGTGCTCAGATCATGGTTCCTTTGTTTGTTGAACGTGGAGATAAGGTTCAGATCGATACCCGTACAGGTGAGTATCTTAAGAGAATCTGATATTTCGAAATTTCTGCCATTTCCTTATATGGGAGATGGCAAATTTTTTTGTTTTCAAATTTATAATAATATGATATAATATGTATTGATATTTTTATGATAAGGTACGAAAGGAAAACGAAAATGGGTAAACAGGTAGATTTCAAAGGCGATATAAAGATTTCTGATAGTGTTGTTGCCAGTATCGCAGGTCTTGCTGCATCCGAAACTGAAGGAGTTAATTCATTAAGCGGCAATCTTACAAATGAAATAGTTGCAAAATTCGGTATAAAGAATAATTCAAAAGGTGTTAAGCTTGACATAAATCAAGGTGACGTTGTTGCTGACATTTATGTTGACGTAATCTACGGATACAGCATTCCTGATGTTTCGGCAAAGGTTCAGGAAAAAGTTAAGCAGGCTATTGAGAGCATGACCGGTCTAAATGTTGTAGGAGTTAATGTTAGGGTGGTAGGTATTACCGTTAAAGTCTGAATGGAGAGGAAATAATGACACGACGGGAATTAAGAGAACATCTTATAAGGCTTTTGTATATCAGAGAATTCCATGAGGCCGATGAGATCGAAGAGCAGAACAGGTTATATTTCGAGGAACTGCTTCCTAATGAAGGAATGGAATGCCCCGAAGCCGATCAGGTCATGGAAAGATATAATATGATCGTGGCCAAGCTGCCTGAGATCGATGCGATCCTTATAACAAAAATGACAAATTGGAATATGAACCGTATCGGACTCACCGAGAAAAATATTCTTCGTTTGTGTGCTTTTGAGGCAGTGTTTGATGAAGTGCCTGAAAAGGTTGCCATAAATGAAGCTGTGGAGCTGGCAAAGCAATACGGCGGAGAACAGTCGGCCGGATTTGTAAACGGTGTTATGGCCAGGATCGTTAAGGCAGAAATATGAAGAAAGCATGAGTTTGGCTTTATGTATAGTGAACAGTTAAAAAGTAAAACAGAACATATTAACAATATTCTAACCGAAAGAATCCCGAAGGATACCGGTTTTGGAAAAATATGTGAGGCTATGAGCTACAGTGTCCTGAACGGAGGCAAACGTTTGAGGGCAATAATGCTTCTTGAAGCCTTCAGACTTTTTTCCGAAGACAATGATCTTGAAAAGCTTCTGGCTGAACCTTTTGTCACCGCGATAGAATGTATTCATGCTTATTCACTTGTACATGACGACCTTCCTGCAATGGATAATGATGTACTTCGCCGTGGAAAGCCTACAACACATGTCGCATACGGACATGCAATGGGTGTTCTGGCCGGAGACGGGTTGCTGAACCTGGCTTTTGAAAAGGTTAGCAGCATTATAGACAATAATCTGTCGGATCCGTGCTATATCAAACGTGTTCTGAAGGCTTTTAATATACTTTCGACTAAGGCCGGATACAGCGGCATGATAGGCGGTCAGGTGCTTGATAGTACGGAAAAGTATACAGATGCTTTAAAAGTTCCCGGATATGATGAACTTAATGAAGTTGATCTTCAGGATGCGGATATTGATAAGTTAAAATATACACTGCGTATTTACGAACTTAAGACTTCTCAGCTGTTTGAAGCTGCGCTTATGTGCGGAGCCGTACTTGGCGGTGCCGACGAAGCTGCGGTTTTCTCGCTTGAAGAAGCCGGAAGGTCTTTGGGACTTGCTTTTCAGATAGAAGATGATATCCTTGATATGACTTCGAATTCCGAGACTCTTGGCAAAAGCGTAAATATTGACGAAAAAAACGATAAGGATACAGTTGCGCGTATGCTTGGCATTAATATGTCCGAGGAGCTTGTGAAACTGTATACCGCAAAAGCAATAAATTGTCTTTCTTCTCTTGGGAAAGACGCAGGATTTCTGTTAAAACTATTTGAAAGTCTGATCTTCAGAAAATTATAACTGTTAATGCAAGGTAGAGGATATGAGCCTTATTGATCTGATCAATGAACCAAATGACATAAAGAATATTCCCGAGGACAAGTTCCGAAATCTTGCAAAGGAGATCAGACGTTTCCTTATACGCAAGGTGAGCAACACCGGTGGACATCTGGCATCAAATCTTGGTGCGGTTGAACTGACGATGGCGCTTCACCTTTTTTTGACATTCCCTGAGGATAAACTGATTTTTGATGTCGGGCATCAGAGCTATACTCATAAGCTTCTGACCGGAAGGAAAGGAGGCTTTGACCACCTCAGACAATTCGGTGGAATGAGCGGATTCCCCAACAAGAAGGAAAGCCCTTGTGATCCCGTTATAACAGGACATGCCTCCACATCTATCTCAATTGCGGACGGAATTGTTAAAGCGAGGGATTTAAAGGGTGAAAACTATAAGGTAGTAGCAGTTATCGGCGACGGAGCACTTTCGGGCGGAATGGCTTTTGAAGCCCTGAACAATGCCGGCAGGTTGAAGTCGAATCTTATTATCGTTCTTAATGATAATAATATGTCCATTTCGGAAAATGTTGGCGGAATGGCTACGTATCTGGGTAAACTGCGTACAAACTCTAAATATACCGGACTTAAAATGAATATCGAGGAGAAGCTGAAAAACCTTCCTTATATGGGCGAGGGTATTGTCAGAAAGATTAAAACCTCGAAGGAGTCCATTAAAAGCCTGTTTGTTCCCGGAATGCTCTTTGAAAATATGGGCATTACCTATATAGGACCTATAGACGGACACAATATTCCACTTATGCTGAATGCCTTTGAGGCGGCAGCGCAGTCTAAGACGCCGGTGCTTGTGCATGTGGTTACAAAGAAGGGAAAGGGCTATGCTCCTGCCGAGCACGATCCTTCATACTTCCACGGTGTTGAACCTTTTGATTTTAATACCGGTGAGAAGAAAGCAGAGAAGAGCTCCAAGACATATACGGACATTTTTTCCGAAACAGTTACAGGCATAGGGGAAAGCAGCTCCAATATTGTTGCAGTTACTGCGGCAATGGCTGACGGAACAGGGCTTAAGGAGTGGTCAAAGAGATTCCCGGAGAGATTCTTTGATGTCGGGATCGCAGAGGAGCATGCGGTAACCTTTGCAGCCGGTATGGCATCGGCAGGATTGCATCCTATAGTTGCCATTTATTCGACATTCCTCCAGAGGTCGTTTGATCAGCTTATTCATGATGTTGCTTTGAATTTCCTGCCCGTAACCATTTGTATTGACAGAGCAGGTATTGTAGGATGCGACGGGGAGACACATCAGGGTATTTTTGATATATCGTACCTGTCAGGAATACCTGGCTTTGCCGTCATGGCACCGAAGAATGCTTATGAGCTGGCAGATATGCTCGTATTTGCGTGCAGCTATAACGGTCCTTCGGCAATACGTTATCCGAGGGCTAAGGCTTATTACGGATGTAAGACCGATACACCCATAATACTCGGAAAATCCGAGGTTTTACACATGGGAAGCAAGGCTGCAGTCATCGCAGTAGGCAAAATGGTCAAGGTTATGGCCGGGATCCTCGAAGAGCTTAGGGAAGAGGGCATTGATCTTACTTTTGTAAATGCCAGATTTATAAATCCCATAGATTATGATCTGATAGACAGCCTCTGTGATACGCACGAGGTGATAATCACTGCGGAAGAGAACGTTAAGCGCGGAGGTTTCGGAGAAGCGGTAGGACTGCATATCCTTGAAAACGGAAAGAACAACAAGTTTGTTGATATTTCACTTCCGGACAGCTTCCTTCCTCACGGAAATCCCAGGGATATAAGGGACTCCATAGGGTTTGATCCCGTATCCCTGAAAAATAAAATTAAAAAAAGTATTGACTTCACATAAAATTATGGTATAATGTCATTTGTGCTATTTGAATTACTCAAAATTGTTGATTTGGCACGAGTTCTCAACCGGAGGGAGGTTAGGTGTGAGATTATGTCAAACGTTATCGTAAAAGAAAACGAGTCATTAGACAGCGCTCTTCGCAGATTTAAGCGTAACTGTGCAAAGGCAGGTATCCAGCAGGAAATCCGCAAGAGAGAGCATTACGAGAAGCCCAGCGTAAGACGTAAGAAGAAGTCAGAAGCTGCTCGCAAGAGAAAGTTTAAATAATAATTTAGTGACCCTTACCCGTGTGGTAAGGGTTTTTTCTTTTTTGTAAAAAATCTGTTAATATAATAAGAAAATTTAAGGAAAATGTTGTATTATATATTGAAATTGGTTATAATAACCATATATGTCTAAAAACGATTTACACCGGAAAATGAAAGGATTATAGATGGCTATTGTTGAAACTATGGTCAATCTGCCTTCGGAGAATCTGCAGGATGTTTTCGGAGCATTTGACAATTACATAAAGATTATTGAGAAAAACCTCGGAGTTACCGTTATAGAGCGAGGAAATGAGGTTAAGATAATCGGAGATGAGAACAGTACAGATAAGGCTAAACGAGTTATAAATGAACTTGTCGGTCTTTCAAAAAAGGGAAGTCCCATTACGGAACAAAACGTTAACTACTGCCTTTCACTTGTCTACGAGGATAACGAGAAGGCTTTGGGAGAGATAGATAAGGAGCTTATCTGTTTCACCATTCAGGGTAAGCCTATTAAGCCAAAGACCCTTGGACAGAAGAAATATGTGGACCTTATACGTGAAAAGATGATAGTGTTCGGATTGGGTCCCGCAGGAACCGGTAAGACTTATCTTGCAATGGCTTGCGCCATTACGGCATTTAAGAATAATGATGTCAGCCGTATCATTCTTACAAGACCTGCGATCGAAGCCGGTGAAAAGCTGGGATTCCTGCCCGGAGACCTGCAGAGCAAGATCGACCCTTACTTAAGACCCTTGTATGATGCTCTTTATCAGATCATGGGACCCGACAGTTATCAGAAGAATTCTGAAAAGGGTCTGATAGAGGTTGCTCCTCTCGCATATATGAGAGGCCGTACATTGGATAATGCATTTATCATCCTGGATGAAGCTCAGAATACCACACCTGCCCAGATGAAGATGTTCCTTACCCGTATAGGTTTCGGTTCTAAGGTTATTATTACCGGCGACCAAACGCAGAAGGACCTTCCCGTAGGGCAGGCCTCGGGACTTGATGTTGCATTAAAGGTCCTTGAAGGAATTGACGATATCGGTTTTTCTTATATGACGAGCAAGGATGTTGTCAGACATCCGCTTGTACAAAAGATAGTTAACGCCTACGAGAAATACGAAAGTGCTCAGAATAAACGCAAGTACAGGGATGAGAGGCATAAATGAATTTACTGATTGAAAAAGAGACTGATGACAGCTTTGAGTTTGATCATGAGGAAGCAGCAAGGTCTATAATCGAACAGGCACTTGATTATCTGGAGTGCCCATATGAGGTGCAGGTAAATCTTACGCTTACGGATAATGAAGGCATCCATGCCATTAACAAAGAATTTAGGCAGATCGACAGACCGACAGATGTTCTTTCGTTTCCTTTGATCGATTATGAAGAACCTAATGTTTTCCCGGAGAATCTTGAGGAGGCTGCCGAGGATTATTTTGATCTTGACACAGGCGAGCTTATGCTCGGGGATATAATCATTTCCGTTGAAAAGTGCAAAGAACAGGCTGAAGAATACGGTCACAGCGTACTTAGGGAATTCTCGTTTTTGATTGTTCACAGCATGCTCCATCTTTTTGGATACGATCATATGGAGGATGAAGAAAGAGAGTTAATGGAACAGAAACAGAGGGAAATCCTTGACAGAGCCGGGATTTCAAGATGATTTTTAGTTGAAAAAATTTGAGGACAAGGATCAGAGTATGGAAGAGAATATGAATAACGGTGTAGAAGAAAACAATGTTAATGCTGAAAACGGCAGCGAAAGTACTGAACTGGTCAAGGCTGAAGCTGCTGAAGTTGCGGTAAGTGACGGATCGGCCGTTAAGGAACCGACGGCTGCATCGGAGGAAGGAACGACTGAAGTACAGGATATAAAATCGGAATCCGCTTCGGCTTCGGATACAACTGAGACCGCCGGGTTCATCGGCTTCTTAAAGAGTACTAAGGGAAAGATAATAGCAGGAGCAATCGGGGTTGCCGTTATCCTTGCAATTGTACTTATAGTTGTTTTATCCGGTGGTAAAGAGGACAAGAATCCTACTACAGCTTCGGATGTGACTCCTGTCGCAACCGAAACGCCGACTTCTACCCCTATTCCGACAGCTACACCAAGTCCCACACCTTCGCCTACACCATCACCGACTCTTACCGAAGAACCTACTCCTTCTCCGACCATAGATGAAGTCTTGGCTGCACATGAAGCAGCGGGAGAGATGCAGAGCTATATCAACGGAAACTGGGTTGCAAAGGAAATTGCAAACCAGAGACCGTATTGCATAATGTTTAACAATATTGCCGTTGCAAATCCTCAGAGTGGTACATCCTGTGCGGATATTCTTTACGAAATCCTTGTTGAAGGCAATATCACCAGACTTATGGGCGTATTTGAAAATCTTACCGAAGAAAGCTCTTGTAAGGATAGGATCGGTTCTGTAAGAAGCGCAAGACATTATTATGCATCGATCGCTTCTGAGTACGATGCGATTTTCATACATTACGGCGAAACAACCTATGCAACAAAGAAGATCAAACAATTGGGACTTGATCATCTTGAAGGAACCTATGCGGAAGGAAATACCGTATATTACAGGGACAAGAGTATTCAGGCACCGCATAATGCATTTGCTTCACTTTCGGGTATATGGAAAGCTATTGAAAATAAGAAATTTAGAACCGAGCATAAGGAAGACTTTATTCCTCAGCATTTCAGGTTTGCATATTCCGAGGGCGGAAAGAATTCGATCGATATGATAGAAAATCCGGAGGAAATGCTTGAAAGTGATACAGATGCTTCTGCTGAGGTCGAAAATCCTGCTGATAATACAGATGAAAACGAAGAGATCATGACCGCTGCACTTGTCAAAATCCCGTTTTCATCGTATGCACAGCCTTATCTTACCTATGATGAGGAGACAAAGCTCTATACCAGATACCAGTTTAACGGTGTGCATATTGATTACAATACACAGGAACCTTTGAAATTCAACAATATCATTATCCAGATAGTTCAGGAGTCCAACCGTGACAAGAACGGATATCAGGATATTGAAGGCTACGGAGACAGGGACGGACATCACAATCCCGTATCCGGAAAGGGCTATTATATATGTGAAGGTAAATGTATAGAGATCACATGGAAGAAGAATGAGGCTGAGTTTACATGTAATTACTATACAAAGGACGGAGAACTGCTTGTTATGCGTCCCGGAAAAACATTTATCGCAGTATATCCGAATTTCAGAGAGGACAAGCTTGAGATTCAGTAAAAATAAGCTTTTCGGGAATTAAGAAATGGAAAACAGGAAAAAATCAAGCTTTCTGATGCAGGGCGGCATTCTGGCCGCAGCCGGACTGGTCACCAGATTTATCGGAATGCTGTACAGGATACCTCTTGAAAGAACCGTTGGCCGAGAGGGAATGGGATATTACAGCAATGCTTATGAAATATATAACATTGCCCTGCTTGTATCCTGCTATAGCGTACCGGTGGCTGTATCAAAGCTCGTAGCAGACAAAGAAGGAAAAGGAGAGTATGTAAATTCATCCAGATATTTCAGATACTCTATGATCTTTTCTTCATCAATAGGTCTTGTGGTTTCATTGATAGTTTTTATATTTGCACCACAGATCGCAAACGCATTTGAATATCCGAGCTCCGTTGTTCCCTTGAGAGTTCTTGCACCTACAATCTTTGTTTTTTCCTTTATGGGTGTATTAAGAGGATTCTTTCAGGGAAAAAGAACAATGGTTCCGACCGCTATCAGCCAGATCATCGAACAGATTTTTAATGCGATCGTAAGCGTGGTCGCGGCTACATATCTTGTTAATGCATTTAAGGATACAAATGAAGCCGCAAAGTACGGCGCAGCAGGCGGAACTGCAGGAACTCTTGCCGGGGCCTTCTTCGGATTGGTATTCCTTGTAATCATATTTTTCGTATACAGAAAACAGACCGCAAAGTCACAACCGGCTGATCTCACCGGATGTAAGGATGATTCGAAGACTATTTTAAAAGCAATAATCCTTACAATGCTGCCTATTATCTTGAGCCAGACAATCTATCAGATAAGCGGCATAATTGACACCTATATGTTTTCGAACATAATGGTAAAACAAAAGGGATATGATGAATCGACCAGAGCTATATTCTGGGATGCATATTCCAACAGATATAAATGGATGTACAATGTTCCGGTCGCAATTGCTTCCGCTTTCGGAGTAACGATAGTTCCGACTCTTTCAGCGGGTTACAGCAGAAGGGATTTTGATGGTATAAAGACCAAGATAGCTTCTGCGGTTAAGCTTAATATGCTTATTGCATTTCCTGCAGCGATGGGATTGGGATTTCTGTCACAGCCGATACTTATGCTGATGTTCGGACATGCTGAGGACGAACTCGGACCCCAGCTGCTTTCGTTAGGCTGTATGGCAGTTATTTTCTTTGCGCTGTCTACTCTTACAAACGGAGTGCTGCAGGGCATCAATATGATGAGAAAACCGGTTACTCATTCGTTTATTGCTTTGATCATACATATTGTAGCTGTTTATGTCGGTTTGAATGTGTTTGAGCATGGTATCCAGGTTATGGTTATCTGTAATATGCTATACGGATTCCTTGTATGTGCGATGAACTGGATAACCATCAGAAAACGCTTGAATTATAAGCAGGAGATAAAGAGAACCTTTATTTTACCCGCCATATGCTCATTGCTTATGGGAATATTATCCGAGTATGAGTTTGAAATCCTATACAGCTACACAGCTTCTTATGCGGTTGCGTTACTTCCCGCAGTTGTTACGGCAGTGATCATATATATTGTATTGATAATTATGACAAAAACCGTTACGGAAGAGGAATTGCTTGCGATGCCAAAGGGAAGATCGATCGTAAAGCTTTTAAAGAAATTAAGATTATTAAGATAATAGAGTCAAGAGAGTTAAGGATTAGGAATGGGGATTATTAATGGAGAATGGGGTAGTACACGATAAAATAATAATAGGCGGGGGAGCGGCCGGTCTGATGGCGGCTTTCTCCGCATGCTCAATACGTCTGGATGCTGGTGAAAGTCCGGACGTTGTTTTATTGGAACGGGGAGAGGTTCCCGGTAAAAAGCTGACCGCTACAGGAAACGGAAAATGTAATTTTACAAATAAAGAGCAATCGGCTGAATGCTACAGAGGCAGCGACAGTGATAAGGCATACAGGATCATCAATCTTTTTGACAGCAGAAAAACCATTGACCTTTTCAAAAGCATAGGTATTCTGCATCGTGAAAGAAACGGATACTGCTATCCATACGGTGAACAGGCAAAGACCTTGAGGAATGCTCTTTGGACTAAGGTTATTTCCTTGGGGGCTGTTATAGAGCCCTTGAAAAAGGTCACAGGAATTGAAAAACTAAATGGTATTTTTAGGATATCCTGTGAAGACGGTTCGGTTTATCAATCAAAAAAAGTGGTAATCAGTGCGGGAGGGGCTGCTGCTCCTGTTTTCGGAACCGATGGATCGATATTCGGGTTGCTTGAAAATATGGGATTTAATATAGTTAAACCGTTACCTGCATTATGCGGGCTGACTTCTGATTTTAAGTATCTGAAAAGGATCGAAGGAGTCAGGATAAAATGCAATTGCACACTGTATAGCAAAGAGTCTTCAAAGCCTCTATACAGTGAACAGGGCGAAATAGTATTTAATAAAAACGGCCTTTCGGGAATACCCGTTATGAATCTCAGCAGGTTTGCAATTCAGGAATTGTCATGGGGTAACAGACCGAGACTCGAACTTGATTTCTTCCCGGATATAAGTAAAAAGGATCTTAAGAATTATCTCTTTTCGCTTCTTAATTCTACTGTCGTTAATGTGGGAGATGTACTTTGTTCTCTTATTAACGATAAGCTTTTAAGGGTTATGTTTTCTCAGATAGATCTCAAATTCGATCAAAGCTCGGTAACCTATGACGTAAAGACATTGGGAAGTGAGCTTGAGAAGCTGGTATCTCTTATGAAAGGAATGGAATTAAATATCACAGGGGATACCGGATTCGAAAATGCACAGGCTACTCAAGGAGGAGTAATACTAAAGGAGATCAACGAAAACACTATGGAAAGCTACAAATATCCGGGCATGTATTTAGCCGGAGAAGTACTTGACGTGGACGGAATGTGCGGAGGATACAATCTGCAATGGGCATGGACTACGGGTTATATTGCCGGGAGGAGTTAAATGAAGATATTGCTTGCAAATCCGGAAACATCGAGGTCAAAATATGACTTCGCCGGTATAATTGATGATGAGCCTTATGACCTTGAATGTTTAATGGCTTACTTAAAAATAAAAGGATATGAGGTCCGTTTGTGGGACGGTCAGATAGATAAGGATTTTGCCAGAACCGTAAAGCTATTTGAACCTGATTTTGTATATTTCTGCGGCAGAACACGCCAGGAGAATTTTATAAAGGAATATTGTGCGTACTGTAAGGACTATTCCGAGAACAAAGGCTCGGGGTTATTAAAGAATTTACTTTCCAATTCTCCTTCACTTAAAAGCCGTTTATTTTCAGGCAATAAAAAGCCTATAACTACAATAGTCGGAGGAATACATGCTTCGTTAAATCCCGAAAGATTTTTTGAAGATGATGTGGACTATGTTGTTACAACATATGATCCTTCAGTGGTGGCAGCAATTATCGAAGGAAAAAATCCTGAGAATTTGAAAGGAATATGCTATCGTGCTGATATTTCAGATAATTCTGATCCAGACAAAAATGATGATATAGATTTAAAATCAAAGAATTGGAAGAAAAATCCTCCGGCTCCGTTTGATATCAGAAAAATGCCGTGGGCAGACAGGAGCAACTTCTATGAAAACCGGGAAAAGTACTGTTATCTTGAGCTTCGCCCGTGTGCAATTATTAGAACCGCATATTGCTGTCCTTATTCCTGTGCGTTCTGTTACAGAAACAGATTGAACTGCGGAAAATACGTATCCCGTGACATTGTAGATGTTGTGGATGAGATAGAATCGATCGAATGCGAGAATATCTATATAATTGATGATGATTTCTTGGTAGGAACGCAGAGACTTCATAAATTTGTTGAATTGATAAAGGAAAGAAATATCAAAAAGAATTTTGTTGCATTCGGAAGGGCTGATTTTATCGTAAAGCATCCGGAAGTAATAAAAGAACTGTCGGAAATCGGTTTCTATTATATACTTACGGGGCTTGAATATATTGAGAATAAGAGACTCTCAGATACTAACAAGAGGAGCGGTGTTAATACAAACGGAAATGCTATTCGGATACTTCATGAAAACGGTATCCATATGATGGCTATGTTCATTACGGATCTGGATTTTAAAAAGAAGGATTTCAAGAATCTGTACAGATGGATAAAACACTTTAAACTAAAGCACGTTGCCGTTTCAATCTACACACCCGAAATGTGCCTTGAAAATTTCAGTGAGTATAAGGACAGACTGGTTACAGAGGATCCTGCCGATTGGGACTATCTGCATGTAGTTGCTCAGCCTACAAACATAAGCGTTAAAAAGTATTATTATTACTACCACATACTGCTTATCAAGCTTTTCTTAAGAGCAAAACGCCAGGGAATATATGACTTTATGGATTATAAGATGTTTATAAAGTCATTTATAAAGAATCTTTTTAAATTCGGCGGGTAATGATTAAACGAGTCTGACTGCGTCAGATAATGTTTTGCAGGATTTACGGAAGGAAAAAATATGAAGCATATTTATATAGTGCTGATCGAATCTTATACCGGATTGGGTAAGCTTTTAAAGAAATTTACAGGCTACAGATATGAACATATTGCGGTAAGTCTGGATAAGAGCCTCACGGAGTTTTATTCTTTTTCAAGAAAACAGCATCATCATCCCTTTGCAGCAGGCTTTATGAAGGAATGCAGGGATTATTACGCATTTGAAGAATATCAGAAGTTTTATTCAAAGATATTTTCTATTCCTGTGACCGAAGAAAAGTATGATGAGATCAGATCTTTTATCGATAGGCTTTTAGAGGATGATGAGCAGATATTTAATCTTTTTGCTATGCTTACAACTCCGATAATCCATGGTTTTAGACTTTACAAGGCTCATAACTGCATGGATTTTACAGCGAAAGTTATTGAGATGTCCGGAGTTAAGCTGGATAAGCCTTATTACAAATATGATATTCCGGATATTGAAAAGCTTCTTGTGGGATATCAATATCCTATGAAGGAAGGCTATGTAAAACGGATAGATTCGGATGAGTACGAAAAATATGTTGAGAAAAGTAATTTTGTTACCGGGGTTTTTGAATTCCTCCATGCGGTTAAAACACTTACTGTAAGATTGATAACAAAGAAACCGGAAGAAGATAAGGAATTCAATTGATTCTAAGGAATCTGGCCGATTCCGACGGAAACGAGGTGAGTATAATTGGAAAACAGGGAAGATCTTGAAAAAAGATTGGCCGAATGCAGAAAGGCAATGGCCGGAATCCTTGAAAGTCTGAATTATATTCAGGAAGAACTGAACAAGGAGAAGAACAAGGAGCAAAACGCAGGTCAGCATGTATGGCAGAACCAGCCGGACCAACGTTCTACAGGGCAACAACAGCCACCCGTTGGACAGCAGAATGGCGGATTCCAATCAATGGACCAGCCACAGCACCCAATGGGATATCCACAGCAGAGGCCAATGGGACCAGCACCCATGGGATATCCACAGCAGCCTAACGGTTATCAGTCAATGGGGCAGCCATCGATAGGACGGTCTCAACAGCCAATGGGCCAGCCACATCAATCCATGGGACAAGCGCTGATGGGATATCCACAGCAGCCTAACGGCTATCAGTCAATGGGCCAACCTCCTATGGGACAACCGCAACAGCCCATGGGACAGCCACCGATAGGACAGCCACCGATAGGACAGCCACCGATAGGACAGCCTCAATCCCCTATGGGACATCAGCAAAACAGCTTCCAGCCTATGGGGCAGATGGGGATGAACGGTATGAACCGTCAGCAGTACGGCGGGACTGCTATGCCCAATTCCGGAGCATACCAATATAATAATATTCCTAAACAAGACCCTAAAGTAAAGGATAATAAAGAAACTAAATCAGCAAGCTCTGCAGAATCTGTTTTAGGAAAGAACGTAATGGCGATCACTGCTTCGGTTCTTATTTTCATAAGCCTTGTTTTGTTTGCAACGCTTATAATCCCTAAACTGAACGATACTGCCAAGTTCCTGTTAATGCTTGTGGTAAGCATTGGAATTACTGCATTTGGTCTTATTAAATGGTTTAAGAATAAGGAAAGTAATTTCTTTATTTCTGTAGGCGCCT
Source organism: Lachnospiraceae bacterium (assembly GCA_024696945.1). GTDB lineage: Bacteria > Bacillota > Clostridia > Lachnospirales > Lachnospiraceae > RUG11977. The sequence goes on along the minus strand of JAILGF010000104.1, from coordinate 82,042 downwards.
GTGGAATCGGTGCTATTTATATTTCTTTGTTTTTAAGTAATATCTATTTTGGATTTATAAATGATATTACGCTGTTTGTTCTTTTATTGGCTTGGGCAGCCGGTGTTTTGTATCTTTCAAAATATAAAAAACTGCTTTTTGAGATCATAGGATGTTTTGGAATTGCAATATCTGTTACATTTGGTGCTGTTAAGTGCATTAATACTGATGCTGTAGGCCTGTTTGTTCTGGTATGTATTTATGCGGTAATAGGTGTCTTGGCCTTTATGGCATTTAGAATTAAAGACAATGTTTCGTACCTTATCACAAATATTTGTTCGGTATACTGCCTGTTTGTTTTATACTTTTCTGCACTTTCCATATCAAGAGGCTATTTGTTTTCTGGTAAATTAGGTTATTCTGAGTCATTTCCGATGTTCTTGGTACTTGCGTTGATTTCACTTGGATTTCTTGTATATAACAGAGTTGCCGCAAATGAAAAGAACAAGGTGTGGATAGGATTCTTCGGAGCAGGGTATTCTTTATTCCTTACTTTGAATATTTCAAATCTGTTTGAAGCAGAAGAAGCAACGATTTTAATCAATCTGTTTTTGGCAGTCGGAACTTATATCGGATTGGAATATCATCTGAAAAAGATTTTAAATATTTCAAGAGAAGCAGGAGATATTTTCTGGCAGATACTTCTGTTTATCATAGCTTTGGCATGTATCGGAGATATGGATTTCATGAGTCCGACCATAGGTCTTGCTATTATGTCGGCAGGACTTATAATCTACGGATTCATGACAAATGATAATTTCTCCAAAATACTCGGGCTGATATCAAACGGATTTGTTCTATGCTATTTATTCGAAAACGTAATTCTGATGTTAGTTGCTGTAGTAGTATTGTTTGCGATTGAAACAGCACTTCTATATATTAAGAATGACCAGTATAATCCTGCGATCAAGATTGTTACTTATCTGATATTCTTAACAGGAATTGCCGAATCCATCGTAGGGTTTGCATATAAGGAATGGATCGGCGAAGCCACTGCATTGACCGTGGCGCTTGTTGTACTTGGACTTATAAATATTATAGCCATGAAATCACTTTATCGTAAAAATTGGGAGGTCAATGAAGACGATAAAGCAACACTGATCGCTCTTAATATTGTAAATGCAATTCTTATGTTATATTCCCTTGGAGTAATGTGTACCAGGGAGAACGAAGTGGAGCATTGGGTTGCGGTATTGATGGGAATTCTGTTATTCATGATTAATTCCTTTAATCTTTTGAAGAATAATGATGTTTATGCAGCATTATATGTAGGTTTTAAGGGAACTGTATTACTTATATTGATCCTTTTATCCTTTAAAGCATCCGGAGCTGTTTTAAGTATTGCGGTATTTGTTTTAGCTATTGTACTCATAATTATCGGCTTCAAATACGAAACAAAAGGATTGCGAATATACGGACTTGTGATCGCACTTATTTGTGCCGTAAAGCTTGTTATGGTAGACATTACCTATCAGAATACGGTCGGTCATGCCATAAGCTTCTTTGTAAGCGGCATTCTGTGCTTTGCAATAAGCTTTATTTACAGCTTTGTGGAGAAGAAGTATAAAAACGAAGCTTTAGGTGAGGATAAATAAACTCATATGAGAGTATTCAAAGGTAATTATTGATTGACATAAATTTTGTATAATTATATAATGATATTACGTTGAAAATGAAGTAAAGGAGAAGTTTTATTATGAAAATCGGTTGTGTAAAAGAAATCAAGAACAATGAATTCCGTGTCGGTCTGACACCGGACAACGTGCGTGCTTATGTAGCTGCTGGACACCATGTATATATGGAGAAGGGTGCGGGCGTTGGTTCAGGGTTTGCAGACACAGAGTATGTTGAGGCAGGAGCATCATTGATCGACAATGCAGCTGATGTATGGCATCTGTCCGATATGATGATAAAGGTTAAGGAGCCGCTTCCGGAGGAATACAGCCTGTTCCATGAAGGCTTGATCCTTTATACATACCTTCATCTGGCAGCTGACAAGGAGCAGATGGATGCTTTGCTTGACGGCAAGGTTAAAGCTGTGGCTTACGAGACAATACAGGAGGATCGTTTCCTTCCTTGTCTGGCACCTATGTCACAGATAGCAGGCCGCCTTTCAATCCAGGAAGGTGCAAAGTATTTAGAAAAGAGGTTCGGCGGAGAAGGAATCCTTTTGGCCGGTGTTCCCGGTACTCCCAAGGCAAATGTTGTTATCTTAGGTGGCGGAACCGTTGGTATGAATGCTTGTAAGATAGCAGTCGGTATGGGAGCAAATGTTACAATTCTTGATTTAAACCTTAAGAGACTTGAAGAGCTTGACAACATGTTCGGTGCACATATCCAGACACTTGTAAGCAATGACAGTAATGTTGAAAGAGTTGTTAAGGACGCTGACCTTGTAATCGGTTCAGTTCTTATTCCCGGCGGTTCGACTCCTAAGCTGTTTAAGAAGAAATATCTGTCTGAGATGAAGAACGGTGCAGTATTTGTTGACGTAGCTATCGATCAGGGCGGATGCGGCGAGAGCAGCCATGTAACCACACATGATGATCCGGTATATATTGAAGACGGAGTTGTTCATTACTGTGTAGGAAATATGCCCGGAGCTGTTCCGAGAACAAGTACCATAGCTCTTACAAACGCCACTCTTAGATACGGCTTGTTGATAGCCGGTGAAGGTTTGGAGGAAGCAAGCAAGAAGAGTAAAGCTATTTATACCGGTGTTAACTGTTATGACGGAAAGCTTACAAACAAGAACGTTGCATTGGCACATGGTTATGAATATGCAGAGTTGAGTGATCTTATCTGATAAAATGTTTCCCGGCAAAGTTTCGGCTCTGCCGGGGTTTTTGATAAAAGTGATAATGAAAGTGAGCCCCGGCAGATGAAAAAATCTAAAAGAAAATTAATTATTCCTGATAAATTGGATATTCTGCTTGCTTTGATAGGGGTATCCTTTTGCGGCATAGGTGCAGGATTTACCAAGTGTGCGTCTCTTGGTCTTGATTCCATCGGTATTTTTTATGATGGTATAAGGAATGTCATAGGTTTCCCTGTGGATATGCTTGGAGTAGCTTCTTTTATTGTAAACGGGATTATTATAACTTTCTTGTTTTTTGCTTCAAGAAAATATGTGAGTCTTGGAACGCTTATTTATATCATAGCATATGGCAGTTTTGTAACTATAGGAGCAATAATTTATAATGCCGTTTTCGTAGAAAATATTCTTATTATTAGAATCCTATTTTCATTCATAGGTTTTATGATATTGTATATTGGAATTGGAATATTTGTTGCTATAGATATTGGCGTGGATGCATTCACAGGTTTAGTACTTTTCCTTTCTGACATAACTCATTTTGAGATGAAATATGTTAAGATAGCTTTTGATTTAATTTTGATAATCATAGGAGCAAGTTATTGGCGGAGAGTTCGGAGCGGCAACATTTATTACTATGATAGCCGCAGGTCCGCTGATTACTCTGTTTTCTAAGAAATTCCAGGCAATTTACTTAAAGATTAAGCTAAGAAAAGAGAAAATGTCATGATAAGGGTTAACAATATTAAAATTTCACCCTCAAATGAATTCAGCCTTAAAAATCAATGTGATTCACTTAAGAAAAAGTTGGAAACATTGCTTATTAAGAAGTTGAAAATACATAAGGATAGATTAGTTTCGTTTAAAATATTTAAACAGTCAATTGACGCCCGAAAGAAAGATGACATTAAAATAGTTTTTTCCCTTGAAGTTGAAATAAAAAATGAAGTTGATTTTATAAGGAAAAATCGGGATAAAGATATTATATTTATCAATGAAAAAAATAATTTTGAAAAGTCTGTTTTAAATACTGATAAAAATGTAAATATAAAAGAAACTAGAATATCAAGTAATAGTAAGAAAAAAGTAATTGTTGTTGGTGCCGGCCCTGCGGGGTTATTCTGTGCCTTAAGCTTGGCGAAGGCGGGATTAAGGCCGGTTCTTTTGGAACGGGGAGAAGACGTAGACAGAAGAGTTAAATCTGTTGGTGATTTCTGGCAGGGGAAACCGCTTAATACTTCCTCAAATGTCCAGTTTGGTGAAGGCGGAGCCGGAACCTTTAGTGACGGTAAGCTTAATACTATGATTAAGGATGAGGGCGGCAGGCTTAGTGAAGTTTATAAGACGTTCGTTGAATTCGGTGCTGACGAAAGCATTCTTTATGTTAATAAACCTCATATTGGAACTGACAGGCTAACGGAAATTGTTAAAGGAATACGCAAGAAGATAATTGAACTTGGTGGAGAAGTAAAGTTTTCTTCGCAGGTTGTTGATATTGTTACCCAAAAAAATATTGAGAAAACTACACAAAATATGCAAGAACATAGTGTGGATCAGGTCAAAGCTGTAGTATTGGGTGATAGAACAGTTTTAGAATGTGACGAACTTGTTTTGGCACTTGGGCATAGTGCACGAGATACCTTTGAAATGCTAAATAAAAAAGGCATTTCCATGGAGCAGAAGCCGTTTGCTATGGGTGTACGTGTTCAGCATCCGCGTGAATATGTTGATAAATTACAATATGGAAAATTCCATGAGTATCTGCCGGCTGCAGATTATAAACTTACCTTTTCACCTGAGAACGAAAGAAGCGTTTATTCCTTCTGCATGTGTCCCGGTGGCTATGTTGTAAACGCTTCCTCAGAAAACGGGAGGCTTGCTGTAAACGGTATGAGTTACAGCGGGCGGGACAGCGAAGCTTCTAACAGTGCAATAGTCGTGCAGATTAACACCTCCGATTTCAACGGAGAAGATGTATTGGCAGGTATTAGGCTTCAGAGAAAATTGGAGGAAGGTGCTTTTAAAGCAGCAGATGGTAAGATACCGGTACAAACATTACAAGAATTCTATTCAATGTTCATGACAGATCATTTCTCCAGTAATGTGTATAATGAAGAAGGATTGCAAATAAGGAATATTTCAGATCCAGATAAAAATTTCAAGGATAGATATTTCGAGAATATGGCACCGGTATGTAAAGGTGAATGGTCTTATGCTGATCTTAATAGTTTTCTTCCGCAGTTTATGTCGAATTCTATTTTAAATGCATTTACACATTTCGGAACCAAAATGAAAGGCTTTGATTCAAGCAATACATTACTGCTTGGATTAGAGAGCAGAACATCGTCTCCGGTAAGAATATTACGAGGCGCGGATCTGCAGAGTATAAACTGTAAAGGTGTTTATCCGTGCGGGGAAGGAGCCGGATATGCCGGCGGTATTACCAGCGCAGCCATGGATGGATTGAAGGTTGCTGAGAAAATTATTGAATCGATCAGAGGAAACCGATCAGAGGGTCGGTTCTCTGATTGAAGAAAAAAGGAAACAAAGAAATGATAGACGAAATTTATACAAATGAAAATATAGCTCCGGAGCATGAACCCGAAAGACAATTTTTCTTTATAAAGAAAATGCAGGAGATTGTATTTGCAAAAGAACAGGAATACAGAAGAAAACTGACCTACCATATTTCTACGTTTGGATGCCAGATGAATTTTAAAGATTCTGAGAAACTGGCAGGTGTTCTTGAAGAGATAGGTTTTGTTGAGGTTGATGACGAGAAAGCTGATTTTTGCTTATATAACACATGTACTGTAAGGGAAAATGCGAATTCGCGCGTATATGGCCGCTTGGGTTATCTTGGAAAGCTCAAATCCAGAAAACCCGATATGATCATTGCCATGTGCGGATGCATGATGCAGGAAGAACATGTTGTAGAGACGATAAAGAAAAGCTATCGTTTTGTTGATATAATTTTTGGCACCCATAATATTTATAAACTTGCCGAGTTATTATTTACATATTATGTTGAAAACGCCGAAGATAAAAAAGAGGATTCAAAAAAGTCAAAGAAAAAGCACAAGATGGTTGTTGATATCCTGAAAGGTACGGACAGGATTGTTGAGGAACTTCCAAGCAAGCTTAAGGCTTCGTTCAAAGCCGGTATTAACATTATGTTCGGTTGCAATAATTTCTGTACATATTGTATCGTTCCGTATGTCAGAGGACGGGAACGGAGCAGAAAACCCGAAGACATTATCAACGAAATAAAGGATTTTGTTTCAAAGGGTGTTATAGAGGTAATGCTTCTTGGACAAAATGTTAATTCCTATGGAAAAAATCTTGATAATCCCATAAGCTTCGCAGAGCTTTTAAAGCAGGTAGATGAAATAGAAGGCTTGAAGCGTATCAGGTTCATGACATCTCATCCAAAGGATCTTTCAGATGAACTTATAGAGGTGATGAAGAATTCTAAGAAGGTATGCCATCACATACATCTGCCAGTTCAGTCAGGAAGCAGCAGACTCTTAAAAAAGATGAACAGGGTTTATACAAAGGAAGATTATCTTAAACTGATAGATAAGATAAGAGTTGCAATACCTGACATAGCGATAACAACAGATATAATAGTCGGATTCCCCGGGGAAACGGAAGAAGACTTTGAAGAAACACTTGATGTGGTAAGATACGCAAAGTATGCCAGTGCATTTACGTTTATTTATTCCAAACGTACCGGAACTCCTGCTGCTTCATTTCCCGATCAGGTGGATGAAGCAACCATAAAGGAAAGGTTTGACAGATTATTAAAAGAGGTTAACAGGTTTTCCGAAGAATATGCCAAGAGCCTCGAAGGTAAGGTGATGCCCGTACTTGTTGAAGAGAGAGACAGGGAAGTCGAACCGGATAAGAACTATTTGACAGGCCGATTGGATAACAATCTTCTGGTACATTTTGAAGGAAGTGATGATCTGATAGGGCAGATAATAGATGTTAAGCTGTCGGAGTGCAAAGGCTTTTACTATATTGGGGAAAAACAGTTTTAAACGGAGGTGGCTAAAATGAGAATGTATGATCTGATCTACAAGAAGAAGTATGGCGGAAAGATGACAAAGGAAGAAATCGACTTTATTGTGCAGGGGTATACAAAGGGCGAGATTCCGGATTACCAGATGTCAGCATTCCTGATGGCAGTATGTCTTAAGGGTATGGATATGGAGGAAACCACAAATCTTACCCTTTCTATGCGAGATTCCGGTGATACTCTTGATCTTTCAAAAATCAATGGCATTAAGGTGGATAAACACAGTACCGGTGGTGTAGGAGATAAAACATCACTGTGCCTCGGAGCTATGGTGGCAGCATGTGGCGTTCCTGTGGCTAAGATGTCGGGAAGAGGTCTTGGACATACCGGGGGAACAATAGACAAGCTTGAAAGTATAAAAGGCTTCTCAACCTCCATAAGCGGTGAACAGTTCTTTGAAAATGTAAACCGTATAAAAATGGCTATAATGGGACAGACCGCAGATCTGGCTCCTGCAGACAAAAAGATTTACGCGCTAAGGGACGTTACCGCCACAGTTGACTGTATCCCGCTTATCGCCAGCAGTATTATGAGCAAAAAGCTTGCAAGCGGCGCGGATGCAATAGTTCTTGACGTTAAAATGGGTTCCGGTGCATTCATGAAAACCTTGGATGAAGCTGTAGAGCTTGCTGATGCAATGGTTAAGATCGGAACTATGGCAGGAAAGCATACCTCGGCGGTAATTACAAATATGGACCAGCCTTTGGGACTGGCTGTAGGTAATTCACTTGAAGTGATAGAAGCAATAAATCTGCTGAAAGGCAAAGGTCCTAAGGACTTACTTGAGGATTGTATGGCTTTGGGCTGCCTTATGTTGATAGGCGGAGGAGTTGCTAAGGACCATGATGAAGCTGAAAAGATGCTTTTAGCAACAATAGAAGATGGTTCGGCATTGAAGAAGTTTGCTGAATTTGTAGAAGCCCAGGGCGGCAGTCCCGAATTTGTTTATGATACCGATCTTTTTGATAAAGCTAAGTATTTAACACCTGTAAAAGCGCCTAAGAGCGGCTATGTAAGCCATATACAGACCGATGAGATCGGAATGTGTTCGCTTATCCTCGGCGGTGGCCGTGAAACCAAGGAGAGCGTTATTGATCTAAGCGTAGGGCTTATTCTTAACAAGAAGCTTGGAGACAAGGTTGAAGAGAGTGAGCCATTGGCATATATTTATTCCAATGATGAAGCAAAGACTGCTTTGGCTATTGAAAGGTTTTTAAATGCATATACTATTGCAGATGCCTATCATGAAGATGTAAAAACGGTATATGCCCGTGTAACTTCTGAAGGAACTATGTATTATTAAAAAAATACTTGATTTATTCTGCGGCTTATAGTATGATACCTTTTGTTGTGAAAAAATAGTAAAGGCAGGGTACGAGATATGGCAGTAGTAAAACCGTTTAAGTGCTTAAGACCGGCTCTTGACAAAGCCGCACTGGTTGCAGCACTTCCTTATGACGTTTATAACAGAGCAGAAGCAACAGAGGCAATACAGGGAAACGATTATTCCTTCCTTCGTATAGACAGAGCCGAGACTTCGCTTCCCGAATACGTTGACACATATGATCCTCAGGTTTATAAGCATGCAAAGAAGCTTTTTGAGGCAAGACAGGCTGACGGAACCTTTATAAACGATGATGAGCCCTGCTATTATATATATGAGCTTATAATGAACGGAAGGCATCAGACAGGTATTGCCGCATGCTGCTCTATAGATGACTATACAAACAATGTTATCAAGAAGCATGAGAATACCGTTGAAGCAAAGGAATTTGACCGTATCAACCATGTAGATACACTGAGAGCTCATACAGGCCCTATTTTCCTTGCCTACAGAAGCAACGAGATTATAAGCGCTATTGTGAACAAGGTTAAGGAAGGCGAGACACTTTATTCCTTTACAAGTGATGACGGTATATCACATAACGTATGGAAGATTGATAATGCCGATGATATAAAGACTATTCAGGAAGCATTTGAAGGCATTAACAGCATATATATCGCAGACGGACACCACAGATGTGCATCAGCAGTTAAAGCCGGACTTAAGAGAAGGGATCTTAATCCCGAATACACCGGAGAAGAGGAGTTTAACTTCTTCCTTTCGGTTCTCTTCCCTGAGGATCAGCTTATGATCATGCCTTATAACAGGGTTGTATGTGATCTTAACGATCTTACCGAGGATGAGCTGCTTGAGAGTATTACCGGATTCTTTATTGTAAGACCGATGGACGGACCTTTTTCACCCACAAGAAAATACACATTTGCAATGCTTCTTGACGGCAAGTGGTATGAACTTGAAGCCAAGGACTTCATTAAGAGAATTACAGATCCGGTTAAGAGCCTCGATGTTTCGATACTTCAGACATACCTTCTTGACCCGGTACTGGGCATAAAGGATCCCAGAAAAGATAAGCGTATTGCTTTTATCGGCGGTATCAGAGGTATCAAGGAGCTTGAAAGACGCTGCAAGAGAGATATGAAGATAGCATTTGCAATGTATCCGACATCCATTCAGGAGCTTTTTGCCGTAGCAGATGCAGGCCGTCTTATGCCTCCCAAGTCAACATGGTTTGAGCCCAAGTTAAGAAGCGGTCTCTTTATCCACAAATTTTAAACAAACAGCCTGTTTATGCGGGTTCCGGAGTATTCCGGCGGCTCGCATGACAGGCTTAAATTTTTTTAAAATTTTCTTGTAAGCTTGTGGGAAATGTGATATATTATTCTATATATGGGGTTATGTAGCATCGTATATAGCAGCTGGCAGGCTGCTATCCGTGCCCCTCGGCGAAGCCGAATTTAAATGGGCCGATGTTCCAAATTAATAAGGAGAAGGTTATGAAAAAGTCAAAGAAGCAGATGAAAGCTGAAATGAAGGAAAAAATGAGCAACAAGATCAAGACCAAGGTTACGAGGAAGATGAAGAAGGTTAAGCTTCTCTTTATTGTATTGGCTACTTTGGCAGCCGTTGTAGCAGCGGTTAAAGCAATAAATATGCTCATTGAAAAGAAGCGTGCAAAGGATCCGGCAAGGAGCGGGCTTAAGGACGTTCTTGCATTCTTCGCTACTAAAACCATTTCTATGACCGACAAGATAACTTCAGGTGTTATGCTTGGCGCATATTTCAGCTCACTTAATGTAGATCTTTCAAAGTGTGAATTTGAGGATGGTACTTTCATCGCTATAAAGAGCGGTTTTGCTTCCGTCCTTCTTACCATTCCGGAGAATGTTAATGTTAAGTTTGATTCACTTGACACACTTTGTTATATTAAGGAAGAATACGATACAGAAAGCTTTATCGAAGGACAGCCCACAATTTATATAGCCCTTAAGGGTTCCTTCGGCAAGGTTATTATCAGCAAAGCAGCTGTAGTGGAAGAAGCTACCGAAGCAGCTGAAGCTTGAAAGGAATTATCTGATGATAAGGGATTACTACAAAAACATTGTTAACGGTTTGGATGTTAAATCAAACCTGCTTTCATTGAAAGATCTTTTAAAGGATACTACAAAGGGCAGCCGTTCAAAGGAGGCCCTTCTTTTGATGATGAACGGGGATTGCTCTGTATTTACAGGGCTCCTGAAGGACGAGGATCCAAAGATAAGGAAAAATTCCGCTATTGTTCTCGGAATACTGGGGATAAAGGAAAGTCTTGAGCCTTTGTATGAAGCATATGAGAACGAAACCACTCTTTATAATAAAGCTTCCTATGTTGAGGCAATAAAGAAGATTGATTATACTCCTTTCCTTGATCGTTTAAAGGCAAGATTTGAAGAACTTAAGAAGGGCGATCTTACCGAAGAAACAAAGAAGCATGTTCTTGATGAGATGAAGCAGCTTAAGTCGATATTCGGCACAGGAAAGCCTGAGTTTATCGGATATGGACTCCAGAACGAAGTTGTTCTTATTACTAACAGGAATTTTAAAAATATAACCTCTGAGGCCCTTGGTGATGAGGATTTTAAGGAGTTCCCGGCAGGACTTATTGTAAAGACAAAGGATTTAAGGAAAATACTTCCCATCAGAACCTACGAAGAATTGCTTTTTATCCCCGATAAGGCTAAAACCGTGACGAATGATGCCGCAAAAGCAGCAAAGGAGCTTATCGACGGGGATATAAAGGATTACATTTTTAACAGGATAGGTATAGTTGGAGAAAAGGGAAAGGAAAAGAAGGATCTGAGAGTAAATTTCAGAACGGAGCTTAAAACAAAGGATAAGGTTAAAAATCCGGACTTTGTTAAGAAGTTTTCTTCTGAAATGGAGGCGCTTTCAAAATGGGAGCTTTCCAATTCCGTTTCCGACTATGATGTGGAATTCAGGCTGATAGAGAATTCTAACGGAAAACTGAATGTTCTTATCAAATTCCATATTTTAAAGGATGTAAGGTTTACGTACCGTCGTGAAACGGTTTCGGCAGGAGTGAAGCCTTATCTTGCAGCAACAGTTATGAAGCTCGCAGAGCCGTACATGTCCGGCAATGCCGTTGTCCTTGATCCGTTCTGCGGTGTCGGAACATTTATAGCCGAGCGTGAACCGGTTGTTAATGCAAAAATGTATTACGGTATAGATATCTTCGGCGAGGCAATAGAAAAAGCCAAGAAGAACTTAAAGTCAGCAGGGCTCATGAAAAAGACCGAGCTTATCAATAAAGACTTCTTTGACTTTGAACATGAATACCGTTTTGACGAGATTGTTACCGATATGCCTTTTGTTACTGATAAGAAAACATCTGAAGAAATCGAAAATCTCTATGAAGCTTTCTTTAAAAAGAGTAACGAGCTTTTGGAGAAAAAGGCAGTTATCGTAATGTATTCAAGAAATCCGGAATTTGTAAATAAACATTATGGATTAAGCGGATGCAGTATAAAAGAAGATTTTGAAATATCAAAAAAAGAGAATGCACATCTGTTTATCCTTGCAAGATGATCAAAGCTTAATTAATGTCTGTTCCGAAAGGAGGTACAATTCATGAAAAAAGCAAAGATAGTCCTGATTATTTCATTGCTAATATTCATTACACTGCTTATTGTATTTATTACCTCCATGTCTTCTAACGGAGATGATTCCAAGCCGGTTTCGTTAAGGGAACAGTATCAGATGGAATACGAAGCTAATAAATAGAAAGGATAGCAAGCAAGTGGCCTGCTATATATAATGAATATATTTTTAACATCGTGTTTTGCCGGCGGAGTTTTGACCTTGCTTTACGGAATGCTTGAAACGAAGCTTTTGTCGGTTAAAGAATATAAAATAAATTCCGAACGCGTTCCCGAGAGCCTTTCCGGAAAGAAGATCGCTCTGATAAGTGACATACACGGTATAAGTCATGGAAAGGACAATTCAAGACTTTTTGAAAGATTGAAGGAGATAGAGCCTGACTATATTGTTATATGCGGAGATCTGGTTAACGGAAGAGGAGCGAAGGAGCTTAAATTTGCGTTCAGGTTTATTAGAAAGATCAAAAAACTCAGAATACCTGTACTTTATACCTTCGGGAATCATGAGGAAAAACTCAGGAAACATCACCGAAAGGCTTGCAGAAGGCTTCTAAGATTCGCAAGGAAAAGAATAATACTGTTAAATAACAGGGCATATAAAACTGCGGACGGTGAAACCGTTTTTGTAGGGCTTAATCTGCCTCTGTGGATGTATCACGGACATGACACAAAGGGTATTATCAAAAAAAGGACGGACAAGATCCTTTCGAAAGTAAATGCCGAGAATTGTTATAAGATACTTATAGCACATGACCCCGAGCATCTGAAAGAATATTCTGAAAGCGGCTATGATGTTTGTCTCTCCGGTCATCTGCACGGGGGAATAATATATGTTCCTTTCCTGGGCGGAACGGTTACTCCGCGGTTCCAGATATTCCATAAAAGAGTACGGGGAATACATGAATGCGGAAATATGAAGATGGTTATATCAAGAGGTGTCGGCTGGCATGATGTCCCGATAAGGATTTTTAACCGTCCTGAAATAGTTGTGGTAAAGTTTGAAAAGGAAGGATCGGGCAGCGTACAGAAATGAGTATCGCAGTCAAACTTGATGCATTTGAAGGACCTTTGGACCTCCTTTTGCAGTTGATCGAAAAAAATAAGATTGATATATATGATATACCCATAGCTGAAATAACAGATCAGTATATGGAAGTAATCTCAACGCTTTCACAGGACAAGCTTGATGAAACAAGTGAATTCCTTGTGATGGCGGCGTATCTGCTGAAATTGAAATCCGATATGCTGCTTCCTCAGCCCGAACCCGAAGACGGAGAAAATCCTGTGGATCTTCGAAGAGAGCTTGTCGAGAGACTTCTTGAATATAAAATGTTCAAGTATGTTTCCTATGAGCTTAAGGACAGACAGTATGATGCCGAAAAGGTGATGTTTAAGGAAAGCACCATCCCCGATGAGGTCAAGCAATACAAGGAAGACGTGGATATAGGAGAGCTTCTTGGAAATGTCAGTCTTTCAAAGCTTAACAGTATATTTAAGGATCTTGTAAAAAAGCAGGACGACAGGATAGATCCTGTAAGAAGTAAGTTCGGAAAAATAGAGAAAGAGGACACAAACCTTTATCAGATAATCGAGGATCTTCAGATATACGGTCTTGCCAACAGGCATTTCAGTTTTAAAAAGTACATGGAAAGCAGGAAAAAGAAAATGGAGATCATCATTACTTTCCTTGCAATCCTTGAATTGATAAAGATGGGCAGGATAACAGTACGTCAGGACGGGATATTCGACGATATTATTGTAGATTATCTGGCAGACGATATTGTAGTACTGGATGCATTTATGCAGGAATAATAAAATGATTTGTGGTTTTGAGGATTTGTAACTATGGACATGGAAGAAATTAAAAAACTTGATATAGATTTGAAACTGCTTTTGGCCAAGGTTGAAGCGATACTTTTCACCATGGGGGAAGCCGTTGAGATCAGAAGGATAGCGGAGGCCGTCGGACACGATGAGGATACTGTCAGAAACTGTATAAGGGCACTTTCCGACAGGTACAAGGACGAAAGCTTCGGAGTACAGATAATCGAGCTTGATGGTTCGTTCCAGATGTGTACAAAGCAGGAGATGTATGAGACTATAGTAAGGATCGCAAACGTTCCGAAAAAACATATCCTTACGGATGTGCTTTTGGAAACTCTTTCCATAATTGCTTATAAACAGCCCATAACAAAGGCCGATGTTGAAGCTATAAGAGGAGTTAATTCAGACCATTCGATCAATAAGCTTTTGGAATATGGCCTGATAGAAGAGGTAGGAAGAAAGAATGCTCCCGGAAGACCCTGCCTGTTTGGTACAAGTGAGGAGTTTTTGAGACACTTTGGGATATCTTCTATTGATGAACTTCCGACTATTACTCCGGAAAAAATGGAAGAGTTTAAGAGTGAAGCCGAAGATGAAATGCAGCTGAAACTCGATATCTGATACCTTTGGCGAATTTATCTATTATATAGAATACAGTTTAGGCTATGAGTGAAGAAAAGAAAAACAGAAAATTCAGTTGGAATGATTTTACTTCATATCTTCTTATATGTGTCGGTGCTTTGATGGCCAGCTTTTCGGTTGTGTGCATACTTATTCCGAATGATGCCATCGATTACGGAACCGCAGGCATAGCAATTGTTATAAGCAAGATTACGGGTATGAACCTTTCGGTATGTGTTGCCATGGTATTTATACCGTTCCTTATAGCAGGCTTTATTGTTCTGGGAAAGAAGTTCGGTATAAAGGCGATATTGGGAGCTTTTGTATATACTGTGGGGCTCGAAATATTTGAAGAGATACCCTTTGAGCTTAATACCGAGCACTTCCTGGCTGTAGTGTTCGGAGGTGCAATCCTCGGCGCGGGACTTTCACTGATACTTAAGAGCGACGGCTGTATTGACGGATCGGAAATATTTGCCAATATACTTGTAAAAAAGATCTCGGACAAGAGCGGGAAAAACTTTAGTATGACCCCGATTCTTATCTTTTTTAATGCATGTGTATATGCAACGGTATTTATTGTAATAAACAGGAATGCTGCTCTTATGAGCCTGCTTGTATATGTGGTCGCAACATCGATAATCAATCACTTTACCGATAACTTTGAAGCCATAAAACAGGTTACGATCATAACAAAGAAACCGGATGAACTGGTGAAAGCCATTAAAAAACAGCTTAATAAGACCTGTACGATGATGGATTCTTACGGAGCAATAGCGGGAGAGAACAAAACGCTGATATGTTATATAAACTATTTTGAACTTTCCAAGATGAAAGAGATACTTTCGCAGCATCAGGGAAGCTTCAGTACCGTTTCGACCATAGACGAAATTTTAAAATGATCCTTCTATAAGATTTCTAAAAAATATTAAAAAATGCTTGACATCGATTGATTTTCATGCTAATATCATTCAGTGTGCCGCACAGCGAGGGTTAAGTGACGTTCGTCCCCCACAGCTGGCGAGATTATTTATAGGAGGAATCAAAATGTACGCTATTATTGCTACAGGCGGAAAGCAGTACAAGGTTGCCGAGGGTGATGTTATCAAGGTTGAGAAGCTCGGCGCAGCTGAAGGAGAAACAGTCAGCTTTGACCAGGTACTTGCTGTAAACAATGGTTCACTTGTACTTGGAAATCCTACAGTTAGCGGAGCTAAGGTTGAGGCTACAGTAGTTGAAGAGGGCAAGGCTAAGAAGGTTATTGTTTACAAGTACAAGAATAAGTCCGGTTATCATAAGAAGAACGGACACAGACAGCTTTACACCAAGGTTAAGATTGATAAGATCAACGCTTAATTTTCGAAAATCCTTTTAAAATGATCAAGATTATCTTTTTATACGACAAAGAGAAGAATATCTGCGGTTTTAAGACCAAAGGACACGCGGGTTACGCAGAGTCCGGTAAAGATATCATATGTTCAGCAGTTTCAATGCTTACCATGAATACGGTAAATTCCATGGAACAGCTTACAGAGGATGATTTCAATCTGGAAATGAATGAAAAAAAGGGTATTCTGGATCTGAAAATAAAGGATAAACCATCTATGGAGGCCATGCTGTTGCTTAACAGTATGAAGCTCGGTATCGATATGATACATAACCAATATGGAGATAAGTACATAAGAATAGAAAGTAAGGAGGTATAGGACATGTTACAATTAAACCTTCAGTTCTTCGCTCATAAAAAGGGTGTCGGCTCTACAAAGAACGGCAGAGACTCTGAGTCAAAGAGATTGGGTGCTAAGCGTGCTGACGGACAGTTCGTAAAGGCTGGAAACATCCTTTATAAGCAGCGCGGAACAAAGATTCATCCCGGTGTTAATGTTGGACGCGGCGGTGACGATACATTATTTGCACTTGTTGACGGAACATTGAGATTCGAGAGAAAGGGCAGGGATAAGAAGCAGGCTAGCGTTTATCCCGTTGCTGAATAATTTTTGTGATTAAAGGGCTGTCGCATTTGCGGCGGCCCTTTATTAGTTTAAAACAGTATAGAAGTTTTTTATAATATTAGGGGTTAAAGAAGTATGTTTGCAGATACAGCCAAAATATATATCAGATCAGGCAAGGGCGGAGACGGACATGTCAGCTTCAGACGTGAAAAGTTCGTACCGGACGGAGGTCCGGACGGTGGCGACGGAGGAAGAGGCGGAGATGTTATTTTTGTTGTGGATAAAGGACTTAATACCTTGAATGATTTCCGTTTCAAACATAAATTCTGCGCTCAGAACGGTGAGGACGGAAAAAATAAGAGATGCCATGGTATGGACGGCGAAGATCTTATCATAAAGGTTCCGGAAGGTACAGTATTAAGGGAAGAGGAATCCGGAAAAATAGTTGCCGATATGTCTTGCGGCAATGAACGCCAGGTTATCCTTTCCGGAGGAAGAGGCGGAAAAGGAAATATGCATTACGCAACCTCCACAATGCAGGCTCCGAAGTATGCTCAGCCCGGACAGGCCGCTAAAGAACTGAATCTTATACTGGAACTTAAATGCATTGCAGACGTTGGTCTGGTCGGATTCCCGAATGTAGGAAAGTCAACCTTCCTTTCAAGAGTGACCAATGCAAGGCCCAAGATTGCAAATTATCACTTTACCACACTCAATCCCAATTTGGGTGTTGTTGATCTAGATGGCGGCAAGGGCTTTGTAATAGCCGATATTCCGGGCCTTATAGAAGGTGCCTCGGAAGGTATCGGTCTCGGACATCAGTTCTTAAAGCATATTGAAAGAACAAGGGTAATAATACACATTGTTGATGCCGCATCCGTTGAAGGCAGGGATCCTGTTAATGATATTGAAAAAATCAATCTTGAGCTTGAAAAATACGATCCTGAACTCTCATTAAAGCCCCAGATCATTGCTGCAAACAAGATGGATGTCCTTTTTGGCGAGGATAAGGACGAGGCTGTAAATAAGCTTAAAAAGGTATTCGAACCAAAAGGAATAGAGGTTGTTCCGATCTCTGCAGTAACCGGTGAGGGAATAAAGGAACTGCTTTATAAAACCTCGGAGCTGCTTGAAAAGACCGGCAGAGAGCCTATAGTATATGAGCCTGATTTTGTTTATGAAGAAAAGATAGATACAAATCTTCCTTATACGGTTAGCTATGATGAGGAGGAAAAGGTTTATCTGGTTGAAGGCCCGAGAATAGAGAGAATGCTTGGATATACAAACCTTGATTCTGAAAAAGGATTCTCGTTCTTCCAGAATTTTCTTAAATCAAACGGGATACTCGATAAGCTTGAAGAGCTTGGAATTCAGGAAGGCGATACCGTAAGACTTTACGGTTGGGATTTTGATTACTATAAAAATTGAAAAGTTAGGAATTTAATATGACAACAAAACAGAGAGCTTTTTTAAAAGGACTTGCTATGAACATAGATCCTATCTATCAGATAGGAAAGTCAAGCATTACTCCGGAATTTACCTTAGGCATTTCGGAAGCACTTGAAGCCAGGGAGCTTATAAAGATTTCGGTATTAAAGAATTGTGCTGACGATCCGAGGGAACTTGCTGAAATACTTGCAGAAAGGACAGGCGCACAGATCGTACAGGTTATCGGCAAAAAAATAGTCCTTTATAAAGAATCTAAAAAGAATAAAAAGATTGAACTACCAAAGGAAAAGAAGGTTAAAGAACAATAATCTTTAGGAAGGGGTTAAGTTCAATATATGGAAAAAATCGGAGTTATGGGCGGAACCTTCAATCCCATACATTTATCTCATTTGATGATCGCCGCAAGGGCATATGATATGCTGAAGCTTGACAAGGTACTTTTTATGCCTTCAAAACAGCCCGGGTACAAGAAAATCGACTATATTCCTTCGGAGGAGGATAGGTGTGCCCTGATAGAATCGGCAATAAAGCCGTATCCCTTTTTCGAATTGTCGGATTTTGAGCTGAAAAGAGACGGAATAACGTATTCGGCAGACACTTTCAGAATGCTGAAGGAACAAAATCCGGATGTAAAGTATTATTTTATAATAGGCGGAGATTCTCTTGATTATTTTGAGGATTGGCGCAGACCTGACGAAATTCTAAGGAACTGCAGTCTTGTTGTTGCTCCAAGAGCTACCGAAAACACTGCAATATCCAGTTCTGAAGGGTTTTCGGAGTGTAGATATGCCGAAACCGCCGAAAGGATATGTCATAAGTTTACCTGCAAAAATGAAGACGGTACGTTATTTTTTCCTGAAATAATCTTCTTGTCTTCACCATTGGTAAGTATTGCTTCATCGGACTTAAGAGATTATTTAAAATGCGGTATTGATGTAAACGGTCTTATTCCCAGAGATGTTATTGCATATATCAGAGAAAAGGGATTATATGAAGACCAGAAGTTTATAAAGATCAAGGAAGAACTTAAAGCACTTATGAAGCCGAAAAGATATCTTCATATCTTGAATGTCGCCGATATGTGCTTTAAGCTTGCAAAACTTCACGGATACGATCCTGTGAAGGCGTACACCGCAGGACTTCTTCATGACTGTGCTAAGCATCTGTCCGACGAAGAAATATTGAAGGAAGCGGAAAAACTCGGAATTGAATTTGACGAGGTTGAAAGAAGACAGGCTTCAAACCTTCTGCATTCAAAGGTTGGCGCCGAATGGGCAAAACTGAAGTACGGTATAGAGGATGAGGATATTATCAATGCGATAAGATTCCATACAACAGGCAGACCGGATATGTCAGTTCTTGAAAAGATAGTTTATATGAGTGACGTTATTGAACCCGGAAGAACCATGAAATATACACCCGGCCTGGAGGTTATCAGGTCTGTAGCAACTTATGATCTGGATCTGGCCTGTGCATACGTGCTTGACAATATTGTTCCGTATATCTTGAGAGAATACAAGGATAACGTTTGTATGCTCTCCGTTGAAACATATGAATACTATAAAAAATACCTGATTTCAAACTAAATATATTATTCAATATGTTTAAATAGGATGAGAAGAAGGAAAGAATAAAACGAAGAAAATTATATAAGAGGGTATATTGGATGGATAAGAATTATAACATAGAGCATATAGTTGAAGTTGCCAGAAATGCTATGGAAGATAAAAAGGCAGAGAACGTCAAGGTAATCTACATCGGTGAAATATCGACCGTTGCGGATTATTTTGTGATCTGCAGTGCATCTAACGCTTCACAGCTTGAGGCAATAGTAGATAATGTCAGTGAATCGCTTGCTAAAGAGTCTGTATTTTCAAAGAAGCTTGAGGGTAACCGTAACAGCGGCTGGATACTGATGGATTACGGCGATGTTGTGGTTCACGTTTTCTTAAGAGAAGACCGTGAGTTCTATAATCTGGAAAGGATATGGAGAGACGGGAAGTTCGTGTGAGTTTTGTGACAAGGAAGGAGACAGGGAACGCAGAAACGTACACCTGTCTCCGAAGTATTTCTTATAACATTCTGAATAGTCCGATCACTTTACCAAGAATACTGCAGTTATCAACAATAATGGGAGCATACGCGTCATTTTCGGGTTGAAGCCGGAAATGCTTTTTTTCTTTATAGAAGGTTTTTACAGTAACAGAGTCATCTACCATAGCAACTACCTTGTCACCGTTTTCTGCGGATTCCTGTTTTTTTACAAGAATAAGATCTTTGTCAAAAATACCGGCATTGATCATACTGTCACCTTTGACTCTTAACATGAAAGGCTCGGTATCGGAGGTGAGCATTTCATTAGGAACGGGGAAGTAACCATCGATATTTTCTACGGCAAGTATGGGAAGTCCGGCTGTGACCTGCCCAAGAATGGGAACGCTGATATTGGAGCTGCCTTTTCTAATATCATTAAATGAGCCGTCAACGATCTCAATACAGCGTGTCTTTGCGGGATCACGATGGATATATCCTTTTTTCTCAAGGGAATTAAGATGAGCATGTACGGAGGATGTGGATTTGAGGTCGACCGCCGCACATATTTCCCTTACCGAAGGGGGATATCCCCTTTCAACGATCTGAGATTTAACATAATCTAATATTTCCTGCTGTTTTTTCTTTAAAGCTTCTGCCATCTATCGTACCTTCTCCTTTCGGTTGTATCCCTAAAGCCCAAATTTACTTGTTTTTTATAATAACACAGCGTACAAAGAATGTCAAACAAATGTTTGTTTGGTTTTCCAGTATTCATGAACAGCATGAAAAAGTCTGTCCCTGACACCTTGGCTTTCTTTCTCCATACTTTTTATAAGTGACTTAACATATTCACGTTTGGTGAAACCGTCTGCGGGACAGGGATTCTTCTCTACAGGCAGATTGTAAAGGTTTTTGAAACCTACAACATCGCATTCATCAACGTAAAGAAGGGGCCTGATCAGTGTAATATCCATTCTGTCGAGATATGTAACGGGAGAATAACAGTAGTAGTGACCTTCATAGATGAGTGACATAAGAGACGTTTCTATGGCGTCATCCTTATGATGGGCATATGCTTCCTTATTGCAACCTAATCTTTTGGCTTCATCATTGAAAGCTCCCTTACGCATTTTAGCACAGAGTGAGCAAGGATTTTCTTCTTTTCGTATGTCAAAAACCACCTGCTTTATTTCGGTATCGACAACGGTGTAATAAACACCCAGATCGTCACACAGAGCTTTGATCCTGGATGTGTCAAATCCTTCGAACCCCATATTTACGGTTATTGCTTCGATATCAAAGTGTTTGGGATAAAAACGCCTTAAGCCGTTAAGCGCATAAAGGAGGGTAAGACTGTCCTTCCCGCCTGAAATACCTATCGCTATACGGTCGCCTTCCTCTATCATTTTGTATTCATCAACAGCCTTTCTGGTAAGGCTCAGTAATCTTTTTAACTGCATTGGGACAGATCCTGCCTTTATTCTTTGTGGTTTATACGGGGAATGATATATCGAATATGCTCAGTTGTCAATGCTCTGTTATGATTTCTTTAAAATAGTTTTGTTGACTACAAAGCCTGAATATGATAAAATATAATAAATATGGGGTTTTATGCCCTATAATATAACTATCATGATACAAATTAGAGGATTATATGAAGAGAACAGATCTTTTTGCGGGTTTTATTATTTCACTGTTTGTTTTTCTGATGCTGCTTCCGAAGGCTAATACAAAGGCTGAAACAAAGTTTAGGTATAAGGATTATGCTTTAGGAAAGTACGTAACATATTATGGTACAATCCCCTCCTATGAAATTGAAGGAAATGCGGTGGATCTTTCTGAACAGCCATCTCTGCTTTCTGAAAGAGGAATTGCTTATGCGAGTGCAAAAGCGCTTTTCAAGGACAATTTGGGAGCATCCGTTACATACAGCAAGTCTAAAAAGAGATTAACGATTAAATATAAGGGTCATGTCCTTAGGATGTATGTCGGCGAAACAAGGGCTGAGCTTGACGGAATGGAGATAGAGACTCCGAGCGCACCCTTTAGGATTAAGTATAAAAAGAGTAAGATAATAGCTACCATGGTTCCGACCCGTTTTGTTGCAGAAACACTTAAAATGGAGTACGAATGGAATGCAGAGACTTCAACGGTTTCAATCAGGGTTCCTTTTTACTACGAAAAGAACGGTGAATACATAAGGTACATGGGCACCAAGGGCAAAATTACATTTGAAGGTGAGAATATCGAACTCTATGATGTTCCGTCAATCATTATAGAGGACACTGCGCTTATAAATTCAGGCTCCGATTTATTTGAAACTGCCGGAGTTGATTTCTCATATGATGAAGATGAAGGCATTATAAACCTATCGTATGGTGACAACTCGCTTGTATATTGCGTTGACAGCAGGATAGTTTATATTAATGGGCTTCTTAACAGATGTGCCGTTGCTCCGTCTCTGTTCTATATCGAGGATAAAGATGAGGATGTTCTGTATCTTCCCGGACGTTTCACAATGGAGAATCTCGGTTTCGTTTATGTCTGGAATTCTGAAACAGGTACTTCGGAGGTATCCGTTTATAAGCCGGAAGAAGAGACTGAAATAGAAACGGAAGACGAAAATGAGAAAGCAGCAGACACAGATTCAGATAAAGAAACAGACGCAGAGAATGATAATGAGTCTGTGAAAGAAAACAATGAAGGTGAAAGCAGCTCTGATGACGGTAACTCAGATGTGACTGACGTTCAGCAGGAGAACAATAATACAGAAGAGAATAATAAAGAAGAGAATACCACAGAAAATAACACTGAAGAAAATAATTCAGAAGGAAATAATTCAGAAGGAAATACTTCAGAGGAAAATACAGATCCGACGGGAAATGTATCTGATTCAGGTGAAGACGACGAGGGAGAGATTACAGATCCGGAACCCGTTGTGCTGGCAAAGGAACTGGTTAACGTATATAACACAACAGAAGGATATAAGTTTTTCGTTGACCGGGACAATTGTGTTCAGACATTGAAGCTGCCCATTCCATCAGGCATTACTTCTTCTGACATTGAGATGAGAGAGACTCTTCTTGATTGCATGACCGATCTGGTTATAAAAGGAAATTATTCAGAGTTTTACCGTGAAGCCGAAGTAATGAACACCGGAGAAGCAATCCTTCAGATCCAGGTATATTATGATCCAAATACAGATGAAACCATAATTAGACTGTTAAGCGATATTGTCCTTGGCTGTGGTCTATATGACAATGAAGATGGTTTCATAGATGTCAGAATGGATTTCGTTAAGAACATTTATAAAAAGGTTATCGTCTTGGATGCAGGTCATGGGGCACACGATCCGGGTGCTCAGGCAGAAGGATACGATGAGTGTGATCTGAATTTAAAGATCGTCCTTAATTGTCGCGAACTGTTTAAGGATACCGATATAAAGGTTTATTATACGAGAATTGACAATACCTTCCTTTCTCTGTACGACCGTGCCGATTTTGCGGAGCTTGTAGGTGCCGATATGTTTATAGCGGTTCATCATAACTCTTCATATTACACGGATGTTACAGGTACTAGTGTATATTACGGGGATAAGGATACATATACCTCATTAAACGGACTTACTAGCGAAAAACTTGCATGGAAAATGTTGGAAAGCCTTACGGAGGATCTTGAAACAAAGGTATTTGCAACAGGAGTCATTAATAAGAACTTCGTTGTAGTCAGGGATTCAAAGGCTCCCGCTGTATTACTTGAAATAGGTTTTATGTCAAATCACGACGAACTTTCAAGAATGGTTACCGACAAATTTTCTAAGAAAGCTGCCAAGGCAATTTATAAAACGGTACTCTCCATATATAAAGAAGCAGAAGAGTAAATGATGAAACACGGAGGTGGCAGAACCAAAAGATGGAGAACAGAACTTACCATCAGCAGAAGAATATTGAATATACTAAAAAGCTTCGTGAGTTTTTAGCCGAGCTTCCGCCTTATGTTACCAATTTTTTCCGTGGAATAGAACAAAGGACACAGGCCAGATCTAGACTTGCATATGCAAATGATATCAAAGTGTTCTTTGAGTGGATCAGAAAGTCAAATCCTTTATATGCCGATAAGGAATTAAAAAATATCCCGGCAGAAGCTCTTTCAAATATGACCGCATTTGATATTGAGGAGTATATGGAACACTTAAAACTCAGGGATGATGCGGATATTGAAACCGTAAATGCCGAGGTTACAATAAAGCGAAAGATGTCTGCCTTAAGAAGTCTTTTTAATTACCTGTACAGAAATCAGATCATAGAAAATAACGCTGCAATCCAGGTAGAAATGCCCAAGCTCCATGACAAAGCGATTGTTAGGCTTGATATCGGTGAGGTCTCAAAATTCCTTGATGTTGTAGAATACGGTCCACAGAACATGTCGGACAGGAAGAAAAAGTTTCACGAGTTGAATAAAACGAGGGATCTCGCAATCATGACATTGCTTCTCGGAACCGGAATGCGTGTGTCTGAACTGGTAGGAATCGATTTAAAAGACCTTGACTTTGAAAACGGAAGGGTAAAGGTTATCCGTAAGGGAGGCTATGAGGCTTATATCTACTTTGGAGACGAAGTGACAGAGGCGCTTGAAAAGTATGTTGATGAGAGAGAGGATATAAAGGATATCAAAGAGGGGCATGAGGACGCATTGTTTCTTTCTTCCAGAAAAAGCAGGATAACGGTAAGAAGTATAGAGATAATGGTTAAGGAATACTCAAGTTATATTACAACAGTTAAGAAAATAACTCCGCATAAGCTTAGAAGTACCTACGGTACCGCTCTTTACCAGGAGACCGGGGATATATATCTGGTGGCAGATGTGCTCGGACATAAAGATGTCAATACTACGAGGAAGCACTACGCGGCACTGGATGAAGAGAGAAAGCTAAAAGCGAGGGATATTGTAAAGCTTAGGAAAGAATAGAAAAATGATTATAAACTATAGTCAGCATCTCCTATGCTTGGGTTTTGTCATCCTGAGCGGAGCGAAGGATCTTAGGATGAAAAAATAATACAGAAAGAAGGTATAAAAGGTGAAAGTAAAGGAAAGTGAATATCTAAAACTAAAGAAGCCGGTTTTAAAGAAACTGCTTGAAAAATTACTGGCAAAGTATGAATATGCTTCAATACTGGCAAACGATTCAAAATCAGTAAACTATCGTGTGAATAAGGCCGGAACTTATATTTTCGAGGATAATACTCTTTCAGAGCGTGGATTTGTGGTAAAGGTATTTGATAACGGAAAGGCAGCCGAGTATAGCTTTAGTGCGATAGAAGAAAATACTGTCGATGAAGTTTTTGATGAGATCGTTAAAAGGCTTGAGTCATTTGGAACAAAGCTTCCCGAAGGTGTTGATACATATAAGTATAACGATACCGATGAAGATGAGCTCTTTATAAATGAGAGTACCGAATTTGAATCGGATCCTGAAGAAAAGGGAGACAACAACATCATTGAACTGCTTACACGCATTTCGGAAAAAGGACGTGCGTTTGACGATAGGATAATTGATTGCAGCGTGGCATTTAATTATCAGAAATATTCAAAGATGTTCCTGTCAAGAAAGAAAGATCTTACCCAGAACGTAATGTGGTCATGCGGATATATTGTTGCTGTTGCTAAGGAAGGAGAAGAGCTTCAGAACGGCTACAGACCCGTTTCCATGCTTGGCGGTATTGAGGTGCTTGATACCTTAGAGGAAAAGCTTGAAGATGCATGCAACATCGCACTTGATCTTTTAAAGGCAGAGCCGATGGTTCCCGGTGAGTACGACTGCATCTGTGAACCCGATGTCACAGGCATGATAGTTCATGAAGCTTTCGGACATGGTGTTGAAATGGATATGTTCGTAAAGGACAGGGCACAGGCTAAGGAGTTTATCGGAAAGCAGGTTGCTTCAGAACTTATTACAATGCATGACGGAGCAAGCACAATTCCTCAGGTTGCGACCTTCTTCTTTGATGATGAAGGTATTCCTGCACACGATACCATTATTATTGACAAGGGAATCTTAAAGACCGGTATCTGTGATTACCAGTCTGCTAAGCATTTGGGAGTTAATCCTACCGGAAACGGCAGACGTCAGGATACATCAAGAAAAGCATATACCAGAATGACAAATACCATATTCGAAGCAGGAACAAGTAAGGTAGAGGATATGATAGCTTCCATTAAGGACGGATTCCTTCTCTGCCAGGCTTCATCGGGTATGGAGGACCCTAAGAACTGGGGAATCCAGCTGATGGTAGATATTGCAAGAGAAATAAAGGACGGAAAGCTTACAGGGAAAATCTATTCACCGATAGTAATGACCGGCTATGTTCCCGATCTTTTAAAGTCCATCTCAATGATATCCGATTCCATCGAAGCAGGCGGCACAGGTTATTGTGGCAAGGGCTACAAAGAGTGGGTCAAGGTTTCTGACGGCGGTCCTTATATCAAGGCTAGGATACGCCTCGGATAATAAATGCCTTCTCCTGGAGGGGAAGGTGTCGCCAAAGGCGACGGATGAGGTGTTGATTATTAATAGTAATCCTCAGATAGAAGTTGAAGGAAAAGGGGTAAAAAAATGAAAGATAAAATACTTGCCTCATTAAAGAGGCTGAATATTGAAGAATATATACTTAATATTTCAAGCTTTAAGAGTGCTCAGATGTTCTTTATAAAGAAGAGCCTGGATACAAAAAGAGCCGAAAATACTGTATCCTACAGCGTTGTTGTATACAGATCGTTTGAGAAAGACGGAAAAAAGCTTAAAGGAAGCTCGTCGGTCCATATTTATAACGGAATGACGGATGAAGAAATCGACGCAGCTATCAACAGAACATATCTGGCTGCATCATTTGTCTGCAATCCGACCTATGAGCTTATGGAATGCAAGAAAAATGACTTTATAACAATTGAATCAGATCTTAACAACTATTCAATAGAGGAATGCTGTGAGAAAACAGCTGAAGCACTTTTTGCAGAAGATAACAGAAATGATGTTTTCATTAACTCAGCTGAAGTATTTGCTTATGAGAATAACGTAAACATTATTACTTCCACGGGAATTGATTCCGGGTACGTAAGACGTTATATTTCCGGCGAGTTTGTTGCACAGTGCAAGGAGCCACAGGATGTAGAAACATATAAGGACTTTAAGTATTATACACTTGATACCGAGGCTCTTAAGAGTAAGGTTAAAAAGACCCTTGAGTATACATTGGACAGAGCTAAGGCAACAGAGGCACCAAAGGCCGGAAAGTACAGAGTTATCATAAGTGATTCATATGTTTCTGAAATCTTCAGCTATTATTACAGCAGAGCCGAAGCAAGCTATATTTATACAAAGTACTCAACCTATGAGGTTGGACAGAACATACAGGCTCTTAATTCTGAGGGTGAAACAGCAGAGATAAAGGGTGATAAGATTAGTATGAAGATAGTTCCTGCCATTCCATTGAGTTTTGAAGGAGTATGGCAGAAAGAACATGATTTTATGGATGAAGGCGTGCTTAAAATCTTCCATGGCGGAGTAAGATTTTCCAGGTATCTCGGTATAGAGCCTACAGGCGACTATGACTCAAAGGGCTTGAACATTAAACCCGGTTCTGTTTCAGTAGAGGATATGAAGAAAAAACCATATCTTTGGGTTGTAAACTTCTCTGATTTCCAGATGGATGATTTTACAGGACATTTTGGCGGTGAGATACGTCTGGCATTCTTGTTTGACGGCGAGAAAGTAACTCCTGTGACAGGAGGTTCAATCAACGGAAGCATCCTTGACAGTCAGACCAAGATGTACTTCTCAAAAGAAATTCAAAGGGATGCTAACTTTGAAGGACCGTACGCTATGTGCTTTGAGGATGTTCCGGTAGCCGGAATCTGATACTTTGATAAAGCTAAAAAAAGAAAAATAAAGGGAAAGGAAGTAAAAAAATGAAAAGAGAAAGGAAATTTTTATCAACAGCTTTAGCAGCATTAATGTTTACTTTTGTATTCTGCGTACTTGCAGGCTGTATATCTGCCTTTGCGGCAAGCAAGCTTTCCGCACCCAAGATTACGGGTAAGGGTTCTTCAGCCAAAACGGTTACCCTTAAATGGAAGGAAGTAAAGGGTGCTGACGGTTATAACATTTACCAGTACAATTCTTCCAAAAAGAAGTATCAGCTGGTTGATTCAGTAGGCTCGTCAACAAACATCTTTGAGATTTCGGACTTAAAGAGTGGCAAGACCTACAAATTTAAAGTAGCAGCTTACACAGAGAAGAACGGCAAAAAGACCGAGGGAAAGAAATCTAAGGTCGCAAAGGTAAAAACTTTAAAAAAATACAATCTTCCGGAAAATGACTTTACCGTATATGATGAAATAGGCAATATGCATAAGCTTTCCGATTATGCAGGAATGCCTGTAATCGTAAACATCTGGGCTACATGGTGCGGTCCGTGTGTAAGCGAGCTTCCTCATTTTAGCAAGTTTTACAAGGAATACGGCGACAAGATTAAGTTCTTTATGATCAATTGCGAAGATCTTGATGAAATGGCATATGTACAGGAATTTGTTGAGTATTATGGCTACTCCTTCCCTGTATACTATGACTTTGATTATGAGGCAAGCATTGCATATGGAACCGGGTACATTCCCATGAACATAGTATTTACCGCTTCTGGCGAGATAGTATACTGTGAGGCAGGTTCGTTAGCTGAGAGTGATCTGGAATACTTATTGGAATATGCCATCAATGGATAATAAATAAGCGACCGGACGTTCTCACTTGAACGATATAAAAAATTTTACAGGTCTTTATGACAGAAAGGAAGAGAAATGAAGAAGGTATTGACAGTTATTTTATCACTCTTGGTAGTGATCGGAGCATTTGTGATCGCAGCAGAGGTTCCTACACAGGCAGCTACTGTAAAGCTTAACAAAAAATCGGTAAAGCTTGAAGTTGGAAAGACTAAGAAAATTAAGGTTAAGGGAACAAAGGAGACAGTAACCTGGTCATCATCCAACAAAAAGGTTGCCACTGTAAGCAAAAAGGGTAAGATTACCGCAAAGGGTGCAGGAGAATGTACAATTACGGCTAAGGTTGGTTCAAAAACTCTTACCTGCAAAGTTACTGTAACAGCTCCCGCATCAAGTTCATCTTTTGGTTCAACTGTTAAAGTTGGAGAAATAACATTCCCGTTTGATAATTCGTGGTTAGAATATCCTGTAGGCGATCCCGGAAACGGAATCTATGCAAAGATGTATTACGCAGGTACAAATCTTGTAATATATGAGTCAGTTGCAGTTCCTTCAGCAGACTATAATCAAGCAATTTCTTCAGACGCAAACTTTAAGGCAGTAGCTCAGATTTTTGCTGATGAACTTTCGAATCAGGCCGGTGTTTCAAATGTAAAGCTTAATGTGGCTAAGGAGAATGGCGTTTATTATGCAAAGTCTACAGCTGTAGGCGACGTAGCCGGTGTTACAGTACCTTTTGCTTTTTACTTAAAGCTTCAGGACAACAACTGCATAATTACCATGGTTATGTCTATGGATGGCAGTGATACACTTTCGGCAGAAACAGAAGCTTTGGCATATGAATTATGTAAGGCTGCAAAGAAGTGATATATTATCAGAACTACTTATTACCTACTGCTTCGAGAGATAGTGCTCGAAGTGGTAGGTTTTTTCATGGGGTCAGACCCCTTTAAAGGGGTCTGACCCCGTTAATAAAAAAACACTTGAAAAATATATAAATACTGATATAATGATTTGTGGAAAAATATTTGGAGGTTACATATAATGAAAATCTTAGTTTTAAACGCAGGAAGCTCTTCATTAAAGTACCAGCTTATTGATATGGAGAACGAGAAGGTACTGGCTAAGGGTAACTGCGATCGTATCGGTATTGAGAATCCTTTCTGTAAGCATAAATGCGGAGATAAGGAACAGGTTATCATCGATGATCGCGAGATCAGGAATCATAAGGATGCCATTAAGATTATTCTTGAGCTCTTGGTTGATAAGGAGCAGGGATGCCTTAGCTCTATGGAAGAGATCGGTGCTGTAGGTCACAGAGTAGTTGCTTCGGGCGAGTACTTCAAAGAGCCCACACTTGTTACCGATGAAT
Source organism: Lachnospiraceae bacterium (assembly GCA_024696945.1). GTDB lineage: Bacteria > Bacillota > Clostridia > Lachnospirales > Lachnospiraceae > RUG11977. The sequence continues at coordinate 52,085 of JAILGF010000104.1, read as the reverse complement.
CTCTTGAGAGACTTAAGCTTACATTCGAACTCGGACCTCTTCATAATCCTCATGCATATACAGGCGTTGTTGCATGCCGTGAGGTTATGCCCAATACTCCTATGGTACTTGTATTTGATACAAGCTTCCATCTTACAATGCCCGAGGAAGCATACATGTACAATATCAAGTACGAGGATTACAAGGAATTCCATGTAAGACGTTACGGTGCTCATGGAACCAGCCACAAGTATGTATCAGGTGCTGCAGCTGAATATCTTGGAAAGGATATCAAGGACCTCAACATCATTACATGTCACTTAGGAAACGGTTCTTCCATCAGTGCAGTAAAGGGCGGCAAGTGTGTTGATACTTCAATGGGATTCACTCCTTTAGCAGGTGTATGTATGGGTACCCGTTCAGGTGATATCGATGCTTCAGCAGTAGAGTTCTTAGCTAAGAAGAAGAACATGGATATCTACGAGATTACTTACTATCTCAACCATGACTGTGGTCTTAAGGGACTTTCAGGCGGATATTCAGACTTTAGAGATCTTACCGCTAACGTAAAGGAAGGCGGAGAGAAGGGTAAGCGTTCAGAGTTAGCATTAAAGAAGTTTGCTTACGACTGCAGAAAGTACGTTGGTGCTTACATGGCAGTACTTGGAAGAGTTGATGCAATTGTATTTACCGCTGGTATTTCAGAGTGGAACGGATTCATTATCAATGATATACTTGAAGGACTTGATGTATACGGTATTGAAGTTGATAAGGCTAAGAATACAGATTCCTGTCCTGTACCTGTAAAGGATATCACCGGAGCTAACGGCAAGGTTAAGGTACTGGTTATCCCTACAAACGAGGAATTGGTTATTGCAAGAGAAACAAGGGACGTTGTATCTAAGTAATATTTATACGCAAATATATAATTATACACCTCATCCGTCGCCTTTGGCGACACCTTCCCCTCGAGGGGAAGGCTTTAATAGTTGAGGTGAAAACATAGGAGGAAAAATCATGAGTTTTATAGATGATATCAAAGCACGTGCAAGAAAGAACATTAAGACCATCGTTCTCCCTGAGGCTGAGGACAGACGTGTACTTGAAGCTGCAGCTACCACTCTTAAAGAGGGCAACGCAAAGATTATCCTTATCGGAAATAAGGCTGACATCGACAAGTTAGGTGAGGGCCTTGATCTTTCAGGTGCTACTATCGTAAATCCTAAGGAGTGCGATAAGCTCCAGGCTTACATCGATAAGTTGGTTGAGCTCCGTTCAAAGAAGGGTATGACACCCGAGCTTGCTGAGCAGGCACTTACCACAGACTATACCACATTTGCAGTAATGATGGTTAAGATGGGTGATGCAGACGGCGTTGTTTCAGGTGCTTGCCATTCAACTGCAAACACACTTCGTCCTTGCTTACAGATACTTAAGACTGCTCCTGGCAACAAGTCAGCATCAGCATTCTTCCTGATGATCGTACCTAACTGTGAGTATGGTGAGGATGGCGTTTTCGTATTCGGTGACTGTGGTCTTAACCAGAATCCCGATCCCGAGCAGCTTGCTGAGATTGCTTCTCAGTCAGCAAAGAGCTTTGAGCTTCTTACCGGCAAGAAGGCTAGAGTAGCAATGCTCAGCCATTCTTCAAAGGGCAGTGCAAAGCATGATGACGTTACAAAGGTGGTTGAGGCTACAAGAATTGCTAAGGAGACTTATCCTGATATCGAGCTTGACGGCGAGTTACAGCTTGATGCAGCTATCGTTCCTTCAGTTGGTGCTTCAAAGGCTCCCGATTCAAAGGTTGCAGGTAAGGCTAACGTTCTTATCTTCCCCGACCTTGATGCTGGTAACATCGGATACAAGCTTGTTCAGCGTCTTGCAAAGGCTGAAGCTTACGGTCCTGTTATGCAGGGTATCGCAGCTCCGGTTAATGACCTTTCACGTGGATGCTTCGCTGAGGATATCGTTGGTGTTGTAGCTATTACTGCTGTACAGGCAGCTGCAAACAACTAAATATATATTTTTATAACAAACTACAGAAGTATAAAGAGACTGAGTTTAGACTTTATTTAAGCTTAACCCAGTCTCTTTATTGAATAATAGAAAACGCCATTATAAGTTTCGGGAGGAACGGAGAGTTTATGAAGAAGCATTCTTTATGTCTTGTTTTTCTGATTTTGATCACGGGTTTTAGAAATATTAATGCTTATGCCGCTGACGAGGAAAACATATTTAACAGGATAAGTTTTTTTGAAGAACCTTGGGATTTTGTTTATAAGGATATCTGCTACAAGATTACAAATGAAAAGAAGCATAAAGTTTCTGTCATAAGCTCGAAATATAAGACTTTTTCAGAAAGCGGAAAATATAAGCTGCCTGAGAAAGTATATGATGAGGATACGGAATATACGGTAACCGGGATCTTAAGCGGAGCGTTTAACGGACGAGATGACCTGAAAAAGATAACTATTCCGGAAAGTGTTACCCAGATTGAGGCAGAGTCTTTTAACGAAAACTGTAAAATAGTATTTGCGAACGGAGAACAGATAAAAGCTTCAAAGATCACGGGTAAACCGGAATTTACGCTTTTTTCTAATAAGAACCGGACAGAATTAACCTTAAATATCAGTAAAACCGAAAATGCTGCCGGATATTATATATACATGAAACCGGTTAACGCTGAAGAATATGAATTGGTTAAGATACTTAAAAAAGATGGTTCTGAAGAGAGAAGCTATAAAATCGGTATAGATGAAAAGGACGATTATGAATTTATGGTCAGGACTTATGCTGCAATAGGAAATACGACGATGGATGGACAGGTAAGCGACGTTAAGCATATATCAATGGGTATTGGCAGTACGGTGGAAAAAGCTAATTCGTATGATTATACGGTTACAATGAATGATTCCGGGCAGCTTCTTTCTAAGAAGGAGATAAACGAGCTTATAAAGGATTACGGAACGTTTGGAGATACTCCGGGTATGCCGACAGAAGATTATATTGCAGCCATGGATTTTAAATGGGAGGATGTTACACCTGAAGGGAAAAAATGGGAAAAAGCAGAGGTTGACCTGAGTAAAAAGTATTCATATAAAGATCTTGTATCGATCATGAACAAGCTGGCAACCTACGAGGGCGTAAGACTCTATAAGATCGGCAAATCTGTTTCAGGTAAGGATATGTATGCTTTAGATATAGACCTGACGGATCGTGCTTGGGAGGACAGTCATATAGTCCTGCTTACCGGACAGGTACATGCACGTGAGACAGCCGGACCTGTATTTATTTTAAAAGAGCTTACTGATATACTTAACGCTTATCGTAACGGGACCCAAAAAGCAAAAGATGCTCTTGCGACAACTCGTTTCGTTGCAGTTGCCTGCGTAAACCCTGATGGACACGACGGTATTGCCTTTGACGAAAAGCATTGGCGATACAGTGAAGAGGTTTTATGGAAAGCAACATCTGACGGAACCGATATAAACCGTAACTTCCCAGGACTTGGATGGATGCAGGTGAAAAAGGGAGTTGAAAAGACGAAACTAAAATCAACTTCACCTAATAAAATATACTATTGCGGTAAATATGCGGGTTCAAGCAGTGAAGTTAAGGCAATGATGAAATTCTATCAGTATTTTATCGGAGTAAGAAAGGCTGAAATCCTGGTAGATTACCATATGCAGGGACGCATAGGTTATGCAGGAAAGGGATATGCTCCGGAATACAACAATTCCTTAAGTCTTACACTTTTTAAAGCCTGCAAAAAAACTCAGGAAAAGGGTTCATTGGGAAAAAGCTATACATATGACGATGAAGACATGGAAAAGTATTACGGTCTTCACGGAGGCGGCGTCACAAATACTGATTATGCATGGGCTGTAGCAATTGGTACTGTTTTTTCAACAAAATATGGTTTCTCAGTATATCTTGATGAAGACGGCAATGAATATCCGCTTGTCATGGCACCGTCATATAAGAATGCCGAGTCGATAAACAGTGTTGGTATGAGATCTCCCAAATTTAGGAGCATGTCATGGGAGATAGGTTATGGTACAGAATATCTCGGTTACAGTGATGAAACAAGAGAACTGATAGCTCAGGAGTTTTATGACTACAACTTTGATGAAATGCTTTATACATATGCTTCAGAAGTAAAAAAATAGATGATATATTGATTTTTAAGGTGAGAAATGGTATTATAAAAGGTGCGTGTTTTAGCGAAAATGTAAAGGAGCTGATATATCGTGAATGTTCTTAACGGATTGAAACCACAAAAAGTATTTGAATTCTTTGAATATATATCATCTGTTCCCAGAGGTTCGGGAAACACTGAACAGGTTAGCGAATTATGCGTTAAATTTGCCAAGGAACGCGGTCTTGCATGCATAAAGGATAAGCTTAACAATATTATTATATATAAACCTGCAACTCCCGGATATGAGAATTCTCCGACAGTTGTAATCCAAGGCCATCTGGATATGGTCTGTGCCAAAACATCCGATTGCACAAAGGATATGGCAACCGAACCTATAGAACTTATGCATGACGACAAATACGTTTTTGCTAAGGACACTACCTTGGGCGGAGATGACGGGATTGCGGTTGCTTATGCTTTGGCCGTTCTGGATTCGAATGAAATAAAACATCCTCCGATCGAAGCGGTGTTTACGGTTGACGAAGAAACAGGAATGGATGGGGCCAACGGTTTAACTCCGACCCTTATAACCGGACGAAGGCTTTTAAACATTGACAGTGAAGAAGAAGGTATTTTTACCTGCGGATGTGCGGGTGGATGCAGAGTCAATTGCTCTATACCCATAATCATGGAAGAAATTGAGGATTTTTCAAATCCGGATTTAACGTATGTAACGGTGGCTTATTCAGGTTTTAGGGGTGGACATTCCGGAACAGAGATCGGTAAACAGCCCGCTTCGGCTATCAGTGCTTTGGGAAGAGCACTGTATGATCTTATTGAACAGATTCCTTTTAAGCTTATCAGACTGGACGGCGGAAAGTTTGATAATGTAATAGCCGACAATGCTTCAGCTCTTATAGAGATGGACTCATCGTTGTTTATAGATGCCCTTCGTTATCTAAGAACCAGTGATCAGAAGCTGAAGGATGAATATTTATGTGTTAATCCCGATATGACGATGACTGTATCAAAACAGTCTGAGGAATTGCTTGATAAAACATATGGTAATGATTATAAAAGCATGAAGAGGCTTGATGACGTTTCTACATCTAAGGTTCTTACTACTTTGTTTATGATCCATCAGGGTGTTATCGAGATGAGTATGGATCTGAAGGATATGGTCCAGACCTCACAGAATATCGGTATTGTTAAAATTGATGAGGATTCGTTCAAGATGAGCATACTCGTTAGATCATCTATAGAATCCCAAAAAACGGATGCAATCAAAAAAATCCGCATATGTGTAGAGATGATGGATGGTTCTGTTGAACTTAAAGGAAACTATCCCGGCTGGAAATTTGAAAACGAATCTGCACTAAGAGAACTATGTATTTCATCATTCAAACATGTTTACGGAAAGGATCCATTGGTAAACATCATACATGCCGGTTTGGAATGCGGATTATTCGTTGATAAACTCGGCGGACTTGATGCCATTTCCTTCGGCCCCAACATTCTCGATATACATACACCGAAGGAAAGACTGGATATAGCATCTGTCGAACGTGTATGGAGAATGCTTCTCGATATATTGGAAAAAATGTGTTAATAATGAGGTATAATAATGAAAAAAAATTCTGTCATTAAGTTTGTTCTTCTTACAGTTTTTGTTCTCGGCATACTTACCGCATGCTCTAAAAATGTTGACGTAGATCTGAACAATTATGTTAAGTTTGAGTATGAGGGTTATACCGGAAAGGGAACCGTTGATATTTCTATTGATTATAATAAGCTTTTAACTGAACATGAGGATACCTTGGGGGAGAAAAAGTCCATGGCAGCCCTCAGACTCTTGAGAAAGCTGGAAATAAGTGCTGACAAAACAAGCAATCTTTCAAACGGTGAGACAATTAATCTTTCATGGGCAGATATCAATAAAGAAGAACTGCTTAATGATGCGGGACTTAATGTAACCTACAGTGATTTTACAACCACTGTAAGCGGACTTGACGAGCTTGAAACGATCGATCTGTTTAAAGACATTGAGATCAAAACTGACGGTAAGGATACTAACGGATATGCATGGTTCTATACCTCAAACCTTCCTTCGGAATATTGGTTCGTAGATTACGTTCTTGAGAAAAGCGAAAATCTCTCAAACGGAGAGAAGATAAAGATAACCGTTAAGGATTATGACGGCGGAGATCTTGATAAGAAGCTTGCTGAGCTTGGCAAGGTTGCTGCCTCTAAGGAATATTATTATACTGTAACCGGACTTGAGGAGCTTTCGGCATACGATCCTTTTGCGGGTATTTCTGTTGAGTTTAAGGGCGTAAGCGGAAAGGGGACTGCTGATATCAGAAAGGATTCTTCTCAGAACGATTATATATGGAGCTGGGATTATGTTCTTGATAAGACGGAAGAACTGTCTAACGGTGATGTTGTGACCGTTACCGTTGAATCTGGAACAAGCAAAACAATTGAAGAATATGCTGCATCACGCGGACTCAAGATGGATTCGACCACGATGGAGATTACCGTAGAAGGTCTGGCTGAACCTTTGACAGATGTTAGTATGCTTGAACCCGAATTATTCGAAAAAATAAAATCGGATGATATTGATAAGATCAAAGCTTATTGGGCTAAGGGTGAGGAAAGAAGCGTTGAACCCGATTCACTTTTAAATGTAATCTATATCGGATCAATTATCACGTACCAGGAAGGAACCTCCTGGCAGGCTGAGCAAAATGCTCTTTATAATATCTACAAGTGTGATGTTAAGTGCAGCTTCGACGATCAGAGATGGGTATACTGGTACAGTCTTTATGACGGTATTACGAGAAATGATGACGGAAGCTTTAATATGCCCGAAGCTAAATGTCCTTCTGATGATTATACTGTTTCAACCTATATGATCAGCGGTGAAGCGTTTACCACCGAGGACAGAACTCATTTCTATCTTGGTTACGAAACATATGAGAAATTTAGATCTAACCATATAAGATACGAGAAATATGTTGTTTTTGACAATGTGGATGATACAAATGAAATGCATTTTGAGCCTGCATTAGCATTCATTTATATCTGTGACAAGAATGACAATGAATTTAAAAGCGGGAATGTAAATCTGGACAATAAAAATGTTGTCAAGGTTTATGGCGATGGCATTTATACTATGAAGGCCAGCCTTTCCGAGTATGAAAACGTTCCTGAAATGATCGACGGCCTTAAGGATATGAGCCTTCAGATGGTAAGTGAAAACAATGGAACAATAAGTGATATTGATATAAGTGAAGCTGAGATCACCGACATCAGTATTATCTGTGACGGAAATGAAATAAAAATGAACAGCGAAAATATTGTCACCGATCATTGGGATACTGGATATACGGCAAAGTTCTACGATGAAAACAGTGATCTGACAGGTAAGAAGGCAGCTGTTAAATCAAAGGATTTCTCATTCAAGGATTCTATTGAGATTACGTTTACAGTTTCCGGAACTAAGTTAAGGGATAATGCTGATAAAGGTACCGATAACGAAATCAATAATGAAGAAAATGTAGATACCGATAAAACTGAAAATACCGATAACACAGACAATGTCAATAACACTGATAATGTTGACAATACCGATAACACCGGCAAGATTGACGATAAAGTAGATTCAACCGGAACGGACCTTGACCCTCAGGGAAATGTAAACGAAAACGGTTCTGACAATGGTACTGATAATAATGAAAATGGTCAGGATTCACAGGAGAATGGTACCGACTCCGGAGATACAATTGTCGGTGACCTTGGTCAGTACTCTGTAATACTTGTTAGCTTGGGCGAAGACCGTACCAGAATGATTAAGCTTGTAAACGATTATTCACATATTGGTCTGATGGCATCAAGAGACTTGGTTGATAATGTAGTTAATGAGCCTATGGTAGTCATCCATACAGATGAAAAGGATTATGCCGATGAGATAAAGGCTGCTTTTGAAGGGTATGGTGCAGTAGTTGAGATACGTACGAATTATTAGTTGTGGTGTTGATCAACATAATTATAGTACGCTTTTACCTTGAGATTTTTATTTGAAAGGTCATATATAATGAAGTGGAAAAAAATTACCCTTGAAACAACAACCGAAGCAGAAGATCTTATTTCAGCTGTTCTTGATGAGATGGGTATAGAAGGAGTTCAGATAGAGGATAAGATACAGCTTTCCGATGAAGACAAGAAGCGTATGTTTATCGATATCCTTCCGGAACTTCCGCCGGATGATGGGATTGCTGAGTTAAGCTTCTATGTTGATGTTGATTCGGATGTCGAAGAACTTAAAGCCCTTATTTTAGAAAATCTTGAGCTTTATAAGGATGAATACAATTTAGGAAGCTTGAAATTTGATGTTTCCGAAACCGAAGACAAGGATTGGATAAATAATTGGAAGGAATTCTTTAAACCATTCAGGGCAGATGAAGGAATAGTGATAAAGCCTACCTGGACCGATGTCAGTGAACTTCCCGATCATGATGAAAATGACATAATCATAGAAATCGATCCCGGAACTGCTTTCGGCACGGGGGCACACGAAACCACAAAGCTTTGTATAAAGGCTTTGAAAAAATATCTTAAAACCGGGAACAAGCTTCTCGATGTTGGCTGCGGCAGCGGGATCCTCTCGATTGTCGGAATGAAGCTGGGCGCGGAGTGCGGTCTGGGTATTGATGTTGATGACAATGCTTCGAGAACTTCAGTTGAGAATGCTGTTATAAATGGCATAACTGCCGAGTATTTAGGTGACAATGGGGACGGTTCTATTTGTCATCTTTTGAAATCAAACTGTAATAGCGGCAGTATTATAGATGATAATAGCTCTGCAGTAATTCCGATAATTGATAACGCTATAAGATATTATACCGGAAATGTATTAGAAGATGATGATATATGCAAAATTACCGGTTTCAATAGGTTTGATGTTGTTGTTGCAAATATTTTAGCGGATATTATTATTCCGTTATCTGAAGTTACCGGAAGATATATGAAAAAAGGTGCATTATTCATCAGCTCCGGAATCATAAATACCAAAGAAGATGCTGTACGGGAGGCTTTGTTACGTAATAATTTTGAAATACTTGAAGTGTTGCATATGAACGATTGGGTGGCATTTGTTGCAAAAAGGTGACAGATGCAGCAGCTAGGAAGGAATTTATACTGTATATGTATCATTTCTACACGGAAAAGACAAATATAACAGATAAAACCATATCAATTTATGGTGATGATGTAAACCATATAAAAAATGTCCTTCGTATGAAGGAAGGTGAGGAAATTATAATCTGCGACAGTGAGGGAACTGATTATCACACAAGAATTGTTTCATTGGACAGAGATGAAGTGGTGACGGAGATACTTAGCTCGGGGATATCAGAGGCTGAATTACCTTTTAGAATTCATCTGTTCCAAGGACTTCCCAAGAAGGACAAGATGGAAATGATTATCCAGAAGTCAGTTGAACTTGGTGTTTTTGAGATTATCCCTGTCATGACTAAACGTGTGATAATAAAACTGGATGATAAGAAAAAAGAGGAATCTAAGATTAAACGCTGGCAGGCTATTTCTGAGAGTGCTGCAAAGCAGTCCGGAAGAGGGATAATTCCCCGGGTATTCGGATGTACCGGTTTTAAAGATGCCATTAAGATGGCTAGCAGGATGGATGTTTTTTTGATCCCTTATGAAAATGCAGATAGTTCCTCAGAGGGTATGAAGCAAGCACTGAAGCAAATAGAAAATATCCCTTCAGGAAGCGATGTTGCAATATTTATAGGACCCGAAGGTGGATTTGAGCCTGCTGAGGTTGATGATGCTGTCAGTTCGGGTGCGAAAGTCATATCGCTTGGAAAACGTATTTTACGTACTGAAACAGCAGGGATGATGCTGCTTTCAGTAATGGGTTTTATTAACATGTGACATTGGGGACGGTTCTTTTTGTCACATCGCATAATCATTTTTAGAGGAGGAAATACAGTTTTTTGAAGAGGAAAAGGATTGCCTAGAACTGCAAGACTAATAAATGTAAATGGATATCAACATATCATTATCAGAGGAATCGGAAAGCAAATTCTTTTCGAAGATGATTGGGATTACAAATACTTTATAAGTCTTATGCAGAGATTTAGTGATGAAACCGGAGTAAAAGTATGCGGATATTGTTTGATGGACAATCATGTTCATATTATTACGCATGATAAAGAAAATGCAATTTCCCTGTTTATGAAGAAAATAGGAATATCATATGCCGGTTTCTATAATAATAAATATGAGCGCACAGGACATTTGTTTCAGGATAGGTTTAAGAGTGAGATAGTTTATGATGAAAGATTTTTTTTGACAGTGTTGAGATATGTATTGAGGAATCCTGAAAAAGCCGGAATTTGTGCAACAGATAAGTACAGATGGAGCAGTTATTCATTATGTTTCACAGAATCATCATTTATTGAGAATGATTTGATAAGAGAACTGTTTAAGAATGTGGATGATTTTAGAGATTATGTTTTGATGGATTCATCGGACAAATGTATGGAGTATGAAGAAAAGAAAGATGATATTTGGGCTTTAGATTTAATTAAACGGACACTTGGAATAGATAATGGGACAATACTTCAGACTTATGGCCGTACTGATAGAAATGATGCAATAAAGAAACTGAAAGCTGCGGGTATGAGCATTAGACAAATTTCAAGAATGACTGGACTTAGTAAAGGGGTTATTCAGAAAGTATAAAAAGATGACAAAGAGAACCGTCCCCAGTGTCACAATGAGGTGTTATGGAAGTGTATTTAGATAACGCGGCAACCACAAGAGTAAGTGAAAAGGTCGCAGAAATAGCAGAAAAGGTTATGAGGGAGGATTACGGCAATCCTTCTTCAAAGCACTTAAAGGGCTTTGAAGCCGAACAGTATATAAAAAAAACCGCTGAAACGATTGCCGGAACCTTGAAATGCCAGCCGAAGGAGATAATATTTACATCCGGAGGAACCGAATCAAACAACATGGCGCTGTACGGTGCTGCACTTGCTATGAAAAGAAGCGGAAACAGGATTATTTCTTCATGTTTTGAACATGCTTCTGTATATTCTCCTTTAATATCACTTAAGGATTTCGGTTTTGAGGCTGATTTTGCTCCGGTTAATGAGATGGGACATGTTAAGCTTGAAAAGCTCCTTGATATGATCGATGATAATACGATCATGGTATCTGTCATGTATGTTAACAATGAAGTGGGAGCCGTACAGGATATCAGTGAGATATCTAAAGCCGTAAAGGCTAAAAAAAGTGATATTATTTTTCATGTGGATGCAATCCAAGCCTATGGAAAATACAGGATAAATCCCAAAAAGGAAGGAATCGATCTGTTAAGTGTCAGCGGCCATAAAATACACGCACCAAAAGGAAGCGGTTTTTTATATGCCGATGAAAAGGTAAAGCTCAGACCGTTTATTTTCGGAGGAGGACAGCAAAAGAACCGCCGCTCCGGAACAGAAAACGTACCTGCGGTTGCGGGACTAGGAGAAGCGGTAAAGGAAGCATATGAGGATTTTGATGCAAAAATTGATCATATGTATGCGTTAAAAGAGCATTTACTTGACAGGATATCGGAAATACCCGGAACACATGTAAATGCAGTGCTAAAATATGCGGATGACCGGCAAGATGAAAATAAAGGTCTGATAAGAAAAACTGCGCCGCATATAGTAAGTATAAGTTTTGATAGGATCAAGGCCGAGGTGTTGCTTCATGCATTAGAGGAAAAGGGCGTTTATGTATCTTCAGGTTCCGCATGTTCTTCAAATCATCCAGGAATAAGCAGTACATTGCAGGCTATAGGCGTTAAAAAAGAATTACTGGATTCGACATTGAGATTCAGCTTTTCAAGATATACAACCATTGATGAAATTGATTACTGCATTGATGTATTAAAGGAACTGGTTCCGTTTTATTCAAGATTTACTCGGAAATGATAAGAGAATAACCTATATTTGGTTAATTGACTATTTTCTAAGAATATGTTTTTATAAAAAGATTAATACAAATAAAAGATAAACACAAAAAAGATGACAAAAAGAACCATCCCCATTTTCATCAGGAGGAAGAATGAAATATAAGGCATTTTTAGTAAAGTATGCCGAAATTGGCATTAAGGGTAAGAACAGATATGTGTTTGAGGATGCACTCTGCGACAGGATCGCTGAGAAGCTTTCTAAGGTGGCAGAAGGTTTTACCGTTGAAAGAGAGCAGGGAAGGATAAAGGTAAACTGTCCGGATAATTATGATTATGATGAGGCAATTTCTCAGATGACAAAGGTTTTCGGAGTCTGGGAGATATGCCCTGCCGTTGTCATTGAAGATGCTTCATGGGAGTCACTGACAAAAGGAGTTGGGGATTATGTTGAGGAAAGATACGGAAACACTCCTCATACGTTTAAGGTAGAGGCAAGACGTTCTGACAAATCATATCCCATTACATCGCCTCAGATATGCGCAGATATGGGAGAGTATATTCTTAACAGATTTTCTGAGTTTAAGGTAGATGTTCATAAGCCGGAGATACTTCTTTATGTTGAGATAAGAAATTTTGCTTATGTATATTCGGAATCCGTTAAAGGTCTTGGCGGAATGCCTGTAGGCTCAAGCGGTCATGCAATGCTGCTTCTTTCGGGCGGTATTGATAGTCCTGTTGCCGGATATATGGTTTCCAAACGCGGAGTGACAATTGATGCTGTTTATTTTCATGCCCCTCCCTATACCTCTGAAAGAGCAAAACAGAAGGTTGTCGATCTTGCAAGACTGATCAGTGTCTATACGGGGCCTATAAAGCTTCATGTTGTTAACTTTACTGATATACAGCTTGCGATAATAGACAAATGCCCGAGGGATGAGCTTACGATTATTATGAGAAGGTATATGATGAGGATTGCCGAGCATTTTGCGTACGAAAGAAAATGTCAGGCACTTATAACCGGTGAGTCAATAGGACAGGTGGCAAGCCAGACTCCTCAAAGCCTTGTGGCTACAAATGCAGTTTGTACATTGCCTGTTTACAGGCCTGTGATAGCATTTGACAAACAGGATATCGTTGATATAGCAGAAAAAATCAACACTTACGAAACATCTATACAGCCCTATGAGGACTGCTGTACGATATTTGTTGCCAAGCATCCCGTAACCAAACCGTATCTTAATATTATTGAAAGATCTGAGAAAAAACTGATCGGAACAATTGAACCCTTGGTTGAGAAAGCTATACAGGAGACAGAAATCATTGATATTGTTGAATAAGATGACGATTGCTATTAATCAAAGCTTAGGTAGAGCATTGACATAGGAAGGTTCTTTTTATCACATTGACACATGAAAAAAGAACTATCATTAGAAAAAATAGCAAAGAAAAAAGGTGACAATGAGAACCGTCCCCATTGTCACCTGTTTTGCTTTCATCAAGTTAAGCCACAATATAAGCCTTTAAACTTTCAAGTATTTCATCTAACTGCTCTTCAGAATGTATATTGAGTTCGATGGGCTTTGAAAGATCAAGTGAGAAGATACCCATGATCGACTTAGCATCGATTACGTATCTACCTGAAACAAGATCAAAATCAGACTCATACTTTGTAACTGTGTTTACGAATGACTTAACTGCATCGATTGAATTTAAACTGATCTTTACTGTTTTCATTTTCGTTCTCCTTTCTTACAGGGAAGCTTTTTCGTTCCCTTCTGTGCTATAGTATAACTTTACTTTTCGTTAATGTCAACACTTAGATTTGCCAAAAATCATAATAATTTTCGGAATATTATTATCAATTATTCAGTTTTGTGCAAAATCAGTAGAACTTGATTTTGTGCATATTATACAATATACGGGTAGATTTTTCACTTTTATGGTATATATGGTATTTATTTCGACTGCAAAAGGATTTTATTAAGAGGAGGAAAAACAACATGGAGAATAAAAGGAGTTATAAAGCGGCTCTTTTGTCATTAGGATGCAAGGTAAACTCCTATGAAACCGAGAAGATCAGGGAGGACCTGGTTTTAAAGGGCTTTGAGATTGTTGATTTTTCCGAAGCTGCTGATGTTTATATCATTAATACATGTTCGGTTACGAATATTGCGGATCGTAAATCGAGACAGATGCTGCATAGAGCAAGAAGCCTGAATCCCGATGCAGTTATAGTTGCTACAGGATGCTATGTTCAGACTGAAAAAGATAAGAGTAAGCTTGATGAAATTGCTGATATTCTGATCGGTAACAATCATAAAGGAAATATCGCAGACGAGGTGTTGGTATATATTGAGAAGCTTGAAAAGGGTAATTGTGTAAGCCAGGATGAAATAAATCGCAATGCTTTTGCAATTGATGATATAGCACAAGAAAAAGCTATCGAATCATTTTCAATCAATGATTATCCTGAAAGAAGCAGGGCATTCGTAAGAATAGAGGACGGATGCAATCAGTTCTGTTCGTACTGTATAATTCCGTATGCAAGGGGAAGAGTAAGGTCAAGGAAAGAAGAAGACATTCTTGAAGAGGTTAAGGCTCTTGCGGAAAAAGGCTTTAAAGAAGTCGTTCTGACCGGAATACATATTTCTTCCTATGGATTTGAAAACTATGAAAAACATATGAAGAATATGAGTGATGTGCATTTTGACGGAACTCCTTTGCTGGAACTGGTGAGCAAAATATCTAAAACAGAAGGAATAGAAAGGATAAGACTGGGTTCTCTTGAACCACGTATTATCACAAGAGAATTTGCTTTAGGATTAAGTAAGATTCCCGAATTCTGTCCACATTTCCATCTTTCTCTTCAGAGCGGATGCAACACTGTCCTTAAACGCATGAACAGGCACTATTCCGCTGAAGAATTCCTTGAAAAATGCGATATACTCCGAGAGGTATTTGACAGACCGGCAATAACCACAGACGTTATAGTCGGATTCCCAGGTGAAACGGAGGAGGAATTTGCGGAGTCAATGGATATGTGCCGTAAAGCTTCGTTTGCCAAAATGCATATTTTTAAGTATTCCAGACGAAAAGGAACGGTTGCTGACAAAATGCCCGGACAGCTTACGGAAAAAACGAAGCATGAAAGAAGCCTTAAGCTTCAGGCGCTCGATGATGAAATGAGGGATAGATATATCAGCTCGTTTATCGGACAGGAAGTTAAGATCCTTGTTGAAGAAGAGATTGACGGCTATCTGCAGGGACTTACAGAACGATATGTTCAGGTAAGGTGCAAAATGACAAGGCATGATGAGGAGAAAAAAGAGAAAACAGCGGAAGGGTATGTGTCCTCACTTGTTAAAATAAGGATCATAAAAGCCCTCCCGGACGGAATTCTTTTGGGCGAGTTGTAAAAAAACACTTGAAATACTTGAATTTCTAATGTATAATGAAGTGATGATGAAAAATTAGGCAGCGCACGCCATAAAAGATGCGCAGAAATGGGGTTTTATTTATGGAACAGAGAGGCGACACACAATATTTCAGACCGGTAAAAGAAACAGAGAATCTCGTTAAGGATACCATCGAGGACGTATATACCGCTCTTACACAAAAAGGATATAATCCTGTAAGCCAGATTGTTGGTTATATTATGTCGGGAGATCCTACTTATATTACCAGTCATAACGGTGCTAGGAGCCAGATCATGCGTGTTGAACGTGATGAAATAATCGAGGAGCTTCTTAAGGAGTATATCGATATTAACTTTAGGTAAATATATGGGAAGAATAATTGGACTTGATTTCGGATCAATGACTTGCGGGGTGGCCATAAGCGATCCTTTGCTTATTACGGCTCAACCGATCGAAACCATTAGAAGGACACATGAAACAAAGCTGAGAAAAACCTTGGCTAGAATAGAAGCTCTTATCGCTGAATACGAGGTCGATAGGATTGTACTTGGACTGCCTAAGATGCTTGACAATACCGAAGGTGAAAGAGCTGCTAAATCTCGTGAATTTGCAGCACATCTTGAAAGAAGGACCGGGCTTCAGGTAATACTTTGGGACGAAAGACTTTCAACGGTTGAAGCTTCGAGAGTACTGGATGAGGTCGGTTACGGTTATGTCAAGAAAGGTGAGGTTATTGATAAGCTGGCCGCAGTAATTATTCTGCAGAGTTATTTAAATTTCTTGGCTAATTCTAAGTGACAGAATACAGGGGATGTGAGTTGTCATAATAGAGGGAAGAAAATGGAAGAAAAAAAAGAAAACAGAATGATAAAGTTTACGACCGATGACGGCAACGAGATCGATCTTTATGCCATAGCCGATACTAAGCTTAACGGCAGAAATTATATTCTTGTTACGGATAACGAATCGGGAATGGAAGCCAATGCTTATATCCTGAAGGAGCTTGCTTCCGATTCAAAGGAAGTAGCTTATGCCATTGTGGATGATAAGACCGAGCTCGATGCTATAGGCGAGATCTTTAACGAACTGCTTGATGACGTTGATATTGTCGAAGACGTTGACTGATTATATTGTAAATGTTTTTGAGTATATAAATGGAGTATAGATTTGAGTAAGAAGGAAGCAGAAATAATAGAAGAGGTAAAGCTGCCGTCAGTTAAAGTCATTCCTCTTGGCGGTCTTGAACAGATAGGAATGAATATCACAGCCTTCGAGTATGATGATACCATCATCGTTGTTGACTGTGGTATTGCTTTTCCTGAGGATGATATGCTCGGCATAGATCTTGTTATTCCGGATGTATCATATTTAAAAGAGAATCTGGATAAGGTTAAAGGATTTTTCATAACACACGGTCATGAGGATCATATAGGCGCTCTTCCTTATGTGCTTAAGGAAATATGTGTTCCGGTTTATGCCACATGCCTTACAACGGCTCTTATTGAGAATAAACTTAAAGAGTTCGAGATGCCGAAAAAGGTAAAGATAAAGACGGTAAAATACGGACAGAGTGTTACAGCCGGTGATTTTAGGATTGAATTTATAAGAACAAACCATTCAATCGCTGATGCAGCGGCACTTGCAATTTTTTCTCCTGCCGGGATTATAGTACATACAGGAGACTTTAAAGTGGATTTTACTCCGGTTTACGGAGAAACTATAGATCTTCCGAGACTTGCCGAGCTTGGTAAAAAAGGCGTGCTTGCTCTTATGTGCGATAGCACAAATGTGCTTCGTCCCGGATATACAATGTCCGAAAAGACGGTTGGAAAGACCTTTGATACCATATTTATGGAAAATATGGACAGAAGGATTATTGTTGCAACGTTTTCAACAAATGTTGACCGTGTACAGCAGATAATTAATTCTGCCGAGAAATACGGCCGAAAGGTAGTTGTTGAAGGCAGAAGCATGGTAAATGTGATTTCCACAGCCTGCGAGCTGGGATATATCCATGTAAAAGAAGGAACAATTATCCCGATCGAACAGATAAAGAGCTATAAGGACGAAAAGACAGTTCTTATTACTACCGGAAGCCAGGGTGAAGCAATGGCTGCACTATCAAGAATGGCTGCCAATATACATAAAAAGGTTACCATTATGCCCGGTGACGTTGTTATATTCAGTTCATCTGCTATACCCGGAAATGAGAAGAATATTTTCAAGGTTATAAATGAACTGAGCATGATAGGAGCCAAGGTTATCTTCCAGGATGCGCATGTATCGGGCCATGCCTGCCAGGAAGAAATAAAATTGATCTATTCACTGGTTAAACCGAAATACGCGATCCCCATTCACGGTGAATACAGATTCCTTGCTGCTCATAGGGAACTTGCCGTAAATATGGGAGTTGCAAAGGAGAATGTTTTCATTCTTTCTTCCGGTGATGTATTGGCTCTTAACGAAGAAAGCGGTGAACTGGTCGACAAGGTAAAGGTCGGTGCGGTAATGGTTGACGGCCTCGGTGTCGGAGACGTAGGAAATATTGTTCTGCGCGACAGACAACAGCTTTCGGAAAGCGGACTTATTGTTGTATCGCTTACTTTTGATTCCGCATCGGGTGAAGTTCTTGCAGGACCTGATATTTCTTCAAGAGGCTTTGTCTATGTCAAGGAGGCCGAAGAGCTTTTAGAGGCGCTTGAGGGTGAGGTTACAGAAACGCTTGAAATGATAAGGTCAAGGAGTATTACCGATCAGAATAAGATGAAATCACTTATAAGGGACAGCCTTGCTGATTTCCTTTGGAAGAGGATGAAGAGAAGACCCATCATTCTTCCGGTGTTTATGGAGGTCTGAAATGAGTGGAAATGTAAATGCGAAGGGTACCGGCAGATCCTCCGGTACAAGAGTTCTCCTTCGTATGTCCGGAGGTTTTTTATCACTTTGCCTGAATATCGTAATATATGTTGTACTGATATATTTTCTGATCAAAGCGGTACATGTATCTTATGATTACGCATACAGGATATTCGGCGATGTGGCAGTTGAAGAGAGTCCCGGAAGGAATGTAAAGATACAGATCCTTAAAGGCGAATCTACAATGAATATTGCCACCAAGCTTGAGACCAATAAGCTGATACTTGATAAATATTCGTTTTTTATAAAGGTTCAGCTCGGAAATCTTGCATCGGGCTCAGATGATGAAAGCGGTTCAAAGAAAAAATACGATATAAAAGGCGGTACCTATATACTGAACACGTCGATGAATTATAATGAAATTCTTGAGATGATAACAGATGCCAAGAATTCCATCGAGGGAGAGGTTACGGTTGAGGATATAGAGGCATCGCCATGATAGTAAACGAACATATCGAAGGATTTGTGGATTCGATGATCCCTGATCTTCCGGAAGATTTAAAACAACTTGAAGAGTGGGCACTTTATAATAAAGTGCCCATAATAAGAAAATCCATGCAGCAGTTTTTAAAGGTTATTCTTCTGGAGAAGAAACCTTCCTCCATCCTTGAGATCGGTACTGCTGTTGGGTTTTCTACATTATTTTTAGAGCGCTTTTCTTCAAAAGATACTAAGATAACAACTATTGAAAAGGTCGAAATGAGATTGGTCCATGCCCGGAAAAATCTTGCGGGACATGAAAGGATCAGGCTGATGGAGGGGGATGCCTCCGATTTACTGACACAGCTTGCTTCAGATCATACATATGAATATGATCTTATTTTTTTAGATGCTGCAAAAGGTCAGTATCCCGATTTCCTTGTACCGATACGTAAGCTTTTGAGTAAGGGCGGGATTTTGATAACGGATAACGTGCTTCTCGAAGGCAGTATTGCAGAGTCAAAGTTTACCATAGAAAGACGTGACAGAACGATCCATAAGAGGATGAGGGAGTATCTGTTTGAACTGACTCATTCAGAGGATTTTGAAACAGTGATCCTGCCGGTTGGAGACGGAGCGGCAGTTTCTTACAAGAAAGGATGAAAGCTTGAAAAAACCTGAATTACTTATGCCTGCAGGGAACCTCGACGTTTTAAAAACCGCTTTCCGGTTCGGAGCCGATGCGGTTTATGTCGGAGGAGATATGTTTTCCCTGAGAGCAAAGGCGCATAACTTTTCAAACGAGGAACTGGCTTGTGCCGTTGAATATACTCATTTTATAAAAAAGAAAATCTATGTTACGGTCAATATTACGGCTCATAATTCGGATATCGAAGAACTTAAAGAGTATCTGACCTTTTTGGAAAGCATAAGACCGGACGGTTTTATTATAAGTGATCCGGGTGTTTTTGATCTGGCAGTTAAATATGCTCCGTCAGTTGAAAGGCATATCAGTACTCAGGCAAACAATGTCAATTATCTTACATATAATTTCTGGTATAAACAGGGAGCAAAAAGAGTAGTATCCGCAAGAGAGCTTACTCTTAATGAGATTAAGGAGATACGTGCAAACATTCCGGAGGATATGGAGATAGAAAGCTTTATCCATGGTGCAATGTGCATTTCTTATTCCGGAAGATGCCTGCTTTCCAATTATTTTACGGGGCGTGACGCAAATCTCGGGGAATGTACCCATCCCTGCAGATGGAAGTATTATATAAGTGAGGAAACAAGGCCGGGAGAGTTCTTCCCAATCGAGGAAAATGACAGAGGAACATATATCTTTAATTCTAAGGATCTTTGCATGATAGATCATATTCCGGAGATATGTGATGCAGGGATCGATTCATTAAAGATCGAGGGAAGAATGAAAACCGCTCTTTATGTTGCTACGGTCGCAAGGGCATACAGAAACGCTATAGATACCTATTTTGAAAATCGTGAAAGATACAGGGAAAATATCCCGATATATCTTGAAGAAATATCAAAGTGTACAAATAGGATGTTTACTACCGGATTCTATTTTGGAAAGCCCTCGAATGAATCCATGGTATATGGTGAGAGTACATATGTAAAGGATTTCGTTTACCTCGGGACCTTGCTGAATACTGAGACTGACAAGGTTTGCAATACTGAATGTACCAGATGCGAGCTTATCCAAAAAAACAAGTTTTCTAAAGGAGACGAAATAGAGCTCCTTTCACCCGGAAATCTTGATATTAAGACCTGCAAGGTACTCAAGATAACAGATGAAGACGGTAAAGAGATGGAAAGCTGTCCTCATGCTTCACAAAAGATATTTGTTTATATAGATATTAAAGCCGGATCGGGAGATCTGCTCAGAAGGGGACCTTTATGCAATTATCAAGGCTGATACTGAAAAACCTGGCAGCTGACGACCTTACATACTCAAGGGGAATTCATCTTTACAGGAACGGACAGGTCAAGAACATTACCTGCCTTAAAACAGGGCAGGTACGTATAATGGTTAATGATGTTTTTGACTATACCGTTCTCATTGATGAAAATGAAGACCAAACGATCAATTATTCATGTAATTGTGCTCTGTCGCTGAAGGAAAAGGAAAATGGGGCCTGTAAGCATGCCATTGCAGGTCTTTTTGCCATGCTTAAAACTCAAGAGAGGGAAAAACTAATGAAACAGCCCACTCCTGAAGACCGCAGGGCTTGTTCAGTACTTGATTTCTTTCAGGCACAGGAGGACCTTGACTTTACTAAGACGGTATTTCATATAGAACCCATAATAACGGTTCCCGAAATATTGAGCAAAGCTGAGTCGGGAGCATATCTTTCCATAAAGGTCGGGAAGGAAAAACTGTATAAAGTTCAGACCCTAAAGAAGTTTATCTCTGATTACGTAAAACAGACCGATATAACCCTCGGTAAGGATTTTACCTTTGTTTTCAGGGAATGTGAATTTGACAGATCTTCACAGAATATTTTGGATTTTATTCTGGAAATGTACCAGATATTCGGAATGGATGAAAACATCGATTCCAAGAAATTCTTCTATAAGGCTTCCCTGACCATTAACCAGACACTTCTTATAAAGCTCTTACTGCTTTTGGGCAGGAATACGTTTACACTTAATCTTTACGGGAAAGTATATGAAAATGTAAGAGTATTCAGGGAAAATCCCAATATAAAATATGATCTTGACATAGTTGAAGACACAATCATGTTTGATTACAGGGATAAGGAGGCTGTTCTTCCTTTATCGAAGAACGGTGATCTTATCTATTATAACGGTGCCGTTTTTATGCCCACACCTCAGTTTAAGCGTAATTATGCTCCGTTTTTCAATACTCTCGGCGCAGATAAACCGGCACTACTTTTCAGAGGCGAGAATAAGCAACGGTTTTTGGAGGAGGTTCTTCCGAAGATCGGTGACAGCATGGACATAGATATTCCAGAGGAGCTTCAGGACAGATACATAAGCCCGGAATTTGCCGCGAAGATATTCTTTGACAGATATAATAACGGGATTAAGGCCGAACTCCATTTTGTTTATGACAAATACGAATTCGGAAGCTTTGAGAACCCTGATTCCGATTATTACATCATCATAAGGCAGAAGGAAAAGGAGGACAAGCTCCGTAATACGCTTGAAAACTACGGCTTTGAACCGAGAAGCAATTTCTATCTGTTAAAGTCTGAGTCTGCAATCTATGATTTCCTTTTAAGTGAGAAAAACGATCTTCTTGAACAGGCCGAGCTTTATTATTCTGAGGATTTCAAGAGACTTAAAGTCAGAACCGGCGGAAACTTTAACATTGGATTAAGAGTAAGCAGCAAGATGGACCTTCTCGAAATGAATTTTGATTTTGAGAATATGAGCAACGAGGAGCTGAAGGCTCTGTTCAGGGCTCTCAAGGTCCGCAAAAAGTACTACAGAATGTATGACGGAAGCTTCATAAACCTTGAAGACGGTGATATGGAGAGGCTTTCTGACATATTGGACAACCTCGGTGTAACATCTAAAAATATCGACGATACAGGAATACTACTGCCAAAGAGCAATGCTTTTTATCTTGATGATGCTCTTGAAAAGAGTGGTTTTAAGGTAAATAAGAATAAAGAATTTGTTGAGCTGATCGAAAGGATCACAAAAGCCACCGAAACCGAATTTGAGCTTCCCGAGGGTATTAATGCCACCTTGCGCGGATATCAGCTTACAGGCTACAAGTGGATGATGACTCTTTCATCAAACAGCCTGGGCGGAATTCTTGCCGACGATATGGGTCTTGGTAAAACCCTTCAGGCCATCTGCTATATATACGGTAAAAAGCAGAAATACGAAGAGGAGCATAAGCAGTTCCTTATTGTTTGTCCAAGTTCAATAATTTATAACTGGCTTGACGAGATAAATAATTTCGCACCGGAATTAAAGTGTCAGGTTGTTGTCGGAACGCCCAATGAGCGCTATGCAATGATCGAAAACGGTCAGGAATATGATATACTCATTACCTCTTACCCGCTTATTAGACGTGACGTTCAGTACTATAAGAGGATAGTTTTTAATACGATATTCCTGGATGAGGCGCAGTTCATTAAAAATGCGGCTTCATTAAATGCCCAGTGCGTAAAACAGCTTAAAGCCGATCACAGGTTTGCCCTTACAGGTACACCTATTGAGAATTCCTTATCGGAGCTTTGGTCGCTGTTTGATTATATCATGCCCAATTTCCTTATGACTCATTCAAGGTTTACGGTACGGTATGAGAAACCAATTATAAACGGTGACGAAAAGGCTGTTTCGGACCTAAATTCACGCATAAGGCCTTTTATCCTGCGAAGGATGAAGAAGGATGTTTTAAACGATCTGCCCGATAAGCTTGAGGAAAAGATGCTTACGGATATGACCGATGAACAGCGTAAGGTATATCTCGCTTATATGAATGAGCTGAAATCGGATATTTTCGGTGAGATACAGGAGAACGGTATAGAGAAGAGCAGGATAAAGATCCTTGCCGCACTTACAAGGCTTCGCCAGATATGCTGCCATCCCTCTACATTCCTTTCAAATTATAAGGGAGGAAGCGGTAAGCTTGACCTTTTGCTGCAGCAGATCAACAATGCAATGGCAAACGGACACAGAACCATTGTGTTCTCTCAGTTTACCGGCATGCTTGATATAATAAAGGGTGAATTTGATTCAAGGAATATTGAGTATTTTTATCTTGACGGTGCAACTCCTCCGAAGGAAAGGCTGAAAATGGCCAAGGAGTTTAATGACGGAAAAGGTCAGGTATTCCTTATTTCATTAAAGGCCGGCGGTACGGGACTCAATCTTATCGGAGCCGATACCGTTATACATTATGATCCGTGGTGGAATCCTGCCGTTGAGGAACAGGCAACGGACAGAGCATACAGGATAGGCCAGACTAACGATGTATATGTATTAAAGCTCTTAACCCGCGGAACCATTGAAGAGAAGATATATAAGCTTCAGCAGAAGAAAAAAGAGCTCCTCGATTCGGTCATCACTGCGAACGGCGTGTTCATAGATACTCTGACCAGGGAAGAGCTGGAAGATATATTCTCGTATAATTAAGTTTAAGGATTACGAATCGGATTCTTCGGTCTTGTTTTCGCTTATGCGGCCGAAAACCATATCATAGCCGTCATTGCCATAGTTTAATGAACGGTTGACGCGACTGATGGTAGCTGTGGAAGCACCGGTTTTCTCGGCAATCTCAAGATAAGTTTTACCGGAACGGAGCATGGCAGCAACTTCGAAACGCTGGGAGAGTGAAAGAATTTCGTTGATGGTGCATACATCTTCAAAAAAAGTATAGCATTCATCCCTGTTCTGCAGGCTGAGTATTGCATCAAACAGATGATCTACGGCTTCGGTATGTAATTTCATATTCATAGGCATTTTTCACTTTCATTTTATAAAATTTTGCTACAATATAATTTTATCAATTTAAAGAACTAAAGTCAATACTGTTTTTATATTTTTTAAAGGATCTTATATTTACAATGGGAATTTTAAAAAAAGGACTTGATTATTCAGGTCATGTAATCAAAAATATTTATCCGAATAAGGGAATCGTTGAATGTGACGGGGAGAAGGTCACCGTAAAGGGAGTCCTTGAAGGTCAGAAGATCAAGTTCAGACTGTCTAAGGTAAGGAACGGAAGATGCGAGGGAAAGCTTCTTGAAGTTGAGGAAAGATCACCCTTAGAGGTTCAGGAGCCTTTTTGTCCGCACTTTGAATATTGCGGCGGCTGTACATTCCAGAGGCTTTCATATGAAAACCTGCTTAAAATGAAGGCTGACGAGGTGAAAAACATACTTGAAGGCTTTGACTTTGAATTTTTAGGTATTGCTCCGAGTCCTCATGAGAAGGCATACAGGAATAAAATGGAATTTTCGTTCGGTGATTCCTGCAAGGACGGAGAGCTTACCTTAGGTCTGCATAAGGCCGGAAGCTTTTACGATATCCTTCAGATAACCGATTGTAAGATAACAAATGATGATTACAACACCATTGTTAAATTTACGGTTGAACTCTGCAGAAACTACGGACTTACTTACTGTCATAAAATGACACATGAAGGATATCTGAGACATCTGCTTATAAGAAGAGCGGCAACAACCGGAGAGATACTCGTAAACCTTGTCACAACGTCCCAATGGCCGGATGAAGAGAGGTTTTTAAACGATTTTAAAGACAGACTTCTTAACCTCAATATTAACGGGAGCATAGTCGGGATACTGCACTCGATTAATGATGATCCCGCTGATGCGGTTAAAGCTGACAGAATAGATATACTTAAAGGAAAAGACTTCTTCTTTGAGGAGATATTGGGTCAGATATTTAAGATTACGACCTTCAGCTTTTTTCAGACTAATTCCTTCGGTGCGGAAGTGCTGTACGGTATAGTAAGGGATTTCGTCGGAGATACAAAGGATAAGGATGTATTTGATCTATATTCCGGAACTGGTACTATAGCTCAGATCCTTGCTCCTGTGGCAAAAAGCGTAACAGGTGTTGAGATCGTTCCCGAGGCAGTAGAATCCGCAAAGATGAATGCTGCATTAAACGGTCTTTCAAATTGTGAGTTTATATGCGGCGATGTTCTAAAAGTACTGGACGAA
This sequence comes from Lachnospiraceae bacterium, assembly GCA_024696945.1. GTDB lineage: Bacteria > Bacillota > Clostridia > Lachnospirales > Lachnospiraceae > RUG11977. Next base: position 26,540 of record JAILGF010000104.1, on the reverse strand, counting down.
CTTGAAAAAAGACCGGATCTTATAGTGCTCGATCCTCCAAGGGAAGGTATACATCCGAAAGCATTGACTAAAATAATCAACTACAGTGTTGATACCATAGTTTATGTATCCTGCAAGCCCACAAGTCTTGCAAGGGATCTTGAAGTATTTACAGAAAACGGATACAGGCTCGTAAAGGCTAAATGCTGCGATATGTTCCCTTGGACAGTACATATAGAAACGGTTGCATTACTTAAAAAGAACTGACTTAAATTGAAGGTAATTTGTATGACTGAACGTTTTTCCAGAACTCAGATAATATATGGAGAAGAAGTAATGCAAAAGCTTTCCTGTTGCCGTATCGCCGTTTTCGGCGTAGGAGGTGTCGGTGGATATGTGGTTGAGGCTCTTGCACGTTCGGGTATCGGTGCACTGGATCTTATAGACAACGATAAAGTCTGCCTGTCAAATATAAACAGACAGATTATCGCTACAGATAAGACCATAGGCAGATATAAGGTTGATGTTGCGGCAGAAAGGATAGCCGATATAAATCCCGATTGTAACGTAAATACATATAAGACTTTTTATCTTCCTGCCACACAGGATATTATTGATTTTAGTAATTATTCCTACGTTGTTGATGCTATAGATACCGTAACGGGAAAACTTACCATAATAGAAAACGCGAAGAAGGCCAATGTACCGGTCATCTCCTCCATGGGAGCCGGTAACAAAACGGATCCTACTGCATTTCAGGTGGCGGAAATATACAAAACCTCTATCTGTCCTTTGGCAAAGGTAATGAGGCGTGAATGCAGAAAAAGGGGAATTGAATCCCTTAAGGTTGTTTATTCAAAGGAAATGCCGGTAAAGGCTGAGATATGCGATGTACCGGGCTCGACAGCTTTTGTACCTTCCGTAGTGGGGTTGATCATAGCGGGAGAGATAATAAACGATCTTGCAGGGATCAAAAAGACAGATTGATTTTGTTTTAATGATTGGATTATAATATTCAATATATATGCACGGGAGTAGGCTTATGTATTATATTATTGATGACAAGCTGGAAAAATCCACATATGAAGAATGTTTGAAAAGAAATCGGATATACGTTGCCACCGTATCGGCGGAAGAATTTAAAAAAAATTCGGAGCTGTTTAACATGGGGATCGATATGGATTTCGATCCTATTAATGCCCCTGTTTCATGTGTTAAGGTAAATTATGATTCACTTACGGGAGGCTTTTCGATACCCGACAGGGAAAGGATAGCCGATAAGAACCATGAGTTTTCATTTGCCCTTGATGAACAGGGAATTGTGTTTATCAATGATGACGGTACAGCTGAAAGGATAATCAAAAAGATAAGTGAAACCAGAAAATGGCGTATGCCCAGTCTTGAGCGTTTTGTCTATGATTTCCTTGAAGAGATAATCAGTACCGATATCAAGGTCCTCGGCAGTTATGACAAAAAGCTTGATGACATGGAAGACAGGATTCTTGAAGGTGATGACAGCGATGTAATGGAGGATCTTTTGGACATAAGAAGCGATATTCTTGATCTGAAAACCCATTATGAACAGCTGATCGATCTGAGTCAGGAGCTTGAAGAAAACGAAAACGGATTTTTCAGTTCAAAAAACCTTAGATATTTCAGAATGTTTACCGAAAGAGTCATGAGACTGCAGGATATCGTATCTTCTTTAAGAGAACATACGATGCAGGTACGTGATCTCCATCATTCGATGCTTGAGGTTAAGCAGAACAGGGTAATGACAATTCTTACAGTTGTTTCTACGATCTTTATGCCATTGACACTTATAGTTGGATGGTACGGAATGAACTTTAGGTATATGCCCGAGCTGGAGATTCCGATAGCATATCCTATAGTAATATTTGTTTGTGTGCTGATTGTTGTTGTAAGTATCATTTTCTTTAAAAAGAAGAAATTTTTCTGATAAGGAAAGGAAGGTCTGATGAAGAAATTAAAACTTATTTTTACGCTCATAGCAGCACTGCTTTTGATTGCTTCGGTAAACGGAACTCCTGCTTCGTCAAAGACTAAAGCCAAGTCGGATACTGAAATACTTGAAGAAGTCAAGATCAGCCGTGACTCTAAAACTATTTATATAGGTGAATCGTTTAGATTAAAACTCATAGGCATATCTTCAGATGATGCTTCTGAGATCATCTGGAGCTCGGAAAACGAAAGCATTGCCGAAGTAGAGAACGGAAAGGTTACCGGAACCGGAGAGGGCCGTATAATCATTACCGCAGAATATAAGGGAAATACTTATACATGCTCTGTTAAGGTTAAGACACCCGGGCTTTCGGAGGAAAAGCGTAGGGTAAGGATTAATTACAGCTTCACCCTTTCTGTAAAGGGAACCAAAGCGGTTTCGTTTACTTCATCAAAGAAAAAGGTTGCATCGGTTGACGAGAACGGTGTTGTAACCGCAAATAAAAAAGGAAATGCCGTTATTTCAGTCTTATGTGAAAACGGAGAAACCTATACGTGCGAAGTAGAAGTATATCTGAATATAATGGATATTGAGAATCCTACATTTGCGGATCTTGCTCCTACCACGACCATGAGCTTTGAAGAACTTGTCGGAGATAACGGAATCTACGACGAACTCACTATGATGCCTGAGGCAGGTACCTACAGGCTGGTGGTCGATCTTTATCATAAGGTCGTAATGGCTTATACACGTGATGAGAACGGTGAATATACAGTTCCCGTCAGATATATGCTTGCAGGAGTAGGGGCATCTGGTTCGCCTACACCTACCGGTACCTTCAAAATGGAGAATTATCGTTTAAGATACGAAAGATTCAACGGTACTGATTGTTATGGGCAGTATTGGAGCATTCTTAAAGGAAGGATATATTTCCATTCGATACTATATAATTCCTTTGATGCAAAGGATTATACCGTTACTTCCTATGACAATCTGGGTAAATCAGTTTCACACGGCTGTATAAGGCTTACTGTTCCCGATGCAAGATGGATATATTATAATGTTGCACCGGGTACTGAAGTTGAAGTCAGAAAAGGTTCCTCAAGCGATAAGGAAACTGCCGAGATACGTAAAAAACTGAAGCTCGCAAAAAGACCAGACACAAGACCTGCATTAAAGATGGGAGAAATACCCGATACCGACAATTGGACCATTTCAGATGTACCGCATGAGGAAGAATTTATCCAGGGTTCACAGAACGGCGGAGAAGCAGCTTATTAACGGAGGCAAAAATTGAATGAAGAAGAAAAGATGATCGAGATAGAAACGATCGTAAGCAATATACTTAAGGACTTTAAGGGTGAAAAAAACATTGATGCCATAAATATGTTCAACAATCCCGACAGGCTTGAGGTAAGACAACTGGTTGACAATATGTTCAGGATCATATTCCCGGGATATTTCAGGGACAAATCCTATAAGATATACAACCCGGACAATACCTTTGCCGTAAATATCGAGGATGCATTTTATCATTTGAACAAACAGGTAAAGCTTGCTCTTGATTTTGGTAAGATGAAGGGAACATATACCGAAGAGGAAAGAAAAGAGGAAAGCTACAGAATCTGTACATCCTTCTTTAATAAGATACCTAAGATAAGAGAGTATATTGAAACAGATTTGATCGCAACCTTGGACGGAGATCCCGCAGCAGGCTGTTACGAAGAGATCATACTTGCTTATCCGGGTCTGATAGCCATAACGGTATATCGACTGGCACATGAGCTTTATCTTGAAAATGTACCTGTTCTTCCGAGACTTATGACGGAATATGCGCATTCTCAGACAGGAATAGATATCCATCCGGGTGCTACTATAGATAAATATTTCTTTATAGACCACGGAACAGGTATTGTTATCGGTGAAACATCTATAATCGGAAGAAATGTAAAGATATACCAGGGTGTTACGATCGGTGCTCTTTCAACAAGGGGCGGTCAGAAGCTTTCGGGAAAGAAAAGACATCCCACCATCTGCGATAATGTTACGATATACGCAAATGCTTCAATACTGGGCGGTGAGACCGTAATCGGTGAAAATGCGGTAATTGGAGGCAATGCCTTCATTACCTCATCTATAGCACCAAATACTAAGGTAAGCATGAAAAATCTTGAAATGGAATACAGAAACTAACTTTTGGTGACTTGCTTCAAAAATATAAAAGATGTAAAATGCATATCGAAGTGTTTTACATCTTTTTTTATATTGCACAAATATATTTTAAGAGGAGAAAGAAAGTAAAATGAAAAAAGCAGTAGTATTATTAATGATCGTTGCAATGATCGCAGTACTTGCGGCATGCAGTAAGAACGAGGGCGGTGACTCAAAGGCAAATACCGAGCCTACAAAGGCAGTGGAAACAACACCGGCAGAGACAATACCCACGCAGGAAGCAAAGCCCACTGAAGCTCCGGCTGTAACTGAAGAACCCACAGCTGAACCCACAGCTGAGCCTACGGAAGAGCCCACAGCAGAACCTACAGAAGAACCGATTGATGATACGGACGTTCATGAAAGGGATGCACTTGGAAATCTCGCAGAAGTGTATTATGTTGATAAGAGTGAGATGATAGGAACTATTACAGACATCACAGAGCTGGTTGAAGATGAATATTACGTGTTTACGATGGATTTCAGGATGCCTATCTGGTTACCGTATGAGGAACTGTCAGATAAGAAGGTTGGAGATAAGGTTATGGTTAACGGCGAGTATGTAACTATTTCTCAGATACTTTCCATAGATGAAAATTATACTTACACTATTCCTCATGACAGTTATGAAGATGGGTGTATAGTAACAGTTATTCCGGATGAGGACGACTTCTTTGATAATCTTTTAATTGATACCGAGTTATATATGAATGTTTATGATGATACTGAGTTTGCTTTCTACCCGTTTAACGAGGATGGAGTATTTTATGCATTTGCCGAGTGGGGATTAGAAGAGTTGTATTATCAGATGTATATTCCTACACTTCATGGCGTAAATCTTGTAGTTTCAAATGAAACAGAGGCTGAGATTGTAAACTATTCATATGCTGATTATCCTGACGGCGCGCCTATTGTCAACGGTGTAGATTATGTTAAACTTAGATTGGGTGAAATCGAGATGGAAAACATGCATGTTTATGATTCAACAGAAGTTTACATTTCAGAAGTTGTGGGTGAAGACGGTGCATATACCGGTGAAATAAGCAGCATTAGAGAGATATTTGTATCGTAAAATAATTAAATAAGATGCAAAGCATCATTTTTGAGGTGACTATTTAAGAAGGTTTAAAAATAATTAAACCAGGAGACGAAAAATCTCGTTTCCTGGTTTTTTAAATTGTTTGTATATCTGTTTTTAATTTTCTGTACTGATCTTGATATTTGTAATCGCTACCTGATCTCCGGTAAGTGCAAGATACAGGTCATGAACATTCTCATCAAGCACATTCACCGTATTCTTTAACTCGACATCGTTGTCCGCTGTGTTAACGGTTATTATATTCCCGTTACGGCGTAAAAGTATTTTACAATCAAAGCCTTCTTTATTCTTCACTTTCCAGGTATCCCAATCGACAAATCCGTCAAGCTTCATAACCTGGAGATTTGTTTTAACGTAATCGTCTGTCTCCCAGCTTTCACCGTCAAGACGCATCAGGCAGAATTCCCGGTAATTCGGTCCGTGTACGATACCGTCGTCGGAGGTAAATATCGAAAGATAAGGACAATGCCAAACCAGTCTGGCAGTGGGAAGGCTCATCGAGTGGAAGGTAATCTGCGTAACGTCATTGATCGGAATACCCTTTGATGAAGCCGAACACCATCCGTTAACCTGGATATTGGGAATATCTCCCGCAGGAGAATCAATATAGCTGATAGGCTCAGCTATTCTTGTAATCTCATTTTCATTAACATGATGTTCTGCCCTGTTAATGCTTTCAATATTGATGGTACAGTATTCACCGGTAAGACCGATGTAAGCATAGCGTGCACTGTCGGGTAGAGCAATTGTAATATCGTAAGCATCCTTTAAGCTGTAAATGCGAAGTCGTACATGATCATCATATTTAACTGCTTCAATATCATAAAGAGCAATATGATGGAATTTACCGGAGCTCTCGGAAGAGAATCGATTAGGATCGGTTTTGATCTTTTCGGACTTGATTTTTCTTGCACCGTGACAAGTTGTTTTGCCGTCCATTCTTATCTCGGCATATTCGAAATAGATCATCTCTTTAGCGATCGAATCATTTGGATCATGGGTTCTTGCATCAAGAGAGTCAAACAGAACAATAGTGGGGATCGGAGAGGCTCCTTTATCGGAAGCTTCTTCATCGGACAGACATCGTATCCTGATGTTCGAGGTATAATCCGTAACATGGATTCCTTCCGAAACATCGGAACGGTATTCCTCACAAAATACGATATTCCTACCTTCAAGAGCAGAGGCATCCTCACGCTCCTGCATGTTGTATTCTTCATCAAGGTCGATCATATGGATCATTTCCCTTGCATAAACGGGATCGAACTGAGTACCGATGCCTTTTACAAATTCTTCACGGACCTTCTGCTGGGGAAGGGGATCACGATAGCTTCTTTTTGAAGTCATTGCGTCATAAGCATCCGCAACGGCAATGATCCTTGCAATATAAGGAATGTCCTCGCCCTTAAGCTGTGAGGGATAGCCTTTTCCGTCATATCTTTCATGATGGTAGTGGGCACCGATGCTTAAGTATGGCAATTTATTTATGCTTGAAAGAATATTCTTACCGATAGTCGGATGGGCTTTTATATATGCAAACTCTTCCTCGGTTAGACGACCGTCCTTATTGATGATACTATCCTTGATACCAATCTTGCCAACATCATGAAGCAATCCGGTATAGTAGATCTCATCACATTCCTTTTCGGAAATACCGACAGCCTTGGCAATCCTTCGTGAATATTCCGCAACTCTTAACGAATGTCCGTGTGTATATTTGTCTTTCGCATCTATCGCGTAGGAGAGTGCCTGCGCGGTCTGTTCGAAGATAAGCTGTGAGTTCTTCTGTTCTTCCTTGAGTATTTCAATTTCGAGAATTCTTGCACGATCGATAACCTTGTTCATATCGATAAGAGCAAAGACATAAAGTGCCACGCACATACCAACAAAGGTGATATTAACAACTGAAAGACCATATGCAAAAACCTGAACAACGGCACCGATCAGAGGAAGAAGTGTGAAAAGAATAAGAGGGATACTTATCCCTTTCCTTAGTTTTTTGAAATGCTCTAAAACAATCGAAAGATCAAGGAACGAAGCTATCAAAGGGATTGAAAAGCAGATATAAAAACCACCGGAACGATAGTAATGGTTAGATTCGTCAAAACCATAATAGAATCCGGTAAAACGTGAAAGGATCAAAAGAAAGAGACCGATAAACAAAAGAATATCGGAAATAAGAAGACGCTTAGGAGACTTGCTGAGCCCAATTTCATTGGTGGAAAGGTCTCTTAAGTACTGGTTATATGAATAAACAACCGCAAGAGTAAAGAAAAATACAAGGAAGTTACAGATCCTTACCATCCAATATCCTAGGGAAGTTTCATTACCCCTGTATATATAACAATAGCGGTCAAAAATAAGAAGGAGCATAGCACTAAACTCCAGACTCATTATGGCCAGCTTACGTCTGTGGGTAAGGGTCTTGGTAAGGATGACAAGAACCGCAAGAGTACCGCAGATACAGCTTAAAACCATCATAATATATAGTTGATATGTTTTAAGAAATTCATACATTATATATATACACTTCCCAGATAATCATTAATATATGGTATAATTATAAATCTTATTAACATTATTGTCAATTTTTTTTAGGAAAGGTATATACTATTCTTATTACATTAATTTCTCATCATAAATAGCACGTGCGCCTCCAACATATTTTGGACGCCTTCTTGCACAGATTATGGGAGCTTCGCCGATCTTACGGAGAGATATACGGAGAGGTACGACAACGCTTCTGATATGCATGCCGATCATAGTACCTCCGATATCGATACCTGCATCACCTCTTGAATTAACAGATTCAACAAGAACTGGATCGTCAAATCGGTTATAGCATTCGGTTGCAAATGCTCCTCCCGCATGGTTGGGCTGGGGAATGGCATTGACCTGCTCAAATCCGAAGTGAAGCATAGTTTCTCTTTCTACAACAAGTGCACGGTTTAAATGCTCACAGCATTGTGCGGCAGCATAGATGCCGTTTTCCTTAAGTATCGGGATGATACCGTCATATACGGCCTTAGCCGAATCCATATTTGTAGCGGTACCTATCTGGTTCCCGAGTATTTCACTGGAAGAGCAGCCTATAACGAATAAAGATCCTTTAGTAAGTCCTGCAGCCTTGATTATTTCGTTTACGGCCTGGCTGCACTGTTCGGTAATAAGTTGAGAATCCATATCATACTCCTTTTATTTTGAATTATATACGAATCTGTTATAGACTTTTATAAGTCCGCCCTTAAAGCAGAGAAGAAGTGATCCCACAACTCCCAAAAGCGCCTGAGCTATTTCATAGGGAAGCTTTATCATTGCATATTCAAAGGTTGCATAGACATATGTTTTTCCGAGTGTGTAGCCAACAACCATTATTACGGCACCGATAAGAACTGCGATGAGGGATACGATAAAATATTTTTTGTTTTCAGCTTTTTTGACCCTTCCTACTATGAGAGCAATAACAACAGCCTGAAGACCATGAGTTACAAGCGACACATACATGGGGGGCTGGTAAAAGAACATATCACCAAGGAAGGAACCAATACCGCCAACTATAAAGGCACCGAAAGGATCCAGCAGAAGAGCTGCAGTACAGATGACAGTATCACACAGATACAGATGTCCTCCGGGAACCGGAATGCCAAAACTGGAAACTGCGATATTAAGCGCAAGGAAAACGGCAGTAACCGTAATCCAACGGACCTTGTCGGTCTCTTTTAAACTTTTATTTGAAGATACTGTGTTCATGAAAGTTAAACCTCTTTTTTTCTATGATGGTGTTTAAGATAACATTGTTTTGGTATTATTAAAATCACCAGAAAATAAGTTTTTTATATAACCAGATTTTAACTTTAAAAATAATCGGTTAAAAAAACAAAAATAATTAACTATATTGAAATATTGCTTGTATTTTTTGACAAAAAGTATTAAAATAATTATGTTTCAGTAAATATAGGAAAGGATATTGGGGTTATGAAGATTTCTGATTTTCTCAGACTGAGAATTACACCTGACAATAAGCAGTTTGATACGATCAAGAACATCAGGTTTTATGATGACAAGGAATTGCTTCTTGTCGGAAAAGGAACTACTTCCGTTCAGTCTTTCTGTGAGCAGTTTTTTGACTATGTATATCGTAATTATTCCTCATCCAGAGCGGCTGAAAAGCTTGTAAAATCAAATAGGAAAAAATATACAAAATTCAGTTCAAGTGAAAATATGGCACTTGTTCAGCGTATACTTAATGAAATATGCAATGATTATGCCATTACAAATTACAATATAACATGTGAAGTGGATAACGGTAACGCAAAGAAACCGACAAACGCTCCGGCCGCTCAGGTACTGAAAGTCGCACCGAAGCCCGAGGTTAAACAGGAAAACACTCCGGCTGCAGCAGCAAATACCAATGGTAACGGCAACGTTACAGTAAAGCTTAAGGCACTTGAGTCAGAACTTGGAAGGCTTTCCGGAGAAGAGAAGAAACAGGCAGAACCTGTTGTTGATATTTCCGGAATAGAGGAGCCATATATTCATCCCGAGATCAAAAAAGAAGCTGAAAATAAGCCTCAAGCTCAGGTAAAGCCTCAAAATCAGCCTCAGGTTCAGAATCAAGCTCAACCACAGGCTCAAGCAAAGGTTCAGCCTCAAGCTCAACAGCAGACAAAGGTTCAACCTCAGGCACAAGTACAGCCTCAGGCAAAAACACAGCCGCAGGTTCAGGTACAAGCTCAGACTCAGCCACAGGTTCAACCTCAGGCACAAGCACTGCCTCAGACTCAGGCTCAGCCTCAAAAACAGGCAGCGGAACCGGTACAGGATGCCGATCAGAGCCAGAACCAAGCTCAGAACCAAACTCAGAATCAGGCTAAAGTTCAGCAACAGCAGGGTAAGAACAAACATGATAAGAAGCATGGCAAAAAGCAGGAAATTCCGGATGCCAGAATTAAACCGGGCAAGGGCTATAAGCCTTTCAAGCCAAATGAGCATTTTAAGGAGGCCGCAAAGTTCCAGGCTGCGGATAATACAAAGAGTAATTTAAAGATAGAGGATATTCCTTGTATAGCTGTTATTGAAGAAGACATAATTCCTACGATAGATGAAGTTCCGTTTATCGGTGTTCCCGAGGATAACAGCATACCGAGCGTTTCATCGGTTCCCTTTGTCGGAGTCGAAGATGTTGAGGCTGGGAAACCTATTCCGGACGTACCTTATATAGGTGAGGAAGACGGTGAAGCAGGAAAGCCTATCCCAGATGTTCCTTATATTGGAGCAGAAGACGGTGAGAAAGGAAAGCCCATCCCTACTGTTCCTTATTTAGGAGCAGGCGATTATATGGATTCCGCTCTTGTAGAGCCTTCTAATTTCATTGCAATTCCTGAAGAACGTAAGACTGTTCATGTAAATGATGTTGGAGAGATAATTGTTGAAGATGAATTCTTAGATGAAACTCCCGCAACTCCGGCAGTTTATGATACACAGGAAACAGATGATGAACAGGAGCCTGCTGACGTAGAGGAGGTTACAGAAGAACAGGAGATCCCGGAGGTACAGGAAAGTACTGCTTCAACGGACACTGTTTATGAACCCGAAGCTGCTGAGATTGCCGAAACAATTGAAGAACTTGTAGAAGCCGTACCGGTTAAAGAACCTGAACCTATTGTCGTACAGCACGTTTCAAAACCCGCAACGGTAGAGATGCCTGCTAAGCAGACCAAGAAGAATGCCGTAAAGCCGGTGGTTCAAAAGGATGTAAGACAGCTGATCTCTTCATACATCAGAAAGTATAACCAGGTTGTATTTACAGGACCTTCAGGTACCGGAAAAACATATCAGGTCAGAAAGTTTGCAAGAAAGAATACAAAGGGATACGATGGCTTTAAGTTCGTTCAGTTCCATCCTTCATATGAGTACTCGGATTTTATTGAAGGACTTCGCCCGGTTAACATCATCAATACCACGAGCGCAACCAACGTTAGGATTGACGGTGTATTTAAAGCTTTCTGCAGAATGATAGTTGAGGACAATCTTGAACATGCGGTTCCCGGATTCGCTTCCATATATTCAGAGAAGAAACAGAAGGTTGTACAGGAATTCTACGAGAAGATAAGGGATAAAAAAGAAGCTCTTGAAGATGGCTCAGAATTACGAGATTTTGCAATGGATTCACCTGAGTACATTTTTGATCACGGAGTAAGAGAATACTATTTCGTAATTGACGAGCTCAACAGAGCCGATGCCGCAAGAGTGTTTGGTGACGTTCTTTTCGCTCTTGATGAAGATTACAGAGGTATTGAGAACAGATTTGATACCAGACTCGGCAACCTTAAAACTTATAGGATAATCCAGGCTGAGGACATGGGCAAGTCAAATTATTCGACAAGCCATATCGGATACGCTGAGCAGATGAAGTTCGACTGCTTCGAAAAGGGATTCTTCATTCCGAGAAACCTTCATATTATCGGAACAATGAATGAGCTTGGCGGAACGGTGGATGACATTGATTTTTCATTAAAGCAGAAATTTAAGTGGGTTAATATAAATCCTTCTGAAATAATGAAGAGCTCACTTAATGAAATGCTTAAGGACAAGGATATTTTCTGGCTCGATCAATTTGCAAACAATCTGAATCTCGTTAACAGACTTATCGGAGACGGATTCTCTGATGAATACTGTTTAGGACCTGCATTTTTCAGAAAGCTTGATGAAAGTCCCGAGAGTATCGATGAAGTATTTGACATGGATGTTGAACCTGTGCTTAAGGAATATCTTAAGGGCAAGCCTGCGGACATTACCGAAAGATTTATTTCAGAGTGCAGAAAAGCACTGAAACTTGGAATATAACAAAATAAAGAGATCCCCCATCTTTTAGGGGATCTCTTAGTATGCGAAGCATCATTTTGTTAACGAGGAAACGCTGAAGGCGTTTGCGAGGTAACGTTATTGATTATAATCATTTCTTCTTGTTCACAGCTATTAAGACACCTGCATATCCAAGTAACAGTGCACCGAGAATGATAAGACCGATAGCGATATATTTTGTGGTATTGGAATTTTCGGAAACAGTATCTGTATCGGCAGTAGTGGGAGTGGGGGTTACGCTCGGCTCGGATTCGGACGTTGAAGGTGTTTCTTCATCATTGTTATCTTCACTGATTTCTACAGGCTCTTCACCTACAACAGGTGCAGGTTCTTCACCTTCTTTTGTATATATTATCGATACGTCATCGATAAATATATCCGAACTGCCGTTTGTTTCAAAATAAACGAAGGCTGAATTAAGATTGTCGGGAACATCAAAATTGATGGATACCGGAGCCCAGTCATCGCCGGGAGTAATCCTTTTAAGCTCTGTTGACGTACCTGTGTCAAGGCCTATGGCAAGCTCAGAATCTTCCGTTTTAACATATGCCGTGAAAGTAATATTCTTTCCGGAGAATTTTGCTATATCGATCATACAGGTAGCATCCTGCTCATTTCTCTCACAGACAAGACAATAACCTACTTTTGCACCCTCTGTATGATTATTGTGGGATAAGAGCCTTAACGTAGGCATATGACCGGTTCCTCTGGCCATGAAGCCTGCAGATGCTACTGTATAATTTGTTTTAGCACCGGTTGCTTCGTCCGTATAAGGTTCAAAATCTACATTGATGTCTTTAAACTCTGTTAAAGTCTGAGCAAGATTCATGTTAAACTCTTCGCCCTTTCCTGCCATGGCAACAGCATAGAACGCAGCCTTGGCGGTCAGATTATAGGTGAAAAGAAGAGGATAAGCGCCGTCCCTCCAGGAGGAATCGTCGGTAAGTCCCCAGAAAGTAACCGATGTAAGCTTTGCACCGTTCTTAACTTCTTCAATAAGTGCAGCGAAGAAATCATAATAGAACTTTGCCTGATAATACCAGCGGTTCTCACCGGTACGTGTTACTCCTACGTCAAGCTCCGTGATATGTACTTCATCGACAATTTCACTGTATGCCCTGAGAGCTCTCATGTATTCATCGATGTTATTATTGTCGCTTAAGTGTCCCTGCATTCCTATACCGTCAATAAGACCGTCTCCCTTTATGGTACCGTCTCCGTCTGCAGGAATGATATCGGATTTGATCATCTGCTGACCTGCATTCCAAGGTCTGTTAGTAACAAAGTCTGTTATTACGTTAACTCTTTTGGTGAACCATTCATTATAATCGTTATAAAAAAGCTTAGGCCGGATGGAAGAGAGATCGCCGTCAGGATCGAGACCGTAATCGGCAGCATATTGTTTGGAATATTTTATTTCTGCCTCTCTTGCAAAAAGGAATGCGTAATAAAGAAATTCCGGTCCTATTATCTTGTACCAGTAGCTTCTTCTTAAGCCGTCATCCTTAGCTTCATCAACAGCCTCGTTAACAACGTCCATTGCATATACTGTTCCGGCAAAACCGTTAGAATAGAGATATTCCATTGCACCGTAAATATAGGTACGAAGGCGGTCAACAAGGGTTTCTCGATCAACAAGACAATCCTCGTCAAGCTCTGCGGTATCACTTGTTGTGGGTACCCCTTTGGATGTAGCTTTAAAATCGACGGCAAAGAAATTAGGATTAACCTGAGAATGCCACAACAATACATGGAAACGCATTCCAACGCCGTTATTCTTTGCCCAATTGAGCATTTCTTCACCGGCACGGTCAACCTTAAAAAGTGTTTCGGATGTTGAACTAAAATTGTAAGCGGGTTTCAATTCATTTCCGCAGGTTATACTGTTAAAAAGATTTGCTATAACTGCTTCTTTAGTGGGATTTCCTATTTCCTTACGGGTATCTCCCCAATGGCTGATGGCTTCGCACGCAGCGCCTACCTTAAAATAATCCCTGTAAATCCAGGCAAGACTTTCATATTCTGAAGTATCGACATACTCAGTTGCAGCCCGTACGGTAATCCCGCCTGTAAAGGATGTGACGATCATTGTAAATGTCAGAAGAAATGCAAGAATTCTTCCAGTTTTGAGTTTCATTATAAACCTCCTCAAATTATAATTTTAAAGCAACGGCATTATTATAACAAAAACAGACTATTAAATATAGAAGAATATTGTCATTAAAATGCATATACTTGCTTTTTTTGCTTGACTAAAGAAGGTGAAATGTATTATAATTACGATAGTTTTTGGGGAAAAACTTTTTACGGAGGATAAAAAATGAGCAGCGGTAAAATTATTTTTGCTAATATTATCGGTTTTTTACTTAAAGTAGGTTTTTGTATTTTCCTGTTTTTGTATGACGATGTTCCTACATTGGTTAAGGTTCTTGCAATTATCTTATGTGTTCTTCTTTTGGTTAAGGATGTTTACATCAGTGCTCTTATCAGCTCTGAAAGCATTAAGTCAAATTCAAAGTATAAATGGCATGACAGAAAGAGGATTGCATTTTTCGGACTTCCTTGGACCTTTACCAGGTACTATCTGACAAATGAGAAGCTTGTTATGGTAAAGGGTTTATTCAATACCAGAGAAGATGAAGTAAAGCTTTACAGAGTAACCGATTTCGCTCTTACAAGAAAGTTCTGGCAGAAGCTTTTCGGTCTTGGAACCTTGGAGGTTAAATCATCCGATAAGACATGTCCTTCACTGAACCTTATCAACATTAAGAAGTCTAATGCGGTTAAAGAGCTTATTTCCAAACTGGTTGAGGATGAGCGTGACCGTAAGAGAGTTACCGGACGTGAAATCATCAATAATCACGATCATGACTGTCCTGATGATTATGATGACAACGGAGAGAACTTTGAATCATCAGGCGATCTGTTTTAATTGATTAAGCAAGGGTTAAGGTAAATGATATGCAGGTACAATTTAACGACGAAGAAAAAAGGCAACAGATGGAGCTTGAAGCCTATGAAAAAATAAAGGAAGAGGAATTAAAAGAAAAAGCCGTAAACGACAAGGCAAAGCGTAAAAAAGCAGACAAAACGTTTAGGTTAATCGTTTTCGGACTTATGTTTCTTGTCATTGCCGCAGTAGTGATAAACTACTTGTTTGCGGGGGGGAGCGGTTTATAAAATGTTTTAAAGGAAGCTGTTTATAGGCTTCCTTTTTTTTTTTTTTCGCAAAAATTGAATATTATTAAGCAAAATAATCAAAGTATTTTAAAACGTTTTAGTATAATATGCATTTATAGGGGTTTTATAAAAATCACATAATATACGGAGGTATTTGACATGCTTAGAACAGCAAAAACAGAAAACGGAATAGTTCGCGGTCTTCCCGCTGCAGATCCAAGAATCACATCATTTAAGGGCGTTCCTTTTGCAGCTCCGCCTGTAGGAGAAAACAGATGGAGAGCTCCTCAGCCTGCAGCTGATTGGGACGGCGTTAGGGATTGCTTCCAGTTTGCGCCTATATCCGTGCAGGACCAGCCGGCAGTCGGAACAGATATCTACTGCAGAGAATGGCATGTAGATCCCGATATACCCATGGGTGAGGACTGCCTGTATCTTAATATATGGACTCCTGCAAAATCCACTGATGAAAAACTTCCTGTTTTTATATGGTATTTTGGCGGCGGTTTCCAGTGGGGTTATACCGCAGAGATGGAATTTGACGGCGAGAGAATGGCAAGACGTGGCATTATCGTGGTATCGGTTAACTACAGACTTGGCGCATTAGGTTTCCTTGTTCATCCCGAGATTACAAAGAATCAGCCTGAAAATCCCGCAAACTTCGGACATCTTGACCAGCAGGCAGGTCTTCGCTGGGTTCATAGAAATATTGCTGCATTCGGTGGTGATCCTGACAATATAACCATCGCCGGTCAGTCAGCAGGCGGCGGAAGCACACTTGCACAGATTACATGCGATCAGAACAAAGGTCTTATCAAGAATGCCGTTATCATGAGCGGTATGATAAAAAATCCTTACATGGACAATCCTTTCTTCAGACAGCTTACATTGGAAGAAGCAGGTAAGTTCGGAACTGAGTTCTTCGAGGAATTTCTTGGAGTAAAGACCCTTGAAGAAGCAAGAAAGCTTGACGCATTCTTTATTCGCGATAAATATGCAGAGTTCAGGAATAAGAAGGGCTTTATGTTTGCTACATGCAATGACGGTGTATTCTGTGACGGAGATACATATGCCAAGCTTGCAAGCGGTAAAGGTAATGATGTCAACATTATCGCCGGTAATACGGTTGATGAGTTCCCTTCGGCAATATTTGCCGATTCGGATACTGATTTTGAGTCTAAGGCTAAAGCTATTTTCGGCGATGAGGCTGAGAGGTTCCTTGCAATTCCCGGTGCACGTGATAAGAAGGGTGAAAAGATGTATGCTTCAGTACAGGGTATTGAGTGTGCAGTAAAGAATACATTCAGCAAACTTAGCAAGCTTGGTACAGGCAGAAACTATTACTACTACAGATTTAATCCCGATATACCCGGATGGGACAATCCCGGTTCATTCCACTCGGTTGACCTCTGGTTCTGGTTTGAGACACTTGCTAAGTGCTGGAGACCTTTTGTGGGAAGACATTATGACCTTGCACGTCAGATGTGTAATTATATTACTAACTTCATTAAGACCGGTGATCCTAACGGTGTGGATTCAAACGGAAAGCAAATGCCTGTTTGGATGACATATTCTGATGAAAACAAGGCAGAAATGAATTTCATTAAGGAAGGAAGTATTCCTACAACAGGTAATACACCTCTTGCAGATTTCATTATAGAATATATTGGAAAGAATTAAAGGTGAATTCATGAAACCCATTTTAGGAGTTGATTGTCCTGATAATGACGTAATTAGAATAGAAGATACCTATTATATGGTCAGTACATCCATGTACTTTTTTCCCGGCTGCGAGATCCTTAGATCAAAAGATCTTGTAAAGTGGGAACATGCCGCTTTTGTATATGATGAGTTAGACGGAACCGATGACCAGAAGCTGGACGGTAACGGCAATATTTACGGAAAAGGCATGTGGGCAGCATCGTTTAGATACAATAAGGGCATTTTTTATATAGCTTTTGTGTGCAATGACACACATAAAACATATCTTTTTACATCAGATTCAATAGAAGGACCGTGGAGAAAATCATATATCGAAGGCTTTTTCCATGACTGTTCCATCTTATTCGATGATAATGACAAGGTATATATTGCTTACGGAAACAGGGACATTTATATAACTGAACTTGAGTCGAATCTTAGCGGGCCTAAAAAGGATGGACTTCACAGACTTGCGGTTTCCGATTCTAAGAAAACTCCTCTGGGTTATGAAGGCACACATTTTTACAAAATAAACGGTAAGTATTATCTGCTTTTTATACATTCACTAGAAAACAGGTGGTTCAGGGCCGAAAGCTGTTTTGTGTCCGATTCGATAGACGGAGAATTCACCGGTAAGGATGTCTTTACCGATGACTGCGGCTGGTTTAATTCCGGAATTGCTCAGGGTGCTATGTTTGACACTCCCGAAGGCAATTGGTATGCAATGCTTTTCCAGGACAGAGGGGCTTCAGGCAGGATTCCCTATATACTTCCTGTTACTTGGGAAGGAGATTTCCCGGTATTCGGTAATAATGGGAAAATGCCTGAAAGCTTTGAACTTCCCTCATCCAAAAAGGACGGATTCATTGAACCGCTTGTCGGAAGCGATGATTTTATGACTGTTTATGATAAGGACTCCTGTTTTGGATTTAAAAAGATATGGCAGTTCAATCATCAGCCTGATATGAAGCTGATAAAACGTGAGACTGAAATGGGTATTTATTCTGTTACTACCGATAAAATATGTACATCTCCGGTGCAGGCCAAGAATACTCTTACACAGAGGATGCATGAAATGATCTGCGAGGCTGAGATAACCGTCCTTGGGGGAGAAATGAAGGACGGTGATTACGCGGGACTTTGCGCATTGCAGCATTTATACGGTTTTATAGGCCTTACACTTAACGGGCAGAATTATGAGATCGTATATATGGAACGTGAAGAAGAGGGTGGAAAGGAAATAATAAAAAAGATAGATCTTACACCCTCGCCTGTTGTAAGATTCAAAATCTGTGCAGATTTTTCCAACAGAAAGGATGAAGCGTTATTTTTCTATGATTACGGTCTGGGCTGGAAACAGATAGGACCTAAAAAGAAAATGAGATTCCGACTGGAGCACTTTACCGGAAACAGATTCGGAATTGTAATGTTCTCATCAAAAACAAAAGGAGGCACAGCCTCCTTCGGAAATTTCGTGTATAGATACAGAAACGATTAATCGTTTTTTCTGCACATCATGCGGTAATCGCGAGGTGTGCAGTTTTTTTTGCGCTTAAATGTGCGGTTGAAGGTTGAAATGCTTGCAAACCCGGTTCTCAGAGCTACCTCCGTAATGGAAAGATCGGCATCGGCAAGCAGCTGCTCAGCAGCCTGAAGTCTTTTGCTTATGAGGTAATCATAAAATGTTATCCCGGTATATTTTTTGAAAAGTCTCGAAAAATGAAACTTAGAGAAACCACTGTGTTCGGCAACCTTCTCTAAAGTAAGGTCATCGGAATAGTATTCGTTAATGTAATTAAGAACACTGTTAAACCTGTTGAGATATTCCTTCCTGGTTATCTGATTTAGACCGACAAAAGCATCTGATTTCTTTAAGTGATCCTGTCCGATTAGGGCGAAGATTCTATAAATGTCAGAATAAATGTTCAGTTCAAAAAATTCGGATGAGGAAAAGTAAACATCCCTCATATCTGCAAGCAATGCATGGATTTCTTCATAAACCTGCGGATGAGTCTGTGATGTAATATGTATAAACCTGTTTAACAGAGGCTTTAAACCGATAAATGCGTGTGTATCGGTTATATTACCCATGTCGAGAAGATAAATGAAACGGCTGCCTTCTCTAGGTGCTTCAATCCTGTGCATTTCCAAAGGCGGAACAATAAGAATATCGCCGGGCACTATATGATAGCATTCGGTCTGACTATAAACATCGTACCATTCGTTAACAGGCATAATTATTTCTATTGCTGTGTGGCGATGAAAACCGAAAGGTATGGGCAGGTTATTGTACCAGATCCTTATTGTTGAATCCTTTTGGAAACTGATGTCTTCAACGTTTCCCTTGACGTCCCTGTAACCGGGGAAGTCACTGTTTTTTCTGTAAAAAGCCGCAACTTCTTCTGGAGTTGTGGCCAACTGGTACAGCAGGGATTTGCTGCCGGATGTAGGAAAAGTACTCATAAATTGCGGCTCCTTTCATTATTATTTCCTACTATTAATCATACAGATTTTTTAGTAATTGTCAATATATTATCTTGTTTTTTCACACAATGTTCATATATCATATATTGCCAAAACGCACATTTATTCACTATGTGAATTGCTTTTAAAAGTCTTTGTTTTTTCATACTTCAAACACAATTGCTTCACAAATAGAATTTAAACTGTTTACAAGATCGATGGAGGAATTCCATCATAAGAGAGGTGATTTTTATGAGCAATGAAAACGGAACTGAGAAAAAGAGCAGAGGATGGCTGAAATGGATTGTTGTGCTTGGCTCCGGGATCCTTATAGGAGCTGCCGTCGCCGTTGTATTTATAATGGTAAAGACCGGGAATAAAAAACAAAAAAGTGTTTTGAAATCCGATGTTAAAAGTGAATCGGATGTAATAAGCAGTACAGATGAAGATATAGTTACCGAAAATGTATCAAGCAGTATGAAGGTCACAAGCTCCGATGTTTCGGATATAGCCGAAAGCGTTCTTCCGGCAGTCGTTTCCATAGATTGTGTTATAGAGAGCTCATATTCCGATATGTTTGATGATATGTTCGGTTACGGTTACGGATTTGGGTATAATACTCCCAGAACCTATGAAACTACAGCTTCCGGAACAGGATTTATTATCGGACAGAACGGTGACGAACTGTTAATTGCAACAAATAACCATGTTGTTGAGGATGCCAATAAAGTTTCTGTGGAGTTTGTTGACGGTAAAACGGCTTTGGCTACTGTTAAGGGTACTGACAGTGCATATGATGTAGCGGTTATTTCTGTAGATATTTCGGATATCGATAGCGATACCTTAGGAAAGATAAAGATTGCCACGATCGGAGATTCAGACATAGTAAAGGTTGGAGACATGTCCATAGCAATAGGTAATTCGCTTGGATACGGACAATCTGTTACGGTCGGGCATATAAGTGCTCTTGAAAGAGAGGTTAAGACTGAAGATAACAAGACCATGACACTGATGCAGACGGATACGATCATTAATCATGGTAACAGCGGCGGTCCGTTGCTTAATATCTATGGCGAGGTTATAGGTATTACTTCTGCAAAGTACGGAACTTCTTCAAGTGGCAAGGCCGAGGGAATGTGTTTTGCAATTCCTATCACCAAGGTTGTTCCGATAATAAACGAGCTTATGAACAGAGTTGAGCTTTCTCCTTCAGAGGTGGGATACCTCGGTATTGACGGTAAGGAAGTAAATGATTCGTATTCCAAAGCTTTTTCAATGCCAAAAGGTCTCTACATCTACTCTGTTGACAAGGATTCGGCAGCATACAAAGCAGGTCTTAAGTCCGGTGATATCATTACTTCCATTGACGGAAGGGCGATCAGTACTATGGAGGAGCTTAAGAACATTTTAAGCTACAAGAAATATGATACAGAAATAGAGATTATTTACTCGACCATGGGTAATTCAGGATATGAGGACAAAAAGATTAAAGTAAAACTTGGCAAGAAGTCAGTATTTGATAAGAGCGGTTCTAACTGAACCGCTTTTTTTATCAAAGGGAGATAAGGCAGATAATATAAAGCAGGGGACTATATAGATGAGTGATTAGAATAAAATAAAATATATACTTTAATTTTTTATAAAAGTGTGGTAATATAACTTTGTATGTGCATTATGATATTGTAAACAAGAGTTTTATTACATATTGATTTTAATGTTTTTCAAAAATTATATAGAAATGAGGATGGGTCTAAAGTGACCGAAAAAGATAATGGTTGATAAGAAAAAAATAGAAAAAGCAGTTAAACTCCTTCTTGAAGGTATGGGTGAGGATCCGACAAGAGAGGGACTTGTTGATACACCCAGACGTGTTGCCGGAATGTATGAAGAGGTTCTGGCCGGGATGGAGGCCGATGCTAAGGAACATCTTTCAAGACAGTTTAATGTCGAGGGCAGTGATATTGTTATAGAAAAGGATATTACATTCTATTCATTATGCGAGCATCATCTGATGCCTTTCTTTGGAAAGGTTCATATTGCCTATATTCCTGAGGGAAAGGTTGTTGGTTTGAGCAAGCTTGCCAGAACTGTAGAGGTTTTTGCTAGGCGCCTTCAGCTTCAGGAGCAGCTGACTCGTCAGATTGCCGATGCTATTGAGGAAAATCTTTCTCCGAAGGGAGTTATGGTGGTGGTCGAGGCTGAACATACCTGCATGACGATGAGGGGAGTTAAAAAGCCGGGGTCACAGACCGTTACTACGGTTACAAGAGGCGAGTTTAAGAAAAATGCTGAACTCCAGACTATTGTTTTAGATTCTATAAGAAGATAAACTGATGATACATGAGGTTATTGACAGATGATCATTGGAAATAGAAGCTTTACTAAGGGTCATACTTATATAATGGGAATCCTTAATGTTACCCCGGATTCTTTTTCTGACGGTGGAAACTTTAATTCTCTTGACAGGGCTTTAAAGCATACCGAGCAAATGATCAGTGACGGCGCGGACGTGATAGATATCGGCGGAGAGTCCACAAGACCGGGTTATGTCAGGATTTCAGAAAACGAAGAGATTGAGAGGATTGCACCAGTTATAGAAGGGATAGTTAATAATTTTGATATCCCGATCAGTGTTGATACATATAAGCCGCTTGTTGCCAAAGAGGCACTGAAAAAAGGTGCACATCTGATAAATGATATCTGGGGACTTAAAGGAGAAGATTTCGAAGAGGTTAAAAACGGAACAAGCCATATGGCAGACCTTATAGCAAGGGAAAATGCAGCTTGCTGTCTGATGGTTAACAGAAATCTGCCTCCGGTTGATCCTTCAGCAAATGGGATCAACTTTGATTCCGAACAAAAGGATATAGTAAAAGAAGTTATTAACGACCTTAATGAATCGCTCAATATAGCATATAAAGCAGGGATTGACAGAGAAAAGATACTGCTCGATCCCGGAGTTGGTTTCGGCAAGACCTATGAAGATAATGTAAATGTCATCAAAAAGCTCGCTGAAATATGTAATGCTTTTGATCTTCCGATGTTACTAGGTACTTCAAGAAAATCTGTAATCGGTCTTACTCTTGGGACTGACAGAAGCGAAAGACTGGAAGGTACACTTGCTACTACAGCAAAAGCCATAGAGGCAGGCTGCTTGTTCGTAAGAGTACATGACGTGAAGGAAAACGCAAGATTTATTAAGATGTATGAGACTATTTCGAAAGGGGAATAATATGGATATTATTCATATAAAAAGACTTGAAATTTTTGCAAATCATGGTGTTATTCCCGAAGAAAATACTCTTGGACAGAAATTTATCATTTCTGCCGATCTATATAAGGACTTAAGCGTTGCAGGAAAGACAGATGATGTATCGGAAACGGTACATTACGGCAAAGCAGCTTTCCTTATCAAACAGATATCTGAAAAATCCGTATTTAAGCTTATTGAGAAGCTTGCTGAAGAGATTGCGGATTCACTTCTTAAGAACTTTCCCATTGAAAAGGTTAAGGTTACAATAGAAAAGCCGTGGGCACCTGTTCGCCTGCCTCTTGAAACCGTTGCTGTTGAAATTGAAAGAGAATGGCACACGGCATACCTTTCTATCGGTTCAAATATGGGCGACAAGGAAAAATACCTTAATAACGCAGTAAATAAATTGAAGGAAACAGAGGGAATTAAGGTTACTGCAGTATCGACATTTATTGAAACTGAACCGTGGGGAAACGTTGAACAGGACAATTTCCTTAACGGCTGCCTCGAAATCAAAACACTTCTTTCACCGGAAGAACTTTTAAAGAGAATAAATATCATAGAAAATGAAGAGGGAAGAGTACGTACCATTCATTGGGGACCAAGAACCTTGGATATCGATATCCTATTATATGATGATATAAGGATGTACTCGGAAAAACTTAAAATTCCCCATCCTGAGCTTTCAAACAGGATGTTTGTGCTTGAACCTCTATGTGAAATCGCACCTTATGTAATTCATCCGGTTTTGCAAAAATCGGTACTTAGGCTTAAAGAAAAGTTGGCTGAGAAAGAAGCACAAAAATAATGATAAAATATACGTTAAATCGTTAAATATCACTTGACCAAAACGTTAAAAAAAACTATAATAATGTATATGTTTGAGCCTTGTGATCGGCCGAATAGTATCGCAGTTAAAAATGATACTGATATTAAACGCGTTTGAAGCATTTTACCGATCAAATAAGGCTGAGAAATATAGAATATTAAACGAAAGGGGTTTACAAAATGGTTATTAAAAGTGTTTTAGACAAGGATTTTAAGAAGTATGGCCAGGTAGTAACCGGTATTGACTGCAAAGAACTGCTTGATGTTCTTGCAACAAAGCCCATGCCTGCTGACGCTGTTGTTTATGTTGCAGGCGATGCAGACCTTGAGGCTACAAAGACCGCTAAAGAGTTCCAGGAGAGCTTTTACGGCGGACTTCCTATTCAGGTAGGATATTGCAACGGTAACAACCATCTGCTTAACGCTGTTGAGTATCACAGATGCTCAGAGGTTAATATCGCTCTTTACGATATGATCCTTCTTATCGGAGATCAGAGAGATATCGAGGATGATTACACATATGATACTTCAAAGATTGAAGCATTCAAGGTTCCTGCAGGTGTTGCAGTAGAGATGTATGGTACAACACTTCATTATGCTCCTTGTACCGCAGAAGGAAACCAGGGCTTCCGCGGTATAGTTATCCTTCCTAAGGGTACAAATGCCGATATTACCGATTATCCCGACAGAACACCTGAGGATAAGCTCCTCATGGCTGAAAACAAGTGGCTCATCGCTCATAAGGATGGCGGCTGCGGAGACAGAGCATTCATCGGACTTAAGGGTGAGAACGTTTCTGTATGATAATGATACACCTCATCAGTCAGCTACGCTGACAGCTTCCCTTCGAGGGGAAAGTGGACCGCGAAGCGGTGGATGAGGTGCAAAATATATAAAACAAGGAGATAAAAAAATGCTTTATATAGGCGTTGATTTAGGAACATCTGCTGTTAAGCTCCTTCTTATGGAAGGCAACGGCGCTATCAAGAAAATCGTATCAAAGGAATATCCTCTGTACTTCCCGAATCCCGGTTGGTCAGAGCAGAAGCCTGAGGATTGGTGGACACAGGTAATCGCAGGCATCAAAGAGCTTACCGCTGAGTGCGATAAGTCCCAGGTTGCAGGCATTTCCTTCGGTGGACAGATGCACGGACTTGTTATCCTTGATGAGAATGACAATGTTATCCGTCCCGCTATCCTTTGGAATGACGGACGTACTCAGAAAGAGACCGATTACCTCAACAACGAGATCGGTACAAAGAAGCTTGCTGAGTACACAGCAAATATAGCGTTCGCCGGATTTACAGCTCCCAAGATCCTTTGGGTTAAGGCTAATGAGCCTGATAATTTCGCTAAGATCAAGAAAATCATGCTTCCTAAGGACTATATCGCATACAAGTTAAGCGGAAGCTTCTGTACAGATGTATCTGATGCATCCGGTATGCTTTTACTCGATGTTAAGAATCGTAAGTGGTCCAAGGAGATGCTTGATATCTGTGGTATCACAGAGGCACAGCTTCCTAAGCTTTATGAGAGCTATGAAGTAGTCGGAACACTTAAGGCTGACGTTGCTGCCGATCTTGGATTTGAGACTTCTGTTAAGATTGTTGCAGGTGCAGGCGATAACGCTGCTGCAGCTGTTGGTACAGGCACTGTTGGTGATGGTATGTGTAACATATCACTTGGAACCTCAGGTACTGTATTTATTTCAAGCAAGAATTTCTCAGAAAATGATAATAACGCCATCCACTTCTTTGATCATGCAGACGGCACATATCATCTGATGGGATGTATGCTTTCGGCAGCATCATGCAACAAGTGGTTTATGGACGAGATCATCAAGACTAAGGATTATGCAGGCGAGCAGAAGGATATCACCGAGGATATGTTAGGAAATAACAAGGTTTACTTCCTGCCTTATCTTATGGGCGAGCGTTCACCTCACAACAATCCCGATGCACGTGGTACATTCATCGGTATGTCCATGGATACCACCAGAGAGGATATGACCCTTGCAGTGCTTGAGGGTGTTGCTTTCGGTCTTCGTGATTCTGTAGAAGTAGCAAGAAAGCTTGGCATCAAGCTTGAGAGAACAAAGATCTGCGGCGGCGGAGCTAAGAGTCCTCTTTGGAAGAAGATCATCGCCAACGTTATGAATATGAAGGTTGACGTTATCGAGAGCGAGGAAGGTCCCGCACTCGGCGGCGCAATGCTTGCAGCAGTAGCAAACGGCGAATATGCATCGGTTGAGGATGCTGCAGCTAAGCTTGTAAAGATCGTTGATACTGTTGAACCCGATCCCGCAATCGCTGCAAGATACGAAGCTCAGTATCAGAAGTTTGTAAAGATCTATCCTGCACTTAAAGATATCTATACATTAATTAAATAACCCGTATATTTAGTACCCAAGAGGTACTGCATATAAAAAATCAATAATCATAAGGAGAAGTAAAATGAATAATTTACCCAAAGTTAAAATTGGTATCGTAGCAGTTAGCCGCGATTGTTTCCCCGAGAGTCTTTCAGTTAACAGAAGAAAAGCCCTGATCAAGGCTTACACAGACAACTACGATGCTTCTGACATCTATGAGTGCCCTATCTGTATTGTTGAGAGCGAAATCCATATGGTTCAGGCTCTTGAGGATATCAAGAAGGCAGGATGTAACGCTCTTTGCGTATATCTTGGAAACTTCGGTCCTGAGATTTCTGAGACACTTCTTGCAAAGCACTTTGAAGGACCTAAGATGTTCTGTGCAGCTGCAGAAGAGACACAGAATGACCTTTGCGGCGGCAGAGGCGATGCTTACTGTGGTATGCTTAATGCAAGCTACAACTTAAAGCTTCGTAACGTAGGCGCTTACATTCCTGAGTATCCTGTAGGTGATGCAGAGGATTGCGCTAAGATGATCAACGAATTCGTTCCCATTGCAAGAGCACTCGTTGGACTTAGCAAATTAAAGATTATATCATTTGGTCCCAGACCTCTTAATTTCCTTGCA
>JAILGF010000158.1 GCA_024696945.1 Lachnospiraceae bacterium | reverse complement strand
GAAAAACTTAATGGATTTCTGTATTGGTACGGTAGTATTTATCCTTATAGGATTCAGCCTGTTACTCGGTGAAGATCTGGCAGGTTTCATCGGAAAGCCCGGATTTGATCTTTTTACCGCATATGAAAACTTTGATTTTTCTAACTTCGTATTCAACCTTGTATTCTGTGCTACAACAGCTACTATCGTATCAGGTGCCATGGCAGAAAGAACAAAGTTCTTATCATATTGTATTTATTCAGGTGTGATTTCAGCACTCATTTACCCCATCGAGGCTCACTGGATCTGGGGCGGCGGCTGGTTAAGCCAGATGGGCTTCCACGATTTCGCAGGCTCAACAGCGATCCATATGGTAGGCGGTATCTCAGCACTCATCGGTGCCAAGATGGAAGGTCCCCGTATCGGTAAGTTCATAAAAGATGCAGCCGGCAAGGTTACAAAGGTTAACGCATTCCCCGGTCACAACATCTGTATCGGTGCACTCGGTGTATTCATTCTTTGGTTTGGTTGGTACGGATTTAACGGTGCCGCAGCTACATCACGTGAGCAGTTAGGTTCTATTTTCCTTACTACTACCGTAGCTCCCGCTGTTGCAACAGTTGTTTGTATGATCTTTACATGGGTTAAATACGGCAAGCCCGATGTTTCAATGTGTCTGAATGCTTCACTTGCAGGTCTTGTTGGTATTACAGCTCCCTGTGATGTAACCGATTGCTTCGGTGCTATCATGGTTGGTGTTGTCAGTGGTTTACTCGTAGTATTCGGTGTTTGGTTGCTTGATCATAAGCTCCATATCGATGACCCTGTCGGTGCTGTAGCAGTTCACTGTATGAACGGTATCTGGGGTACAATAGCAGTCGGTCTGTTTGCTACATCTTCAGCACCCGGATATTCAATCGCAGATGCAGACGGTGTTATGATGGAAGGTCTCTTCTATGGCGGCGGATTTAAGCTTCTCGGCATCCAGCTTACAGGTTTTGCAGCAGTTGCTTGCTGGACAGCAGTTACCATTACAATCGCATTCACTATAATAAAGAAGGTTATCGGTCTTCGTGTTACTCGTGAAGAAGAAATGACCGGTCTTGATGCTACTGAGCATGGTCTTCCTTCAGCTTATGCAGGATTTGCCATGAGCCCTGAGTACATAGAAGAAGGAAGCACTCCCGTTGTTGTAGACGGTGACGTTCCTGTAGCAGAAGCAGTTACAGTTAAGAAAGTTCCTTCATTTGAACAAGGTGATCATAAATTTACCAAGATTGAGATCGTATGTAAGGAATCTAGATTTGAATCCTTAAAGTCAGCTCTTATGAACGTAGGTATTACCGGTATGACGGTATCCCATGTATTAGGCTGCGGCTTACAGAAAGGCAAGCCTGAGTATTACCGTGGAGTACAGGTCGAAGCTACTCTGCTTCCTAAGGTACAGGTTGATATCGTAGTCAGCAAGGTTCCTGTAAGAACAGTTATTGAGACGGCTAAAAAAGTTCTTTACACCGGCCATATCGGCGATGGTAAGATCTTCGTATATGATGTTGAGAACGTAGTTAAGGTAAGAACCGGTGAAGAAGGTTACGATGCTCTGCAGGATGTAGAGTAATACAATTATAAAAAACTATATAATCCATTCCAAAATAAAGATAATCGTTTATAATGTAATAAAATTGAAGATGCAGAGCATCTTCAATTTTATTACCGAGGAAACGTTGAAAGCGTTTTCGAGGTAGTATTGGTTCAAATCAATAATATTAAATTATACGGAGGGATTATATGTTTGGGTTCAATTATTACACACCTACAAAAGTTGTTTTCGGTAAAAACACCGAACTTAAGACCGCCGAGCTTGTTAAAGAGTTCGGAGGAAAAAAAGTTCTTATACATTACGGAGGCGGAAGCGTTATCCGTTCAGGACTGTTAAAGCGCGTGACCGACACATTGGATCAGGCCGGTATCGCTTACATCACTCTTGGCGGAGCGGTTCCGAATCCTCATCTCGGACTGGTCTATGAAGGGATCGAGCTCTGTAAAAAGGAAGGAGTAGATTTCCTGCTTGCGGTAGGCGGCGGCAGCGCGATCGATTCTGCCAAGGCAATCGGATACGGTGTCACAAATGAAGGCGATGTCTGGGATTTCTATGATTATAAGCGCAAGGCCACTGCCTGTCTTCCTCTGGGCGTTATCCTTACCATTGCTGCCACAGGAAGTGAAATGAGCGACTCTTCTGTTATCACAAAGGAGGAAGGTCTTGTAAAGCGTGGATACAGCAGTGATTTCTGCAGGCCTAAATTTGCGATAATGAATCCCGAGCTTACAATGACTCTTCCCGATTATCAGACTGCCTGCGGATGCACCGACATCATGATGCATACAATGGAGCGTTACTTTACAAACGGTGGAAATATGGAGATCACTGATTCTCTTGCCGAAGGTCTCCTCCGTACTGTAAAGGAAAATGCCAGGATACTTGCTAAGGATCCAAATAACTACGATGCACGTGCTGAGGTAATGTGGGCCGGAAGTCTGGCACACAACGGTCTTACTGGATGCGGAAATGACGGCGGAGATTGGATGACTCATAAGCTTGAGCATGAGCTCGGAGGTCTGTATGACGTGGCTCACGGCGCTGGGCTTGCTGCCATCTGGGGCAGCTGGGCAAGATATGTATATAAAAACTGCCTGCCGAGATTTAAGAGATTTGCGATCAACGTAATGAACGTTCCTGATACCGGGTCCGATGAGGAAATTGCATTAAAGGGTATTGAAGCTATGGAGGATTTCTATCGCGAGATAAAGATGCCCACCAACTTAAGGGAGCTGGGTGTATCTGCCACCGAAGAAGACCTTGTTACCATGGCTCACAAATGTGCCGTCGGTGTAGGCGGTGCTATGGGATCGGCAAGACTTCTGAAAGAAGAAGATATGCTGGCAATATATAAAGCAAGTATGTAAGTCTTATAAATAAAATTAATCCCTTTCTATCACACAAACGATAGAAAGGGATTTTTTTAATTATTCAACCGTTACTGATTTTGCCAGATTCTTAGGTTTATCTATATCGCAACCGTTCTTCTTTGCCACATAATATGCAAAGAGCTGCAGCGGTATGATCTCAATTACGGGTACGAGCAAGGGATCGGTCTGAGGAACCAAAAGGACATCATCCGCTTCCTGGAATATACTCCTATTCCCCTCATGTGCAACAGCTAATACTTCCGCCCCGCGGGCCTTTACCTGCTGGATGTTTGACACAGTCTTTTCAAACAGCTTCTCATAACAGCAGAGAGCCACAACCAGCCTTCCGGGTTCGATAAGTGCTATCGTTCCGTGCTTTAGTTCTCCTGCGGCATATGCCTCAGAATGTAGATAAGATATTTCCTTTAACTTAAGCGAGCCTTCAAGAGCTACCGCATAATCCATATTTCTGCCGATGAAGAAGAGTGACTGGTTGTCATAGTATTTATCAGCCATCTTCTTAACCTTAGTATTAAGGTCAAGTGCACGCTGGGCACGCTCAGGCAGATGCATTATGTCGATCACCATTGAGGTATATGCTCCGTGTGATATGGTCTTAAGCTCTCCCGCTGCCCATACCGCAAACATTGCAAGCAGTGCAACCTGAGTGGTATATCCCTTTGTAGTGGCTACCGCTATTTCAGGACCTGCCCATGTGTATATACAGTAATCCGCAAGCTTTGCAATACTTGAGCCAACTACATTTACTATAGCCAGAACTGTGGCGCCCTTGTATTTACACTCCTTCATGGCAGCAATGGTGTCGGCCGTTTCTCCCGACTGGCTGATCACTATAACAAGAGTTTTTTCATCCATTACGGGATCCCTGTATCTTAGTTCGCTGGCAACCTCTGCCTCAACCTGTATTTTGCACAGTGACTCTATGATAGCACGTCCTACACATCCCGCATGATATGCCGAGCCACATGCGGTGATGTGGACACGGTTGAATTTCTTCATATCCAAGCCTTTTATTTCATCAAAAACAATGGTTTCATCCTTTACCCTCGGCTCTATCGTAGCCTTAAGAGCATGCGGCTGTTCCATTATCTCCTTCATCATAAAGTGCTCGTAGCCGCTCTTCTCAGCTGACGCAATATCCCAGTTTATATGCCGTATTTCTTTGTCTATTTCTTTACCTGTATGATCAAATACTTTAACCTCGTCGGGAGTAATTTCTGCGACTTCACCATCATCGAGATCGATCACGTTTTTCGTATTGCTGACAAGTGCCGTAATATCCGATGCAAAATAATTCTCACCGATGCCAATACCGATTATCAGAGGACTGGCCTGCTTTGCGGCAAATATAGTACCGGGATGCTCATCCGAAATAACTCCTATTGCATATGAACCTGTAAGCCTTGCGATGGTCTTCATCAGGGCCTTTTTGAAATTACCTTTATAGTTGTATGCCAGGAGCTGAACAATAACTTCTGTATCGGTTTCGCTTTTGAACTCTATACCGTACTTCTGAAGCTCAGCTCTTATATCTGCAAAGTTTTCTATTATTCCGTTGTGAACAACCGCAAACTTTCCGTCAGCTGACAGATGCGGATGTGCATTTGTGTCACTCGGCACACCATGCGTTGCCCAACGGGTATGTCCGATACCGCATACACCCTTAAAGTCAGGTTCAGCTTCAAACTTATCAGCTAAGTGGCTTACCTTACCCGTAGCTTTGAGCATTTTTAGTGTACATGAAGTATTATCTCCGCCGTTTTCCCCGGCTTCATCTTTCTTACTTTCACTCTGGATTGCGATACCTGCCGAATCATATCCCCTGTATTCAAGTCTTCTCAAGCCTTCAAGCAATATAGGTCCTGCCTGATTAATTCCGGTGTATCCTGTAATTCCGCACATATAATTCCTTCCCAAATCAATCACCGGGACGGTTCTCCGATTGATTTTTCACATTGATTTTTCCTTACTCCTTTTTCAATCAGAGAACCGTCCCTCTGATAGAAAAGAGCAAAGATATCCCTATAAAATAGAAACACCTTTGCTTCTCAATGATAGCATATTACTACTGTTTTTTAGACCTGTCAACATAATAATGATACGTTATATAACATCCTATCTCACTTTTTTAGAATTGCCACTATCCATTCCGGATCGGGTGCCTGAAGTTCCTTGTCTGTTGCCATTTCTTCCATAATACCCTGGACGGTTGCCCAGAAGCAGGTCGAAAGCAGCTTGGCGTCCCCCTCACGGAATACTCCCATTTTCTGACCGAGTTCTATTAATTTTGCCGATGAATCTATGGCACTTACGGAAAGTGCAAGATTTCTTGCCTCCTCCGGCATACCCGAACGTCTTGCCTGCCCCATCAGAACAAACATATTGAATACCCAAGGCTGGGCTTTTGAATATGCAAATAGGCCTTCGAGAAATTTGGTGAAGTAAATATCGGGAGGGATTATATCTTCCGGCGTAATACTTTTATCCTTATCCTGTGATGCATTGGTGTTGTCAGGTCTTCCAAATGCTGCACTCGCCTGTGCCCCCATTCTCACAAGCTCGGTATATAATTCTTCCTTTGACTCGAAATAGTGAAAAAGAAGTCCTGTACTCATCGGCACTGCTTCTGCGATGTCGGTTATCTTGGTGTCGTAATACCCCCGCTCCACAAAAAGCTTCAGTGCTGTCATGAGTATTGTCTGTTTACGCTCTTCTTTCTGCTCTTTTCTTGTCATATTTTGCACCTTTCTTAAATATTTATATCCCTATGCTGCTTCTTTAATATCCTCTGTACTGCAAATTTTCCGCTTGCCACTGCTACAGGAAGTCCTCCGGGTGAGTTCGTCCACTGCCCTGCCACATAAAGGTTCTTAATGCCTTTAAGCTGTCCCTTCATCTTGATCTGCTTTCCGTAAGGCGTGGTAACAAAGCTCATATAGCTGCCGTGGTATGCATTGCAATATCTCTCATAAGTGAGAGGTGTCCATGCATCAAGGTATTCCATTGAATCCTTTATTTCGGGAAATGCTTTTTCGATGTGCTTGGCTACTTCGTTTGCCAGTGCTGTCTTTACCTTTTCATATTCTTCCTTGCTTAATGATTTCCAGAAATAATAATCCTCATCGGTCTGTGTGATACATGTCTGGATAACCTGCTTGTCATCCTTTACACAAACGGGATCATATCCGTATGCCTTGACGTACATTCTGTCAAATGAACGGTTACCAACCTTTATGGGCTCGATGTCGATAAATACCGTTTCGCTCATCTCGCCGCTACGGTTAAAATTCTTATCTACTGCAAAAGCCACCTGGAATCCGCTAGTTGCGGGATATGCTTTTTCATTCTCATATGCTGTCTTGAGTTCCTTTGGCATATAATCCTTTGAAAGGAATTTTCCAAAGAGAAGTCCTGTATCAACGGTAGGGATAACATAATCTGCCTTTACAAAGCTGCCATCCTCAAGCTCGATACCGGTTGCCATCTTCTTTTCGATATTGATCTTATTTACACCGCAACCGTAATGGATCACTCCGCCAAGCTCTTTGAACTTCTTTTCCATCCTAAGAGACATCTGAAGTGATGCACCCATGGGTATGTTACCGTTACCGTCTGCCATGGTTGCATAAGATACCAGGAACGAATATGCGCAGTAGCTCTTAGGCAAGTAATCGCACATGAGTTTCTGAAGGAGCGGGGACTTAAATCTCTTGGAATAATCTTCAAGAGAAATCTTTCCGAATTCCTTCATTACCTTAGGGAAGTCCTTCATGTTTATGCCCATCCTGATATAGTCCCTGATGCCCCACATTTCCATAGGCTTAGCTGCAGGGAAAAGACACTGCTTTGAATATTCTACATACCGGATGAACTTCTTTATTTCATCCTCATCCTCAGGTGAAAGTTTGATCAGTTCTTCTTCGGTTTTCTTTAAATCATTCCATAAGGTAGCTCTTTCTCCATTATATGTCGAAGTGTAGAATGCGTCAAGAGGGGCATACTCTGTTTCATCGGTCAGAGCTCCTACTGTTTTCCAAACATCGTAAAGCTCGGTACCCTTTCTGGTGCCTGTAAGCCAGTGGATACAATTGTCGATATGATAGCCCTTTCTGTTCCAGCCGATGCACTCTCCGCCGGGGATCTTGTTTTTCTCATATATCTCCACCTCAAAGCCAGCCTTTAAAGCATATACTCCTGCGCTAAGTCCTGCAACGCCTCCACCGATAACCACTACCTTCTCTTTTGTCTCATTTGATGTCTTCATGATTTTTATTCTCCTTTGTTATTTGTGATTCTCAATCATAGAACCGTCTCTGATTGATTTTTGAATTTGTTTTCATTGAATGTGTATTCAATATATCACGATATTTTTCATTTGTCAAGCGCTTTTTGAATTTAAATTCAACGAAATTTTAAAATTCATGAAGATTTATGAACATTTATGTCAAAATATAGCATTTATGAAGATTTATGTATTTTTATGAAAGATATTGCAATTTATGAAGATTTATGCTAATATTACCACAGAATATGTTTTGGGAGGTATTATAATGAAAAAAGATAATCCATTTACTCTTACATTTGGCCGCCAGCCCAATGAATATATAAACCGTTACGATAACATGAATTCAATAATCAGCACTTTCGAAGCTGATAATCCGGTAAGCCAGACCTTTCTTATAGAAGGAATAAGAGGAAGTGGCAAAACAGTTCTTATGACTGCCATAGAAAATGAGCTATCACAAAACGACAACTGGGTAATAGTATCTTTAAATTCGACACGTGACCTATTAGACGATTTAGCCATGAGACTGTCTAACGAATACAAAAAAGTATCTTCTGCTCTCAAATCCGGTTTTAATATATCAGTTGGTGGTTTTGGTGTCGGTATAAATGGCAGTAATCCAGAAAATAGTATTATAATAATTGAAGATATTTTCGACTCTTTAAAAAAGAAAAACAAAAGAATCCTAATCACTATTGATGAAGTAATGCATGATGACAATATGAAACGGTTCGCTAGTGAATTCCAGTTGTTTATAAGGAAAAATTATCCTATCTATCTCCTTATGACCGGCCTTTACGAAAACATTTATGCAATTCAAAATGATCCGGCACTTACTTTTCTTTTAAGAGCACCCAAAATATGTATGGAGCCCTTAAGCATTCACCAGATTGCAAAACAATATAAACGTGTTTTTGATACAGATGATGACAAATCCAAAAAACTAGCT
>JAILGF010000145.1 GCA_024696945.1 Lachnospiraceae bacterium | reverse complement strand
TTCTACAGCTGCGTTAACGCTTGTGTTAATGCTTGCAACTGTTCCGTCCTGTGTAGCAACGATCTCATTCTCCATCTTCATAGCTTCAAGGATCATGATAACCTGACCCTTCTTAACTGCATCACCAACGTTAGCCTTGATTCCAAGGATCTTACCGGGCATGGGAGCCTCGATCTTAACGCTGCCTGCTGCGCCTGTTGCCTTAGGTGCTGCCTTGGGAGCTGCCTTAGGAGCTGCTGCCTTGGGTGCTGCTGCGACGGGAGCTGCACCTGCGCCGCCCTCTTCTACTGAAACTTCATAAACATTGCCATTAACTGTAATGGTATAATTTTTCATGGAATTAACCTCCTAATATTTTAAAACATTTACTATAAATTAATTATCTTGCGTAACCAAGACGTCTTATGCTTCTAACTACAAGTCCGTCAGCGGGAACTTCGCCGCCGTTTTCTGCTTCGTATGCGTAAATGGCTGCTGTTATAACTGCCACAAGCTCTGTATCATCGGTCTCTTCCTCAACCTCTTCCACAACGGGAGCGGGAGTCGAAGGAACCTCGGGAGTCTTGGGTGCTGCCTTCTTTTTGCCTAAAGCACCGAATATCTTTCCTTCCAAGGAAATGATGAGTGAGATAAATGCAAGGGCGCAGAATACTATTCCAAGACCCATTGCAGTATTAAGTCCTGCCTCACCGTAGGTGATATCTTCCGCAAGGAAAGCAACATAGCCTAATAAAGTATTAAATATCATATCAGCACCTCACTTAAATAGTTCCATGCTTCTTGTCGGGACGTCCCTCTTCCTTTAAGTAGAGCATCTCGAATGCATAAACGAGGTTCTTTCTTGCTGATTCAGCGGTAATGATCGAATCAACATATCCGCGCTTTGCAGCTGCTTCTGCAGAAATCTGAGCCTTGATGGTCTCCTCTGCGTCAGCCTTAGCCTTCTTGTCGCCGTCAGCTGCAACTATCTGAGCTGCCAAGTCAGCCTTCATGGGACCAACCTGTGCGCCCTCAAGAGCGAATACCATATCGGCACCGAGTGCCTTTGAATTCATAACTGTATATGCAGAACCGATGGCCTTGTCAACGATAAGGTTAACCTTCGGAACTGTTGCGTTTGCGAATGCAGCGGTAAGCTTAGCTGCTGCGGTAGCCATTCTCTTCTCTCCGTCGAGACAGCAGTTGCAGAAGCCCTCTGCATTTGTCAGAGTAAGTACAGGTATATTAAATGAATCACAGAAGTTAACGAATGTAAATGCTTTTCTCATACCATTGACAGTGAGAACTGCGTCGAATTTCTCTGCTGCCTTTCCGTCGTCACCGAGGATGGCGGTTCTGTTGGCTACTACACCTACTGTAGCACCATCAAGCTTGATAAAGCCTGTAACCATTGACTTTCCGAATTCTTTTCCGAGCTCGAAGAAAGCGTTGTCATCGCCTATGCTTGCAGCAGCCTTTGCACCGTCTGCAAGAACGGATGAAAGCTCAGGTGTCTCACGGTTGAGGTCATCTGTAGATTCAGCTGCAACAGCCTCGTCTGCATTGCAGGAAGGAATAAGGGAAATAAGCTCTCTTACTGCATTGATAACTTCTACGTCGTCTTTTCCAACGAAATCGATCTCGCCGCACTCAGCCTTGAAAGCTGCCGATGCAGAATCACACTTGCCTTCGTTGTTGCCCTTGATAGCATTGGGAGTATTGACAAAAAGCTTGCCTTCCTCGGTAGCAAATACGAAATCGTTCATATTTACAGAAATTCCGAGTCCGCCGCCTGCTTTTCCGAATACTGCAGCGATCTGAGGGATAACGCCTGAAGCAAGAGCCTGTCTTGACATTATCTCGCCAAGTCCTTCAAGAGCGTCTGTAGCTTCCTCAAGGCGAAGGCCTGCGCAGTCGATAAGTCCGATAACAGGGGTACCGCACTTTAAAGCGAGGTCATAAACATTTGCGATCTTCTTCGCATGCATCTCACCGATAGTACCGGCAAGAACTGAAGCGTCCTGGCTGTATACGTAAACAGGAGCTCCGTTTATAACGCCATATCCGGTGATGACACCATCTGAAGGCGCTTCTTTTGTCTGTAGATTAAAATCGGTATTTCTCTTTGTAACAAGTGCTCCGATCTCTACAAAACTATTGTCGTCCAGCAGCGTTGCAATACGGTCGCGTGCGGACAATTTTGTTGAGTTACTCATCGTTTACCTCCATGATTAAATTTTTTCCAATTTTCACCAAATACCATTATACAGAATAAATTTTGAAATGCAACATCTTTTTTTTGAAAAAGAAAAAATGTCCGCCGGAGGCGGACATTTGTTTAAATATGCATATTTTAAAGCTTTTTTAGTCGGCGTAAATGATGCCGTCGAAGATTTCGTTTATCTTTTCTCCGTTTATGGTATCCGAGAATCTGAATTCAGGATCTAATGACGGATCCAGTTTAAAGGTTCCCCACTCGCCGTTTGCGGCACTGAAGAATACCTGCATATCATCGGTAGCCTTTTCAAGATGGATGGTATCGCCTTCGTTAAGCTCAACCTCCATATCCATCTCGCCGGTTACGTTCTCATCGCCGTTGAACATAAGGTCGGGTTCGATCATGCCGGCCTTAAATGCCTTCTTTAAGGTAAGTGTATGATTGCTGTCGAAATCATAATATCTGCTTGTGGACTTGAAAAGTCGTTCATCGGGGTCCAAAGCAAAGGTTCCTGAAAGGATATTTGTACCTATTATGTCATGTCTGAAGGTACACCTGATATTCATCGGATCGTAAACGGTCTTTGCGGTTACGTTAAAGTCCCATTCACCATCTCCGTAATTTACCCTGATATAACTAAAATCATTACTGTCATACTTCTCGGGGTCTCCTACGAGTTCTCCGTCCTTTATCTCATATATATAGGTATATGTATCATCACTTGACTGATCGGTGATGAGTACCACAAAACGTCTGTCACCCATAACAATAAGGTAAGCCTCGGGGAACGAATAATAGAGTGTTTCGGATCTGAGTACCTCTTCTCCGTTTATCAGTACATAATAGTCGGTGAAGGAATTCATCCAGCCTTCTTCGGGTGTTCCCGCAAGGATGAAGGTACCGAAGGAACCGGTCTCTCCGTCAATGTCAAGGAGTTCTACAGGCTCACCCAAAGTAAGGGTGATCATGTAGTTCTCGGGAACGGTGCGGTATTTCTTCTTAAAGAGGCCGATAAGCTCAGGTCCGTTCGCAGTATCTCCTACAAAGGATTCCTCAAAGGAAAGTGTTGCAAAGAAGCTGCCGCCTGCACCCATATCAAGATCGTAGGCGATATAGTAGAAGGTTACGCCCTCATAGCCCACGGTAAAGAACTGGCTTCCGTCGTTTATCTTTTCGTTGATGGTGGCGATCAGGTCATCGATCTTTCCTTCCTCTTCCCAAAGGCCGTACTTTTCTTCAAGCTTATATGCTATCAT
This sequence comes from Lachnospiraceae bacterium, assembly GCA_024696945.1. Taxonomy (GTDB): domain Bacteria; phylum Bacillota; class Clostridia; order Lachnospirales; family Lachnospiraceae; genus RUG11977. The sequence goes on along the minus strand of JAILGF010000145.1, from coordinate 11,381 downwards.
TGTTCCCAATGAATCGCAGTCATTGCATATGTCCTGAACGGTAAGCTTCTCGCCGGTTTCTGTGTCTATTGAGAAGCCCAGGGTTCCGTCCTCGGGACGCAAGCCTCCCTCATATAAGGAGTCATCTTCCCTTACGCTTACAACATATGAATCGGCTCTTAAAATATCATAATCCACATAGCTGTAATAGAAGTGTCCGTCAAGGGTCTGGTCATCCTTAAAGAAGTCCTCGAATCTGTCAGCAGCGATATCTGCCATGTCTGAGAATTCAAGGTTCACTACGTCAAGTCCCAATTCCAGGTTCGGATATTTTGCCCTGTCAAGATCTCCTAATGCAAGCATGTCGTAGGACACATCATAAAGTGTCTTATATTCTCCGTCATCGCTCAAACGGTAGATCTCTTTGCTATATATTCCCAAGTTAAGGGGTTCGGGAGCAGCGTAGTCGATATCTTCGCCCTCATATCTGTTTTCAGCTACAGTGGGTGTGGGCTCTTCTGTAACCTGTGCCTCAGTGGGCGTGGGCTCCTCGGTGGGTTCTGCGGTAGGCTCCGCTGTGGGCTCTGCCGTAGGTGCAACGGTAGGTGTTGTTTCTTCCTTGGTGGGTTCGGGTGTGGTTGTTGTCTCTTCCTTTCCGGTATCCTCCGGAGTAGGAGTATCCGACTCAAGCATACCCTTTAGGTTAAGCTCGCCGTCCTTGTTGCAAGCTGTAAGCGCCAATGCCACAACCAGCAGGCAGGCGATGATCAGAAATCTGACTTTTTTCATCTCATTCTCCTCTTTTTTGGTATAAAGGCCACGGAATTTTGATCTTTCTCAGAAAGCCATGGCTTACGAATTAAGATAATACCAAAATACTTATTAAATGTAAATATTATTTTTGCTAAGTTTGAAAAACTTTTTTAAAGATCCTTCGCTATCGCTCAGGATGACAAAAGGCGAGCGAGTGCCCGTCGAATGCTGTCCTGCCTGAAACCCTTTCTGAAAGCGGCCGCCATGAGCTTCTGTTTTTCTTCGTAGGGTAATATACTCTCGGTGTCCGTATCTGCATCTCTATCTGCGTCTTCCTCTGTATCCATGTCGGTATCTGTGTCCGAGTACTTGCTTCTGCCCGGCGAAAGCCTGCTCCCAAGCTTCTTCCTGACGAAGTTTTCTGCGGCCTTTAGCTCGGTGTTTTCAAGTATCTCCATGTCGGCATCCGAAGCTGTGTCCGTGTCGCTGTCCGGCATAAGGCTTTCAATTATCTGATCGTAAGCCATATCTATGGTTTCCGTGTCTATCCCTTTTTCGGAGAGCTTGTATCTAATCTCCTTCTCACTGCTAAAGTCCATCTTTGTCCTTATATAGCTTTCGGCGGTACGCAGCTCATCTATATAATGGAAGCCTCTCACATACTCTATGGCTCCCTCGGAAACCGCTTCGCCGTACCCTGCCTGCTTTAGCTTGCGCTTTAGCTCGGTCTCGGTTTTGTCGGACTTTACCAGAAGGTTCATTACATATCTTTTTGCTCTCGGAAGAAGTGTTTCCTCTATTATGCCGCAAAGAACTCTTTCTTCAATCTCGCCTTCATCCTCAAGGGCATAGTCCTTTATTTCCTTCGGATAAAGAGGGCCTATCAGCTCTCCGTTCACAAAGAACGGAGTCTTCTTCCCGGCTTTTTCTCCAAGTTTTATTTCCATTCCTTATATTTTTCTCCTGTTCTTATTCCGTCTGTTATTTAAAAAGATGGGTGCACAGCCGCGCACCCACCCATAGATAATAATTATTTTGCTATTAAAGATCCTTCGCTATCGCTCAGGATGACAATAATTATGTCAGTCGTCAGCGTTCTCGTCGAACTCTTCGTCGTCAACGTCGGCTCCTTCCAATGCTTCATCAGCCTTGATGACGTATTTGTCCCTGACCTTCTGCTCGATTTCGGCACATATGTCGGGATGCTCGGAAAGGAATTGCTTTGTATTGTCCCTGCCCTGTCCGATTTTGTCGCCGTTGTAGGAGAACCATGAACCGCTCTTTACAATGATATTGTCGTTTGCTGCTATATCGATTATATCGCCCAGCTTTGAAATTCCCTTGCCGTAGATGATATCGAATTCTGCCTCCTTGAAGGGCGGAGCGATCTTGTTCTTTACTACCTTAACCCTTGTCCTGTTTCCTATAACCTCGCCGGCGCTCTTAATGCTGTCGATACGTCTTACGTCCATTCTGATAGAGGAATAGAACTTTAACGCACGGCCGCCTGTGGTGGTCTCGGGATTGCCGAACATAACTCCAACCTTCTCACGGAGCTGGTTGATGAATACTACGATACAGTTTGTCTTGCTTACAACACCGGTAAGCTTTCTCAATGCCTGTGACATAAGACGTGCCTGAAGACCAACGTGGGAATCGCCCATGTCGCCCTCAATCTCTGCCTTGGGAACGAGTGCAGCAACGGAGTCGATGATAATGATGTCGATGGCACCGGAACGTACCATGGTCTCAGCGATCTCCAATGCCTGCTCGCCGTTGTCGGGCTGTGAGATGTAAAGGTTGTCGATGTCAACGCCTATGTTCTTGGCATAAACGGGATCAAGTGCATGCTCTGCATCGATAAAGCCTGCTATGCCGTTTCTTTTCTGTACTTCAGCCACCATATGAAGAGCAACGGTGGTCTTACCGCTGGACTCGGGTCCGTATATTTCAATAATTCTTCCCTTGGGAACTCCGCCGAGACCAAGTGCTATGTCAAGACTTAAGCAGCCTGTGGAAACCGTCTCGATGTTCATGTGAGCGCTCTTGTCTCCCAGCTTCATGACAGAACCCTTGCCGAAGCTTTTCTCGATCTGCGCAAGTGCCGATTCGAGAGCCCTCTGTCTGTTGTCGTCAGTTCCGATAGTTTTTGTTTCCTTTTCCCTAGCCATAATCTAATGCCGTATATATGAATACGGCTCCCCTTTCTTTTTGTTACACTCGCAAAAAACAGCTAATTTTCACATGCATTTATTCTAACAAACCAAACATATGTTTGTCAACGGTTATTTTTATTTTTTTACGAATTCCTCAAATTTTTCCTTTGTCATGAGGATCTTTCTGGGCTTTGTGCCCTCTTCGGGTCCGACAACGCCTTCTTCGGCAAGCTGATCCATAATGCGGGCCGCACGGTTAAAGCCTATCTTGAATACTCTCTGGAGCATTCCGACAGAGGATTTCTGTTTTTCTATAATGAACCTTCCTGCCTCTTCAAACAGCTCGTCGTAACCGCTGTCATCGCCCTTTGAACCCTCTTCCTTTGACTGGGTGCTGCCTGATGCCTTTGCGTCTATATGCTGGCTTACAATGTCGTTGTATTTCATTTCCTTATATTGCTTCTTGATGAAGCCGACAACATCATTAACCTCCTTATCGGAAACATATACGCCCTGAAGACGGACGGGCTTAGCGTAACCTCTGGGATAATAAAGCATATCGCCCTTGCCGAGCAGCTTTTCGGCTCCTGCCTGGTCCAAGATGGTACGTGAATCGACTATCGAGGAAACCGCAAACGCAATTCTCGTAGGGATGTTTGCCTTAATGGTACCCGTGATAACGTTTACGCTGGGACGCTGTGTTGCAAGTATCACGTGGATACCGCAGGCACGCGCAAGCTGCGTCAGACGTGCTATGTCGGCCTCAACCTCCTTGGAGTTAGCGGTCATCATTAGGTCGTTAAGCTCGTCAACGATAATGACTATCTGAGGAAGCTTGTCGGGGCATTCGCCTTCGTTGCTTTCCTCCATCCATTTCTCAACCATTTGGCTGTTGTATGCGGCAAGATCCCTTACACCTGCATCCGCAAACAGCTTGTATCTCGTATCCATTTCGGCCACGGCCCATGCAAGAGCTCCTGCAGCCTTCTTTACGTCGGTAACGACGGGAACTATCAGGTGGGGTATCCCGTTGTATCCGACAAGCTCAACCCTCTTGGGGTCGATCATGATCATCTTTACGTCGGTGGGCTTAGACTTATAAAGGATACTCATTATAAGGGCGTTTATGCATACCGATTTTCCGGAACCGGTCGCACCGGCTATCAGGGCATGGGGCATATCACCGATGTCGGAAATGATCGACTTTCCGCCTATGTCCTTACCTACGGTAAATGCAAGATTGCTCTTGTAGTTCCTGAATTCGTCGGTGTCTATCAGGTCACCAAACAGAACAGGTGAGCTTTCCTTGTTGGGAACCTCTATGCCGACTGCTGCCTTTCCGGGAATAGGTGCTTCTATTCTTATTTCCGGAGCAGCAAGCGCAAGCTTGATATCGTCGCTCAGTGAGGTTATGGTCTTAACCTTAACGCCCTGATCGGGCAAAAGCTCGTATCTTGTGACCGTAGGACCAACACTGGCATCGGTTACCTTTACGCCTACCCCGAAGCTCTCAAATGTGGATTGAAGCTTTTGTATCGTGTTTTCAAGCTCAACCCGCTTTGAAGAATTGTTCTGCTGCTTGTTCCCCGATTTGTTCAACAATTTCACCGAAGGGAACTTGTATTCGGGCATTACGGGAGGCTTCGGCTTTTCCGCTTCCTTTGACATGTCCGTAAATACCGCCGCGCCGGAACCGATGCGGGTTACCTTTGAATACTGCTCACCCGCGTCTTTAGCGTCAGCGTTCTTTATCTCATCAGAAGTAACCTCAACAGGTCCTCTTCTTTCCCTTGTCTCCCTCGGCTCAGCATAAGCATCGTCCTCTTCTGCTTTGCTGTTCTCCTCATGTGCAGTGTATGCTTCTTCCTGAGGTGCTTCCGTATAGTCTTCGGATGAATCGTCCCCTGTATAATAGTCGGGAGTTCTGTCTTCATCCATAAGCCCGCTGATGCTCTCGGCAAGTTCCTTGTCGTCAGAGTATCCGGTGCTGTCCGATGTGCTTTGTTTCCTGGGTCCTTTTCCGCCAAATATATTGATTATATTTGATCCGTCGTTATCGTCATTTCCTATCTGACTTTCAGAGCCTGCCGTTCCTGAACGCAGCTTCTTGACTCCTACGGATGTGATCCTTGCGTCTTCCTCAAACGGATTTTCCTTGCGGGAGGTCTCTTTCCTGGGCTGATATTCCTCACCGGAGCCTGAAGAAACCTGTTCGAAATCTTCCTTCGTGTATTCCTCTTCACGTGTGGAGGAATAAGCATCCTTGCCGAGTCTTATGTTGCCGACGCCGGGTATGTACATGCTCTCGTGATCCGACTTTCCTGTGCGGGTTTCGGTCTTAACCTCTGTTTCTCCCCTGCCGACACTGACGGTCTTTATTTCGGTATCGCTCTTTTTGCCGGTGTTTCCCTTCGCCTTACCGTTCTGACCATTCTGAGCACCGGCACTGCCGTTTTTCTTTGAGAATTCAACGTCCATGGTTCCCATGCGGCGCCTCTGAACGTGACGGACTCCGTATCTTACTCCGCTGCTCATCGGACGCTTAAGGGTTTCATCATCTTCCGAATCCTCATATATGTCCTGTTCATCCTTTTCGATGGCACGGCGTCTGCGGAATTCCTCGATCCTCTTGTTGATCTTTCTGAAAACTGCCATAACAAACGGCTTTCCGGTCATCAGTACAAAAAGTATGAGCAAAAGTGCTATGAGTATAAGAACTGCTGCAGCTTTACCAACAAACGGTACAAGTAGCTTTACGAATACTCCTCCGAACAAGCCGCCGTAGGTGGCATCGGGGCCTTCATAATTGAGACTGGAATTACCGAAATAATCAAGCAGCTCGATCTTGTCATTAAAGCCGCCGACCGCAAGCTGAATCAAGGCCCCCAGCACCGCACTCAGCAGTACTGCATAGATTATGCCCGTGGGACGTACTCCGTTTTCCTTGTTTGCGATAATAAAGATGGTCAGTACCCATATGATAAACGGCAGTATATACCCGAGCCTTCCGAAAAGCCCGAATATAAATGCGTTAATGCCGGTTCCGACTATTCCGCAGATATTCAGATAGCTGAGGACCATGAGGATACATACGAGCGTTACCACAATGATTATGATGTCATCACGCTTTGCCGCGGTATTGGGATCCTCTTTGGCTTTAGCCCTGCTCCTTGTAACGTACCCTTTCTCCTCAAGCTCACCCAATGCTGCTGCCCTGCTCCTGTTGGATCTCTGGGCGTTCATATTCGTGGATTTGAGCGCAGGTTTCTTCTGCTGAGCCTTGGCAGGAGTCTTAGCTCCCGAAGTGCTCCTTGAATTTCCCTGTCCCGAGGACTTAGAAGGCGTCGCCTTATTCTTTTGTGTTTTTGAATTCTTTACATTTTGTGACATTTAAACTTCAAATATCTCCTTTTAAATGATGCGTGACATCCAGATATATGCCAGCTCCGGCCACATAGCTATATCAGCAAAGGGATTTCCCTCCGGCTTCTTGAAAGCCCCGTCCATCTTGGGAGGCTCGGGCTTTTTCTCCGGGAAGAACTGCTCCATAAGCTCGTTTCTCCTGCGGTCGGAAACATTGACCAATGTATTATCCTTTACATGAGGAAGTATCAGGTTCAGCTGCTCCATGGCGTACTGTCCGCCGTTCCAGCCGAAGAACTGCTCGGGGCTTGCAACCGACAGTCCGTGATCGCCGAACGGGAATACGTACTGTGCATAGTTTATGCCCTTCTCCTTTAAAGCCTTTGCAAACAGATAGCTGTTCTCTACAGGCACCAGAGTGTCATTCAATGTCTGCCATATAAAGCAGGGAGGCGTATTCTCAGTTACGTTCTTTTCTAATGAGAAGTAATCAAGCTCTTCCTGTGAAGGATTTTTTCCAAGAAGTGCCTCTATCGACGAACCGTGTGTAAAGTCCCCTGCGGTGATAACCGGGTATCCGAGTATTACCGCATCGGGTCTTGCTGAAATATCCGAGTACTTCGGGTTTGAATCCGGTGCATCGTCAAAATGTGTTGCAAGCGTTGCGCACAGATGTCCTGCTGCTGAGAAGCCGCATATTACAAGCTTGTCGGGTGATACATTATACTCATCCGCATTTTTCCTTATCAACCTTACTGCCCTTGCAATATCATTTAAGGGCTGCTTTTTTAAGGGCTCGGAGAATGTAATGTCTGTTGTATATATAAGTACAAACGCATTAAGTCCCTTCTTATAAAACTCCATTCCCACAAGCTCGCCCTCGTGAGGTGCACACATACAGTATCCGCCGCCGGGTGCTACCATAATGCATTTTCTCTTCTCATCGTCCTCATCATGAAGGAATGCCATAAGAAACGGCTTAAACCCATAGCTCTGCTTATAGGTATATTCTCCTTCTTCCCACAGATCAATCCTAAAACTCTGCATTTTTAAACCCTCCCCGTAAAATCCGGAACAGCTTCGCCGTTCCAAAAAGTACCTTATACGCGCTATTTCTATTTTACCCTATTTCAAATTCTTATGCAATCTTTTTTTCAAATACTATAACAATATGTTGTGTTTTTCATAATTATCTTTCCAAAGCGTTGTGTAGGTGGGGTCAGACCCCACCAAAAAATCGGGCGGGGTCAGACCCCGCCCAAAAATCAATATACGATCAATATTAACAGATTTCAGAACCTGCACCGAGAGGCTTCTCAGGAATCATAAGAGACAGGTTCCCGTCAGCATCCTCAGCACATAAAAGCATACCCTCGGACTTCATTCCGGCTAAGGTAGCAGGCTTTAAGTTAACCACTACCATAACCTTCTTTCCTACCATTTCCTCAGGGCTGTAGAATGCCTTGATACCGGAAAGGATCTGCTTTACGTCGTTTCCGATCTTAACCTGTGAGCACAGGAGCTTCTTCGATTTCGGAACCTCCTCGCACTTGATGATCTCGCCAACCCTGAATTCGAGCTTTGCAAAATCGTCGTAGGTGATCTCTGCCTTCGTAGGTACATGTACGTCGAGAGCATCACTCTTATCGGCTGCTTCTGCTTCCTGTCCGGCCTCGTTATCCTGTGATTTTTCTGCAATTATTGCATTCAGTTCCTCGATCTCCTTATCCACATCGATACGAGGGAAGAGAATCTCTCCCTTGTGAACTGTTACATCTAAAGGCAGTACGTCAAACTTAGATGCATTCTCATAGGTGGTATCAGCTTCTGCCGCACCTATCTGCTCCCAAACCTTAGGCATGGTGGTAGGCATATAAGGTGAAAGAAGGGTTGATGTGATACGGATGGATTCAAGCAGGTTGTAAAGAACCGTAGCCAGACGAGCCTTCTTGCTCTCATCCTTTCCGAGAACCCAAGGAGTTGTTTCGTCTATATACTTATTTGCACGGTCAACCAGTGTGAAGATGGTCTCAAGTGCCTGCTTTATCTGAGTATTGTCGATAAATGCGTCAACCTTGCCGCAGATGGAAACTGCCAGTGCCTTAAGCTCGTCATCTATGGGCTCGGCCTCGCGGTCTGTGGGAAGAGTGCCGCCAAAATACTTATCTACCATCGCTACGGTACGGGATACGAGATTTCCAAAGCCGTTTGCAAGGTCAGAGTTGATACGGTTGATCAGGATCTCATTCGAAAAGTCCGAATCAGCGCCCAGAGCCATCTCTCTTAAAATGTGGTAACGGATGGCATCGCAGCCGTAACGCTCGCCTAAGATGAACGGATCTACCACGTTGCCCTTAGACTTGGACATCTTGTCTCCGTTGAAGGTAATCCAGCCGTGAACTGCCAGATGCTTCGGAAGCGGAATCTCCAGTGCCATCAGCATAGCGGGCCAGATAAGGGCATGGAATCTCATGATATCCTTTGCAACCATATGAACGTCCGCCGGCCAGAAGGTTTCAAAATCATTGTATCTGCTGTTATCGTATCCGAGTGCGGTGATATAGTTTGAAAGCGCATCAATCCAGACATATACGACATGCTTGGTATCAAAGGTTACAGGGATACCCCAAGTAAATGAGGTACGTGAAACGCAAAGATCCTCAAGACCGGGCTTTATAAAGTTGTTGACCAGCTCAACCGCTCTAGACTTCGGCTGAAGATAATCGGTATTAAGCAGCAGATCCTCAAGTCTCTCAGCAAACAGGGACATTTTGAAGAAATATGCTTCTTCCTCAGCGTCTATAACGTCACGTCCGCAATCGGGGCACTTCCCATTCTTAAGCTGTGAAGGGGTCCAGAAGCTCTCACAGGGAGTACAGTATTTTCCTACATACTTTCCTTTATAAATATATCCCTTGTCATAGAGCTTTTTGAAAATGCTCTGAACAGCCTCTACATGATAATCATCGGTAGTACGAATATACCTGTCGTACTTTATGTTCATGTAGCTCCAGAGATTCTTGAATATCTTAACTATGCCATCTACATACTCCTTTGGAGTAATACCGGCTTCCTTAGCCTTCTGCTCGATCTTAAGTCCGTGCTCATCCGTTCCTGTCAGGAACATAACATCATATCCCTGCATACGGCGATAACGCGCTATCGAATCACAGGCAACTGTCGTATAACAATGCCCGATGTGAGGGTTTCCCGAAGGATAATAGATCGGGGTTGTGATGTAAAATGTTTTCTTCATGTAAAACCTCCTTATAAAAACAGCTCCCGCCTTATATTAAAGACGGGAGCGTAAACTCACGTGGTACCACTTTAATTCATCCGTACCTCACGGCACAGACCTTTGCAACTGTCCATCAACAGTCCACACTATAACGGGTGTACCCGTCAGAACCTTAGAAAAACTCCTCAGCCCTGCAGCTCCGGGACCATCTTCAGCCATTCCCTCTGTCTCCGTTCTCAGCTCACTACCGGATTCTCTGTGGACATACTAACAGCCTACTCTTCCTTTCACAGCCTTTTTATATAAAATTTTTTCTTATAATCTAAGTCAAACAGCTACGTCTATTCCTGTCTGAGTTGACTTGGACTCATAATAATCCTTGAACAGCTTTCTGGAAGCATCCATTGTCTTTCTGCTGATCTCGGGAAGCTCTCTTCCCCAAGCGCCTGTGGCCTGTCTAAAGCCCTTCTCCATGGCAGCTTCCATTTTCTGCATCATCTTCTCATCGTCGCCTGCGAGTGCGGATGCAAAATCAAACAGCCTCTGGGACGTCTGAGCTACTCCCCAGTAGCCGTCCTCAGCTATATCCTTCTGGGCCTGAGCCTTTACCTCCGGAGTAACGGTGAAGTTTCCGGATGCCAGGAATTTCCAGATGTCATCAGTCTTTGCAAGGGTATTCCCCTGGCCGGTCATCAGCTGTGAAACAATGCTTACCAGCTGATTCTGGCGATTCTCCTGTTCGGCCTTAAGCTGCGAAACAAGATTCGCACGCTGCTCCTTGCTCATCTTATTTATGGAGTAGGTAGCCTTAAGGTCGCTCTCCTCAGTCTTCTCATAGATGGCTGCGGGCTTTTCAATCTCTGTTTTAGTGACGGGAGCTACTTTCTCTACGGGCTTTCCTATCTGGCTCTTCGTCATGGAATAAATTAAGTTGTTGTCATACAGACTTGAAATCCTAAGATCCATAGCTTCCTCCTTTCCAAAACATCGCATACTTATACAGCATCATTATTGCACAAATTTTCTGATATGTCAAGAAAAAAACTGCCCTTGTTTGTCAAGAGCAGTTTAGTTATTTATGATTCGACCTTATTAATCTATCTTCTGTCCTTTTTCAAGTGCAAGTGTTCTGGTAGTAAGATCGCAAACCTCTGAAGGTCCGTAGTACTGGATTGCACCGGGATATGTGAAGCATGTCTTTACAGCCCACTCTTCTCTGTGTGCCTCGAAGTACTTGAAAGGAGCACCGTCAAGCTCTACAAGAGCCTTTCTGATAACGGGCTTGTCCTTACCGTTACGACGCTCGATGTTCATCATCTTGGTGATGGGCATTCCGCCTGCGTTCCACTCCTCAGCGGGCTTTGAAAGGTTTGAAACCTTTGAAAGGTAACCTGTGTAACCATACTGGATGAGCATGAATGCATTATATCCAAGTGAATAGCAGTAATCTGCATCGAAGTTTGAAGGGAATGCGCATCTTCCTTCATATCCGAAGAAGTGATGCTGTGTTCCGAACTTACCCGTATAGGTGCCTGCTGCTTTTCTCTTCTTAAGCTCTGCGCCTACCATTTCTGCAAAGAGCTTCTCTGACTCGATGAGTGATACCTGTACGTTTCCGTGAGGATCTCTCTCAAGGAAAAGCTGCTGCTGGATTCCCTGAGGAAGAATATCAAATACCTTGAAAGCATCAGCAGTAAGGCCGGCCTTGATGAACTCATACTTAGCATTCCAATCAGGAAGTGCATTGAATTTAGCTGTTTCATCTCCTGCAAGCAGTTCGTTGATCTCTGCAATAAGTGCTGAGAACTCGGGAACGAATTCTACAATACCTTCAGGGATGATAGCAACACCGAAGTTCTCGCCGTTATTGCCGCGCTTCTCAACTGCATCTG
>JAILGF010000114.1 GCA_024696945.1 Lachnospiraceae bacterium | reverse complement strand
AATAAGTGCAAGTCATTCAAGAGTGCAACAAAAGTTCAAATTACATATACAGTTGGGAGGCAAAACATTGCAGAATAAAAATTCTGGAAAGTGGCTGAAATACTGGAAACTACAGTATATTGAAATGTTTCCGGGAGATTTTCCCACATTAAAGTCGTTGAGCTGAGAACCCTTGAATTTCAAGGCTTTCGAGCAATAAAGATGCAAAAGTCCTACATTTAGTCCTACATTTTTTCCATGCTCCATGCAGTTTAATGCATGAATGTGCAAATATTACTTGTAGTGAGACCAATTAAATAGACAAGACTTACGGACACTTTCTAAGAAAGAAATTTTTTAGAAGGTGTCTTTTTTATTTGCCACGGGAAAAATATAGATAGGAGGATAAGCAGATGTATCAGACAGCGACAGAGCGTGGAACATTACACATAGGCTTTTATAATTCGGGACCATAAGGGATATTGAGTTTATGAAACGGAGGCACGATGAGAAAAGAATACAGAGAAACAAGGTTCCCATACAATCTTGTAAATGTCAGGGTACAGGCAAACAGCTCGTACCAGCTGAAAAGAGTTATAGAAGCCGTTGAGAAGGAAAAAGGCTTCACGCTGATGAGCAAATCAGAAATACAGACAAACCGAACTGCAGGTCCAAAACTCAGGCAGTTTATAACATTTAAGGATGAAAAGTCTGAGAAATACGGATCGCAGAAAAGAAAGAGATATTATAAAAGCTATACGGAAAAAAATATAGAACAGATAATAAAAGCAGATTAACGGAGGAAACAGCCTATGTGTAAAGTTATAGCAGTAGCCAACCACAAGGGGGGTGTGGCCAAGACCACAAGTACAGTAAATATCGGGATAGGACTCGCAAGAATGGGACAAAAGGTGCTCTTGGTGGATTCGGATGCACAGGCATCCCTTACTTCAAGCCTTGGGTTCCGGGATCCCGATTCACTTAAATATTCAATAGCAACAGTTTTTGATAGGGCAATACATGGAAAAGAATATGATCCAGAGGAAGGGATCCTGCATCATGAGGAAGGGATAGATCTTGTTCCGTCTAGCATCGACCTGTCTGTCTGTGAAGCGGATATATTCAAGGCATACAGGTGTGAATATATCCTCAAGGGGTATTTAAGCAGCCTTAAGAAGAAATATGACTGGATCCTTATAGACTGTCCGCCATCCTTAAGCAAGCTGACAGTGAACGATCTCGTAGCAGCCGACAGTGTGATAATACCTGCGCAGACAGGATACCTTTCTACAAAGGGGCTTGGACAGATAATCGATACCATCAGGGCGATAATCAGATGCAGGGTCAATTTCAGGCTTAAGGTAGAAGGGATACTCCTTACCATGGTTGACAGCAGGACTAATTACTGCAAAGAGATAATCCAAAAGATAAATGAAGAATATGGGGATCAAGCTCCGATATTCAATAGTTCCATACCAATGTCAGTAAAAGTTGCCGAGGCATCCAAGCTTGGGATGAGTGTTTACAGGCGGGATCCGAAAGGAAAAGCAACTATGGCTTATGAAGCCCTTGTCCAGGAGATCATGGTGAACAACAGGATTGGGGGTGAGGCATAATGGGCAGTAATAATGAGGGAAAAGTAAGTGTAAATGCTTTTGCGGCGTTTTTGGGCGCTGGTGAAAATGAGGAGATCAGCCAGATAGAACTGTCAGAGCTTCATCCTTTTAAGAATCATCCGTTTAAGGTCATTGACGATGACAAAATGATGGAAATGGCGGATGGGTTAAAGAATGGCGGAAAGATCATCATACCGGGTATCGTAAGACCTCTGCTTGACGGAGGTTATGAGATTATATCAGGTCATAGAAGGAAGAGGGCATGTGAGCTTGCAGGACTTGATACCATGCCCGTCATAATTAGGAACATGAACGATGATGAGGCGGTCCTGGAGATGGTAAAGACCAATCTGGACCAGCGAGAAGAACTGTTTCCAAGTGAGAAAGCATTTGCCTATAAGATGAAGCTTGAAGCTTTATCCCACCAGGGAAAAAGAGATGAGGGAGGAACTTCCGACCAAGTTGGTCGGAAGTTGGAAACGGCAGATATTGTTGGCGAATCCGGTGGTGACAGTAAAAATCAAGTAAGGCGGTATATAAGGCTTACCAGGCTGATAAAACCTTTACTGGATCTGGCAGATGAGAAAAAGATAAAGTTTATCCCGGCCGTTGAATTGTCTTATCTTACAGTAAAACAGCAGGAAATCCTTTTGGCGGTCATGAATGAAGAATCGGTAGTTCCGTCACTATCCCAGGCACAGCAGCTTAAAAAGCTCAGTCAGGATAAGAAATATTCCAAAGAATTGGTGCATGCCATTATGGTAGTGGCACCTGTAAAGGAAAGAAAGGTAACAATTAAACCGGATATCATATCAAGATACTTTGATCCGGATACAAGTGAAGAAGACATAGAAGAAATCATATGCAGTTTGCTTGATGAATGGAAGCAGAGAGGAGGGCAGAGAAGATGATAATGAAGCGTTTCAGCAGCGGGAATACTGCAGTGGACATGGTAGGTACAATAAACATAACCGGAAATATTACACCGAACAACTGGTATAAAAGGATTGTACGCGAGAACGGGAAACCTAATCTTCTTGCCATAGCACTCCTTTCTGACATATTATTCTGGTATCGCCCGGTAGAAGTCAGGGATGAGGCCAGCGGCAATACAATCGGATGGAAGAAAAAATTCAGGGGACAGATGCTCCAGAAATCATATCAGGATTATGCGGACTTCTTTGGAGAGTCAAAGCGGAGCATAAAGGCAGCACTTGATTACCTTGAAGATATAGGAGTCATAAAAAAGGTATTTATGGATTATGTCACCGAAGCAAATACGAAGATACCGAATGTAATGTACATAGATCTTGATCCGCAGAAACTTGAAATGATCACTTTTGACGAAGAGCCGGAAGATGCTGAAATCAGAAAAAAAGATGAGCGAGAAGCTGAATATCGTGAAACCGAAAATGATACTCAGGAAGAGTATATTGAGGAAGACGATGACAAAGATTCAGATTTCATTGAGCTGAGTTTTGGAAAGAGGGGTCCTACAAAATTTTGTACCACCCCCTACAATGAAATGTACCACCCCCTGCAAAATAATGTGGGGGGTCCTACAACAAAATGTACCACCCCCCTGCAGAATTCTGTAATACCCCCTACAACGTTTTGTGGGACAAATACAGAGAATACTACAGAGATCACAAACAAAGATATAAATAATCCTATCAATCTATCCTATGGGAGCCGGACAAGCGTCAAACAGAAACTCCGGGATTATGACGACCTTAAGAAACAGGATGGATTGATTGATGGAAACAGCACTTATGATCCCCAGTATCTGAGGATACTTGAAAGAAACCTTGAGTACGAGAGCCATATGAAATACGACAGTCAAGGTGACAAGGAAATGTATGCAGAGCTTTTTAA
>JAILGF010000109.1 GCA_024696945.1 Lachnospiraceae bacterium | reverse complement strand
AAAGAAAAACTCCACAGGAGAAACTGACGAAAGATATAAGAGCTGTAATGTTACGGCTAATGAATCTGCAATTGTTTGGCCATGGGAGTATAAGACAGTACCGGAAAAGTTTAATAGTCTTGAGATTGCAGATAAGGTGTATAATGGGAAGGGACGTGAAGTCTCGGAGTCATTGATCGACAGTAAAATCGGAGATTATACTGTTTCCGGATATGATGATATTACTGATGAAAATCATGCAGAAAACTGTGAAGTATATAGCCTTAAAAACGTATCTAAGGACAAATTTGTTGCCATAAAGATTGAAGGCAGATATTATGTTTTCATGAACGGAGAGTATCTGCCGCCTAGTACCTTAGGAGAACTCTTGGATACTGTTAAGCTTCCCAGCATTATTAAGCTAAGTCATTTCTCTGAGAATGGGGATGATCCAAATGGAAAGCACTATGTTCTGACAGATGATGCATATATTTGGGAAGTCCTTACAGGATGCAGAGAGGCTGTTTTTGTAGATGATCAGGCTTGGATGGTACATGGCAGTGATTATCTTAGCTTTACTATCAATTCTGAGACTCTTGGAGTATATAAAGTAGCCATGTATATAACAGAAGACGGATATCTATGGACAAATGCATTTAGCTGGCAGTATCTGTTCAATATTGGGAAGGATGCAGCTAGCAAAATCATCAGTTATGCGAAGAAAAATTCGTCAGAAGCGAAATATGAACCATATAGGAATTATGTTATCGGTACGATAGCTGAAATTACAGACGGTTATATCCTGATTGACGATTCTGTACTGTGTAAGGATCCTGCTGATGGCATAAGATATAAGGTACTACTGGATGATATCCGGATTTCCCGTTTTGTTAATAAGGGATTCGCAAAGGCAGGGGATATCGTGCAGATAATGTATGAAGGTAAGATTGATTATGATAATGCAAATCTGGTAGAAAAACCGGTTGATATTTCATTGGCATATATTTCAGAGGGGGAAGTGAATGTTAATGAATAGAGTACCCAATGAATTCCATATCAAGAAAGTACATTATCTAACCTCATTTCATAATAGTATCGGAAAGTTGAATCTGGGTAATTTCTTATGTAACGGTCTATTTTTTCTTTGGTTATGTGATTCGCAAGAGAAAACTGTTTGATCCGCTCCCTGGCTTCGTCATAATTACCGTCCAGGTAAGAATCTAGATTCTTTAATAACTCCAAAAGCTGAAGTACTTTGACATTTTCAGTTGAAATTGGTACATTAGTTTTCCTTACAATGAAAGTCTGCTTGCCAATTGAAACAAAGTGAAAGATTTGATAATTGTGAAACAGCCCTTACAATCTCATAGTATTGGAATAACAGAAATGATGTTAGGGGGCAAGTTTTATATAATTATAAAAACTTGCCCCCTAAACTTGACATTCACACCCTAATAGAGTATCATTTAATCGACTTTAATCGAATGGAGGCTGAATTCTTATGGAGTATGAAATCAGGAAAGACTTATATAAACGTGAAAAATATCTAAAAAAAATACGCGGGTTCTATCACGAAAGCGAAATCATCAAAGTTTTAACCGGAGTCAGACGATGTGGGAAATCTTCTGTCATGAATCTTATAGCCGGAGAACTGATTGAAAGCGGAGTTAAGCAAGAAAATATCCTTTATTTCAACCTCGACAAAAAGCCTTATGATACCATAAGTACAGCTGATGCGTTAATTTTATGACAGAATTTGATAATAAAGTTGCCGTTATCACGGGCGGAGCAAATGGTATTGGGAAGTGTATTGTGGAGGAATTCAGGAAGAATGGAGCGAAAGTATGTATCATTGATAAGGCTGAAGGTGATCATTTCGTCGGGGATATATCTGATAAAATAGTCCTTGAAGCGTTTGTGGATAATGTGATCGGAAAGTATGGACACATTGATTATCTGATAAATAATGCATTACCTGTTATGCGGGGAATTGATGAGTGCAGTTATGAGGAATTCCAGTATGCCCTTATGGTAGGAGTAACGGCACCTTTTTATCTTTCGAAACTGTTCCTCCCATACTTTAAAAAAGGGGGATCGATCATCAATATATCTTCATCACGTGACAGGATGAGCCAGCCGCAGACTGAGAGCTATACAGCTGCAAAAGGTGGAATAGCGGCACTTACCCATGCCATGGCAGTAAGCCTTTCGGAGAAAGTAAGAGTAAACTCCATCTCTCCCGGCTGGATAGATACAAATTATACGGTATATGAGGGTCCTGATGCTGCTCAGCAACCATGTGGGCGTGTCGGTAATCCGTTGGATATTGCAAATATGGTTCTGTATCTGTGTTCTGAAAAGGCAGGCTTTATTACCGGTGAGAACATCTGTATAGATGGCGGAATGACCAAGCTGATGATATATCATGGTGATAACGGATGGAGTTATACTCTGTAAAGAATTACAGATGGCTTAAAGAAACAACATATGACCCTATGAAACTCGAACCTATTACAGGCTTTCTGGGGATGGGAATGATTCCTAATGTGGGAGCCTGGAAATGCAGCTGTGGTACCGAAAATACTGGAAAGTTCTGTGTAAACTGTGGAAATCCAAGAGAAAACTAGTATAGTCTTTGAGTACCAAAGATGCAATGGAATTGGCAAAAGAATTTTGGTTTAACTTTCAATCGTAATATGGAGAAATCAAGTAATGTCAACAGTATCTAGGAAAAAGAAAAAAGAGAAACGGATCAGAATTCCTGCGGAATACACGGAAAGCGCGCTTCATTTCAAGACAGGTCCGGGCTGGAAGGCCTGCTATGACAGTGAAAGAGAACTTTATACCGCTGAAATCTTTGAGGCGGGATACTATGATCTCTATGAGATAAACGAAGAGATATTCAGCAAACTGAAGACAAAAGGAATGGAACGTAGAGAAGCACATGGACTGATCAATACAGGCAGACACCTATATAAAAGCGTCAGCGACCGCAACAGTTCATATGATATCGCGCTTGATAAAGAATATATGTCCCTCTGCCCATGGGCTGATGTACAAAAAACCGGGGAGATGTGGGAATCGGAGTTGACCGATTTGGCTGTGGCTATTTTTGAATCCGAAAAACAAAATCGCGAACAAAGAATGAAAAAACTGAATGAACAAAAAGACACGAACCTATGAGTTTAATAGTTTTGAGATAGTACGAAATTTTAGTTGGCTGCTATGTTGATACTTGTCGCACTTGGAGCGGATAAAGATACAGTTATGGAAGATTATATGCTGACAAATGTATATAACTCTCAGACCTTAGAATACGTTAAAGGAAGACTCGCAGGTTCCGATATGCCTCAGAGAAAACGTGATGCGTTGATGTTTATGCTGGGCGGTGTTGTGGAAAGGTATATGACTGGTGTCATTGAGGCTCTTATAAATGGATATTGGAGCGTCAAGGAGTATATGTTTGAAGAACTCGGTGTAGGAGATCCGGAACTGAAAGTTTTACGCAGAAAGTTTTTAGAATAGTAGTGGATCAGGAATTAGTCTAAAGGGAAGCTAACCCCTTTGCAGCACTATCTGATGATGAAATGGTCCGGAATTTAAAGCTCTTACGGAGCGACTGAATAAAACGGCCAGAAAGTGGAAAAGAAAAAGAATAATTTGTTGCACAATACATGTATGTTGTATATAATATATGTTGTATTTCCGATTTATCTAAAATCGGCAGATAAATAACTAAACCTATGGAGGAATAATAACATGGACATGGAAACTTTGCAGAATAATTTTGCAGCATTAACCGAGGTGTACAATACCGTAGTTGATCTGTACAACAACGAAGGTATAGAGCCGGATGACGATGTCGAAGATCTTCTTAATCAAACAAAAGAGGTCATCGAAGAGGTTGGTGAACTCGATGAAGATGATCTTGACGATGGATCAGATATGGAAGGAATAAATGACACTATGGTGACACTTCTTGAGGCACTGGAAGGTATAGTGGATTCTATGTCATATGCTGACGATGAAGATGAAGATGACATACCCGAATTGGCCTATGTTGACGGTGCCTATGCTAATGATGGTGATGGCAGGGATTTCGTTATTCTTTTCTATACCTCGGATGACGGCGAATATGCATACGTGCATGACGGTACGGATGAAGCTATTGCACAGTATACAGTTGAGGAGGCCGAACTTGATGACGGCACTGAATATGAAGTGGTAACTGTAGGCGGTCTCAGTATCGGGTATATCGATGATGGTGACGATGTATATATAGTTGATTTGGATGACGGAACTATTTATGCAGCAGCGCATCTCACAGAGGATGAAGCAGAACAATTCTATAGTATATTGAATGATGATTGATCATAACCAAAGCACAGGCTTAAGAGTTAATCTTATGCCTGTGCTTTATCATTTAACCTTAACTTTTGGTTTTTCTTACTATCGATATAGTGAAGTATTCTGAACAAACATGAGGAGTTTTTGCTGAAATATGAGTAATGTGCAAATCAGGAAAATGACATACGATGATATCCCTCTCATATGTAAAGTTGACAATGATGAGTCGGAATCAAATATTGAGTATCTGAAAAACAACCTGGAAAATATAGAAATTGAACGCCTGGTCAAGAAGATGGGATCAGCTCGGTCAATTCCAGTTTTGTGAAGCATACGAGGTGATTTTAATGATAAGAAAAATGAAAGAGGAAGATTTGCATCAGTGTGGAGTGATATATGCTAAGGCGTTTCCTATAGAATATTGGGGGATTGATTGGACACCTGATAATGCAACAGAATATTTATTGGATTATTACGCGCAGAAAAAATTTGTAGGATCTGTGTATGAAGAAGATGAAGTGGTAATTGGATGTATATTTGCATTATGTAAGATATCAGGAAGTAAAAAAGAAATATATATTAACGAAATGGCAGTTTTACCTGAAAGACAGGGCCAAGGTATTGGCAGGCAATTATTGAAGACACTATTAGATTATAGTAAGGAATCAGGATATGCTGGAGTTGTCCTTTACACCAGTGAATATGCACCGGCTTCCAAATTCTATGAAAATAATGGTTTTAAACTGTCACAAGGAACTATCTGTATGTATTGTGAGTAAATTCCAGTTGACTAGGGGGAGTTTTTGCAATAGCCAGTGCCGCTTTTTAGAGAAAGGGCAGTTAATGCGCTTGGAAGAATAGATAGAGCAGATTATCATTTGATTGAAGAATACTGGGAGGACTTTACTCTTGATACATCTACATATAAAGAATTAGAGTCAAAAGGTATTCCAAATTGTGTTTTTAAGAAATCCAAAATGTTGTTAATACCAGCAGCTGCGAATCATTGTTACAGTGTATACTCTATAGGGTGCATGCCAGTCGTCTGGGTCTGGATTGTTTATTGGGTCTCGAAATACAGAATCATTCCATGCATAGCGATAACAAGTGGATTTTGAGGTTATTTTGAATGTATAACCCCATGTCACACGTTCACTATTGTTCCCTTCTGCAATGTAAATCAAATCGCCTTCTTTTTTCAAAACGATTACAGCGTGCCTTAAACCTGCTTTTGATTTTGTACAAATCATGTCTCCAACTTTTTCTTTGGTAGCTGGTGTGATTACGCCCCATTCATACTTA
>JAILGF010000097.1 GCA_024696945.1 Lachnospiraceae bacterium | reverse complement strand
ATGGTCTTATTAAGAAAACTTCTTCAGAACAGATACATAAAGGCTGCTCTGGGTGGGATGAAGCCATGTATTATAGGTATAATCCTGACAACCGGTATAATTATGGTGCTAAGAAACTGCGGTATATTTGTTGGAAATAATCCTGCAGATATTCTGACTATCATTCTGACATGTGGTATAGGAGTTATTTATTTTGGCTCAAGAAAAATACTGAAAAAGGGAATATCGCCCATAGGCCTGATTGGATTATCTGCAGTAGTCGGAGCGGTAGCATATGGTGTATAACAAAAGTAGATGCTAACCATCGTTTTGGTAGGGTAAAACACCAAAGTCCAAACAATGAATGTTGAACTTTGGCGAAGGATTTGACAGAGGTGAATTTGCGTCACCTTTGCGTCACTTGAGGATGAGACGCCCATAAACCTCCTTCTTTCCTAGCTTCGCGGGGACGGTGAACGGCTTCGACCACGGTCGCCGGCATTAACTGGAAAGTCCGAAAATCTTTGAGTATCAAGGATTTTCGGTTTTTTATTTTTCTATTTGCTTACTAAGTATTGATTTGATATAATAAACATGTACAAAGAGAGGGCCATGGATGGAGTTAGAAAACTTTGAGATAACGGGAGACTTAAGTTATGAAGAACGTTAATGGTGACAGCACCGCTTCAAGGGAAAAAACAATAGTCCGGACAAGTGTTATTGGCATCATAGCCAATGTTTTTCTCGCTGCTTTTAAGGCTGTCATAGGTCTTATGAGCAGTTCGATAGCTATTATAATGGATGCAGTAAATAACATTTCCGATGCGGGCAGTTCCCTTATTACGATAATCGGTACAAAACTGGCAGGTCGAGAGCCGGACAAGAAGCACCCATTCGGATATGGGCGTGTTGAGTACTTGAGTGCAATGGTCATTTCGGTGATAGTGCTGTATGCAGGCGTGACATCACTGGTAGAATCGATCAAAAAGATCATTACTCCTGACGTGCCTGATTATTCAACCGTTTCCCTGATCATAGTCGGCGCTGCTGTAGTAGTTAAAATTGTTCTCGGAAGATATGTCAAGTCAGTCGGCAATAAGGTAAATTCTGCTTCACTGGTCAATTCCGGCGAGGATGCTACGCTTGATTCTGTGATATCTGCATCTACTTTGGTTGCTGCTGCGATATTCCTGATCTTTGATATATCACTTGAAGCGTGGCTGGGCGCTATTATTTCACTTGTCATAATTAAATCCGGTTTTGAGATGATAAAGGAGACGGTTTCACAGATACTTGGTGAAAGGAACGATGCTGACCTGGCAAAGAGTATAAAAGAAACCGTTACCGGTTTCCCTGACGTACAGGGAGCATACGACCTTGTACTTAACAACTATGGTCCTGATACATGGAACGGTTCGATACATATAGAAGTTCCCGATACTTATTCAGCAGACCGTCTGGATCAGCTCATAAGGAGCATACAGGTAAAGGTATATGCAGAGCATAATGTGATACTGACAGCCATAGGTGTTTACTCCGTAAACACAAAAGATGCTGAGATAATCGAATCATATAAAAAAGTAAAAGACTTAGTACTGTCTCATGAGTATGTCCGCCAGATTCATGGTTTTTATATGGACAAAGAGAAAAAGACTATGCGCTTTGATATCGTGGTAAGTTTTGATGCTGAAGACCGCAGGGCAGTGTATGGTAAGGTGACAGAGGCCGTGGGTAAAGAATATCCGGGATATGAGCTGCAGGTAGCGATGGATACGGATTTTTCAGAAGATTGAGAAATAAATATTTTAAGATTTTTCTTGACAAAAATTTTTAATTCAATTAGCCTTTTCTTAGGACGTCCGAATCTTTCCTAAGAGGAGGCTTTTGATTATGAATAAAGAACAACTTCACAGGTACATTTCTGAGAGCACCGGGAATGAGAGCAATATATGCCAGATCTATGCCATCAAAGACAATGAAGTGGCACTTGATGATTGCTGGCATGGATTCAAGACTCAAGATGCAATGAATGTCAATTCCGTAACCAAAGGTGTTGTAGGGCTGCTTGCAGGAATCGCATTGGACAAGGGCTTTATCAAAAGCGTGGATCAAAAGGTAATGGATTTCTTTCCGGATTACACTGTAAAGCGCGGTGAGAAAACTATCTATGATGTCACGATCAGACATCTGCTTACTATGACAGCTCCATATAAAGGGAAGTCAGAACCCTGGAAGAAGGTGTGTACTTCACAGAGCTTTACGTATTCGATACTTGATTATCTTGGAGGCCGTAATGGAATCACAGGTGAATTCAGGTATGCTACGCTTGGCATTCAGATACTGGCCGGAATAATCGAGAAAGCAACCGGTGAGAAATGCATAGATTTTGCCAACAAAAACCTATTTGAGCCACTGGAACTTCCGGAGAGAATACCCCACGGTGACAGTTATAAAGAAGATCAGTTTGATTTCTTCATGAACAAAAATCCTAGGAAATATGAGTGGTACACTGATCCTCAGGGCAGTGTTACCGCCGGCTGGGGATTATGCATGTCGGCAAAAGATATGGCTGTGATCGGTGCGATGGTGCTAGGCGGTGGCTTGTATAATGGAAAAAGAATCGTCTCAGAAGAATATCTGAAAGACATGCTGGCACCTCACATTAAGCTTGGTGAGCGATTCGGCTTCATGAACTATGGCTACTTATGGTACAAGCCCTACGATGATAAAGAGGTATATGCTGCGATTGGTGACAGCGGAAATATTATCTATATAAACAAAGATGTAAACGTATCTGTGGGAATTACAGGTACATTCAAGCCAAGGATTTTCGACAGAGTTGATTTTATTGAGCAAAAGGTGCTGCCGGCTATCGGAAAAAGGGATGCCTGAAACGCTGACACGGAAAGGTAGGGTATAGAATGTAAAAGCCGGGTCAAAAGCTGGTCAAAAGCTGGTCAAATGTCAAGGTAAATTCCAGTTTGTCAGTTTAAATTCCGGGTCAATACAGTGTTTCGATATTATTACATTAAAATTGTCGTAAAAAGTCGCTTTTTCTGATGAATTGATGTAAA
Source organism: Lachnospiraceae bacterium (assembly GCA_024696945.1). Taxonomy (GTDB): domain Bacteria; phylum Bacillota; class Clostridia; order Lachnospirales; family Lachnospiraceae; genus RUG11977. The sequence goes on along the minus strand of JAILGF010000097.1, from coordinate 21 downwards.
ATAGATGATAGTAGCTGGAAA
>JAILGF010000096.1 GCA_024696945.1 Lachnospiraceae bacterium | reverse complement strand
TTTCCAGCTACTATCATCTATTTTACATCAATTCATCAGAAAAAGCGACTTTTTACGACAATTTTAATGTAATAATATCGAAACACTGTATTGACCCGGAATTTAAACTGACAAACTGGAATTTACCTTGACATTTGACCTCTCATTTAGAGAGATTTTCTTCCATTTTTCCCTTTTACCTTTTTTCTCCTTAAGTGAAATCTACATCCGGCAGTCTGTTTTGTCAATGATTTATTTCTGTCAAATCTACAATTTCTACATAATACAATTAATTCTGTCATCAAATAAAACAATAAATGGGACAGTTCTCTGATTAATATCAATCAAAGAGCTGTCCCAATGAATAACCAGTGATCGACTTATTTATACTCGACTCCGTCTACTATCAGTGTCAAGTCTTCGTCTTGTTTGATCACGCCACCAAATTCAAGCCATGCAGTATATTGTGATTTGTCGCTGCTGACATGTCCAAAATATCCAAGATTAATATTGGCCGTTCCCTTCTTCATCAGCTCTAACTCTGTTCCGTCATCTCTGCGTAAGGTTATATCGCAAACATCATTGAGCTTGTAATCAATCAGAATATTAGTTCTGCCTACAGTTACTTTGCATTTATCAGTTATAAATACCTTTCTGGCTGAGCCGCTTGATTCAAAATCAGTTAACCCATATTTTTCAAGGATACTTATTATCTGAGGCATAAAATCGTCTTCTGTGGCAATAAATCTTGCATTATGTGTTTCAATAAAATACTCCTTGTCTATTTCGTCAAGGTGAGTAATGTCTATTTTATTAACTTCAGCATTTACACTCTTCCAAGCATTCTCATCTAATATCAAAAACTGCTGCTTTTGATTCCAATCAGCATGTTTATCAACACGTAAGAAGTAACTGGTATCCTCACTATCTCCAAATATAGCTCCACAGTAAGTGAACAAGATATAAAACTTATCATCACCAATCTGGTAACATAGTGTACTTGTTCTAAACCCATGGGCTCCCGAGAGTTCATCTCCTAAAAATACTGGTTTGCCAACGCTGTCAAGCTTTACCGGATTTCCGTCACTATCCTGAGCTTCAAACGACATATAAGCAATACCGGTAGCTTCATCATATATAACGCCGTTAAGGATTACCTTATGTGAACCAAATTGATATTCTTTCTCCAAGGGAACATATACATCTTCGAAATCTTCCTGCTGAGCCTTCCCAAACAAAAATGCTTTGATGGCTTCGTGGTTAAATGCATATACTGTTATGCCTCCCAGAAGAATGACACAGATAGCAATTGCAGCTACCGAGCCAAAACTCCATTTTAAACCGTTATGCTTTTTCTTTTGCTCGGATATAGAAATAATGTTATCTGCATGCGTCGCTTCCTCAATGTATCTTTCATCAATACCATTTATTATTTCGGAGATTTTTTCCTTTTTCATACTGATACTCCTTCCTTAACAAGGTACTTTTTTAGGGCTTTTCTTATACGTGAAAGTCGCACGGATATGTAGTGTTTACTTGTTTTAAAGCTTAAAGCTATTTCCGCTATCGAGTCCGAATACCAGTAACGCCTGATAAACATTATCCTGCTTTGTTTATCCAGCGTTTCAAGGAACCGGTCAATCATGGCGGATACTTCCTTGGCTTCAAGTTCGCCCTCGACTGATGCCGATGAAGGCAGTACTTCTTCAAGCTCGTCAAGAGAAGTGTCATATATACTATTTCTTTTCAGTGCAGTGTTTTCATGATACTTCTTAATAGCTTGGTTACGTACAATGCGGCATACATAGCTTACAAGCGAGTCCGGGTTTTGAGGCGGTATGGTATTCCAAACCGCTAAATAAGCATCATTAACGCATTCCTCGGCATCAAGGCGGTTATTCAATATGTTATCTGCTATTTTTTCGCAAAGCGATCCATATTTTTTCGATAACTCGGTTATTGCCTGTTCCGAGCGCTCATAGAACAGTTCAATTATCTTTTTGTCATCCAAACTTTCACCCTCCTTTCCGCCTCACCTATATAGTACGTTTTTAATTGAAAAAATCTCACTTAAAAAATAACATATTTGACCTTTTAATTCAAAAGTTGAATTCAAAAAATCGACCTGAAGAACACAAGCTTCAATATTCAGCTTTATGCTGAAATGTCGCTTTTGCTACAACATCGGAGGAAAATGTAGTCTAATTTACACTTTCTAAGGAAATTGTAAATATCCCCCACCTTCGTCACGCCAAAAGCTAAAAGGTGGGGGATATCTTCAATTTTGTTATAATACATAGTTATATATTGCCAGAAAATGCAGGATGCTACCCGCTATACAGAAAAAGTGAAATACCGAATGCATATAGCGGACCTTATCACCTATGCCGTAAAGAATGGCACCCAATGTATATAGCCCGCCACCTACTATAAGTAACACCACACATGCAGTCCCCAAGGCATCGATCAGGGGTCCGAACATAAAACACACCGCCCAGCCCATTATCACATTTATCACTGCGGACAGATTTTCATATTTATCGACATCTATGGCATTAAATACAATGCCGAGTATTGCAAGTCCCCAGATAATTCCAAACATCACCCAGCCTATTGCATTATGAAAATGGACAAGCATACACGGGGTATATGTACCTGCAATCATAAGAAACACAGTACAGTGGTCTATAACACGGAATACCTTCTTGGCTTTCCCTTTTGGAAGCGCATGATATATTGTAGAAATGGTATAAAGCATGATTATGCAGAACCCAAATACCGAGGCTGTAATTATACTCCAGGGATTACCGCTTTTACCTGCCTTCACTATACAGAGCACCGCTGCTGCCACCGCCAAACCTGCCCCGATACCATGCGATATCGAATTAATAAGCTCTTCTGCCAGGTTGTAATCCATCATTGCTATTTCTCGTTTTGCTGCCATTTTTATCACCGCCTTCACATGATGTAGTTTTAAATACTATATATCATAATATTTTCACCGTGTCAAGTAGTTTTATTATTCATTTTTATCCGGCATGATTAATATTACTGAACAATAAATCTAGGAACTCATGACTTCGAGCTCCTGCCAAGCCCGTGGAATCATAGTCTCTCACATAACTGTCAAGATGTGCCAGGTCTATCCAGCCGTAAACCCCGGTATATGTGGCTTTAGTAAAAACATTGCCTATTTCTGTATTATTAATGTATGTTATATGGATTTTGCTTATACCGTCCGTTTTATCTACCAGCACGTATCCCTTAGGCATATATGTATGCTGTGATGAAGGGTCTGGCTCGACCGTAACATCAAGTTCCACCTGCAGTTCCCAGAAATACTCGGCAGGATGTTCATTTATCCTGTTCTTTAATTCACTTACATATTCTTCCGAGGTATTCATCGCAAGATGCTTTTCATCATAACTGTACGGAATGTCATATATTTCGTTAAGCCGCTCTAAATTTCCATCGCCATTTATCCGCCAAAGGATATTATCTGAATTCCATCTATAACCATACTCCCGCAAGGCTACTATTCCTTCACCCATAAATGTTCCGTCACCGTTAAACTTGCACATGAGAACACCTTCAGGGACATAACATTCCCTATTTTCATCATAATTAAAGGAATATCTCAGAATATTTCCACCCGGTTGTTTCGGGTCACTCAGCTTACCATTCTTCCAAATATAGAACAGGTCGCTGTCATCATCATTTACGAGTATTTCATATCTTCCGTCATTCACATCAACGTCCGTTATGGCAAATCCATATGTGAAATAATCATGGATTCTGTCCAAATCATCCTCACTGTTCTGCAGCTCCCCATTTATATAAATCAGGCATTTGGGGTAATCCCCATAATAATCATTGTAAGACGGATCCGAAGAATTCAATTGCAGCCAGCTGAAATCATCCTTATTTTCAGGCTCCGGGTAGTTTATCCACCCGCAATTTGCCACGAACAATTTCTCATTTGTGCCATCCCCATCCAAATCCACAGTATATCCCCTGTTAAAATTGTATATTCCGGGGCTTGAAATTTCACTGTCGTATGCACAGTACTTCACATAATAGTCGTACATGTATTTGTTGAAGAATATCCGCCTGATACTGTACATATTGGGCTTGTAATAAACATCATCAGCCGGGGACAGTTTGCCCATCCTGTAGGACCACATATACTCTTCGCCTATATCATCCACAAAGAATATATGAACATAGTCATCCTTAAAATACAGCTTCAGTCCGCTATTCAGTTCGTTTTGACTATTATATTCTTCGCTAGTGGAAATCACAAAATACCCGTTTTCCGATTTTTTATCATCATGCCAAGGTTTGGTTAAATCCTCGTTCTTTTCGATGCTCGAAAACTCCGGCCATGTATTAACGTAATCATAGAAATACAATCCGGAAGACCATCCGAATCCATTGCCGAATTCCACACCGCCCGCCATTACATACGTAAAATCAAAATCATGGACAAGCCTATACTGATATTTTGTTGATATGGTATCCAGCAGGGCCTTTACGGAAGTCATATCCGCCTCTTCACTAAGCAGGGTCCTTCCGGGACGGTTTTCGGAATCACCTTCATTTAAGCCTTCTGCGGGCATAATTTCAACCACTATCGCTTCTTCCGATTTGAAATGTTCTTCTAAGGAATCACTGTATTGATCTTTCCATGCCTGTTCGAAGGTTATATCTTCTTTATTGCTCAAATATACATATGTGGTATCCTTAGCGGCATTAGGAACTCTTCCCGTAAGCTCTATTCTATATTGATAAGAATTTCCGTTATACCAATATGTTCCATCCTTCATCCTGTAATATCTATCGTTACCGCTCCAAACATTAAATTCTTCTGCAATATCATTTACATTAATAATTCCCTGCCGGCTCATAAACTCAATATTATGTGCCGTAACACCCGTTCCGGTTTGGTCCTTCCCAAAATGGTACACAAATATCCTGTCGCCGGGGTTCAATTCATCAGGAAGCATTTTGCTGGTTGACGGTCTGAATTTTTTGTAATCCCCCTCAACATATACTATATCTCCGGGATTAAATATCCCATATCCGTCTTCTAAAACCTTTACCCGGTAACCAAGAACAGTACTTGTATTTTCCTTTTCGTTTATTTTAACAATCTCTTCAACCGTACAATCAAATTCATACATAATTACAGGTACGTAATCAATATTTTGTGACGTATCCTGTGTGTCACCTGAACCTTCTGATGGCTTGGTGAAAAACAATATGCCCACGGTCACCGCTAAGAAAAGTGCAAGAATTATAAGCCAGAACAAGGGTTTCTTGTAGCTTAATGCCGCTTTTACCCTGTCCTTCACGGCTACTTCTCCAAATGCCAACGGACAGCCGTACATGAAGTGCATATTGGTACTGCAGAACAAAAGGGTGTTTGAATACTCTCTTATCTCTTCCGCATCCATATCTGAAATTACCTGTTCATCGCATGCAAATTCTATATCCTTGCAAAGAAAGGCATAAGCAAGCCACATCAAAGGATTGAACCAATATATCACTAGCAAAAAGAAACCAATGAGCTTCCAGACATGGTCATGTCTTGATAAGTGCATATTTTCATGGGCAATTACATTGTCCATCTGCTTCTCGTCAAGAGTCCCGGGGATATATATCTGGGATTTAAAAATACCAAATATAAAAGCCGTTCCCAGTCCGTCGCATATAAATACCTTTTTAGCTCCGATTCCCCTATCGGCTGATGTTTTATCAGTATATACATAAGGGATTGATTCAGCGGTAATGGCTTTCATTCTTACATAACCGATCAAGGTATAGCCCATGATGATCACAACGCCCAGCAGCCATACATAAGCAAGTATTTCCCAGAAATGAGCATCTTTAAATCCAAGTTTGCCCGGAAGACTATTAACAAAACCTTCTTTCATCCTTTTACTTTCAGAATTGTCTTCGCTATTAGCAAGAGTCGTTTTGGGAGTTGAAGAAATATAATAGTCCACTTCCGTATTACTATCTATATTGTTTTGGATGTTATCAGGACCATTACCCAGTGTACTGTTTTCTGCTCCATTATCCTTCATCTCCGAATCTTTTATATTTTTTTCCGGAATCTGTGTGGGTAATGCTATTATGTCATCATCATTTCCCGAACTCGAAGTAATAACACTATTGATAAGTTCTTCAGAGAATATTGTATGATCAACACCGAAACCTTCATTTTTATCGGAAATATAATAATCTTCCTCTAAATTAGCATCAGTTCCGACTTCTTGATCAATATGAATAAATTCCCCGGAAGGCATTATTGAAAAACTGCTTTCAAACGAAAACGGTATCACCAATCGAAGCGCAACAATAAGCCATAGAAGGCATACGGCTCTTCTTGAAGTCATCTTTAAGAAAAACCTGAAGATAAATACAACAAGAACCAATATTCCTGCCGATATACTTAGATTTAAAAGTTTTACAAACAAGGAAGCCATTCCATCATCTCCTTTATAATTCCAATCCAAATCCTTGGCTGTGCATTTAATAAAACCTTATTCTTCCGGTTTATAGGAATCTATCATTTTGCGTATTTCATCAATTTCTTTTTTGGATAATTTCTGACGTTTTGTGAATGCAGCAATAAATGCGGGCAACGAGCCGTTAAAGGACTCTTCCACAAAGCTCTGGCTTTTGGCACTATAGAAATTTTCCCTTGAAATCAAGGAAGTTACCGTTGAGTTCTCTAACTTAAAAACCCCACCTTCGCAAAGGCGCTTCAAAACCGTATATGTAGTTGTCCGCTTCCAATTAAATCTCTCCTTACAGATTTCAACCAGCTGCGCTGTCGAAAGCGGTTCATTCTCCCATACTATATCTGCAAAACAAGACTCGACTGTACCCATATTGTATCCTACCATAACAACCTCCATATTAAAGCTTTTCTCATGACTACTTCCTTTAGACACCTTCATTCTACAACCATTAGACAACTTTGTCAAGTACTTTTTTAAGATAATTCCTGTAACACTACAATCTGCTGATAAGGGTAAATAAGGGTAAAATATATACACTAAGGTTGACAAATAGAACCATATATGTTATTATAATCTATACCAATAAAACTTTAAAAGTGTTCCTGAGTTTAAATATGCCTTACGGCTCTATACAGAAGGAGAGTGTTTTTCTATGACAAGAGAAGAATTGATTGCATTAAAAGAAAACCGTGGCTACAGCGTAGCAAAGCTTTCAGAGTATTCAGGTGTGCCTGAGGGGACTATAAGGAAAATAATCACGGGGGAATCGAAGCATCCTCGAACTGCTACATTAAATGCACTTAAGAAGGTTCTTTTTGGTGATCAATCAGTATACTCAGGAAAAACCTATAAATATGCCGAACAATCTGCTTTTTTCACAAACGAGGTATGCGAAGAAGAAACGTCATATATTATAGGCAGTTCTATACCAACGGACAATGGTGATGAAAACCACTCATCCGGAGCTATACATAAAAAGCAGGGAGAATATACCATTGAAGATTATTTGAATCTTCCGGAAGGTGAAAGAAAAGAGTTGATAGATGGTGTGTTTTATGATATGGCAACACCGCTGAATGTACATCAGGAAATTATAGGTTATATGTATTTTGAAATAAAAAGTTATATAAAAAATAATAAAGGTAAATGCCGTGTTGTAATCTCCCCTTCTTCCGTTCAGCTTGACTGTGACGACAAAACTATGATTGAACCTGATATTTACATCGTCTGTGATAAAAATAAAATCAGGCGCTTTGGAAACTATGGTGCGCCTGATTTTGTTCTTGAAGTCCTGTCAGAATCTACCAGAAGCAAGGACATGCGAATAAAAACCGGCAAGTATTTTAATGCCGGAGTCAAGGAAATCTGGTACATCGATTTAAAAACGAATGTACTGATAACATATTTTAAAGATGATGATTATATGCCTGTTATCCATCCATTAGAAGGTTCTGCAGGAGTATCAATATATGAAGGAAAGCTACAGATCAATCTTTCAGATATTGCAGATATTATCGAAGAATATTCAAATATACCGGAATAAAGGACAGAGTGAACTACTCGGCAATTGAATTGCCAGAGCATCTGATTTGCGGAGCTTGCGCTCCGCAGGGTCAGGGTGCGTCCATGACACCAATACTGCTTTTTACACAGCTACTTTTACAATGTATGGGGATCTTATTCCTCTTGGATCAAGCGTGGCTTTTATTCCGCTGTCTTTATGAAATTTTCTTAGGATATTAAAAGCACCGACACAGTCTGCGTTCCAGATGAGATCTCCGTCCTTATAAAGCCCCCTTTGTACTCTGTTGGACTTTTCTGCGTTCTCTTTGTCCACAGATCCCTTAAGCGGGCTTGTCTGGCTCGTATACTGTTCCTGCTGCATTACAAATGAGATTCCTTCTTTTGCAAGCTTATAGCTCAGGATCAGGTACAGCTTATGATACGGTAGCGAATGGAGCTTCTGATTGGTTACGGCCCCAAGGTCATTATCCCTACGGATATCAGTTATGTCACCTATGACCACTGTGTTTATCCGGTTCTCCCTGCAATAGTTCACGATATATCGTGTGACCTTATGAAGGTAATCATTAATGCTGGCATTTTTTTTAGCATACAGCCTGAGGATATGTTTTGAAGGCTTCGGATATTTTACGCCTCTTCCTGCCTGCTGCTTAGACCATTGTGACTGAACCCTGGCTATTTCTTTGTTGAGATATCTGCAGAGAGATAGGTATCTGCGTCCGGCTATGAATGTTTCCCCCGTAGGTGAACTATAGCATGTCATTAGGTTGTGGAGCCCGAGATCGATAGAGAGATACCTTCCATTATCAGGAAGCCTCTGCACGTCAGGTAATTCATATATGACTATGATCAGGCACTCACCGTTTTCAGGAGGATACACCTTGATCTGCTTTATGTTGTCAGTGCCCTTAAAAACTATGTTTTTAAGGAAAAGGTATGTTTCACTGATGCCATAAGTTTCAGACATGTATGCCTTGAGCTGCTTAGGGAGTGACAGTCTGACGGTTTCCGATCCTGCCTCATGGACGATGGCATTCTGCATGTACGTTATGGCCATGCAGGAATGTTTGAACCGTGGAGGCTGCGGGTTTTCTATGCCTCCTGTCCTCTTTAATGAATAAAATGACTTCCAGGACTTATCGAGGAGCTTGCATACCTCCTGTGCTGTCTGGGATGGGAGCTGCTTATACCAGACATCATCCTTATGTGCTTTTTTCTGGTAATACCAGTCGGGGTATTTTACCGGAAGGCCGAGCTCCCCATAATGGACGCGCTCATAATTGCAGACATTCCAGAGTTTGTATGCCGCATAGCACATATGCCCTATGATGTTTGCGTAAGCATCACTTAGCTTAACGGATGTCTTATGTGACAGCAGCATGGTGCCTCCTTTCTCAGTATGCCTTGCTCTGGTGCTCTATATACCGCCTGATGTTTTCCTCCGATACAGAGCCAATGGTCTCGCAGTAGTAGGAATGGTTCCACAATTCGCCCTTCCACAGTTTTGAACGTATCTCCGGAAATTTTTCAAAGAGTTTCCGGCCGGTTATGCCTTTCAGGTACTTGACGATGTCTGTGACCGAAAGCTTCGGTGGTGCAGTCACAAAGCAGTGCACATGGTCACATTCGCCGCATTCAAAAAGCTGTACTGTAAATCCTTTATCATCTGCTATCTGCCGTACAAGTGTCTTAAGGTATGCCTCTACTTTAGCAGTAAGGATCTTCCTGCGGTATTTCACAGACCATACCACATGGTAATTGATGTTGCACACTGAAGTGCGATAATGAATTAGATTTTCTTTCATACATATAGTATAGCACAAAAGTGGAGAAAAAGCAACCATTTGTTCGATTTTTGACAATTTTTATGCTTTCATCTCGGCAATTGAATTACCGAGGATTCCCGCTTATTATCCTAAAGAACAGGCTCCGCATAATCAAATGGATAGTACTCCAGCTTAATACCGTCATACAGACCCAGATCATCACATTTGCGTGTGGACAACCCAGCATTAAATCTCATTTCAGGTACTCTTATCTCTTCATTATATGGTTCAGCAATACCGTCAACATCAAACCTGAGCTGCATATAAGCATTGTCAAATATCATCTCCAGACCATTTTCCTTTACCATATAATGACCTTCTCTGGAATAACCTGCCTTCGGAAAATCTATCACACAGGTATCATCCTGATACAGTCCTATAGATATCCTATCGGATGGAGTATTTCCATAGTAATGATACGATGAAACCATTTTACCATTTGACCTTGTTTCGATCCACTTTTTTACATACCCTTCATTATCAAGATCATCATAGGTTACAGCCGGTTCATATTCATGTGTTTTTTCCGGAAGCTGATATTTTCTTTCAAATACAGTCCCATCAGGAATATGGTAAAACAGGAATCCGGTGGAACCATTTTCTCTGAAAACAAGGTTCCCATCAACTATATCGAAATAGTTCGTAAACATTTCTTCCTTAACAACAAGGGTATTTCCTTCAATATACCAGTTGCCCATTGGTGCATGGCTGCTGTAGATCGGCTGTGAATATGATATTGTACCATCACTGTACAAGTATAATTCAAGAGAATCATTTGAAAGCTTAGTTTTCTCGTTTACAACCGTAGTATCCGTACAAACATATGACTTACTTCCGATTTCCTTATCTTCCGAATAAGTTTTTGCAACTGTTTCACTTGCAAAAGTGCCCAATATCGGAGTATCTGATTGCGTTGTTACCTGTTCCTTTTCATCCATTCCTTTTTCTTCATTTTCCTTTTTAGGGTTAGTTAGGAAACATACCCCGACTACTACACATGCTGCCAGTGCGATAATTATAATCCAGAATGCCGGTTTTTTATAATTTAATATCGATCTCACTCTTCCCTTGACCCCCATTTCCTGAAGTACTACTTTGTATGTTTCGCAAGTATAAGTGTATATGCTACCGCCAAACCGATAACAGAGAAAACCACACCCAAAACAGAAATTAAAAACAAGGGAGAATGCTCTTCCATGAACATTAACGGAAGTCCAAGCAGTTCAAATATCAATGCATATACGAACCACAATATAGCTACCGCATGATTGTACTTTTTTACATCCTTTACCTCGGGAGGCTTGATTCCTGAATAGAAGCCTACTGCTGTCTTTGAATTCCAGTCCCAAATGCCTATTCCCGCCAAAACAAGAGCCACCACGCTCCATATAATAA
>JAILGF010000063.1 GCA_024696945.1 Lachnospiraceae bacterium | reverse complement strand
TTATACTGCCAGTCTCCTCCATCGACAGATATATCGCATTGGTAAATCACATCAAATCCGGTAACATTATACTTTTCTTCAAAAGTAGAATATTCCAATCCTTTTTCTTCCTGTTCCTCCAATGCCTTATCAAAATCTCTGGATAGCTTAAGAATATTTTCGCTCTGATTAATCGTCATGGCGATATATGTGCCGTCACCGGTATTTATGATAGGTTTTAAAGGTTTATCCTTAGAAAGCCCATTAGGGAAATAATCTTCGAGAACCTTATCCGCTGCCCTTACGTCAGAGGCATTAAACGGAATAACAAGTGCCAGCAACAGTGCCAACACACCAACAATAAAAGAACCTCTCTTCTTCATTTGATAACCTCCACATTTATATTGCCGTACCAACTTCATCCGGTATTATTACAATATCATAAAATACATCTTATTACAATATTTATTTACATATAAAAGTTGACTTTTTCTTTATTTTTACATATACTGTTACTACTTTAATTTACAAGGAGAGTGATCATTTTGGAACCCGGTGCCGTGGCGCGCTTAATAATCTTAGGCTTTCTTCTTATACTATCCGCTTTTTTCTCATCTGCGGAAACAGCATTTACATCAGTTAACAAGATCAGGATAAAGACCTTGGCAGACGAAGGCTCAAAAAGAGCCGTACTTCTGCTGTCACTTATAGATAACAGTGCGAAATTTCTAAGCACTATCCTTATCGGCAATAATATAGTCAATATTGCCGCTTCTTCCCTAACCACAACTCTTGCCATCGACCTTTTCGGAAGCACTGCCATCGGTATCGCCACAGGTATCCTTACTCTTTTGATACTTGTTTTCGGTGAGATCACCCCTAAGACCATGGCTTCGATCCACGCTGAAAAGATGGCTCTTTCATATGCTCCCGTCATCAAAGTGCTCGTAATACTGTTCACCCCTATCACCTTCATAGTCTCGAAGCTTGCCAGGGGAGTCATGTTCATATTAAGGATAGATCCGGACAAGACCGATTCCCATATGACAGAAAACGAGCTTTTGACCATTGTCGAAACAAGCGCACAGGACGGAGTTATTGAGTCCGATGAACAGGAAATGATAACAAACGTGGTGGATTTCGGCGATACTCTCGCAAAAGACGTCATGGTTCCTGCCATAAACATGACCTGTGTGGAGGATACGATTTCTTATGATGAACTTATAGAGGTTTTCCGTGCGGATCAGTATTCGAGAATGCCCGTTTACCATGAATCAAGGGACACGATCACCGGTATCATCTGGGCAAAGGACCTGCTCGTCAAATATGACAGCACAAAGGAATTTAATGTTGCCGACTATATGCGTGAGCCCTTCTTTACATATGAGTACAAAAAGACCTCCGAACTGATGAGCGAGCTTAAGAACAAGTACAAATCCATGGCGATAGTCCTTGACGAGTACGGGACCACAGCTGGGCTTCTCACCATAGAGGATCTTATAGAAGAAATCGTCGGCGAGATCCGTGACGAGACCGATACCGACGAGGTTGACAGCGTAAGAAAGATAAACGAAAGGATCTTCGAAGCCTCGGGTGCTGCTTCCCTCGATGATGTAAATAAAATAACCGGTCTGGAGCTTTCATCCGATGATTACGACTCCATAGCCGGTCATGTCATAAAGCTTTTAAACCATATACCTTCCCCCGGAGAATCCGCAATATCTTCCGGAGTGAAATTTACCGTCACCTCAATGTCACGCAACCGCGTCACGAAGGTGAGGATCGAGCTTCCGGCTGTGGTTTCAGATTAAATATAAGCTCTCTCAGTGACCGTTTGCTCAGCCCTCAGTTTGCATGCAAGCTTGCACTGAGGACATTCGCTTATCACACAAAAAGTGGGGAGGTAACACCTTCCCACTTTTTAACTTCAGGACATGTCCCAATCATTTAATTGTAAAACTTTTTACCTTGCTCCATGAGCTGTATGTGGTCACATCACCATACTTGAAATATACCCTTACACGTACGAAAACCTTCGTTCCCGCAAGTTCAGACGATCCCGGTACTTCCTGAGTGTATTTTGTCTGACTGATATCCTTTACTTTACCCTCAAATATTACATCCTTGAACTTCTTATCGTTTGCTACCTGGATAATATAGCCTGTACCTGCCTGCTTCTTATATGCTGCGGAAAAGTTCTCGTTTGAAATTGATGCCTTGGTAACCTTGCTCTTCTTAGGCTGTGTAGCACACTGCAGAGTATCGCTGAACAGTCCTACAAATACCTTATCTACAACAGCACGTACCTTATAGTCATAACCTGTAGCAGGCTTTAACTTCTTGATGGTTACACTGTTGGTCTTGGATGTAGCTACAAGCTTGTTGTCCTTGTCATAAATCTCATAGAACTCAGCTTCTGCAACCTTATTCCATGTAAGTGTAATGGAACTGGTCTTAGCCTTCTTAACCTTGAGGCCCTTCACCTTGTCTACTGCGTAATCGTATTTTGAATCCTTGCCTAACGAATCACATTGAACCTTTGCACGGATAAGCAGCCTTGACTTATCGGTGAATGATCCATCATAGTCAAATGAAACGCCTCGCTGACCGTCAGACAACCATGTGGCATTAGCCATATAGCCTTCATAGAATTTTTTCTCGGTCAGATCGTCCACAGCCACTTCTGTGATGATAACGAAGGGTTCGCGCTCTCCTGTTGTTAAGTAGATGGCATTCAAAGTATCGGTAACATCATGAGAAAAATGAGTCATGACAGAAACATAATCCCAATCTCCGTTTTCATTCAGTTCTCTCTTAGGATTCGAAATATCGGGAGCCGGCATCTCATCAGGAATCTCAAGATTCTGATCCGTAGTCTTTCCAAATGTGGTTGTATCAGACCAGTCTGTGAAATGATACTGAATTCCCGCTTCATGATTGTTAAGCAATCCGTACTGAACGCAGTAACGATATCTAACTTTGAACGTATGGTTTTTAAGGTCGAATTGATCCCGTCCATCTTTCTTCGCAGCAACAGTCTTCTTCAGCAGCTTCCCGTCGACTGCAACACTTGCATCCATTATCGAAAAATATACAGAGTTGTCATCGACGGCTCCGCCAAAAGTATCATAAAAAGTGAACCCGTCCTTATACATGTCCTGTTCCTTTTTATCCCAACTCTTATTATACTGCCAGTCTCCGCCGTCAATTGAGATATCAAACTGAACAGTGGTCTCCAAAGCATCTATTCCGTTATCCACATAGAACTTTGGTATACTACTTTCCCAATAAAAATCATCTGTATAATCAACGTATTCTTCGCAAGCTTCAAAGTCCCTGACCATCTTCAGGATATCGTCGTTCTGCTTTACGATGGCTCCGATCCAGCAAGTATCATTCTCGTCGATATCGATCAGCGGCTTATAAGGCTTGATCTTCTC
>JAILGF010000045.1 GCA_024696945.1 Lachnospiraceae bacterium | reverse complement strand
GCCCTGTGAAAGGTTTGCACCGTCGCCGGTAAGCATCGTGTTGTAGCCTTGAGGCAACCTTCTGATGAAGCTGTCCGCATTTGCAAGCTTTGCTGCTGCCTTTACCTCGTCGTCGGTAGCATCGAGCTTTCCGTAACGGATGTTCTCCATAACGGTACCTGTGAAGAGGTGTGTCTCCTGAAGTACTATGCCGAGTGAACGGCGAAGGTCTGCCTTCTTTATCTTGTTGACATTGATACCGTCGTAACGGATCTTGCCGTCCTGGATATCGTAGAAACGGTTGATAAGATTTGTGATGGTGGTCTTTCCTGCACCGGTGGATCCGACAAATGCTATCTTCTGTCCGGGTGTGGCAAAAAGCTTGATATCGTGAAGTACCATCTTTTCCTCAGTATATCCGAAGTCCACATTATCAAATACCACATCACCCTTAAGCTCTACGTAGGTAGTGGTACCGTCTGCCTTGTGGAAATGCTTCCAGGCCCAGATACCTGTATGTTCGTCGGTCTCCTCAATGGTATATTCCCTGTTCTCACTGCCGGGCTTATATACCTTCTTTGCATTTACCAAAGTTACGTAGCCTTCATCTGTCTCGGGCTTCTCATCCATAAGACGAAAGATCCTGTCTCCGCCTGCTAAAGCCATGATGATCGAGTTAACCTGCATGCTTATCTGGTTGATGGGCATGTTGAGCTGACGGTTAAAGGTAAGGTAACTGATAAGGGCACCGAGTGCCAAGCCGCCCACACCGTTAATAGCCATTGCACCGCCGACGATAGCAAGCACAACGTAGCTTACATTACCAAGCTGTGCGTTAATGGGCATGATGATGTTTGCGAAACGGTTTGCATTGTATGCGCTGTCAAAAAGCTCGTTGTTAAGCTTATCAAATTCACGGATATTTTCATCCTCGTGACAGAATACCTTAACCACCTTCTGTCCCGACATCATTTCCTCAACGAATCCGTTTACCGCACCAACAGCCTTCTGCTGTTTTACGAAGTACTTTCCGCTCTTTCCTGAAATCTTCTTTGTGGTAATCAGCATGATGGATATCATGATGACCGATACGATCATCAAATGCCAGCTTAACATTATCATGCTTATGGTAACACTGACGATTGTGATGATACTGTTCAAAAACTGAGGTATGCTCTGTGATACCATCTGTCTCATGGTATCGACATCGTTGGTATAAAGTGACATGATATCGCCGTGAGAGTGTGTATCAAAATACTTAATAGGTAGCGACTCCATGTGCTCGAACATGTCATCCCTGAGCTTTCTCTGGAAGCCCTGGGTAATCCTTACCATGATCCTCGCCTGTACGAAGCTTGCAAGGATACCTGTAAGAATAAAACATGCAGTGATAAATATTTCATGTGCAAGATCTGCAAAGGTTAGTGTACCCTCCTTGATTCCGGGAATATAGATATCGAGAAGTGTACGTGTGAAAAGTGTTCCCTTAACGGTCATGCAGAAAACCGTAATACCGATACATGCACACACACATAGCCATAATGCAAGGTTATCAAGCACCATGTATTTTATAAGCCTCTTAAGAATCTTTCCCGGATTCTTGACTGTAGGCTTCATTCCTCTGGGCATTGGCCCTCGACCCATTCTAGGTCCTGATCCCGGTCCCGGCATTACTTTTCACCTCCTTCATCAAAATCTCCGTTACCGCCTGTCTGTGATTCATAAACATCGCGGTAGATCTCATTACTCTTTAACAATTCATCATGTGTTCCGAAGCCGTTTATCTTACCGTCTTCCATAACGATGATCCTGTCGGCATTCATAACACTCGCGATACGCTGTGCAATGATAAGCTTTGTGGTACCGGGTATTTCTTCGGCAAATGCTTTCCTTATCTTAGCATCTGTTGCGGTATCTACCGCACTGGTGCTGTCGTCAAGGATAAGGATCTTAGGCTTCTTTACCAGGGCTCTTGCAATACATAATCTCTGTTTCTGGCCACCGGATACATTAGTTCCTCCCTGCTCTATATAGGTCTCATACTTATCAGGCATCTTCTCGATAAACTCATCTGCACAAGCCAGTTTGCATGCTCTTATGCACTCAGCCTCGATTTCGGCCTTCTCTTGGGGTGTCTCCTCGTGGGCATCCTTACCCACATTCTTTCTGACACCCCAGCGAAGGTTATCCATAATAGTTCCTGAGAAAAGGACATTTTTCTGGAGAACTACGCTTACCTCGTCACGAAGGACTTCAAGATCGTAGTCTCTTACATCTACACCGCCTACAAGGACGGTTCCGTCATTAACATCATACAGACGGCTTATCAGGTTAACGAGAGTGGACTTGGCAGATCCGGTTCCGCCTATGATACCGATCGTTCCACCGGATTCAATATTTATATTGATGTTGCTTAATACGTTTTCCTTTCCTTCCTTATTGTAACGGAAGTTTACATTCTTAAATACTATACTGCCATCCTTTACTTCCATAATAGGATTTTCAGGATTAACAATGTCGGGCTCCTCTACGAGCACTTCGTTGATACGCTTCATGCTTGCGGCACTCATGGTAAGCATGATGAAGATCATCGAGAACATCATAAGGCTCATCAGTATACTCATACAGTATGAAAGAAGAGCTGTAAGATTGCCAAGATTAAGTTCGGTCTCAAATGTATTGATTATCATGTTGGCACCGAGCCAGCTGATAAGGAGTGTACATGTGTATACGGTGATGCTCATCGCGGGACCGTTGAAGGTTGTAAGCTTCTCTGCTGCACTGAATATCTTATAGATATTGTTGCTGGCAGTTTTGAACTTCTTTTTCTCGTGATCCTCACGGACATAAGCCTTTACAACACGGATGGCATTTACATTTTCCTGTACGCTCGCATTCAATTCGTCGTACTTGGGAAATGCCTGCTCGAAAGCCTTCATAGCCTTGGAAATGATGAATGCAAGGATACATCCCAGTATTAATACGGCAATAAGATAGATAAGAGCAAGCTTTGCCTTAATAGTAAAGGACATGATCAGCGCTATAACAAAGGTCATGGGAGACCTCATACACATACGCAGTATCATCTGGTATGAGTTCTGGACATTGTTAACGTCGGTCGTAAGACGGGTAACAAGACCTGCTGTTGAGAACTTATCGATGTTCTTGAAAGAAAATGTCTGGATCTTGTCAAACATTCCTTTTCTTAGATTCTTTGCAAAGCCCGTAGAAGCCTTCGCTCCGAACACACCGCCCATGATACCGCCCGCAAGACCGATGAGGGCTGCAATAACCATGAAAATTCCTATTACGATGATATGGTTGATATCGCCGACTACTTCGCCATCTGCATTTTTCGCATTTATACCATCATTAACGAGCGAAGCCATTAGCAGCGGTACAACCATCTCCATCGCAACCTCGATGACCATGCTTAAAGGAGTAAGCAGTGAAGCTGTTTTATACTCCTTTACGTAAGATAACAATCGCTTAATCATCCGTTAAAACCTCTTTTCTTCATATTCTCTGACATTTTCTCGGTCATGTTCTTGAAAATGTCCTTCTCTTCTTCGGAAATACCGTCTTCAATGATTTCGTTTATATGATCGATGCACTTTATTGTTTCTTCATGAACCTTGATTCCCTTATCGGTTACAACAACACGTTTAAGGCGTGTGTCCTTTTCGTCGGACTGCCGGGTTATGTAGCCTTTTTGCTCGAACTGCTTCATAATGTTCGCCACGGTACTTCTCGGCATACCGAAACGGGTCTCGATATCCTTCTGGAAAACTACCGTATCCCTCTGTCTGCACAGGAAACCGAGTATCCAGCCGTGGGTCACAGTTATCTCGTCAAATCCTGCTTTAGTAAGCTCGTTTCCGATAAAACCGGTAATCATATTGCTCATGCATTTCATTTCAAATCCCAATGCCAATTTGTGTTCCATATACCCCTTAGTCCTCCTTCCTATAGGATTTCCCTTCTTAAATCCCTTCGTAATCCCGACCGTCAATTCTCTTACTATCAATCCGATTTTTGTTCAATTTCAGACAATTCCGTTTCGGACTGTCTATTTTCGAATTGTTTGATTTTGGACTGTTCCGTTTGGAACTGTTCTAATTGGGATTATATACCCTGTTTTGAAATTTGTCAATCCCCTTTTTTATGTTTTCAATTATTTTTTTGAAAAACCGTTGCAGTCTTTATAAATATAGGATAGACTATCGATGGGGGCCGTGAACAAAGGCCATCCCAATGTCGGCATGTCATGGAGCCGTGTCAAGACTTCTTTCGAGAAAGGAATCCCTAAATGATAGTGATAAGGATCTTACTATATATACTTGCTGCCATATCGTTTTGGTATGGCTTCATGTTGTACCGTGTCCATTCCGGCTCATATTTTTTTCTTATATGGGGATGCTTGGGATTTCTGCTTATAGTCCTGGGCCTTGCAATAAAGACCGGCTTCTTCCAAAAGCTACCCGCATGGTTAAATATCGGGCTGGCTGCATTAAGCTTAATTCTTATTCTCGTGATAGTTTTTCTTCTTATTAGAATAGTATCCTATTCCGAAAGTGAACCCAAGAAGGATCTTGATTATATCATTGTGCTCGGGGCCCAAGTGAGGGCGGACGGTCCGAGCCGTGTTCTCAGATACAGGCTTGAAGCAGCAGAAGAATATCTCAAAAGCAATCCCCGTTCGATGTGCATAGTCTCGGGCGGCAAAGGCTCAAACGAACATATTTCCGAAGCCGAAGCAATGAAAAAATACCTGACAGAGTCAGGTATTGATCCTAAAAGAATTATTATGGAAGATAAATCCACCGATACAAGTGAAAACATCCTTTTCAGCAAAAAGCTTTTGCCGGAGGGGGCCAGTATCGGCATAGTTACAAGTAACTTTCATTTATGCCGCAGTATCTACCTATGTAAAAAACATGGGTTGGAAAATGTTTTCCCCGTGGCTGCAAGGTCTGAAGCCTTTTATGCTCCCAACAATTACTTAAGGGAGGTGTTCGGATATATCAAGGATCTAATCTTTTAACCGGATTTCAACCTGTCATCCGCCGCATGATCCTGTCTCCGTTGTCCTTGAGCCACTTGTCCCATTTATAATACTCGGGGAATACCTTGAGTATCTCTGCATAAAACCTGTCCGAATGATTCATCTGCTTCCTATGGCAGAGTTCATGAACTATAACGCTATCCATAACCTCCTCCGGAACCAGCATAAGAAGGCAATTAAAATTCAGATTTCCTTTCGAGGTACAGCTGCCCCATTTTGTCCTTTGGTTCCTTATCGTAATCCTGCCGTAGGTAACTCCGATCTTTGAAGCATAAAGCTTCACACGTTCGGGGATCACCTTCAGAGCCTTATCGGCAAGTTCCCTGATCTCTTCCGTTGAAAGAACAGGTTCCGATGCCATTTCCCTTTTAAGCTCTTCCTGCTTCGTAATCTGTTTTTCGATCCAGTTTTTATGCTTTTCCAGAAAGGCAGCTATCTCAGTTTCGGGAACCCCATACGGAGCCCTGACCTCGGGGATTCCGTTCTTAACCGAAACTGAGACAGTTTTTCTTTTGCTTCGTATCAATCTGTATTTCATTTTTTATTTCAACTAACCTTAACCTCAACCCTGTCCGTGATACCGTTTTCGGAAATTACATAAATATAGCATTTACCTTTACCCGTGGCGGTTATCTTACCTTTCTTTGAAACCTTTGCCACATTCTTGTTTGTCGAAACATACCTGACACCCTTTATGGTTTTGGATGTTATGTCAAGTTCATCCGGCTCCTTAACGGTTCTTATAACGGTTATTTTTGCTTTTTCGTCGGGGGCTAAGCTGATAGTCTCGTCTCCCTCGATCTCAATGCTTGCGGCATCGGTCTTTTTGGTGTTTTTTAATCCTGCCACATAACATTTATAGCTCTTTTTCAGAACCACTTCATTTCCGGCTGCATCCTTAGAACAAGCGGTAACATAATATTTATAAGTTTTTGTTCCCTTTACCTTGTCGGTAAAATCAAAGGTAATATCATCCACCGATCCTAAAAGCTTATAATCTTTACCAAGTGCAGCTCCATATATGTTATAGTAATTTGCTCCCTCAACCGCATCCCATGAAAGAACGTTCTTTTTATTTCCGGCTTCTGCCCTTACCGTAAACGGATACGGGTCTATGGTAAACACTACGGAAGAAACGTTTCCGAAAGCATCAGTTACACTTAATTCGTAAGGAGTATCAGCTCCCGCAACCGCAAAGGTACGATACTGTGGATAGTACCTGGTTTTTTCATTCGATATGCTGATTGCAAGACCCGAAGCATCTTTGACTGTAACCATCTGCGAACCCGAATAAACCATTCCTCCTTCAACGCCTTCAATAATGGGAGCATCCGTATCAATATATATCTCAAGTAGTTTATCTAAGAATTCCGCCATACTCTCACTGGTCCATTTGGAAGTAAATCCGGATTTTTCAAGCGCGGTTTCAAACGGTTCGTTAACGTTCTTTATCAGTTCAATATACTTGTCCAGAGCCTCAGCATAGTTTTCCTTGGAGTTCTCATATATTTCAAGCGCGCTTAGAGCTGATGAAACATAACTGAAATAATATCCCGGGCTCTGGAAAATATGGGGAACAATATACCAGTACAATGTTGATTCATTACCGGGATAATACTTAGTAAATATCGCATCAAGAGCATCGGCCAATTCAGAAGGATCCTTATAATTCCCGCTGTATGCGGTCATTTCTGATTCTGCGATCATCGAGCCCGAATAAAGAAGACTAAGTGTAGCTCCTAGGTGTTTTAACTCAGCACCCTTACCGGCATCACCGTATAGCTCCGGATAATAATATGCAAAAAGATATTCCATGCCTTGGGAATAAGTTTCCTCAAGATCGAGATTTGACATTGTACTCTCTTTAAGGTCTCTCCAATACATTGAATTATAATGTCCAAACTCGTGGATAAGAGTTTCCATTTCCCAAAGCTTATCCGTTGATTCAGTCATGCATATGAAAGGCATCCCAAGAGTTTTAAGTTCAGAAGTAAATGATGTCTGCGATTCCTGTGAAGGGATGATCACGCAGCTCTCGGTTTTTACCATATAATCATAGGATTCCCTAAACTCAGGGCCAAAATTATCTATATATTCTCCAAAGGTCTCAATAATTCCGTTCTTCAAGCTTTCCTGTGCAGTCATCTGAACATATGTATTATCATAAGCTTCCATTAAGGAACGGTACGGAAACAGCTTTTCTCTTATTTCATTGCATGTTTCAAGCGCATCCTCAGGAGTATATGCCCTGCTAAAACCTACCTTAAAGGCAAAATCCATATAATTGTCATAGTCTTCTATCTCAGCATACTTTTTATTGTTTTCGATCATTCGGAAATAAATATCCGCAGCCGCAGCTTTAATTTCAGAAAGCACTTGGTTTAAAAGGAAGGATATCGAAAACTGCGAAATCTCACCCGCATAATATGCTTCAACCAGGGATTCAAGATTATAGGTCTTCCCTCCGAATTCAACCTCAGGGTTGATCGCATAGTATTCCGCAAGCATCATCTGATGCTTTTTACCGCATTCTATCTCTTCCGGAGTTGGAACATCCGCATCCAGGATATCCTGAATATCGTCATCATTATACCATTTATATATCGCTTCTTTACAAGGAGATGTACAAAGGGTTTTCATGTTTTCGAGATAAAGGGTGGCCAGAGTATTGTATAGCTCGGTATTATATAGGTTCTCTTCCTTCCAATAGGTATCGGTATTATTCCTCGTAAACATGTAGCTCGAATAATTGTTCATATCGTAGATTTCATAAAGACCATCCTCAATCTCTCCGATAAGTACTTCTATCTTTTCCTTATTTTCAGGAGATGATGAAAGCCCGCCCAGATCGTTTATCTTGGCTTCAAGCTCGGTTGTATCCAGATGCTCATACTTAAAATCCATAAATTTCTTGTTTGAATGGTCAAATTCACCCAAGCGGTCTGACTTTGCAAAAACAGGCACGGAAATTACCGAAACCGCCATAACAAAAGCCAGCATAAAAGCAAAAAACCTTTTCATTCCATTTTCCTTTCTGAAAAACAAGGTGCCATTCTGACATAAAAGACCGTCGCAAAATGGCACCCTCATTTACATATGACTCATTTTCGCCTTTAATCCGATTGCATCGGTCAAAAGCAGGAATTACTTAATTACAGACTTAACCTTTGCTGCAACGTTCTCAGCTGTAAATCCGAATTTCTCGAACAGAAGGTTCTGAGGTGCCGATGCGCCAAAGCCTTCCATACATAAAGTAGCACCGTCAAGTCCTACATACTTGCCCCAGCCGAAGTCCGAAAGAGCCTCAACCGCAACTCTTGCACGAACGCTCTTGGGAAGTACGCTCTCCTTGTACTCTGCACTCTGCTCCTCGAACAGGTCAACGCAAGGCATTGAAACTACTCTTACATCGATGCCTTCAGCCTTAAGCATCTCCTTAGCCTTTACAGAAATGCTAACCTCTGAACCGGTAGCGATGATGATAGCATCGGGAGTAGCCTTCTCGCTGTCCTGAATAACATATCCGCCCTTAAGAGCATCCTTAGACGATCCTGCAATCTGAGGAAGGTTCTGACGGGTAAGTACAAGTCCTGTAGGGGTTGTCTTAGATGTAACTACACTGTACCAAGCGGCCAGAGTCTCTGTTGCATCGCAAGGTCTGAACATATGGAAGTTGGGAAGTGCTCTCCACATAGCTGCCTGCTCGATAGGCTCATGTGTAGGTCCGTCCTCGCCGACACCGATACTGTCATGAGTAAAGATGAAGGCTGTAGGGATCTTCATAAGTGAAGCAAGTCTAGCCATGGGCTTTGTATAATCTGAGAATACGAAGAATGTTGCGCCATATCCGCGGAGTCCGTATAGTGTAATACCGTTTGCGATAGCTGCCATGGACTGCTCACGTACACCGTAGTGGATATTCCTTCCTGTGCCGTCTTCTTTAGAGAAGAAAGGCTCATTCTTCATATCTGAAATGTTTGAAGGAGCTAAGTCTGCAGATCCGCCGAATAAGCCGGGAACGAACTCCTTAACACGGTTAAGAGCCATACCTGAAAGCTTACGTGTAGCCTCAGCCTTGTCCTCAAATTTCCAGTACTCTTCGTTATTGATAAGATCCTTAGCGATATCAAGATTGAAATCAGCCTCGATAGCTGCCTTAAGCTCAGGGAATTTCGCGCAGTAATCAGCATAAAGCTTGTTCCAAGCTTCCTCTGCCTTTGCACCGTTCTCAGCAAGTGCTGCATAGTTAGCATATACCTCATCGGGTACGAAGAAAGGCTCTGTGCTGGGCCAACCGATGTTCTCCTTAAGTGCCAATACGTTTTCATCGCCCAGAGGCTCGCCGTGTGCCTTAGCTGAACCTTCCTTAGCGGGACAGCCCTTACCGATCTTGGTCTTGAACATGATGAAGCTGGGCTTATCCTCACAAGCCTTTGCTTCTTCTATAGCCTTAGCGATAGCGTCCATATCATGGCCGTTCTCAACTACGATGGTCTGGAAACCGAATGCCTCAAACCTCTTCTCAACATTCTCTGCGAATGCGATATCGGTTGAACCCTCGATGGTGATATTATTTGAATCATAAAGAACTATGAGCTTTCCAAGTCCTAAAGTACCTGCAAGTGAGAATGCCTCTGATGAAATACCTTCCATCATACATCCGTCGCCGCCGAGTACGTATGTAAAGTGATCGAATACCTTGTAGCCGTCCTTGTTGTATTTAGCAGCCATATGCTTTTCAGCCATAGCCATACCTACTGCCATAGCCATACCCTGTCCAAGAGGTCCTGTTGTAGCCTCAACACCTTTGGTATGTCTGTACTCGGGATGTCCGGGTGTAAGTGAATCCATCTGTCTAAACTGCATAAGGTCTTCCTTCTTAAGACCGTATCCGAACAGATGAAGAAGTGAATATAATAATGTTGAACCATGTCCGCCCGAAAGGATGAAACGGTCTCTGTTTCTCCACTCAGGATTCTTGGGATTGTGGTTCATCTCTTTTCCCCATAATACGTATGCGATATCCGCACAACCCAAAGGAAGTCCGGGATGACCTGACTTAGCCTTCTGAATAGCATCTGCTGCCAATACTCTTATGGCATTTGCTGACATAACATCAATATTGCTCATAGTAGCCTCCTGATAATATTATTTGAGGGTCGCAGACTTGGAAAGGCTTTTCACCTCCTGTCCGCAGGCCATACCTCTGATTATACACTATCATAGCACAATTTTCCAAATAAAGCAAATTTTTTTTAGACCATCTTAAAGCCTTCCCCTTGAGGGATATAAAAAGGGACCGGCATAACCGATCCCTCTCATATTCAGCTATAAGCGTTTATTTAGCTGTTAATTATTTCTTCCAAGCATCATACTGCTTCTGGAACTCAGCAAGAACCTTCTGGTATCCGGCTGCATCAAGAGCTGCCTGATAAGCTGCGATTGTAGCGTCTACATCAGCAACTGCGATTCCGCCTGTCTCAAGCGGGAATCCATACTCTTCAAAGATGTTCTTGCAAGCGGTATACTCAGCATCAACAGGTGTCTTGTCGAAACGGAATCCTGCTGCAGGACTTGTCTTAGCACCACCGTTGAAGGTCTTGTAAAGGTCAGCCTTGTTGCCGGGCTCGTTGTCAACAGGCGTAACAACTGTAGCAGATGCTGACTCCCACATAGAGTGGTTGTACTTATCTGAGCTCTGCTTAACCTTCTTAGCATTGCCGTCAGCTGAATCTGTAATATAAGTGAAGTCTTCGCCTTCAATACCGAATGTGTAGATATCAGCGAATGTAGAATCTGTATAAAGGAGACCAAGGAAGTCGATACAAGCCTTAGCCTGAGCTTCATTTGAATTAGCTGTTACGCAGTAGCATGAACCAAGAGCTGAGGTAGAATGTGCCCATCTATTTGTATAGTTCTGCATTGTAACGTCCTGCTCATAACGAGCATCAGCCTCATCGTTTACAGGAACGTCTGTCCACCATGAAATTGCCCAATCCTGGCTCTGAGTAGCTGTCTCAGGAGTTGACTTTGTAACTTCATCCTCTGAGATGTAGCCAGCCTCTGCCCACTTAGCGATAAGGTTGCAGTACTCTTTGTACTCAGCTGTCTGGATGGTGTTAACAACAGAATTTGAATCCTTGCTTACAGATACAAAGTTAGAAGCTGAATCAGCTGTGAAGAAATCGAACTTGTCGATGTAGTATCTGTAGAACATAGCTGTCTTCTGAAGAAGGAAAGGATACTTGATTCCTGCTTCCTTAGCCTGAGCAAGCATGGGCTCAAGGTCAGCAAGCTTCTTAACTGAAGAGATATTCCAGCCGAACTGATCGATGAGTGCCTGACGGAACATAAGGTCATAGCCTTCTACATTGTCCTTGTAAACGGGAACGAAATAGTTCTTTCCGTTGTACTTTGTTGCCTCCCACTGTCCTGCATCCATAGAATTGTAAAGAGGAGTGCCGGCAAGAAGAGAAGTAAGGTCATAACATGCATTCTTGGGAACAAGGTCATTTGTTCCGATGGTGCTCTGCCATGAAGCTGTCCAAAGAAGGTTGATCTCACCGTTTGCTAAAGCAAGGTTAGCCTTTTCAGGATACTCACTGTTGGGGATGTCATGGATTTCAACCTCAATCTTGTAACCCTTATCCTTAAGATAAGCGTTGATCTTGTCCTGAACCTTCTTAAGCTGTGCTGCATCAGGATTTTCAAGGTTGAATGTGTCTCTGTAAAGACTGATCTTTACAACGTCGTCTGTTGCTGAGCTGCTTGATGAGCTGCTGCTTGATGAACTGCTGCTTGAGCTTGAGCTCGAAGAGCTGCCACCTTCCTCCTTAGAGCAGGCTGTAAGGCATGAAAAAGCCATAACTGCCACAAGGAGAAGTGCTACTAATTTCTTCATAGTAACCTCCATTTTTTTGTTTTTTTGTATATCTTAAGCCGGGGGCCCGGCTCAAAATCAAAATAATCATCCTTTTACGGATCCTACCGTAAGTCCCTTGATAAAGTATTTTTGGAAGAAGGGATATACCACCATGATAGGTCCTATAACGACTATAACCGTCGCCATGGTCGATGAATACTGGGGAATCGAGTCTCCCATCTGAGCCCTGACAGATGCGGGAACATTGTTGCTGTTAAGTAGGAACTCTATGCTCTTCTGGATTTTTATCAGAAGCATCTGCAAAGGCCTCTTATTATCTGAATCGATGTAGATGAACGCATTCTGCCAGTCATTCCAGTAAGCCGTAGCCATCATGAAGCCTACCGCAGCAAGCGAGGGCTTCATAAGAGGAAGCGTTATCTGGAAGAACGTCCTGTAATCACCAGCTCCGTCAATCTTCGCAGCTTCCATAAGCTCCGCAGGGATACCGTTTACGATGAAGGTTCTTAAGATTATTACATTCATCGTAGAAACACACAGCGGAAGGATGAGAAGCCAGAGACTGTCCTTAAGGCCATATACATTAGTGAAGATTATGTACGCCGAAAGCTGGCCGCCTTGGAACAGCATGGGGATAATCAAGTAAATTGACAGGAATTTCGAAAGCCTGAAACCCGGTCTGCTTATCGCATAAGCAAACATACTCATTACAAGAAGACCCAATGCGGTACCTGAAACAGTAATAAAGATCGTAACTCCATATGAAGTAAACAACTGTTTTCCGTAACGGAGCACCGCATTGATACCATTCAATGAAAACTTCTCAGGGAAAAAGCTGTACCCATTTGCCACTATTGCCTTATCATCCGTAAATGCAGAAACGAACACCAGAAGTACGGGCAAAGCACAGAACAGCGTATAAATAATCAGCGAAAACAGAAGGATGAATTGACCAACACCCTTTTTCTCCCTGCGCCCGGAGGAGACCATATCTAGATCTTTCTTAGCCATGACCAACCTCCTTTAAAACAATGCGTTTTCGGGTGCAAGCTTCCGAACCAGACCATTTGCCACCAACATCATGAGCAGTCCCACAACTGATTGGAACAGCGTCGACGCAGCAGTATGACCGAAGTTCGAGCTCGACCTGATAGAATTAAGAACGTATGAGTCAATAACCTGTGTCTTTGAATAAAGGATACCGGTATTACGCGTAACCTGATAGAAAAGACCTGTATCGGACCTCATGATTCCGCCGACCGAAAGCAGGAGCATAACCGTTATCATAGGGAAAAGCTCGGGTAATGTAATGTGCCAAATCTGCTTCCACTTGTTGGCTCCGTCAATCTGAGCCGCTTCATAAAGTCCTGTATCGATACCCGCAAGCACTGACATATAAAGAACCGAACCATAACCTACGGAATTCCACATCTTAACGATCGTAAGGATGACCGGCCAATAATCAGCCTTATAATAGAACCTGATATGTGTATCAAAAGTTTTATTGATCAGTCCCTGTCCGCTGTTGATGAAGGCATCAACAATGAACGTAACTGCTGCATAGGAAATAAATACGGGGATGATCATGATAGTCTGCATGGTCTTCGCGGACTTCTTAAATACACACTGGTCGATAGCGATAGCCAGTACAATATTAAGAAAGGTTCCTAAAGCTGTGAATATAAAATAATACATTATGGTATTTTTTGTCATATTCACAAATGTGTCCTTAGAAGCCATGAGGAATTTGAAATTGTCAAGTCCCACCCAGTCGCTTCCGAAAATTCCGCCGGTATATGTATAGTTCTTAAATGCAAGTATAAGACCTATCATAGGGACATAAAGAATAAAGAACATTATCAAAAAAGCCGGAAGCGCAAGTACGATATGCGCCCTGTGTCTTACTAAATTATTCCAGAAGGAATGCTCTTTTCCTCCGCAGTCCTTAGCTTTCGCCATAATACTAAAACCCCCGTACGTCACATTCGAACATAATAATACATTACGTTCTTTTGCCCATTGCACCGAATTCTATCATCTTTTGCTCAAAAAAGCAACAAAAAAATACAATTATTGCTATCCGAAATTATTTTTGAGCAAAATAATACATCATCCTGAAACCGGCAAAAATCGATTTATGTCTCCTGTTTTTGCTAAGTATTTCGTTTTATTATGAAATGTACAATATATTCCATTATCTAATAAATGGCAAACGCTAAAAATCCATCATTTCGATTACTTTTTTAACTACTTTTGCCATCAGATTGATGGTTTTTCTTGACGAGTATTTTTATTCGTGTTATAAAAAAATATAGTAACAGCACTTTAATGCCCAGCAAAAAGGATCTTACATAATGAAGAAAATACTTAAATCATTGGGAATAATATTAGGATTTATCATAGTGTCGGTAGTTCTGTTTTTCTTCTTTATCTGGCTTACCGAATTTAGACCTGAGCAAAAAGAAGATGTCGCATTTGAAACCTCCGATCGGGAATTCGAAGGCAGCTCATTTGAGATTATGACTTTAAACACCGGATATGCCGGACTCGGCGATGACATGGACTTTTTCATGGACGGCGGAAGCGGAGTAAACCCGGAGTCCCTAAAAAAGGTTAAAGAAAATATTGATGGCATTAACAGTATGCTTAGTGTATACGAGCCTGATTTTTACTTCCTCCAGGAGGTTGACAAGGATTCTTTGAGAAGCTACCATGTGGATGAAACAATAGATTTTAAGCCTGAATACGAAGGAAGAGCTTACGCTCAGAATTTCGTATGCAACTGGGTTCCCTTTCCGCTCCCCATGATAGGCAAGGTTGACAGCGGGATTGAAACCCTGTCCAAACACAGGATTACATTTGCGGAAAGGATCAGTCTGCCGAACAGCACCTCCTGGCCGGCTTCGATGTTTAACCTTAAAAGATGCCTTCTGGTGACCAGGATTCCGATCAAAAACAGCGACAAAGAACTGGTTCTCGTTAATTTCCACCTCGATGCATACAATGACAACGAGATAAAAACCGAGCAGACTAAGGTTATTATGGATGTGCTCAAAACAGAGTACGAAAAAGGCAACTACGTTCTGGCAGGCGGTGATTTCAACCAGTCATTTCCGGGAACCGAAAATGCTTTTCCCTACTATGACAGTGAAGAGATCTGGCATCCGGGAAAGCTGGAGAGCAGTATGCTGCCCGAAGGCTTCACATTTGTCTGTGACCCGTCCGTTCCTTCCTGCAGATCGCTGGACAAGCCTTTCTCCGGTATGGATGGACATCAGGTATACTGCATCGATGGTTTCATTCTTTCACCGAACCTGGAATTAGACTCCATAAAAACCCTAGAAAACAGCTTTAAATATACGGATCATAACCCCGTATTTATGAGGGTTCTTCTCCGGCCTTAATTCCCAATGCTTCCAATTTTTGGGCAAATTCATTAAAATACTCCGTTTCCCCGGAGTATTTTTCTTTCCATGCATCCGTTTCCACAGAAGAGACCGTATATATTTCTTCTATCCTTCCGTCATTGAATTCCAGATGTATATGATAATAATCCTTTTCGAGGGAAATTCTGTATAGCTTTATATCCTTAAGTCCGTATTCTTTTTCGTCATCGTCATGCTTTACGGATACGGAATTTTCCGAAAAACTTACCCTCTCGTTTGATATCGTCATTCCCCGCATGACCGCAATTACTATGGTAAATACGCATAAAGCCGCAAAAAGAAAATTTTTTACCCGATCCTGTTTAATAAATAATCCGTATATATCCGCACAAAGCAGGGTTATGATCGGCGAAAAAAGCAGATCTGCTATCCCGGCAGATCCTTCGTGATATATAGTTTTGACCGGTTCGTTAAGGTTGTTTATATTTTTTAGCACAGTAACCTGAATGATGGAAGAAAGCTGTACACTCAACGCATTTATGAAAAAGAATAATAGCACAAAGGAACCCATAATCTCAATGTAGATCACTATTCTGTAAAAAATCTCATACAGCAGTCCTTTTTTGTGTCTTGCAGCAGCTCCGGATATCAGCATTTTCCAGTACCATACGTTAAGCGATATCAGAGCTATCATTCCCACAGATACCAAAGCACTTTTCATATCCATCGATCCGATCATAGCTGCAATAAAGACAATACTGCAGGAAACGCCTTGGACTATCAGTATTTTTTCCAAAAGATAACCATAATAGATTCCGAGATCAAAACCGTGAGTTTTAACTATATCAGATAGTTTTTCCTGCATATCGGCCATTCTTCTTCCTGCAATAAGAAAGAGTAATTGGGATCTTTCCTTTTCAAAACTGCCCATAGACATAACAGTATATTTTTGTATGTACAAAACCGTTGACATAAAGATCAGGCCGCCTGCTACTATCAGGCTCGGTATCGGGATCCCTCCTCCCTTTACCAGCAAGGAATGCCGTCCGCTGATGATAAGCTGTGCGATACCGGATATCTGGAAAATGATCCAAAGGTTCTTATTTTTATTTAATTCACCGATACGAGCAATAAAATCCTTCATTATCTTTTTATCATCCATTATATCAGTCCCTTCTTAAATAAGTACTCTTTACAGTGACATAATGTCTTTTAAGCTTCCGTGCCCGTCATCCAACAGTTCAAGTCTTGATCCCTGTTTTATCAGGCTTCCGTTCTTTAAGACATATATATAGTCAACTATGTCCGTAATCTCATCAAGGAGATGTGTACTCAAGAATACTCCTGTCCCATTTTCGGCCACGCTGTTTTGAAGTATTTCCAATATATCCGTTTTAAACACGGGATCTACATTCGCCAAAGGCTCATCCATAAGGATAAATTTCGGCTTTCTGGCGAGGAGGAAGGCTATCTCAACCTTGACCTTCTGTCCGGTTGAAAGTTCTCCGAATGTTTTGTCGTAAGTCCGGTCAGTTTGTGCGATCTCCATATATTTATTAAAAAGTTCCTTACTGAATGCCGGATAAAGAGTTGAAAGCATTTCCGCATTTTTTTCAACGGTCAGTCCATCCGCACACCATTTCTCACCGCAATAAGCTACATCCCGGTGATATGAGGCTATGTTTTTCCGGTCAATAGGCCTTCCGTCATAACAGACGATACCGGACTTAGGGTTAATAAAACCATAAAGAAGTGAAAGGAGCGTGGTTTTTCCGGCTCCGTTATTTCCCAATAAACAGGATATAAAGCCAGGCTTGATCTCCAAAGATACATCCTTTATGGCAAATCCGTCTTCCTTTGGTCTGAATAATCCGTAATTAAAATTCAGATTTTTAGCTGTGATCATTTTGACACCTCGATATTCCTTTTTTTATCTGCAATCCGTTAATCCCACAATATCCCCAGCATATCCAATGCCTCTTCCTTGCTCATCCCTGAGGCTTTTGCGGCGTCAACCCATTCCCCCAGCTTTTCTTCGAGCCCAACGGTCTTCTTTTCTTTCATATACTGGAGGTCGGGGGTGTCAACATAAAAACCTTTTCCCTGAACGGAATAAACCATTCCCTCTTTTTCAAGGTCTTCATATGCTCTTTTTACGGTTATAACGCTTATTTTCGAATCTGCTGCCAAGGTACGGATCGAAGGAAGCATTTCTCCCTCCTTCAGGATACCGGTTATTATCATATCTTTTATCTGTCGCTCTATCTGCTCGTATATAGGCAGGCCGCTTTTAGTCTGAATATCGATATTCATTTACAATTCCTCCCTATTTATATTCAAAATAGCGTATACGTTTATTGGAACTGTCATAGTCCCTTATTTTCCAACCGACATTCAGAAGTATTATGGAATAGCTCACCAAAAGCATCCCGAATATCATGACAATAATGTGGACTATGGGAGGAATAGTCATAAGATCTTCCTCAATATTTTTATTCTCTATGGTATAATATGTTAATATACCAAACGGAATCCAGACACAGAAGATAAATCTGAATACCGGTTCCGGAAAAAAGCTCCTGCCCTTCACAAAAAAGGTCTCTCCGATAAGTGCCCTATACAATAAAATAAGTGTAAGGATCAGCGCCGGAATAATTATCACAGGCCTGTTTATCAGGTAATCATACTGGTTTTGAGAATTAAAGATCAGGGTTTTCACTAAATTTACGATCCCCAACAAAGCAAAACGGAGCCATGTAATTTTCACATACATCATTCTTCTTTTCTTAATATCGGTATCCGACATCGGAATTATGTACTCTTCCTCTGTTACATACCTTAAGTTTACAGGAAGGAATCCGCATAAAGCTATCAACGGAAAAACGTATTTATGATTCAGGATAATGATGCATATATCCAGTGCTATTCTTGCTATAAGAAGATATGGTTTATAGCGGTATCTGATTTTTTCAAGCCTTAAATAATCTTTCATATTCAGGTCCTTTCACTTCAAGATGCTTTCTTTTCAATAAAATACATTATTTCCTGTAGGTCCGCATATCTTAATGCAGGCCTCAGTTCCTCAGGTATCCTTGTTCCGAAATCTCCGCCCCTGTCATATAGCAGGAATTCGTTATGTGTCATATTGTGGTGCTCACCCATTATCATTTCCTTAGGAAGTTCATTCTTTTTTTCCTCGGGTATGGAAAGTATCCGGAAACAGTCCTTAAGCTGATCGATAGTTCCTCCATAACGTATATATCCGGTATCCTCGGTTCTCCCGAGCCACAGGAGATTATCCGCTATATGCTCGAGCTCAGTTACCAGGTGGCTTGATATGATCACCGAGCTTTTTTCGTTTGATACCAGGTTTCTTACCGTATCATAGAAAATATCCCTGAATTCGATATCCAGATTTCCCACAGGTTCATCCATTACATATAGCAGAGCAGGATAGCTTAATGCAAATGCCAGCTGCATACGGAGCAGCTGCCCCTTAGAGAGCTTGAACAGCATCTTTTTCTCGGGGAGTTCATACTCTTTCAGCAGATTTCTGAACTTATCCAAGGCAAAGCCTTCGTAATACGGGCCGTATGTTTCACCTATTTCCATGGGCGTCATATACTTGGAAAACGGTGATTCCTGAAGAACATATGCTATCTGTGACCTATATTCTTTTGCGTTGCTGCGGAAGTGGCTGCCGTTTAATATAAGCTCACCTCTGTCTTCCATCGTCCCATCGAGCCTGTAACTGCCTATTATCGACCTTAAAAGAGTTGTCTTGCCGCTTCCGTTTATACCTATGAGTCCCAGTACTGTGCCCGGCTGCAAGCAAAAGTTTATATCGTTCAATCTGTATTTTCCTATTATTTTGGTGAGATGTTCACATCTGAATAATTCCATGTGTTTTCTCCTTTGTTTTTTGATATACACAGTATATACAGTTATGCACAGTTTGTCAAGTGTTTTTTAAAAAAATAAAAAAAGGTGTCATTTAGACACCTAAATTAAGAGCATCATATATTGCTAAAGCCGCTGCGGCCTCAACACACGGAACGGCCCTCGGCACAATACACGGATCGTGCCTGCCGGGTACAATGAGTTTTGTCTCCTCCATGGTTGAGAGGTTCACACTGTCCTGCTCCTTGGCGATGGAAGGTGTGGGCTTAAATGCCACCCTGAACGTAACCGGCATTCCGTTAGTTATGCCTCCGAGAATACCGCCGCAGTTATTGGTTTTGGTTTTAACCTCTTTGGTTCCCGTACGATCATCTATATAAAAAGAGTCGTTATTTTGGCTTCCCGTAAGTCCTGCCGCATCAAACCCGTTTCCGAATTCGAGCCCCTTTACAGCAGGAATCCCGAATATTATCTGTGCGATCCGGTTCTCAATACCATCAAACATCGGGTCGCCCACACCTGCTGGAACACCGAATACTGCACATTCCACCACACCGCCGACCGAATCGCCCTCAGCCTTCTTCTCAGCGATCAGGGCCTTCATTTTCTCTCCCTGTTCTTCGGAGATTGTCGGGAAATCGCCTTCCGCACCGGGGTTATTTATTATTGTCCGGCCGGCAGCTCTGCCCTCATCAACATCCTTTAAGCAGCAATCCACCAGATTTCCTTCATCCTTTACGCCGCCGATGGAAGCTATTCTTGAAAAGACATAAATTCCTTTTTCTTTAAGCAGCTGCAAAACTATACCGCCTGCTATACACAGCGGTGCCGTAAGCCTTCCGGAAAAATGTCCGCCGCCCGTATAATCACGGTTCTCACCGTATTTAACATAGCCTGTGTAATCGGCATGTCCGGGGCGTGGTATATCCTTTAGTATGTCATAGTCCTGTGACCTTGTGTTTGTATTCATTATTACAGCAGTTATGGGGGTTCCGCAGGTAATATCTCCTACCACACCGCTTAAGAATTCAGGCTTGTCAGCTTCCTTTCTGGACGTAGAATATGCGTTCCTTCCCGGAGCCCTTCTCTCCATAAAACGGTCAAGCTTCTCAAGATCGATCTTTTTCCCTGCGGGGATCCCTTCAAGTGTCATTCCTATCCCCTTTGAATGAGACTGCCCGAATATTGTAAGTCTTATGTTATTTCCGTAACTGCTGCTCATAGTTGACCCCTCGTATTTATAAAGATTCTTCGCTTACTATCGCAGTTTGCTTTGCAAACTACGATGTAGCTCAGAATGACATATATATGTTCAAAAGTTCTTGCATCGCTTAGATTAATCCATGGAACCGATAGTTTCCCAGAATCCCGGGAATGACTTATCGGTGCATTCCGCACCTGTTATAACAACTTCATTTTCACAGATTCCCGCCGCCACAGCCGCAGACATTGCAATACGGTGATCGTTGAAGGAATCCACCTTTCCGCCCTTAAGCTTAAAATCATCGTTCGTCCTGCATCCGTCTATAGCATTTGCTCCACTACCATTTATCAGAAGTCCGTCCTCGGTCTCCTCGATATCGGCTCCTAAAGCCTTTAGCATCGCCGTAGTGGTTGCCAGTCTGTCGGATTCCTTTATCCTTAACCGTTCGGCATGTATTATCCTGGTTTCACCCTCTGCCCCCGCTGCCACAGCACTTATTACCGGAACCAGATCCGGTATTCGGGAAGCATCGATCACTTGTCCTTTTAACATTCCTTTTCTAACGGTTATCTCAGTCCCGTTAATACGGATATCTGCTCCAAACCTTTCCAGGATATTCAATATCTCTTTATCTCCCTGAACAGAGTTGATGTTCAGACCGGTAACCGTTACGCCTTCTTCGGAAAAAGCTCCCATACAGAGAGGGAATGCGGCGGATGACCAGTCTTTCTCAACTGTCAGGCTTTCAGGTACTTTATATTTTTGCTTTCCTTCTATATTAAATGTGTAACCTTTTCGTTCAAATTTGACTCCCGCTTCCTCAATTGCTCTTACCGTCATCTCTATATAATCGCCGGATTCAATGGTGCCTGTTACATTTAACGTACTGTCTTCCGGAAGCAGGGGAAGCGCCAGAAGAAGTCCCGAAATATACTGTGAAGAGATATTCCCGGGTATTTCAAAGCTTCCTCCGTTTAGCTGTCCCATACAATATAAAACCTGTCCGTCCTTCCTGAAGGTCATTCCGTGTTTCGTAAGGACCTCCGTCAAAGGCTTCAAAGGGCGCTCTGAAAGCCTTCCTTCCATATGAAAAGCTCCGTTAATCCCCAATGCACCCACAACAGGTATCATAAATCGAAGAGTTGAACCGCTTTCCCCGCAGGAAAGATGTGAATATAACGCAGTACTTCCGGAATGATCAACCCTTTTTATTACAGGTCTGACCTTAATAACGGTATCCTTTGGATTACACTCCTCTTCGGTACCGACAGTAATAGAAATATCTGCGCCCAATGCGTTAAGGCATTTCACCGTTGCTTCGATATCCTTTGATATACCGTCACAGATTATCTCGCAAGGATCCGAAGAAAGTGCAGCCGTTATCAGCATCCTGTGTGCCCATGACTTTGAAGCCGGAACCGTCACGCAGCCGCTCTTTGCTCCGGGAAGAACTGTTCTGATCTCCATATTATTCCTTTCGTGTCCTTAAGGTTAGCTGCAAAGAAAGTTCATCCTTCCACTCCGCCTTCTTCAAGCCAGCCCTTCAGCTTTTCCGTAGGTATCTTCATTATCCTGCAGTTACCTATTGCCATAGGTACTATAAGATTTGTAACCGTGCCCGAATTCTTCTTATCTACCAGCATAGCGTTATACATTTCTTCAACACCGAAGGAAATATCCTTGGGCAGATCATATCTGTCAAGTATTTCGAGGACTCTTGCCGCAGTTTCCTTTGAACAAAGGCCCATCTCGGAAGCTGCAAGAGTTACCGCAGCCATCCCTTTGGCAACTGCCTGTCCGTGAAGTATTGTATATCCGCTGCAGGTTTCCACTGCATGCCCGAAGGTATGTCCAAGATTAAGCTTCATCCTGAGTCCTGTATCAAACTCATCATTTTCCACATAATGCTTCTTTATGTTCACACATGTGGCTATCACATGCTCATACTGCTCCGATACCGGCTTTTCCAGCAGCTCGTCAAAGAATTCCTCGCTCTCAAGGATTGCATACTTAATGATTTCTCCGCATCCGCAGGCATATTCCTCGGGAGGCA
Organism: Lachnospiraceae bacterium; assembly: GCA_024696945.1. Classification (GTDB taxonomy): domain Bacteria; phylum Bacillota; class Clostridia; order Lachnospirales; family Lachnospiraceae; genus RUG11977. The sequence goes on along the minus strand of JAILGF010000045.1, from coordinate 16,659 downwards.
GGGTCGAAAGGGTATCTATATCGCACAGTACCAGTCTCGGCTGATAAAAGGCTCCCACCTGATTCTTTCCCGATACAAGATCGACCGCGGTTTTTCCGCCCACAGATGAATCAACCGCCGCCAAAAGCGTTGTCGGAACCTGGATGAAATCTATCCCTCTCTGGTATGTGGCTGCGGCAAAGCCTGCAAGATCGCCCACAACACCTCCGCCCAGGGCAACTATCATATCCGATCTCTTAACATGAGACTCGCACATGAACTCAAGAAGCTTTCCGTATGTTTCAAGGCTCTTGCTCCTTTCGCCGTGCGTGAAAACAAACTCCAGGGTTTTAAAGCCCTGTTCATTCAATGCTTTTTTTACACGTTCACCGTACAACGGAAATACATTGTCATCGGAAACTATCACCGCGGTAATCTTTTTTTCAGTTCCCTGCTCCAATTTCAAAGCAGCTGCAATGTAATTTCCCGCTTCATCGATCAATCCGTTGCCTATTATCACCTCATAATCGGTAGAAGCATAAACCGGTATTTTTTCCATATACAATCGTCCTCTTCTCTTAACCGTCCACTTCTTCTTTACGTTTCTTTCCGTCATCGAGAAGCTTGATCAGATAATCCCTGTCATCCTTTTCAATGGCATCGCGATATTCGGTAAGATTCTTTATAAGAAGATCTATTTCATTTATCAGATATTCCTTATTGTCAAGGAAAAGCTCAGCCCACATCTGCGGATTAAGCCACGCAACCCTTGTCATATCCTTGTAGCTGCCTGCCGAAAAGCCCTTATGTTTTAATGCCGTGGGGCTCTTAACGTATGCGTTTGAAACAACATGTGCCAACTGTGATGTAAATGCTATCATCTCATCATGCTTTTCGGCCGTGGTAACTGTAATCTTCCTGAATCCTGCGGGTGCAAGAAGCTCCTTAACCCTGTCAAGAAGAACAATATTATCGAATTCCGGAGGCACTATGACCATGGGTGCTCCCTTAAACAAGGTTTCCTTCGCATATTTAAAGCCTGAAAACTGGGTTCCTGCCATGGGATGTCCGCCGATGTAGAGGAAGCCGTATTTCTCAGCTATCTTTACTCCCTCGTACATAGGAACACGCTTTGTTCCGCAGCAATCGATCACTACAGGATGCTTTCCTATGAACGGTCCCATCTCCTCTAAAAAATCAATAACCGCCTGAGGATATACGCAGATAAGTATCAGGTCGCATTCCCCGATATTATCCTTTGTAAGCTCACCATCAACCGCATCCGAAAGCTCTGCAAATCCCAAAACAGATCTGTCCACTTCTTTTGCAAGAACCTTTTCTCCCGCTGCATGATATGCTTTTGCAAACGAGCCTCCTATCAAGCCGAGGCCCACAACTCCTAATGTCATGACAACAACCTCCGATTACCTATTTAATTGCTTCCCTTACTGCGTTCACTTTCACAACGAGTTCAGCATACTCCTCAGGTCTTAAGCTTTGAGCACCGTCGCAGAGGGCATGGATCGGATCGTTATGGACTTCTATGATAAGTCCGTCTGCACCGCACGCTGCTGCGGAAAGTGCCATCGGAGGAACCATCCTTGCAATACCGGTTGCATGGCTCGGATCAACAATAACCGGAAGGTGTGAAAGTTCATGTAGCATGGGAACCGCTGAAAGATCAAGCGTATTTCTCATATAATCGCTGTAAGTACGGATACCTCTTTCACAGAGTATAACCTGCTCGTTTCCGCTTGCCATAATGTACTCGGCACTCATCAGAAGCTCCTTTAAGGTATTTGCAAGTCCTCTTTTTAAAAGGATGGGTTTTCCGGTAGCTCCAAGCTCCTTCAGCAGATCGAAGTTCTGCATGTTGCGGGCTCCTACCTGGAGAACATCCACGTCCTCAAACAAAGGAAGATCGGATACGCTCATGATCTCAGTTACTATAGGAAGCCCGGTTTCCTTCCTTGCTATCTTTAAAAGCTCCAGTCCCTCTGCCTTTAACCCTTGGAAATCGTAAGGAGAGGTACGGGGTTTAAATGCACCTCCTCTTAAGAGATTGGCTCCCGCCTCCTTTACTGCTTTGGCTACCTCAACTATCTGTGATTCGGACTCAACAGAACAGGGACCGGCTATCATGGCAAAATTTCCGCCGCCGATCTTAACGTCGCCGACCTTTACAACCGTATCGTCCGGGTGGAACTGACGGTTAACACATTTAAACGTATCGGTAACGCGTTTTACAGAATCCACTATATCAAGACTTCCGATAAGATCCATATCAACCTTGCTGGTATCTCCTATAAGTCCCAGAACGGTCTGGTATTCACCTACAGAGATATGGATGCCCAGACCCATTCCCTTAAGCCATTCGATAAGCTGTTCCTCTTTTGCCTTGCTTGCCTCTTTTTTCAAAACTACAATCATTTTTTATGCCTTCCTTTCTTGAGCTACATTCGAAACTATACATCCATCAAATAGATTTAAAAAAATATGCGGGGCAGGTTAATCTGCTCCGCATTCAATTCATGAATCATATTTCTTCATGTACATCCGCATCACAAATTAACCTTACCTGTTATAAGTAAAGTAATAATAAAAGTAAAAATATGATGCGTTTGAATATGAATTTTTCATTTTTCTGTCCTTTTCACTTTTGAAAACAGTATATCCGTTTCCGCTATGGTGAAAAGTATACCCTCAGCTAACACATTTGTCAAGCATAAATATTCAACTCTTAAAACAAAAATCCCTTGGGCTGACGGATCGTCCCATCAGCCCAAGGGATTGGTTATCGGCCAAAGTGTTATCCTTCGATCATTATGGTCTTCTTCTCAGGTACCTTAGGTGCTTCCTTCTTAGGGATATCGAGTTTAAGAACACCATCCTCAAACTTAGCCTTGATATCTTCCTCGGTTACAGCCTTACCAACGAAGAAGCTTCTCTGCATAGAACCTGAATAACGCTCCTGACGGATAAGTTTGCCCTTCTTATCCTTCTCTTCCTTGTCAACTCCCTTAGCGGCAGCTATTGTCAAATAGCCATTCTGGAGTTCAAGCTTGATCTCATCCTTCTTGAAGCCGGGCAGGTCAATATCTACTTCGTATTTATCGTCATGCTCCTTCACATCTGTCTTCATTACGTGAGCAGCATGCTTTCCGTAGAGCTTCTTGTCAACGTCTTCAAACTCTCCGAATGTCGGGAATTCAAAATCCATCAGGTCATCAAATAAGTTTTTGTTAAAAATACTAGGATACAACATAGGTCATTCCTCCTTTACACATATGAAATATTTAAACTATATGTTCTGGAGCATCGGACTTGAGAATCTTTCCCGGGGCTCTTTTCTTTTTGCCCCTCCGGAATTTCCTCTCTTCCTTTGTTCTAACCGCATTATATCACCGATTGTTAGCACTGTCAAGAGGTGAGTGCTAACAATTTTATTATTCAATTATAAATTTTCTATTAAGATGTTCTGTTTTCAAAAACTATTCTTTGTTTTTACTGACACTATTTATTGTTACTTTTTATTGTCAGTATATTTCATCCTGCCATCCCGGGCTTATATACATATTGCTCACCATCGGGATATGTCCAAACACTCTCTATCCACTCGCCGTTTTCATCATAAACAGTCTCGGAAGTGCTTATCTCACCGTCCCTGTCCATGTATACGCTCTTAACCTGATCGCCTCTTTCGTCATAGGTGTTGGTAGTTAATGCATATTTACCGGGATAATTTGAATTAGTTTCTTTTTCTGTCACTAAATACCCGAGCTCATTATATTCATATTCGTCGGTTTCGGAATATTCAGCGTTTTCTACGGTCCGTTTTACAGTTCTTCCCTTTTTATCATAAGCATATTCAACGATTGAATTATAATTACTATCCTCAAATTTATCTCCGTCTATGGTCTGACCCTCCGACGCAACGCGGATCAGCCTTCCCTTTGAATCGTAATAATATGAAACACAGGAACAGATTGCGGAATATCTGCCGCGGGTATAAGAGGAGGTTAATCTATTCTTTTTATCATACGTGCAGATTCTGGCTTCCACCTCCGTCACACCTTCTTCGTACTCCGCATATCCGGTTGCTTCCAGCAGATTACCGTTCTTGTCATATTTATATGTATATCCGGCATCATGCTCATATTCACTTTCATAATCTTCCGTCCTGCCGATCATTCTTCCGGATTTATCGAAGGTCATGACAACCACGGTGGGTTCTCCCCATTCGAATGCATCTGCTTCAAAAGTCAGTGTTCTTGAAGACTTGTCCAGCTTTGCAGTACCGTTGTAATTTTTATAAACGATATTCTTTATCTTTGCTCCCTTGCGGATTACACTATACATATCCGTTGCTTCAAATCCGTTAAAGCCTGTAAGCACGAGCTTCTTAATGCTTTTCTTTTTGGCAAGTTCCAGCTGTGAAAGATAATATGTAGGTATTTCTATAGTGTTTCCGGAAACTTCTTCCTTGTATGACATTACACTTTTTATGGTAATGTATTTGTATTTTGCCTTATTGGTAACGCTCGAATTGTAGGCGTATATTTCCAGTTTCTTAGATTTGGCATTCTTGTTAGAAGGGATGGTTACGGAATCATGGGTCTCACTTCTGAAAATAATGGTGCCGACCTCGGAATTGTTGATTGCCGCAATAAGCTCGTCCTGTGTGGTAACTCTTACCGTCTTCTTACCTGCGGCATGGGCCGTAACTGCGGATGTGATGATAATGCATACTGCCAGTAAAAACAGGCATATGATGGGTTTGATCGAAAATCTGCTCTTCTTTCTCTTTTTCATGTTATGCTCCTTTCATATTAAAAGCAATGATACCGGGTCAAGATCATGTTTTACCCCAACTAATGATAACACAGATTAATCCTTAGTTCACCAATAAAATTAATAAATATTAGATTCTTTAACCCAGTTATTAGATCGGTGAGAAAAAACACTTGATTCCGAAAGTAAAAAACTTTATACTATATAAAGAAGGCAAAGATACCGATTTCATGCTTTCGGAAAGGGAGATAAATAAATGCAAGAGGTTTATGATTTTTTAAAGAAATGCGGAACATATTATTTAGCAACGGTTGACGGAGATCAGCCCAGGGTACGTCCCTTCGGAACGGTTGATATTTTTGAGGGCAAGCTCTATATCCAGACCGGAAAGGTTAAGGAATGCTCCAAGCAGCTCCACAAGAACCCCAAGGCAGAAATATGCTGCTTTGACGGCCCTTCGGGAACATGGCTCCGTGTTTCCGGCAAGCTCATATCTGACGACAGACGTGAAGCAAAGAAGCATATGCTTGACAATTACCCTCACTTAAGAGGAATGTACTCAGAGGATGATGACAACTCAGAGGTTCTTTATTTTGAAGATGCAGAGGCTGTTTTCGCTTCATTCGGAGGAGCCCCGAGAACAATTAAGTTCTGAGAAGGAACGGAACCAGCCCGTCATGGTCACAATCGGTTTGTGTAACAACATCCGCACAGGCCAGAGTAGATTCCTGGGCATTTAACATTGCTATGCCGAGTCCCGCTTCTATAAGCATGCTGTTATCGTTTTCGGCATCTCCGGCGGCAATAGTATTTTCTATCGGGATATTCAGATGTTTTGCAAGCTCGTGAACGGCGGTTCCTTTGCCGAACCCCTTTGGAATAAGTTCAAGATAGTACGGTGATGAATACATGGTATCAAGTATGTCACCGTACTTTTTGTTTACATCGATCCTGAAACGTTCCTGCTTTTCGTGATCATGAAGTTCAATGCAGATAACCTTACATGGCGGTCCGTCCAGATGCTCCGTCGGATCGGGACAAAAGAGAACCGGAGTGGATACCTTGGAACGGTAATCCTGTATCTCTTCGTCATCCTTTGAGGTAAGAATATACTCATCACTGTAGGTATGTACATAAACTCCGTATTCATCGGCCATTGTAAAAATTTCTTTTACTGTAGAAAGCTCAAGACCCACCTTAAATATAGTTTCTTTTTTATCACAGTCATATATCTGGCACCCATTGTAGGCGGCGATAAAGCTGTTCGGAAATTCAAGTCCGTATTTTTTCTGTACCTTCAAAGCACTGTCCAAGCCTCGACCCGTGCATATAACAAAGATATTCCCTCTGTCGGTAAAGGCTTTAAGTGCCTCATAGGTCTTGGGGGATACTTCTTTTTTTGTTGTGAGCAAGGTATCGTCCAGATCTGAAAAGAAGATGTATTTATTACCGGAAGACATTGCGTCGATCCTTTCCCTGATTACTTTGTCATATTATAAAATGCGTTCAATAACGCGTTTGCACTTGCCTTGATGACGTCGGTATCGGTACCGGCGCCCCAGAACATTTCGCCCTGATCATTCTCCAGTCCTATATATGAGGCAGCGACACTCTGTGAGCCCTGGCCCTGCATGGAGTGCTGTGTAAATACCTGAAGAATATAAGATTTTCCCGTATACTTCTTCAACGCGTTGCTTATGGCGCTCAAGTGTCCGTTTCCGTCAGCCTGAACAGCCGTTTCTTCCCCATCCTTAACAAATGAAACATATATTTTTACATCCTTCCCATGCTGCATGAATTCATAGTCGGAAATAGTTATGTCGCATTTAAGATCAAGATAATTCTCGGTGAAAAGCGACAGTATTTCATGCGAGCCGAGTTCCCGGTGTTCCCTGTCGGATATCCCTTTGCATAGGAAGCTGAACGCCTCTCTCATATCTGCCGGAAGAACATAGCCGAAATTCTTCTCTAAAACATATCCTATACCGCCCTTGCCGGACTGGGAATTGACACGTATAACATCTGCCTCATAGCTGCGCCCGATATCCGAGGGATCAATGGGAATATAGGGGACATTCCACGGATAGTAATCGTAGCGCACCCTGTAGTGCATGCCCTTTGCAATCGCATCCTGATGGCTTCCGGAAAAGGCTGCAAATACAAGGTCACCGGAATAAGGCATTCTTTCATGTATATGCATTCTGGTACATTTTTCATATTCATAGCGTATCTTCAGCAGGTTTGAGAGATCAAGTCCGGGATCTATGCCATGAGTGTACATATTAAGCGCTAATGTAACTATATCAGCATTTCCCGTACGTTCTCCGTTACCGAACAGAGTTCCCTCAACTCTGTCCGCACCTGCAAGGAGTCCAAGCTCCGTATCTGCTATACCTGTTCCGCGGTCATTGTGTGCATGAAGGGACAGTGTGACAAATTCACGGTATTTCAGGTTTTCGCTCATAAACTCTATCTGTGAGGCATATACATGCGGGAGGCTCATTTCCACCGTTGCGGGGAGGTTGATGATAACATTGTTATCCTCCGAAGGCTCCAATACGTCCAGTACGGCATTGCATACCTCAAGGGCATACTCCGGTTCCGTTCCCGTAAAGGATTCGGGGGAATACTCAAATCTGAACCTGCTCTTGCTTTCCTTGGCAAGCTTCTTTACAAGCTGTGCACCTTCTACCGCTATAGCCTTTATCTCTTCTTTGGATTTTTCAAATACCTGTTCACGCTGAACCACACTTGTCGGATTGTAAAAATGGATGATGGCATTTGGAATCCCCTTACATGCATCAAAGGTTTTCCTTATGATATGTTCGCGGCACTGTGTAAGGACCTGAACGGTTACATCATCAGGAATCATTTTTTTATCCACAAGTGCCCTCAAAAACTCGTATTCTGTCTCACTTGCGGCCGGGAATCCGACTTCTATTTCTTTAAATCCCACCTTAAGAAGAACCTTATAGAATTCAAGCTTCTCCTTTAAATTCATAGGCACGACAAGACTCTGGTTCCCGTCACGCATATCGACGCTGCACCAGACCGGAGGCTTCTCAATATGATCCTTATCAGCCCACTTATTATACTTTTTATCAACCGGGAAATACCCGATCCCATATTTTGAAGCATCCATCATGAATTAATCCCGACCACAGGCATGTTATGCCCGTTCCTTTCCTTCCTCAGATATATAAGGAAACCGAAGCACAGAAGAATCTGCACAAGCGTCGAACAGGGAGTTGCCAGTCCTATATGGAACAGGGATACCGGCTCCCAATTGCTCATTATGAAGCAGACAGGGATACGTATAGCAAAAGCACCTATAAGTCCCTGGATCATAACAAATGTTGTTTTGCCCCTTCCGTTATAGAAGCCTATGAAGCAGAAAAGGAAACATGTAAAGAGACAATCAATTGCATAAGCCTTTAAATATTCGGCACCGGCTAGGATTACATCATCATCCTTAGCAAAGAGCCCTGTAAGGAGATTTCCTTTGAAAAAGGCGAGAGCAAACATTGCAATACCGAAGACAAACGAAACGGCAATTGTGCTCTTTAAAGCCTTTGTTGCTCTGTCCATCCTGCCTGCACCCACATTCTGTGCAACAAATGCGGAGATAGACTGCATAAATGCCAAAGGCACGAGCATTATGAATCCGCATACCTTCTGGGATACGCCCACTCCTGCAGAAGCAGTAACTCCAAGATCGTTTACTATGGCTTGGATCACAAGGAAGGAGAAGCCTACAAGGAAGTCCTGAAGGGCGATCGGTATTCCGAGCTTTAAAATACGCCCTATGATGCCGCCGTCAAAACGGATCATCTTCAGCTCAAACTCAAAAGAGAGCCCTTTTCTTTTTATTATAATAAGAGAGATTATAACGCTTAACAGTTGCGCTCCGACCGTGGCTATGGCGGCACCCTTGGCACCTAGTCCGAGTCCGGCGATCAGGAACATATCTCCTCCGATGTTAAATACACAGGCTATTGCAACTGTCATAAGAGGAGTTTTGGAATCTCCCATACTGCGGAATATCGCGCCGATAAGGTTGTAGAATACAATGGCTATCATTCCCGCTCCGCATATGGTGATATAATCCACAGTCTGACTAAAGGCTTCCTCGGGAGCATGCATTATATCTGCTATTCCGGTTGAAAAAAGCGGAATGGTTACAGACAGGATAATACCGATGGAGGCAAAAAGCGCAATGCTCGAGCCTATTATCGCACCGCCTTTTCTCAGATTTCCCATACCGATCTGCTGCCCGAAATAAATGGTGGTTCCCATTGCAAGGCTCGTTACGAGATTTCCGAGCGTCATCATTATCTGCGAGCCTGTGGTAACTGCCGAAACATCCTCGGGAGTTGCAAATTTACCTACCACGAAAAGGTCTACAGCTCCGTACATTGCCTGTAGGAACAGCGCAAACATAACCGGCATGGCAAATCGCATAAGCGGCCCGATAATCTTACCTTCTGTAAAATTAACCTGTTCTTTCATTATATAAATATCCTGCTTGATAAGCAGAAGCCTTCCTTCCGAATTTTGTGAGCATCCAGCCGGATAGCACTTAACATTTCTATTATACTCTCAAAGATGATTAATTTCAATCAAAACATTCCTTTGGCCTTTCAATACAAAAAAAGGCTCGTCAGGGAGTATTGATGTACTACCCTAACGAGCCCTTTTAATCGGTTCGATCAGTCAAATACGTTTGACCATATCTTATATTCCTGATTTGCATTCTTTCCCTTATACTGGAAAAGTTCACTGAGTGTAACGAGCTGATATCCCTGGTTCTGAAGTCCTTCGATTATCTGCGGAAGAGCCTGAACAGTCTGGTTATTTCCTTCAAAGTCATGAAGCATAATGATCTGCCCATCCCTTGCTGCATTCAGAGCATTGTTTACTCTCTGGTTAACAGATGTCCCGTTATCCCAGTCGTTTAACATAGCACCTTGGATAAATGCGAGGTCAATTGCCTGATACATCGTGTTATTTATCGAAATATAAGGCGGACGGAAGAATTTAGGAGTCTGTCCGGTATATTGTTTGATAAGATTGTTTGTACGATTGATCTCATCCTGGATCGAACCCCATTGCATTCTTGTCATATCACTATGTGTATACGAATGATTTGCAAGTTCATGTCCTGCACTGTTTTGACGCTGCATGACAGCACGCGTTCCTTCGTTGATATTCTGTCCGATCAGGAAGAACGTAGCCTTTACGCCGTAACGATCAAGTATGTCAAGTATCTGGCCTGTGGTTGTGGCAGAAGGTCCGTCATCAAAAGTAAGTGCGATCATTTTGCCGTTGGGATTGATACCGCCGTTGTTGTTTGCATTGTAGGTATTACCTGCGTTCGCACCATTCTCATTCTGAACGGTTCCCGCTCCGCTTATGGACAGATAGTCGATATAAGCATCCCAGTTTCCGTCATCTGCGGTAACCACCAGTTTAACAGTCTGATTACCTGTTCCGTGAGAAACATTCTTAATGGTATATTCGGCTGCATATGCATCTCCGAAATAGAATGTCCCCTTGGTCTGATTTCCTATAACCAGATCTACCTTAGCCATCTGGGAATTATTGGAAGCTCCCCTTAAGGTAAAGTCATGTGTACCCTCTGAAAAATACTGAGTATAAGAAACCGCATCATTATTTGCATATAATGCTACGCCGGTAAACGGAGAATTGATATTTCCTGTATACTGGCCGCTCTTGCTCATATCCTCAGCCTGCTTTACGGTAGCTGAAGCATTTGTGCCTGAATTATTATTGCCGTTATTGTTATTATTGTTATTCCAGTTATTTCCGGAATTGTTGTTACCTGAATTGTTACCTGAGTTATTGCCTCCGGTACTGCTGCTTCCGCTGCCGGATACACCGCTCCCTCCGATGATAAGAGCATCACAGAATCCGTCCCATGTGCCGTCATCTGCTGTAACCACAAGCTTAACAGTCTGGTTGCCCGTACCGGTATTTACATTCTTAATTGTATATTCTGCCGTATTGGCATCGCCGAAGTAGAATGTACCCTTAGTCTGATTGCCGATAACCAGGTCTACCTGAGCCAGATTCGATCCGTCAGACGCACCTCTCAAAGTAATGTCATGAGTACCCGATGAGAAGTTAACGGTAGTCGATATAGCATCATTATTTGCATATAATGCTACGCCATTAAACGGTGAACTGATATTTCCGGTATACTGGCCGCTCTTGGTCATGTTTTCACACTCAAAAACAGTACCCTGGTTTGTTCCGGGTGCTGAACTGCCCGAACCTTCACTGTTCTGTACACCGCTTGAATTTCCGCCGTTGTTTCCGCCGTTATTATAGCCGCCGTTATTTCCGCCATTGTTATAATTACCGGAATTACTGCTTCCTCCTACAGTAACCGTATTGGAATACACGTTAGCCCAGCCGCTGCTCTGGTAACCTTCGATATTAAGGGATGCTTCATAAAGATTGCCCATCTGCATACCCATCTGTTCCCATGCTTTGAAATGGTCCGTTACTGTGATCGTTCCGCTGGTACGCTTGGAAGTTCTTACGCTCCAGTACTGCTGGAATGTAGTATCTCCATCGATTGAAGGCTGGTTGTAACGGGTTGTTTCATATACTTCATAAGTTCCCCCGTCAACAGTGATAGTACCCTTTGAACTTGCTCCGGGTGGACGCCAGCTCCCCCAACTCTCTACAATGTAATACTCAACTAACGGATTTCTCGTCCATCCGTATACGCACAGATACGAGTTACCGTTTGGCTGATAGTCTACACCGTAATTAATGGAAATGTTGCCGATCTGCTGGTATTTCTTTGTGCAGTCAAATTTTACACCTTCACGGAACAAAGCATTTCCGATGTTCTGCCACCAGCATTCGAACTGTCCGTTGCCGTTTACGGTCATGCTTGTATCGCCATAATCCTTCCACAGCACGTAAGTGTAAGCCCCATCGCTACCCTCTGTATTGTTGTAGAATACCTGTGCCGCTTTAGCATTATATCCCATAAATGAGAACGAAAATGTTAAGATCAGCGATAAAACTACAGCAATAATCTGTTTGCTTTTCTTCATAGCAAATCTACCTCCTTTCGAGTTTTATCCTACCACAAAATAAAACTGAAGGAGTGTAAAAACAATTGCTATTATGTAAACTATTATTAATTTGTTAACAACATCTGAGAAGCGACTAGCAATTTTTGCTTATGGTATTTTAATTATGAACAAATGTGAACGGCAAAAGCAATTATTGCCAATTATTGCGCTTTGAGTTTTTGAGTAATGGCACAGAAATATTCCGGCGACCAGAGGTCAAGAGATTCCGGATCCTTTATAAACGGCAGCAGATCGATCTTAGCCTCCTGATAATTGATCTCCCGGAATCTGTAACACAGATTAGCCTTAACTTCCTCAAGCGTCATGTCCTCTTTTGCTTCTACGTACCTTGAATACAGAAGCCTTGTAATCAGATGTTTAAGATTTACGGGAACATTATTCGACAGATAAAAAGCGTAGTCATACAGGTCACAGCCTCTCGTACGGTTTCTCCATGCACGGCTGATGGTATTGTCGATTTTTTCCGCAAAAAGTGAAGGCTTATCATATAACGTTATTTCATACGATCCCGCATATTGCAGCTTTTTTCTTTCATATCCGGCACCTAGCGGAGGTGCTGTATTTACTTCAAACCTGATATGTGTAGTATCAGAATCCGGAATAGTTTTTAACATTTTATTGTCCCGGAGCAATATACGTGCTAGTTCTTTGGTATTTCCCTTGAGAACAGCGGTTTTTACATTGGTATCCGTAGGCTTTTCCCTGATTTCTTCTTTAAACTCAAAACCCTCCGGCAATAATTCTTTTTTAACCTTATCCAACAAGGTATTTAACTGAAAATCGGGATCGGGCTCCATCAGTGAAAACTCGGGATGCCCCGAAAGCCCGTCAAGTTCATAATGTATCCTTCGAGCTTTGTCCCCGTGCAATACTGCTTTGTCCAAAAAACCCGAATGTGCAAGGGCACACATTATCTTATCCTGAGTTTCCTGCTTTATCCTGTTTTTTATATCAAATAATGAAGAAGACTCAAGGGTCAATTCATCGGTTTTATTCAATACATTCACCTCTGCATACCATTATTTCTGAATGTTTACCTTAACAGCTTTGCTTGCACTGCTCCATTTCTTTTTATTACCGGACTTATTATATGCCTTAACCTTGAAAGAATATTTCCCTGCATTAGCAGGAGTAAAAGTGTATGTTCTGACCTTTGTACCGTTCTTTTTAACGGTTTTAAGCTTAACATACTTATTGCTTCCGGGTTCTTTTACATATATCCTGTAACCCGACACTCCTTCTGTTTTTCCGATTGAGATCGTTATGCTGCCATCGTTAGAAGCAAGAGCCGAGATTACAGGTTTTGCAGGCTTGCTGCTATTACCTGAAACTTTACTTTCTTTAATAGTAAAATTGTCAAGAAATACATCCCATGTTCCGTCATCGGCTGTAACGGTAAGTTTAACTTTTTGATTTCCGGTTCCGGTGGATATATTTTTGATGGTCTGTTCAGTCGGTTCAGTGCCCTTAAAGCTGAACGTTCCCACTGTCTTGTTTCCTATCACCAGGTCAACCCGGGCTGTATTTGAGCCGTCTGATGCTCCACGAAGTGTAAAATCATTTGTGGCGGAACTGAAATCAATTGTTGTTTCAACAGAATCCGTATTGGCATAAAGTGCAGCACCGCTAAACGGAGAATAGGTATTTCCTGCATACGGTCCGCTCTTCTCCATGGATTCGCATTCAAATTTTGTTTCATTTCCTGTTGTTTTTGAACTGCTGTCCTTTGAAACATTATTGTTGCCTGTATTGTTACTATTTTCTCCGTTTACCGTAACTTTATTGGAATACACATCCGCCCATCCGTTGCTCTGATAACCCTCAACGGTCAGTGAGGCTTCATAAAGCTTCCCCAGCGTCAATCCCAATTGTTCCCATGCTTTAAAGTGCTCAGTTACCGATATGGTACCGCTTGTCCGTTTCTCGGTACGTACGCTCCAGTACTGCTTAAAAGTGGTATTTCCGTCGATCGACGGCTGGTTTTCGCGGATGGTCTCGTAAATGTCGTAGGTACCGCCATCAACCTCGATCGTACCCATGGACTTTGATCCGGGCGGACGCCAGGTGCCCCAGCTGTCTACGATATAATACTCGATCAGAGGATCTCGTGACCATCCGTAAACGCACAAATAGGAATTTCCGTCAGGTTTATAATCCACACCGTACTCAACGGAAATAGCACCCATCTGTTTGTAAGTTTTGGTACAATCAAATTTTATCCCCTCACGGAATAATGCATTTCCTATATTTTTCCACTCGCATTCAAACTGCCCGTTACCCTTAACGGTCATAGTGGTATCCCCATAATCCTTCCAGAGGGAATACGTATATTCACCGTCCCTGCCTTCGATATTGTTTGTTACAACAGTTGCGGCTTTTACAAGATCCGTCCCCATAGGCGGAAAACTCAAGAATAACAAAAGAGATAGTAATACAGCAATAATCTTTTTTGTACCTCTCACAAAACCACCTCCTTCATTTCATTATACAGGGGCCGGTTTAGATTGTCAATAAGACGATTTTTGCCAAATTGTCAAAAAACTTCCCTACAGGGAAGTTTTTTTTATCTTCAATATACATCCGGTAACTATACCGGTCATCAATCCGGCTGCAAGCCCCGAAATAACAAGCACAGGGAAATAATACCATATGGCCTTTCCGACCACAACGCTTGCAACGATTATCTGTCCGAGGTTATGTGCTGCACCGCCTGCCATACTGACTCCGGTGACAGAGAACTTCTTAACATGTTTGAGGATGACCATTACCGTAATGCTAAGCACCGCTCCGGCCAAGCTGTATATGCAGGCAAACATTCCCGTAAAGGTAATTCCCGAAAGCAGGATTCTGGTAAATGACATGGCTGCTGCCAACTTCCAGTCAAGCGTATATATCGCTATCATCACGGGTATATTGGCAAATCCGGGTTTTATACCCGGTACCGAGAAAAACGGAGGCAGGAGGCTCTCCACATATCCGATAATAAACATTACTGCCGTCAGCATCCCGGCCGTAGCCAGACGACGGATCTTTTCTTTATTCATATTTCAAAGTGCCTCCTTTCCTTTTTTAGTACAATTTCCTTAAACTCCTTCGCTCTATGGTCACAATGTTACGTCAGCCTTCGCCGTTTCCTAGATAACAAAATGATGCTCCTCATCGTTTTGTTATATTATAATATTTCAATTATTATACGATTGGGTAGACATACAATGGTTTCCCCTTTATGTGATATCGGAGCATGGTGAACACATATCTGGTTCGGGCAGTCGGCTTCCTGCATATAGACTTCTCCGTCCTTTATTATCATGATACATTCCCCGATCTTACCGGGAATTTTAATAGTTTTATAAGCCTCTTTTTCACTGTTCCCACCGTTCTTTGAGATGTCCGTTTCCGGTTTCTCTGCCTTTTCGCTATGATCTTTAGTATAACCCACTCCACCGGCTACGGCATCATAACCGCTTTCATCGTCCCCGGTCAGATTACTGTTTCCGAGGTCATATTCCCCATACAGCTCCCCGTCTATGGTTACCCTCACCGTTTTACCTTCTCCGGAATGGAAAAATTTAAACACAAAAAGTCCTGCGGCTGCAAGCAGCAACAGGACTAAAACCAGTATTATATCGTTTTTTCGGAACATACTAACTTTTTCCATATATCACCGATTTATAAAGATTCTTCGCTTCGCTTTTACTCGTTCTTCATAGCTTCGATAGCGGATATCCTTGTGGCTCTTAAAGCAGGGAAGAATCCGGAAACAAGTCCGACGATTATTCCGAAGCCTGCGGCAAAGAAGGGAAGCCAGATGGGGATAACGGACATAGCCGTACCTGTCTGCTGTTCACCATAGTACATACCGCCGCCCATAAGTCCGGAGAATATATCGCCTCCGTACTTATTCATGAGCCATGATACAATATAGCTTAAGCCTACTCCTATTGTACCACCGATGAAGCCTATAAGTCCAGCCTCAAATAAGAAAAGTTTTTTTACATCTCCTACCTTACAGCCCAAAACCTTCATGATACCGATCTCTCTGGTTCTCTCGTAGATCGACATGATCATGGTATTTGCTATGTTGATAGCTGAAACGAGCATCGCGACACCGCCGATGGCACCAAGGATGATCTCGAGCATCTTTGCCGTCTCCTGCATGGGCTTTATGTACTGCATCGAGCTCTCGGACTTAAAGCCCAGCTCTTCGAGCTTGTCCTGAACATCGGTAACATTGTTCATGTTATCAACATTTATATATATCTGCTCATACTTGTTCAGGGACTCTAAGGCCTTTTTCCTGTCGGAAAGCTTTAACGTATTTGCATATTTCTCAAATATCTTCTTATACATATCTATGTCCATGAAGGCATAGTAGTCTGCCATGGAGTATCCCGACTCCGACTGGCCTATCTTTACCATATTCGCTATTTGATACGAATACTGCTTTTTCTTTGGATTCGGCTCATAGTTCATAAACTGGAGCTCTATCTTGTCCTTGTTAAAGTCGATTTCCTTGTTCACATACCTGGATCCGTTAAAATACCCGAAGTCCATATACATCTGAGAACCATAGTATATCCTGTCCTGGGAGTTTTCCTTATTGGGATAAGTACCATCCTCTAATGCAGGGTATCCGAAATCCTCATAGCAGCTCATATCCATGACCATAAGGTTAAGATAGCTGGTATATTTCTTTTTAGCCAACAGCTGGGCATTTCCGTACATTATCGGAGTAATGCTCTTTACATGCTCTATC
>JAILGF010000028.1 GCA_024696945.1 Lachnospiraceae bacterium | reverse complement strand
ATTTTCAAACACAAAGCCGCAGAGTCGCAAAGTATTTTTCATTTCCTATTTTTCATTTTGTATAGGGGTGTGTTTAAAAATTATAGAACTATAGAACCATAGAACCAAATCGCAGCCATTTATCAGAATATAACCGCCCATCTTCCTTATCTGCCCAAGCACCTCTGATGTTACCCTGCGCTTGAACTCCCTCGCCTGTGGAAACTTAGAGGAAAGAATCAGAGCATAAAGACCAGACTCATTGATGAAGATCGTCTTGCTCTTGTAGTTAGAACCAGTGTGCTGAATCAGCACTGTGGTTTTATCCTCTTCGTCAACGTGGTTATACAAAGCTCGTCGTGGGAACACATACCCAAGCACACTTGCCACATCCTTACCCACGAACCAAGGTTCATTGTTTATCACCATTGTCATCACTTCACCGAAGCTCTAATCCCTATTATGGGCTTATCTCTCTCCAATATACGGAACGGACTTGAAACGGACTTGAAACGGAGGTGGAACGGATCTGTCGTGTTCTTGTTTTACTCGAATCGGAGTTTGTGCCAAGCGGGGGTGTAGAGGCGAGTAGCTTTTATTCCTGCTGCAAAATTACTCATCTTTTCCCACTCAATCATTCCAACTTTCGGATTTTTTCTGTTAAGATTTGTTAAACAAGTGTTAACCTGCTGAATATCTGCATTTTAAGCAAAAAGACCAATAACAGCCAAAAAGGTCAAATGGTCAAATGGTCAAACATTTTTTTAAGACACCCCATATTTTTCGCACTTCTACTTCAATAATAATATATATAAATTTATTTATATATATTATTATTGACTTGAACCGAGGAAGAAAAAGGGTGTGTCTTATACTGATCCTAAGAGACTTCTTATCGGTGACGATGAGCACGGATGGGATGACAACGGCGTATTCAACTTCGAGGGCGGCTGCTATGCTAAGGTTATCAACCTTAGCATAGCAGCCGCCCTCGAAGTTGAATACGCCGTTGTCATCCCATCCGTGCTCATCATCACCGATAAGAAGTCTCTTAGGATCGGTAGAAAGAGTGGTCTTACCTGTTCCTGAAAGACCGAAGAAGATAGCTGTGTTCTTGCCATCCATATCGGTGTTTGCTGAACAGTGCATAGAAGCGATGCCCTGAAGAGGAAGGTAGTAATTCATCATAGAGAACATACCCTTCTTCATCTCGCCGCCGTACCATGTGTTAAGGATAACCTGCTCACGGCTGGTAACGTTAAATGCTACACATGTCTCTGAATTAAGACCGAGCTCCTGGTAGTTGTCAACCTTAGCCTTAGAAGCTGTGTAAACTACGAAGTTAGGCTCAAAGTTAGCCTGCTCCTCAGCGGTAGGCTTAATGAACATATTTGTTACGAAATGTGCCTGCCAAGCTACTTCCATGATGAAACGAACTGCCATACGGGTATCCTTGTTTGCACCACAGAAAGCATCAACTACGAAAAGTCTCTTGCCTGAAAGCTGCTTCTTAGCGAGATCCTTAACGATAGCCCATGTCTTTTCATCCATAGGATGGTTATCGTTCTTGTACTCATCGGTTGTCCACCAAACGGTATCCTTTGAGTTCTCGTCCATAACGATATACTTATCTTTAGGTGAACGTCCTGTGTAGATACCGGTCATAACGTTAACTGCACCAAGCTCGGTGTTAACTCCAACATCAAAGCCTGTAAGGCCATCAGCCATCTCTTCCTTGTACAGATCCTCATATGAAGGATTGTAGATGATCTCTGTAGTACCGGTAATGCCGTACTTTGTTAAATCAAGTGCCATAATACATACTCCTTTTCTTTATATATTTCGTGGCTTGAACTGACATATAATTCCATATTTTTTACATATCTATATCAAGCCCATTTGCTTTCGATTTTATATTATACACACTTTTTTGTAAATGTCACTACCTTTTTTTATTTTTATAAAAATTTCACAATTTGACCTCCGAAAACCCGCGACTTTTTTACACAAAAAGGAGAGCCGTACCGATCGACACAAGCTCTCCTTTTGAAGGGGAAGACTTAAGAAACTATTTCTTCTTTCCGTTTCTTCTGCTAAGAACCACACTCTGCAGGAGTATAAAGAAGCAGAGCATTCCACCGGTGGTTATATTCTGCCACCAAGGATCATTCAGACCGCTGGAAACAACTATCTTCTTTATGGTCGTGAGTGTCATAACTCCAAAGAAGGTTCCCGCCACATTACCGACTCCGCCTGTAAGCAGTGTACCGCCGATGATGGCGGCCGCAATGGCGTTCATTTCCATACCGGCTGCATTGGTTGCATTACCGGCACCTGTATGCATCATAAAAACAAATCCTGAAATACCGCTTAAGCATCCGCTTATTACATAGCTTATAAAGCGGGTTCTCTTTACGTTTATACCAAGCATCAGCGCACTTTGCTGATTTCCGCCCATCGCATAGAAGCAACGGCCGAGACGAATGTACTTAAGCAGTATGAACACGGCTATCACGCATATAAAAGCAATTACAACGCCCAATTCCATACGTGCGGGAACAAGGTTTCCGTTCTTTGCGGTATATCCCAGCCAGGAAATCTCTATCTTTGTATCACGGAGAGCTGTAAACCCTTCATGTGCAACCTTCTGCGGATTTACAGAGAGAATGGTAGTCATTCCTCTGGCAAAGAACATACCTGCAAGCGTAACTATAAACGGCTGTATCTCCAAGTAACTTATAAGGAAACCGTGAACCACACCAAAAGCAAGTCCGATACCCAATGCCAGAAGTATTGCAACAAAAATATTTCCGCCCGCATTCAGATACAGGACGCAGCTCATAACCACGAGTGAAGTAACTGCGCCGACACTGATATCAATTCCGCCGCCTATCATGACTATGGTCAGACCGCAGGCAACTATTATCAGGCTGGCATTATCGTTCAGCATATCAAAAACCTGCTGAACATGCAGGAAACCTCCGCCCAAAAATCCTATCGCCATCAGGTACATTACTACAAAAATACTGATAGTAATTGTCATCAGGAGCTGAGTATCCGAAAGCGGTTCTCTTTTTATACTGCTATTCTTCATCATACCTTTTCAGCTCCTTTCACAGTATTTTTTTCCTTACCGGAACGAAGCCCTGACATAAACTTTCCGAATTTTGCTTTAACCACCGGTGATCCGATGACAACCAAAAGAACTATAACAATAGCCTTATATGCCTTAACGTCGGTAGAAGAAACCTTCATCGCATACAACGTAATGGTAAGCATCTGGATAACATATGCACCGAGTATACTTCCGCCAACCTTGAACTTTCCTCCGCCAAGATTGTTTCCGCCTATAGCTACCGCCAAGATCGTATCCATCTCAATGTCAAGCAGCAAGGTTTCGTGATTTATAAGGCCAAGACGGCTTACGCCTATGCTTCCCGCAATTGCAACGCATATACCGAGTATTATGAATGAAAGAAGCTTAATAAACGTTGAATTAATACCGTTAAGTCTTGCAGCACTGCCGTTGATACCAACTGACTGTGTGAAAAGCTCCAAGGATGTAAAGTGGAATACCAGCTTAAATATAATTGCCACTATTATAACAATGATAACCGGTGTGGGTATCGGTATTCCCGGGATAAAGCTTCCGATAGCCTTAATAATGGAACTGGTGACGGTCGGAGTAGCACCGCCGTTTATCCAGTAAGCGATAGAACGTCCGCACGTATAAAGTATAAGCGTCGCTATCATCGGCTGTATTTTGAATACCGCAACAAGTGTACCGTTGAATGCTCCGAATATCGTTGCAACTATACATGCAAAAAGGAATGCAGCTATCACGGTTCCTGCAGAAATGGAATCACCGGATTTCAATATCTTAACGAATGCGCTTCCTGCTATGGCTGCGGCCGCACCTACGCTTATATCCTGACCTCCGCAGGCAGCGGTTACAAGCGTCATTCCCATGGCAAGGATGGCAAGCTCGCTGGCACCGTTGATAATACTTATGAGATTTCCCGAAAGCACGTTATTTCCATCGCTGTTCTGGGTAATCTCCAATCCGAAGAAGCTTGGGTCTCTTATGAGGTTAAATACAACAAGGATAACAATGGCTATTATCGGAATTGTAAGCTGGCCGAGGCCATTGCCGAACATATTTTTAAATTTTGCTTTCATTCTCGAGCCTCACCTCCCGCAATAGTCTTCATTACCTTTGCCTGATTAAGATCCGTACCGGTAAGCTCTCCCACTATATGCCTGTCTCTCATAACGATAAGACGGCTGCAGGTTCTAAGCATTTCTTCTATCTCTGAGGAAATAAAGGTTACGCTCACTCCCTCTTCTGCAAGCTTCAGTACAAGCTTCTGGATCTCCCATTTGGTACCGATATCTATTCCTCTGGTCGGCTCGTCAAGTATCAGATAATCGGGATGCGTGAGCAGCCATCTGGCCAATATTACCTTCTGCTGATTACCGCCGCTTAGTGAACCGACAGGAGTCTCACGGCTCGCAGTCTTTATCTGAAGTACCTTAATGTACTCATCCGCAAATGCCTCTGATTCGCTTCTGCTAATGGGTTTAAAGAATCCGTTCATAACCTGCAGCGCAAGGATTATGTTTTCACGTACGCTCAGTTCTGCAATTATACCGTCTCTCTTTCTGTCCTCAGCAAGATATCCTATACCGTGCTTCATGGCATCTATCGGCCGGTTGATCTTAACCTGTTCACCTTTTATCTTTACCGTTCCTCCGGTTACCTTATCCGCACCGAAGATCGCCCTAACGCTCTCGCTTCGTCCGGAACCTAAAAGCCCGGTAAATCCGTTAACCTCTCCCTTACGTATCTTAAAGTCAAACGGAAGAGCCTGATTGCTCGAAAGCGACTCCGCCTCATAGAATACACCGCTATTCTTCTTGATCTCATCCCTGATCATTTGGCCAACGGCACTCACTCCATCCTGATCCTTACCGATCATCTTGGTTTCCGTCTGAACCTCCGGAAGCTCTTCTATCAGATTCTCTCCCAGCATCTTGGATACCAGCTGAACCTGCGGAAGCTCTTCTACCGTGTACTCTCCGACCAGCTCGCCGTTCCTTAAGACCGTGATGCGGTCGCTTACCTCATAAACCTGCTCTAAGAAGTGAGTAACAAATATAATTCCTACGCCCTGAGCTTTCAGATCCCTCATGAGCTTAAACAGCATGTTTACTTCCTTGTCATCAAGGGAAGATGTGGGCTCGTCAAGGATTAGAACCTTACACTTCATATCCACAGCCCTGGCAATAGCTACCATCTGCTGGATCGCCAGCGAACACCGTCCCAGCTGCCTTACTCCTCTGGTAGGAATCTGTAGCTTTTCCAATAATTCATCAGCTCTTTTTTCGTAATCCTTACGTTTTATCCAGGCAGAATCTTCACGTCCTATAAACATATTTTCCGCGACAGTCAGATTCGGGCAAAGCGTTATTTCCTGATAAACCGTACTGATTCCGCTGTTCTGAGCATCCTGCGGTGAATGGATGCTGACCTTTTCACCCTCTATAGTTACCTCTCCGGCATCCATCTGATAAACACCGGTAAGGATTTTTATCAAAGTTGATTTCCCCGCGCCGTTCTCCCCCATCAGTGCATGGATCTCACCCTTCCTAAGCGTAAAATCAACATCGTTTAATGCCAGCACGCCCGGGAATCTTTTTTCAATATGGCGCATTGTAAGCAGGATATTGTTTTCCATGTTAATACCTTGCCGCAGGCATGATGCTCAACGATACCGTGCCTGCCGCGATATCGATAGAGACACAGACGGTCCCTTTTTCTACAACCTCTGTCACCAAAAAATCGCAGCTGAGCGGCTGCCCAGCTGCGCCATTTGGTCAGCTAATAAAATTATTCACCTAAACCATAAGTATCAATATCAGCCTGTGTAAGAGCCTTTGCATCGAATCCCTTTTCTTCATTGATGATTTTCTTAGAAGTAACGGTTCTCTTTCCCTGGATTATATCACTGATAATCTGTGCCTGGAAAGGACTGCACTGTCCGTCATAATTCCACTTTCCTGCAAGGAGCTCTCTAAGTGCCCACTTATTGCAGTCAAAGCCCATAACGATAACCTTACCGTCAACACCGTGAGTAATACCGGCTTCGTCAAGTGCTGCTACGGCACCCTTTGCCATACCGTCGTTCTCTGCATAGATTACGTTGAAATCTTCACCGCTGTTGATAACTGATTCAACGATCTTCTTTGCTTCAGCCTCATCCCATGTAGCTGTCTGCTGAACAACCTTTGTCATCTTGCCTGAGTTAAACTGCTCATCAAGAGCACCTGTACGTCCGATCTGAGCATCTGACCCCATAGCACCCTGGATATGGATTACTTTGTACTCCGAAAGATTCTGGCTTAATAACCAACTAACTGCGGTCTCACCTTCCTTAGCCATATCTGAAACAACTGCTGCCTCATAAAGGTCCTCACTTACATCGATCATACGGTCGAAAAGGAATACCTTAATGCCGGCTTCTTTTGCCTTCTTTAAAACTTCATCCCAACCTGTTGTCTCTGCTGCAGAGATAAGAAGATAATCAACACCCTCAGTGATGAATCCCTGAGCTGCCTGAAGCTGATCATCATTCTTTAAGCTGTAAGAAGTCTTAAGATCATAGCCGTTAGCTGCTGAGAAAACTGCCTCCATATCCTTAACGTTAGCCTCACGGTAACCGGACTCTGAAGGAGGGTTGTTTACAACTCCGACCTTGATCTTTTTGTCTGAAGTGCTGCTTGAAGTGTTACTTGAAGTGTTGCTTGAGCTGTTTGATCCGCTTGAGCTGCTGCCGGATTTATCATCACATGCACAAAGCAGCAAGCTGAATACCAGAACAACCACCAATGCCAATGTTCTTGCTCTTTTCATTTATCATTCTCCTCCTTATATATCCGTCTTCAGACGGTATGAAATGTAGGGTAAACGGCAGATCCTGCTCTGTTCCGTTCACTTGCGTATATCCTAACACAATTAAAATAGGAGGTAAATCCATATTGGTTTTGTCTTGGTTGAATTTCATCCCATAAAAAAAACCGTTTTTAAAAAACGGTTAATTTTTATTTTATTCAGGTTGATTTTGATACTGTGTCCGGTATTCCGTCGGTGTGATCCCGGTATTTTTCTTAAAAATATAACTGAAATAATGAGCATCATTGTATCCCACTTCACGAGCTATCTGGGAATTCTTTATATCCGTACTGCGGAGCATTTCCTTAGCTTTGTTGAGCCTTATGTGAATAAGATATTCCGTAAAGGTCTGACCGTTCTGCTGGGAAAAGACGGTAGAAAACCGACTGTTGCTCATTCCTACTTCCTTGGCTACATCCTGGAGCATAAGACTCGGATTCGAAAAATGATCGAGCATAAACAGCTTCGCGTCGCTTATCACGGAAGAAACCTTCTTATCCCCCTCGATTTCTCCCATCTCCCTGGTTCCAAGTATTATTGCCTGCTCATCCGTACGTTCAACGATCAGATGACGTATATGTCTGGCAGCCTTAAAGCTGTTAAGGATTTTTTCCGGCTTATCGACTATATCTCCGATCCCTACACGTATCGGACTGCATTCTAAGCGTTCAAGCTCCCGGACAAGAGAAGAAGCAAAAGCATATGCCCGTTCTTCGGCCTCCTCCACAGTATTTCCCAGTACAAGAAGTCTGCTGCCAGTCCTGCTGGCTGTTGCAAACATGATCCCACCGCTGCTTGCCGCAAGATCTGCTGCTGCCTCCTGCCCGGTTCTTTCAGGTGAAAAGGCGGCATCAATTACAGCATAGAAAGGGGCTTCAATATTACATCCCATCGAGCTTAGCTGTTTTATGGTATTCCGGGCATCGTCGTCCGTGGACTCATCATTAAAAAACAATCCTATCAGCTTTTCCTTTAAAAACTTCCCATCGGATTCCATACGTGCACGCAGACTGGCGGCATGCTCAAGAGTCTTTCTTTCATCTAAAATCTGTGCGCTTACCTTATCAAGAACTTCCTTAAGCTTCTCTGCATTTATCGGCTTTAAAAGATATTCCCTTACCCCAAGCTGAATGCACCGGCGGGCATATTCAAATTCATC
The DNA here is from genome assembly GCA_024696945.1 of Lachnospiraceae bacterium. Lineage (GTDB taxonomy): Bacteria > Bacillota > Clostridia > Lachnospirales > Lachnospiraceae > RUG11977. Next base: position 4,180 of record JAILGF010000028.1, on the reverse strand, counting down.
ATAGCCGCTCAATACTATTATCCCTATCCATGGCATCTGGGCACGCAGAACACGGCAGAGCTCCAAACCGTCCATAAACGGCATCCTTATATCCGTGATCACAATATCCGGATTGGTATCCCTTATTATGGGAAGTGCCATTTCCCCGTCCGGTGCCTCGCCAACAAGCGTATAGGGAGTTTCATCCCACGGAAAAGATTCCCTTATTCCTTCTCTAACAACTATCTCATCATCAGCCAGAAACACCTTCATTTTCAAAAATCTCCTTTTCATTTCTGCACGGAACCGTGAAACTTACCTCAGTTCCTTCCGGTCCGCTTTTTATCCTCAGACCATCAGTCTGGTTATAATAAAGCCTTATTCTCAAGTTTACGTTTACAAGGCCGAAGCCGCCGCCCTCACGGCTTACCGTAGGAAGTTCCTTTTTCATCCTGTCATTCAGGGCTTCAAGCTGTTCCCGTGTCATTCCGGAACCTGTATCCTTTACGGTAAAAGTCAGCATTCCGTTTTCTTCCTTTGCCGAAACCGTTATAAGACCGCCGCCACGCTTTATCTTGATACCATGATATATGGCATTTTCAACCAGCGGCTGGACCAAAAGCTTCAATATATAAAAATCGCCTATCTCGTCAGGTATATCTATCCTGTAATCCATTATATCACGATATCTTGTCTGCTGGATCTTTAAATAACCTTCTATGTGCTTTTTCTCCTGCCTTATAGGGATCCAGTCGGCGCCCGAAGAAAGACTTATACGGAAGAAATCGCTTAACGCACTTGTAAGCTGGATAACCTCATCCTTTTCTCCTGCTTCAGCCTTCCAGATAATTGCATCAAGCGTATTATACAGGAAATGCGGATTGATCTGAGCCTGAAGGGTACGAAGCTCTGCTTTTCTTAAGGTTCTGGCATCAAGAGCACTCTTTTCCATCATACTCTTAAGTCTCTTAGCCATTGTATTAACCTGTGCTGTCAGATTTCTCAGTTCCGTTACGTCCGTATCCGCAAGCCTGGCATCAAGGGTTCCTTCCGAAAGCTTAGCCGTCACTTCCTCCAAGTGCTCGATGGGCTGTCTTACAAAAAGTGCCGTTGTTTTAACCGACCTGTTTCTAACCCATAGGGAAACCACAACGATTATAACCTCTGCTATAGCCGTCAGAAGAATAACCATCTGCAGGCTTCCGCTCATTTTTCCGGTGAAATCGATCTCCTGTGCTATATATTCATTCAGCATACTGTCCACAAGAGAAGCAACGTCACGGACTTCAACAAGTACTGCCTCGTTCTCCACCACAGGGACCTGATCTTGTATATTTTTCCTGATTCGATCTACATAGTTTTCCAAGGTCTGCATGGTACGTCCCGCAACTATCAGGGAAAGCCTGTTCTCCGCATCCGTACTTTCGGTAATTTCTTCTATCGTCCTTTCGACATCATGGATTTTCACATAAATATTGCTGTCTGCAAACTCATCACGCCCGCTGATAATATTCCATGCAATACCGGGAATATCCGTGGCTACAACCGTCTTAATGCTTGCTATTGTTTCCATTCTCTCAATGGCACTGTGATATTTCCCCGCATATACAAGCATCAGTACAAGGCTCAGCACAATGGGGATCACAAGCATAAAAACAAGCTTGTGGCTCAGGTCATTTATTCGCCCGAGTATGCTTTTTTCTTTTTTTATCCGGCTTTTCTCCATTTAATACCCTCTCGGTGCTATCTTGGAAGTATCCATTTCATCACTGAATACCTGCTCCTCAGGATGAATGACTCCCTCTACCGCTTCGCCCGATTTCAATTTAAGTGCCGTTTCCATCAGAACATTGCCAAGCTTTGGAGTACATTCCACAACGCAGTTGATCTTTCCGCTCTTTAATACATCTATAGCTTCCTGTCCGCCGTCGATGGATATGATTATCATATCCTTTCCGGGAATAAATCCTGCTTTTTCTATCTCGGGAAGTGCCCCCAATGTCATTTCATCATTATGTGAATAAACCGCATCTATCTCCCCGCCGTATGTTTCTAGCAGATATCTCATATTCTCCGCTCCGCGGCTCTTTAAGAAGTCCCCGTCTATGCTCTCCATCACATTCATACGCTCATCACCCGCTATCGCATCCATAAAACCTGCCTGGCGCTGGCGCATGGGGGTCGAATTTGTAGTTCCGGTAATCTCCACGATATTCACGTGCTCTAAGTTCAGACTGTCCGCTTTACGCACGAGATATTCTCCCGCCATATAACCTTCCTTATAAAAGTCCGCACCGATGAGGCATGCGGTAAGCCCTTCCTTTTCTGTACTGATATCCCTGTCCACCAGTACAACGGGTATCCCTGCCGTTTTTGCTTCCTCAAGCACATTGTCCCAGCCGTCCTCCACTATTGGAGAAAAAGCAATAACATCAACCTTATAAGCTATAAACCGCCTGATGGCTGCTATCTGGTTTTCCTGCTTCTGGTTAGCATTTTCAAGCATGAGGCTGATGCCGTTTTTATCGGCCGACTCCTCTATATCACGCGTATTCCCGATACGCCATGCGCTCTCCGAACCTATCTGACTGAAACCCAAAAGAAGACTGGGCTCGGTTGACTGCTCAGGTTCCTTACTGCAGCCTGCACACAATACAATTGATAATAACAGACATACTAAAAGTGATAGTCTTTTTCTCATACAAACCCCTTAAATTTCCTTACTCCCCATAATGCCGACTTGGTTCAATCCTATGTCATTCTGAGCGAAGCGAAGAATCTTTATACTATCCAATATATTACTCAATATTAATACCCGTATATGTCATATATCTCGTCCGTATAGACCCCCGGTTCCTTATAAACGATAAGCGGAGCTTCCACTGTCATTCGGGAATTTCCACCCCTTACACATTCCAAAAGGACCATATTAGGCTCCTTATCTATAAAAGGATGTACCAGCTTCATCCTCTTCGGTTCTAATTTATATTTTACCAGAGTCACTATAAGTTCTGCAAGTCTAAATGGGCGATGTACCAAATAAAATCTTCCGCCCGGTTTAAGAAGTGCAGCCGTTTCCCTAGCCACGTCCTCAAATGTACATTTCACTTCATGCCTTGCTATGGCTTTCGCAGAATCGGGATTTGTCAGACCATGCTGTCCTATCATATAAGGAGGATTAGACGTCACCACATCAAAAACCGATTTTCCGAAAAGCTCTGAAGCTTTAACTATATCACCTTCAATAATATCTATCTTCTCTTCCAGCCGGTTGTACTTTACGCTGCGTGAGGCTATATCCACATTCTCAGGCTGTATTTCAAGTCCTGTAAAATGCTCACCCTCTGTTTTTGCATACAAAAGAATTGGAATAATACCGTTTCCTGTTCCAAGGTCTATGGCCTTTTCTCCTGCCTTAACCTTTGCAAACCCCGAAAGGAGCACGGCATCCATCCCGAAGCAGAACCTTGCAGGATCTTGTATTATCTTCAGATTGTTACGGTTAAGCTCGTCTAAGCGCTCACCTTCATGAAGCAGTTCATCTTCTAACATACTTACCCTCTTTTAAATAATCCTCTTTTTTATATCTCACCACGTCTTTTAAGAAAATCAAAAAATCCGTTAAGCCCTATAGTAATATCCCTGTAAGTAGAATCAAAATCATCCGTATACCAAGGATCTGCAACATCATCCGTTGACCCTACAAATTCTAGCATACGGTAAAACTTTCCCCGGATATCTCCGCCGCATATACGGCCCATGTTCCGGATATTTGCCGAGTCCATACCTATTATATAATCAAACTCGTCGTAATCCCGCCTCGTCATCTGCCTTGCCCGGTGCGGAACCAAAGGGATTCCCTCCGACCTCAGCTTAGAAACCGTTCCATAATGCGGTCTGTTTCCTATCTCCTCCGTACTCGTTGCTGCAGAGTCAATAAAAAACTTCTTCTCTAATCCTTTTTCCTTTACCATATATGTAAAAACGCTCTCAGCCATTGTTGATCTGCAGATATTCCCATGGCAAACGAATAATACTTTTATCATAGTAATAAAACCTCGTATTTTCAAGGCTTTTCAGCCTTTTTTGATTATGCACATATTATATCTTTAAGTCACTTTTTTACCCACTTAAAGATATAATTGGTGTTGGAGAACTTCAACTTAGAAATACCTTGCCCGGTTTCTCGGATAAAACTTTC
>JAILGF010000227.1 GCA_024696945.1 Lachnospiraceae bacterium | reverse complement strand
CCTTCAAAAATGTTATACAGAACTTCCTTCGTTCCTGCCGCAACTGCTTTGTGTGGGTCAAGACTATCTAAATCCTGGCTGATACCTACTACTATTTCTCCTCCGTAACTGACTGAATCAGAGTTTGCCGTTTGACCTTGGCTCTGATTATCAGCAGCCTGGCCATCCTTCTTCGTATCGCCTTTGCATGCGCAAAGTGCAACCGTGAGGGTAAGCAGCATCATGAAAAATAATGTTTTTTTCATGATGTTCTCCTTTTCTAAAATACATCCTCTTAAAGAGTGATGTTTTCTTTAAGTTACAGTTTGAGTATAAATGTTTTCTTATTTCTTGTCAATGTATATTTTTAACGAATTTTTATGGCATAATGAATCATTATTCAAAATAATTACCAAACCATCGTGTTTAAGATCCAACATGCATTACCAATGCCACTATGAGATGTTGACCCATCTCAGGATGGTAGGAGTTTTTAATTTTTCTTACAAACATTGATGGTTGTAACCATAAGTATCGGTATGGCTATATTTAATATAATCGCCGGTGCAATCTCCAATATAGGTCCCAACACATTACCTTTACCAGCCAGTGAAAGTATTACAGCTACTGTATAACACGGAATATACAGTATCAAAGTCAGAGGCCACATCTTCAACCATTTTTTCTCTAATACCGAATCAACAGGACTTATCATTTCGGCATATGCATCAAAGGTCATTTTATAGCAACTGACCGCAACCACCAGCTGAAGTATATACATAGGATAGGACCAAAAAAGTCCAAACCCTCCATAACTAACCAGTAGTTTTAAAGCCAGACTTGCTAATGTCAAAAACATGACTACCGTGAATATTTTGGTGTATTCTCCCAGTTTATTATATGCATAAGCAGACGCTATCGCTACTCCTATCGTTACAATAAACGGTGTAACCAATCCTAAGTTAAGTGTCAAGGACACATCCCTTATAATTTCCAAAATGAGGCACGTAAAAAGCATCCATTGATACGGCACACTTTTCTTAAGTCCATAGTCTATCATTCCCCAGGCTTCCATCTGAGCTGAAATGATGGCATTCATGGCTCCCTTTTTGCTATATTCCGGACATGCAAAGGATTTGGTGCACATACCGCAGTGTTCATAATCATTGTTGCGACAGCACATGGCTATCTTACAGAACTCGCTGTATCTGACTGCCCCACATTTTATCTGTTCCGAGGTTTTTTCCTGACCCGAGCCTTTTCCCAGATCCGAGACTTTTCCATTTAAATCGGTTAAGTCAAGCGGTTTTAAATAATCGTCAAGCCCGTCATCTGCAGACCCATCCCTCAATACAGGGATATTCTTTACATTTTCACTTAGTGTTTTCTGATAAGCAAACTCCAACTCCGGTTTGCACCCCAGACATTTCCCGTTTTGTTTTTCAGGGCAATGAATACAGCTTTTACCACAGTACGAATTTTCTATCGCCACTATATCACCCCATTCACCCACTGCCTATTGCTTTATCTGTCAAAAAGGATGGTTGAGAAATAACGCTCTCCGGTATCGGGAAGGACTGTCACAACCCGCTTCCCCTTACCCAGTTCCCTGGCCATCTTTAATGCCACGAAAACATTGGTACCGCTTGAAATGCCGCAAAGGATACCTTCTTCCTTTGCTAGTCTTCTCGTCGTACCCAGTGCATCCTCATCGCTAACTGTTACTATCTCGTCTATTATAGTCTGATCCAGAATAGGAGGGATGATACCGTCTCCGATACCCATCTGGATATGAGAGCCTATACCGCCGCCCGAAAGTATTGCTGCATTTTCAGGCTCTGCTGCCACTATCTTCATATTGGGATTGGCACCCTTAAGTACAGTACCGATACCTGTTATGGTTCCACCCGTACCAATACCGGAGCAGAATCCGTCTATAGGACCGTCTGCATCCTTTAAAATCTCTTTACCGGTATTCTTAAGATGTGCTGCTACATTATCAGGGTTTGAAAACTGATCGGGAAGAAATACATTAGGATCATCCGCAGCCATCTGCTTTGCTATTTTTATACACTTATCGATGCATTCCCCGATATCACCCTTATCATGCACAAGCTTTAACTCTGCCCCGTACTGTGTAATAAGGAGTCTCCTCTCACGGCTTACCGAGTCAGGCATGATTATTATAACCTTGTAGCCCTTTACGGCTCCTACCAATGAAAGGCCTATACCCTGATTACCGCTGGTAGGCTCTACAATTGTAGATCCGGGCTTCAATCTTCCTTCTTTCTCTGCTGCCTCTATCATATTTAAAGCAGTCCTGGTCTTTACCGAACCACCTATATTTACTCCTTCGTACTTTACAAGTACCTCTGCATCATTCTCCCCGGTTAATCTGTTAAGCCTGATAAGCGGAGTATTTCCTACCGCTGATAAAATGTTCTCGTGAAGCATTTCTGTATTCCTTCCTTATTGTTGAATATCTTTTCTGAACCATCAGTATTTTCGCATAAAAATATGTCAACAAGCTTCCTCGTTGACATACTTTAATCTTTCTAAACTATCCCAACCATGCGAAGAATCCATGATCGATTTTCTCTTAAGATCCTTCGTGCAGCAAAAAATCGCTGATTATTTTAGTTCGTTTACTTCCTCAGACTGACCCAGTATGAAGAAACCGTTGTATCCGTTTTCCTGAAGCTTATTCAAGAACTTGCCTGTCTTTTTCGGAGTCTCAAACATGGACACATCATACTCCGCTCTAAGCTCAGTAGCTTTTATATAAGCATCGGCAAACTTATCATTATCGTAAATCAGCGCAATCTTCTGACGCTTTTCGGGAATCTTAAATCCGCTTTCCTTAAGTATGGCAAAGATTCTTTCAAATCCGATGGAGAAACCTACCGCGGGTACCTGCTGTCCGATGAACTTTCCTATTAGGTTATCGTATCTTCCGCCGCCGCTGATGGCGCCTCTGAAATCGGTGCTTTCAACTTCAAATACGGTGCCGGTATAATAACCCTGTCCGCGAACCAGTGAAATATCAAACTCAACCTCGAATGAGCCCTTAGATACGGATTTAACGGTATCTACTATATACTTAAGATTTTCTGCTGCAGAAGCATCCTCACAGAGCTCAGGCATCATATCCAAAGTAAACGGCCGTCTCTCAAGCACTTTATTAAAGTTTTCAATAGCTGAAGCTGAAAATTCCTTTTCGGTAAGTTCGCCTATAACACCTTCAACACCGATCTTGTCCAGCTTGTCAAAGGAAATACAGACACTGTCGAGCTGTCCTTCCTCAAATCCGCACTTTAAAAGCATGGACTTTAAGAGTCTTCTGTCATTTATCTTGATTTTGAAATTTTTAAGGGATAATGCCTGCAGAGCCTCTGCGGTAACACATATAAGCTCAACCTCACAGTTTGCAGAAGAAGAGCCCAAGATATCGATATCGCACTGTACAAACTCTCTGTCCCTGCCCTTCTGAGGACGCTCAGCCCTATATACCTTATCTATCTGGATGCACTTCATGGGTGAAGGAAGAATCTCCTTGTGCCCTGCATAATATCTTGAAAGAGGAAGTGTCAGATCGTATCTGAGACCTAAGTCGGACAGTTCTTTCTCATCACCTGAGGCAAGGGCCTTTTCCAGCTTATCGCCTCTCTTTAAGATCTTAAATACCAGGTTCAGATTGTCTCCGCCCTCGCTCTTATCGATGTTTTCGGCATCCTCAACGGCAGGGGTCATAATACGTCTGAAACCGTTTTTCTCATATACTCTGAGTATAGTTGACTGGATATAGTCACGAAGCTCCACCTCTCCCGGCAGATAATCGTTCATACCCTTTACTGCATTTATCTTCATACTAAAAAACTTTTACTCCATTTAAATTTATAGTCCTCAAAATTCCCGATACATTAACATTATCTGATGTTGCCCTTTTTCATGCGGGCTTTTTCCTCATACATATGCACATCGGCCTTGTTTACAACTGAAATTATGTCGGGATCGGTTTCCGGATCAAACACTGCCATTCCGGAGGCTATGGAAACAATGGCTGCGGGTGAATATTTATCACTGGATGTCTTTCTGTTTTCCATTTCTTCTTTCATTGAAGCAAGCAGCTCTTCCCGGTTCTTGAAGTCATCGTTGTAGAGAATGCTCAGGAACTCATCCCCGCCTATACGGAATACGGGACTGTGCTTAAAGGTATCACATATTAGCTTACAGGAATTCCTGATATACGCATCTCCGGCCTCATGACCGTATTTATCATTGATGACCTTAAGATCGTTAATATCGAAATATGCTACAGCATACTCTTTTCTTTCGCCTGTTTTTACAAGCTTCTGGAAAGCCTTGATATACTTATCGTAAGCAGTTCTGTTCTTTACATGGGTAAGCGAATCCTGCTCCATAAGATCTGCCAGCTTCTTATTTAATGTATTAAGCTGAAGGTTTTTGATATAGGTAAAGAATGCCCTGTCTATCCGCGTTTTGTAATTTGGGAAATCGGATTCGCGGATATTCTTAGCAGTCGATCCCATAATAAAATAACCGCATATCAGGTCCTCAAGATGAAGGGTTCCTATGAGATATATCGAATTGGGACCCGTTCTCGGATCATCCGGAATGATATCCGAGCGATTAACCTTTTCAGATATTGAAGGAACATTGTTTTTCTTTCCGCATACAACAAAATATTCCTGATCAAGAGAAAGCCTCGGGAGAAGCGACTCTTCCTTTTCTCCTATCTTCTCAAGGACCGGATCGAACATAATGTAGAAGGTATTTCCTTCCGAGGAAGTTCCTCCGTTCATAAGCGTTCTGATATTTTTCTTTACAGTATCGTAGCTCTGCCCTTGGATAATTGCTCTTTCAAGTTCAAAAATCCTTCCTTCCTTGAAAGAAGCGAAACGGTTATCCACCTGCTGCTTCCTGATATATGCCTTTCGCTCCTTCATGGCCCGTCTGCTGCAATTGCAGCCGCAGCTCTCTCCGACTACAAACTTGCACGGAACCATCACTTCGGCTTCAGCTTTTTTTCCTTCAAAAATGGTGTCCAATGTCTCAATGGCTGTTTTTCCTATGGAATAATACTCCTGATCAACTGTAGACATTGAAGGATAATAAATCCTGCTGGCATCAAGATGATCAAAACCGCAGATCTTTACATCCTTAGGTTCAAGATGATATGTCATCTCCATTAACTGGCTGGTTGTGATAGCAAGCTGATCGTTGGCGCAAAGGAATACATCGGGAAAATCTTCGGGAGATTTAAAGTGAGTCATGATATATTCCATCGATTTTCTGGCTTCCCACTCCGAATAGAAGATATCATCTTCCCCGAAATCTATACCATGTTCTTCTGCCGAATCACGGATAGCCTTAAGTCTGATATTTGAGTCATCGTTTTCGCGAGACCCCGCAATATACATTAGTTTCCTGCATTCATGCTTATCGATCATGTGATCGACCAGCTGTTTCATTCCGAAATAGTTATCTGCTCCGATAAAGTAGTGACCCGGATGTTTCAATCCTATGCTTATTACCGGAATGCCTGCCTCATCGGCAAGCTTCTGTATTCTATCGATAACCTCTTGAAAATTAAGACCCGGTCCGAAGATGATAATGGCATCAAACGTGTTCAGTTCAGGGATTTCATAAACAAGAGCCTCGGCTTTACGATTAGATTCATTATAACCATAGGATGCAAAGCTCAGAAAAACATAAAAATCCATTGATTCGGGTTTCGCATATTTTTCTATTCCCATCATGAAATTAGACAGGTTTTCGGAGTTCCATCCGTTTGCCAAAACCGCTATTCTTTTTTTCACGATCAGCACCATCCTTCCTTATTGGTCATACATATTTGTATTTTACTACTTTTTTTAATCAAGTGCAAGAAAAAAATTCATTTTGATATACATTTTCATCCCTTGACAAACGAGATAAAAAAAGGTATTATATAATTTTGTAAGTCTGCGCTTTGGAGGACCCGCATACAGAATCCGGAGTACAGTCTATGTCCGTGAAGCAGGCCGGCGTCCTTTCCGGTTGTTGTCTATCGGGCAAAAAAAGGATACCCTCGGGTATCCCTTTTTTTATTCTTATTTAGCCTTTTTCTTTACTATCCTGTCAGAGCGTAGTATAACCACATCCCCTTTCTGCAGGATAAGACTATCGGTGGGCAAAAGCCTTAATTCTCCGCGGATCACCAGAATCACGTCTACCGCTTCGGCATCGGTCAGTTCAGCGACACGTTTTCCCAAAAGCGTCCGTTCATCTGCCACTACTATCTCTCCGATTCCTTCGGCATCCGGAAGCTTTTTGTCGGAATTTGATCGAAGCCTGAACTGTTCAACAAAGCCCGCGCTGATAATACCGGTAGGTATGGCGACCACTCCAACTCCAAGAAAGGCTATGAGTATTCCCATTATCTTCCCGACAACCGTTATCGGATATACGTCACCGTATCCAACGGTAAGAAGGGCCGATACGCTCCACCACATTCCGGAGAATGCATTGGCAAACGCTTCAGACTGTGCATTGTGTTCCACGGAATACATTCCAAGCGACGCAGCGAGCATTATTACTATAATGATCACAATGGATGAACCTATCTGTTTCCACTTATCCTTTAAAACCAGCGTGATAACATTGAAGGAATCATACTGGGCGTTGATCCTGAACAGATGGAAGATCCTGAATATCCTAAGTATCCTGAAGGCTATAAAGCCCGAAAGGAATACAAATGGAAGGATTGTAAGAAGGTCCACAACACCGTCAAACGATCTTAGGAAATGCAGCCGCGCTTTAAGATGTGATTCTCCGGGATAGAGATAATCGGCGGTTAGGATCCTTAATACATATTCTATACAGAATATTACGACCGTAACAATCTCTATCACTTTAAACACAGGGAAAAGATCGGACAGTTCATTAAATGTCTCCATAAAGGTAACAAGGATATTCAACAGTATAACAACGGTAAGCCCTATGTCAAACATACGGCTTGCCATATCATCCTTATTCCCTATCTGTATAATATTGAAGATCCGTTTCCTCATATAACCGGTATATCCTCACTTAACTGACTGATCCTCTGCACATATCCAAACACTTTACCGTAAATCGGAAGTGTATCTCATTTTATTGAAAGCTGTATTACCGAACATGCAGGAATATTTAATTCCACACCGTCCTCTACCACATTTGCCTTAAATCTCTTGGTCTTAACCTTTTCTGGAGCATCAAACGTATTGTATGCATCCATCTTGTTGGTAAGGATTTCACCGCTGACGCTCTTAACCTTCTTATCGGCTACCAGAACCTTTACATCATATGCATCCTTACATGAAAGATTACAAAGAGTAACATGTATTGTGCCGTTCTTATCAACCGAAACAGACTCGCTTAAATTCGGAACCTTGTCCTTTTCAGAACCGATCTCCTCGGTCTCTACGTAGCTGTCAAGAAGTTCAGCGTCCTGATGAACGTTGTACATCTTAAATACATAATATGTAGGAGTCTTAACCATCTTAGGTCCTTCGGTAAGGAGAACCGACTGAAGAACATTTACAAGCTGGGCGATATTTGCCATCTTTACCCTGTCGCAATGCTTGTTGAAGATATTCAGATTGATACCTGCCACCAGAGCATCCCTCATGGTATTCTGCTGATACAGGAATCCGGGGTTCGTTCCGGGCTCAACATCATACCAGGTACCCCACTCATCAACCATCAGGCCTACCTTATGATCCTTGTCATACTTATCCATTATAGCGGTGTGACGTTCGATAAGCTCTTTCATAAAAATAGTCTTCTTTAAGGTGTTGTACCAGTCATCCTCATTAAACTTGGTAGCGCTTCCCTTGTGGATCCAGTCATTGGGAACCGTATAGTAATGAAGTGAAAGACCTTCCATAAATCCATGGAAATGCTCAGCATTCTTAAAGCAGGTCTTCATTACAACGTCAGTCCACTCATAATCTCCTGCGTTTGCGCCGCAGCAGATCTTATTGATCCTATGCTCGGGATTATAGTTTCTTATATATGTCTGATAGCGTCTGTACAGATTCCCATAATAATCAGGATTCATATTTCCGCCGCAGCCCCAGTTTTCATTACCTACGCCGAAATAATCAACCTTGTAAGCATCTGCATGGCCGTTCTTCTTTCTCATATCAGCCATAGGAGAAACACCCTCAAAGGTCATGTATTCAACCCACTCGCTCATCTCCTGGACGGTACCGCTGCCGACATTTCCGTTGATGTATGACTTACAGCCCAGCTGAGAGATAAGCTCCATAAACTCATCGGTACCGAAGCTGTTATCCTCCAAAACTCCGCCCCAATGGGTATTGATCATCTTCTTTCTTCCCTTTTTAGGTCCTATGCCGTCCTTCCAGTGATATTCGTCAGCGAAGCATCCTCCGGGCCAGCGCAGAACCGGTATCTTCATTTCTTTTAATGCATCCACTACGTCCTTTCTCATTCCGTTAACATTCGGGATATCAGACTTTTCGCCTACATAGATACCCTCGTAGATACAGCGTCCGAGATGCTCTGAGAAATGTCCCTGAAGCTCGGGATTGATGTGGCCTTTCTTGTTCTTAGGGTTGATAAACAGCTTAAACATACGTTCCTCCTATATTTTTGTTATTCTTTGTTTGACTTTATATACGGTTGTATTTGTTTTTATGTTTGTGCTTTGAGTTATATCTGTCTTCTTCCTCCTTCAGGGATTCATCCTCACGCTTTCTGTTCATGAAATAGATGAAATTATCAATGGCGTTTAAGATATCTGCAAATTCCGAACGAGGTGCTGCTTCAATGTACTTCATGAGGATGTTGTTCTCCTCCTCACCCTTATATCTGCCGTAGAAAATATCAAAAAGATTGTGTCCGCGCATATAGATTTTTATGGTTTCCATATTGCGTTTCAGGTCTTCCTTCGTTCTTACGACAAGTCCTGTTATCTCCTTCATACGTCTTGCGCACGGCAGTCTGTACAGATAGGACTTAAACTTTGAAAGAAGGATATTGTAGAATTCCTCTTCGGTGTTAAGTACTCCGATCTTGACCATTATTTTAGGGTTGAGGAAATAGTTTTCAAAGGAATAATACTTAAGGATCAGTACGTTCTTCCTGGTTATTCTCGGAATATTTACAGGATCCTCCTTTGCCCTGTCACTGTAATACGAACAGAGCTGCTTAGCCAGTGTCTCGGGCTTCTTTCCGTCACTGTCCCTTATCATCAGGAACTGATCCTTAAGATACAGCTGGTTAATGTACTTCAGGTTCGCATATGTCTTAATGTTTGTACAGCTGTTCGTAGTAATGATGGAAATCCTCTGCAGGGTTCCGTCATCATTGTAAACCTCGGAATAGTATTTCTTAAGCAGCATCGGCAGCCTGTTCGAATCCTGTTTTCCTTCGACAATGAAAACGAAGTTCACGTTCATTACATCGCCCGCCGAATATCCGAGGTCATCAAGTATCTTATTGATGTCCGAATTCTCCGAAATGGTTGTATTGTAATCCTTGTCAAGAACCACCTGATTGATCTGTGTCGATTTAAAGTTAAATATCATATTCGGAGAATGGGTAGAGAATATAACCTGATTCTTTTTTGAAAGCCTGTATAAGATCTCGCTCGCAGTCTTCTGAAGCTGGGGATGAAGATATATCTCAGGATCCTCGATCATTATAATGCTCGAGATGTTGCTGTTCTCATCCACATAAGCCTCAAGCAGAGAAAGAATATAAATGCTTTTTGCACCCGCACTCAGCGTATCCACCGAATCGGCACCGTAGTGGTCACGGTTGGCCACTAAAGTATCCATCATAAAAAGCTCTTTGGTGTTAAGCTTCACAACGAACTCTATATCCTGCTGCCTGCCGCTGTTCCTAATGTAATACCTGTTAAGCCTTTCTATAAACTCGTCCATATTTAACTGAAGCAGTTTATATTCCAAAAGCTTCGTAGTTTCAAGGATCGACAGTTCATCGGGATTTTTGGCGATTATATCCTTTATACACCTAAAGCATTGGGTACAGGGCTTTGACTCATCGTACATGCAAACGGTATCTCTTATACGTTTCAATACAGACTTTGTCTGGACCATGAAGATGCTGTCCTGTATTTCCTTTACATCCCTTGTTACATCAAAGAAATAAACCTTCGGGAAAACCTTTTTAAGCACCGGATTGTTCTTGTTTATTCCGTCCGAGTATCTGATGTTCATTTCAGTGTCAACCACGAACGAGAACGAGAGCAATCCCCCGAAATCACTTGAGTCCTGCTCCTCTTCAGATGGGAACAGCTCTTCGATCGCTTCGGCAGGATCCTCGGGATCATAGGCATCAGGAACCTTGCCGCCCCTTACAAATGTGGGCAGCAGCTCACAGAATTCCTTGTACCACATATCAAAGCTCTTGTATTTGCTTATCTTGCCTTTACTGTGCATCTCTACGATATCGGCATTCGTGATCTCCAGGTTCACGGCAATCTCAATGTTTCTGCCCGGATCGTTAAAATCGGTAGGTCTGACTTCATACTGACCGGCAACGGCAAGTATCGCTTTCAGGATAGTCGTTTTACCGGTACTGTTTTTGCCGACTATGATAAAAGCACTTTCTATACTGTCAATGTTCAATTCCTTGATTGTTTTGAAATTTCTGATCAAAAGAGAGCTAATCTTCATAACGATCTTCCCCCCAACTGTGCGTACCGGCTTCCCCTCCGATACCTTGTAAAATATTTAGCATTTTTTTATGTCGAATTACAAAATCAGCTGCCAAGCCGCATTTCTTTAAATCCGGGACAATCATAGAAAGCATTTTCATCTATTTCGATCATGCCGCCTTCCAAAATAACGGTCTCCAAAGCCGAACAACTCATAAATGCACACTCCTCTATAGAAGCAACGCTCTCAGGGATCCTGACGGTAACCACACGTGAATTGCCTTCAAATGCCCTGCATGCAATACTTTCGGTTTCTTCCGAAAGCCTTATCTCTCCGGAAGCTGCGGCTGCCGAAAGGAGTTCTTCATAATCTTTTGAATAAATCAGATTATCCTTAACCATAAAAGATTTATTCTTATCCGAGATCGACACTATCTCAAGTGAATTACAGCCTGCAAAAGCTCCTTCTCCGAGTTCATTCAGTTTTTTTCCTAAATTCACGGAAGAAAGCTTCGGACATTCCGCAAAAGCAGCACTGCCTACAGTAACTGTCGCATCCGGGATTGAAAACTTCTTGATTGCCGTGCCTGCTAAAGCACCTTCGCCGATGTAAGATGTTTTTGCTTTCTTACTCAGCTTAACGGTTTTAAGCTTTTCACACATAAAGAATGCGGCATCCCCTATCCTGTTGCAGCTTTTGTTGACAGATACCTTTATAAGCTCACTTGAAAAAGCAAATGCTCCCTCACCGATAGTCCTAACATTTTTACCTATAGTTACCTTTGTCAGGCTGCTTCCTTCAAAAGCATAATCCGCTATGCCCGTCACAGGTATCTCTTTTTCTTTATATATTATTACCGAAGGGATTTTCAAAGATTTTAGTTCATCGGAAACACTTCCCGCAAGAACAGCTGTTAAAGAATCAGTATCTATAAGATATTCCAGATCATTGTAAGTAAATTCTGTCGGATATGAGTCAGTATCAGTTGCTTCCGCATGTATTGATACGGTTCCTAAGGGTATAATAAAAAGGCATACCAAAAGAACTATGCACATAAAACGATATACCATTCGATTTTTATACAAAGCCATAATATGCCCCCGTACTATAATAGCAACATTTTTTCATACACCCAAATGTATAATAGCACATATTTTAAAAAGTATCAAGTAAAAAGTAAAAGGTTTTACTGCAAGTGGAATGAATCCTTTCCGATCATGTTCTGAAGTCTGTCATATTGCTCGTACATCCTCTGGACTTCATTTTCCAAAAGATAATAATGCCTGATGTACGGAACAAGAAGTACCAGAACAGCAGCGGTCAGAAGAAACGTACCGATATTCGGCACCAGCATGCACATAAAAAGAGATAAGAATTCAAGGACCGCAAACAATACCGTAACTATAAGATGTATAAGCCGCTCATGCTGAAAAAATGCGATCTGTGTCAGATGCTCTTTTTTCAGTTTCTCAAGTTCATCATCAATGTCTTTGTTTTCCTTGTCGCTTTTATATTCTTTTTCAAGGTTCCCTAGGCGCCTGTTCATATATTCTATATAAGTCAGTATTCTCTTTCTCATAACAAAAACCCATACTCCTTTTAGAACTCTTTGTTCCTGACTATAAAACAAAAATACATTACTGTAATTATATCCTTTTATAGTAAGAAAAGCAAATATTTTTTCTAAAATGAATATGGGTAACATGTGTATTATCTGAATATTTTTTTATTATTGCTTGTAAATCAGATATTTTTTTTATTTTTCTATAAAAAAAAGACTTGCAAAACCAAAAACTATGCGCTATAATATCATCCGTTGAACAGATAGGGATATCGCCAAACGGTAAGGCAACGGACTCTGACTCCGTCATCTGTAGGTTCGAATCCTGCTATCCCTGCTTTTACGGAAGGCTTCAGTTATAGACTGGAGCCTTTTCTTTATGCCCAAAAATGCCTATTTTACTGGTGTTTTCGAGTTTTGAAGGCTTCTTATTGAATAAAACTGCTATAAAAATCTGCTTCTTTGTCTTAATCACGTTCTGTACAAATCAGTATTTAATTCCTAAAAAAATCTGCTTCTTACTACTCTAATTGTACCTAAATTGTACCTATAGATAAAGTATTCAGCTACGAATTTATATATTATTGTACGAATTTAACCAGTGAATGTCAATATTTATTTGAAAGGAAGTTATATGCCTTCATCTGCACAAACGTATGAATATTATAATCCAAACGAACAAAATAATCACCTTTTCATGAAACTGCCGATTTTTCTTTTTGAAGACCCGGTCTGTCAAAAGCTATCAAGTAAGGCAAAACTACTTTATGTGAAGCTCCTTGATACTATGCGGCAAGAAAAAAATCAAAAAACAGACAGTGAAAACAGAGTCTATATTAATTTTTCCATAAAGATGATCTGTGACTTTCTGAATTGTAGTGAATCCACAGCAAAGAGAGTTCGCAAGGAACTGAAAGAATGCTTTGGAAAAGCCAAAGGTCTCGTGAGGTTTGAGTCTCATGGACAAGGTAACCCGGACCATGTCTACATTATGCGCTACTCATCTCCAGATACTACAGAAGAGTATCAACAAGTCACTAACAGCGAGAGCCGTAGCAAATCGTCTAGGGAGTTCAATAACGAGCTCTCTAGAGAGACCAAAAATGAACTCTCTAGAGAGGTCATTCACGAACTCCCTAGAGAGACCAAATCTGACCCCTATAA
>JAILGF010000221.1 GCA_024696945.1 Lachnospiraceae bacterium | reverse complement strand
TTTCGGAGCAGCATTTGCAAATGACTGCTATCTGGTATCTGCCAGAAACCACGAAAAGTCAAAAGAAATAAAAAAGTCATACGGAGAGCATTTTGGAAGCACCTGTTCAAAATCACTCTCATGTATGACTGTTTGTCCGGTCGGAATACCGATTTTAACATCCATAGCGAAGTTAAATAAATGAAGTTTATATATGGCTTACTTTTTGCTTCCCCCTTTTTTCTCGAAATTCTTTTAATGCTGCCCTTCCTTCGGGAGTTACGGGTTTTACCCATTTCCCGTTGTGAAGGTGTATCTGCATAAGCACATATCTTATTGGCTCATCTATATAACAGCAAATAAAAACTACAAAAGTGGGAGCACCTATGACCATTCCGGAAATCCATACTGCCGGAACCACCATAAGCCACATAAAGGCTATTTCAAGAACTGTGCCATAGACTGCTTCTCCTGCTGACCTAAAGGTATCGTTCTGTGTCCAATTCCCCATCCTTATTATCGCAAAGATAGCGAAAATGACAATAAACTGCGTCCCTATCTTGAAGCTCTCACCTTCGAGATTAGCGAGAGTAAGAATGGGTGAGTGGAGCAGTATCAAAAGAACTCCGACTGTAGCGATGAAGCCCTGACAGAGATATACAATCCTCCAGGCTCTTTTATATGCTGTTTCAAGATTTCCGGCTCCGACTTCTTTTCCCACAAGGATGGAAGAAGCATTAGAGAAACCTGCAAAGAAACCTATGATGAGACCTTCTATAGTTCTGAACAGTGCAAGTGCTGCGATCGCATCATTTGTCTGTCTTCCCATTACAATGTTTATCATCATATTTCCGACGCCGATAAGAACTTCGTTCATTATGATAGGAAAGCACTTTTTAAAATATTCGGAGGATAATCCTTGACGTCCGGAAAAATGCGACTTGAAAGCAAAAAGGAAGGGATGACGGTTCTTTTTTGCCAAGATGATGATGACTGCGATATTACAGCACTGAGCAATAACAGTTGCAAGAGCGGCACCTTTTACACCCATTTCAGGGAATCCAAGATTTCCGAAGATCAGAACCCAGTTAAAGAAAACATTCATGCCCACGGATATGATGGAGCCATAAAGAGGTATACGGACTCTTTCCGTACACCGAAGAAGGACTGCCATGGCCATGGAGAATACCATTAGGATGTAAGAAAAGCCCACTATGCGTAAATAATCAACACCGATTGCCTGGATATCTGTCTTGTCGGTATATAGCTGCATAACATTTTCGGGAAAAAGGACTGCCATTCCGCAGAACAGCGTAGCCACTATCATCATGCATGTGAGTGTCAGACCATAGGCACGATTGACTCCGGCATTATCCTTTGCTCCCCAAAACTGTGAAATAAAAAGCATTCCGCCACCGACAAAGCCCCAGTATCCTGAAAACATAAGTGATGAAAACTGAGCGCATAAGCCTACCGCTCCCAGTTCATTTTGTCCCAGAGAGGATATCATCATGGTATCTACCATCGATCCCGTAGTAGTAAGCAGGTTTTGCAATGCTACCGGGATAGCTATCACGCATATCTGTTTTATGAATTCTTTCCAGTTAAAGGATTCTTTATTATTTCTCATATTATCTTCTTTCTAGTGCAGAGATGATGATATATAGGCCGACCAATCTGTAATATTTTATTGATTAAAGATCCTTCACTTCGTTCAGGATGACAGGACGGCTGATTTTTTGTATGTGGTCATAAAAACTATATTAATAATGAAACCACCGACATAATAGCGGTAATTGTGAACACAGACATGAATGTGGTCATGGCTATGGAGCTCGACAATATCTCCGTATCAAGTCCCATTTTTTCTGCCGTGATAAGTGGCAAACTTCCTGCCGGTACTGCAGCCATAAGGCATACTGCCAAAGTTGCGTCTGTATTAAAACCGGTAAAATACATGACTGCCACGAAAACAGCAGGTACAATTATCATACGGATAACAATATAAAGCCATATCCTGATATTTTTAAATGACTTAAAGAAATTGGATCTGGCTATGGACACGCCGAGAAGAGTCATGGACATAAATACGGTAGCATTGCCAACATATTCAATAGTATTTGAAATGATGGGCGGGAAGGTAATCTCAAACCAGAATACAACAAGGCTCAACACTGCCATCATAGTTCCGATGTTAAATATCGCAAGAAGAGGATGTTTAGATGCAATATTGATATTTGATGTAGTCTTTTTATTGATATCTTCAGAGCCGCGTACAATTTCACGATCGATTCCGGAATGTAATATAGCCATTCCATGCGTATAGAAAAATAAACTATAGAAAATGTTTATCACTATAACATAAAGAATAGCGTTTGCAGGCAGGATTGCCTTGGCAATCGGAAGACCCAAGAATCCGGTGTTGGTGTAAACTGTTATGAGGTTATAGAATTTTCTGTTATATGGTTCCGATTTAAGTATCCTTGGGATTACAAAGCCCAGAATAACAAGAATCACGTAAAAAGCTGCACCTAAAGCTATGGCGATGAGCAGGTCATTATGTGTGGCTGTCATGTGCCCG
>JAILGF010000191.1 GCA_024696945.1 Lachnospiraceae bacterium | reverse complement strand
ATGGCTGATTGGGAAGAGGC
This sequence comes from Lachnospiraceae bacterium, assembly GCA_024696945.1. GTDB lineage: Bacteria > Bacillota > Clostridia > Lachnospirales > Lachnospiraceae > RUG11977. The sequence goes on along the minus strand of JAILGF010000191.1, from coordinate 6,170 downwards.
TGCATTAGTAACATACGATGCTAATGGCGGTTACTGGCTCTTTGATGAGGAGGAAGGCTCTTTCGAAACAGTTAGTTTTTATCAGCCTAAAGGAACTTATTATCTTGGATGGCATGAGCCCATAAGAGAAGGATATTATTTCTATGGCTGGCTTGATGCAAATGGCAGAAATAAAGTTAAAGTAAATCTCACCGGAAATACAGTATACAGAGCTTTATGGCATCCTGCATACAATGTTACATATCATGGAAACGGAGGTCAGTTTGATGCTGAAGAATTCCATGATGACCGGAATTATGGTGTAGGAGATTTATGTAATTATTACGGAAAGAATTATGAATGTATTTCTGAAATAAATGTAAATGGTCCGACAGCTTGGGATGCTTCAAAATGGCAGGAAATAGATATAATTGAAGATGTAGTCCGTGAAGAAAGAGGCGGTTACTACCATGTAGGAAGCGTACAAGAGCCTTACAGAGAAGGTTACCGATTCCTTGGATGGAGTGGTATTGCTACTGCACCCAGAGGTGAATGGGGATGGGAAATTCCTCTTCAGGCTGATATGGAATTCTATGCTATATGGGGCAAAGAAGATGTAGAGATAACCTTTGATGCTAACGGCGGATATATTCCCTGGGGCGAAGGTGACGAATATGAAGAGTTTGATACTAAAGTATTAGGTTATGATCCTTGGGAAGGTATGGATATAATCATGGCTGACAGAGGAGAAGAATACTACTTCTTAGGCTGGAGTGAAGATCCTGATGCAACGGAACCTACATACTTTGAACACCAGAGAGCATACTTTGAGGATTCAACCACATTATATGCTGTATGGGAAAAGAGAGTTGCTATTGTATTTGACGGCAATGGTGGTACCTGGACCTGGGAAGAATGGGATGAAGCAGCAGGCGAACATATAGAACGTATAGAAGAAACACGTACAGAGTACAGAGATAACGGACAATTCTATTATGTCAGAACCTGGCAGCCCGAACGTGAAGGTTACAGATTTGATGGCTGGTTTGATAAAGACGGAAATCTTGTAGATGACAGTCAGTATATTACTCTTGACAAAGATGAAGAATATGTATTTACCGCAAAATGGGTTAAACAGGTTTATGTTACTTATGATGCAAATGGCGGTAACTGGTATGATGAGCGCGAAGACAGATTCTTCGATAGTGATGTATGGGACGGAGATGAAGGCGAAGTTCACATTGGTTGGGGCTGGCCTAATAAAGATGGCGCTTCATTTGTAGGCTGGAGTCTTGATCCCGATGCGGATCCCGCAACCGACGATATTGAACATGATTTTGACGTAACTCTTCATGATGACGTCACATATTTTGCTATCTGGTGCGAACCTTTTACGGTTACATATGATGCTAACGGCGGATTATTCTATGACGATAATGATAATCCTGTAGAGTATAAAGAACAGGATGATATTTGGTACGGCGAATATGAACTTTGGGGCAGAATTGACAGAGAAGGATATGAATTCCTTGGATGGGATACCAATCCTGAAGCAACCAAACCGGCATATCATGAGAGAGAACACATTGATATCAAGGGCGAAACAACATTCTATGCTATATGGCATAAATATCCTACTGTAACCTACAATGCAGGTGAAGGACAGTGGGGTGATGAAGAGAATCCTGAGAAGACCAAATTATACTGGAGCAACGAAGGCGAGTATTATTACGTCGGATATGAAAGACCCTGGCGTGAAGGATATGAATTCGATGGATGGGTTGACGAAAATGGAAATAAAGTTGACGGATTATTAATCACCATGGATCAGGATTACGAATTTTATGCCTCCTGGAGCAAATGGCTTAATATAAGATACTATGCTAACGGTGGACAGTTCTTTGAATGGGATCAGGAAAACCAGGAAAATCATCCTATAGGAAAGGTAATGGACAGAGGAGCCAAAACAGGCGAAGAGTATTATCTTGACGGATGGATGCCTGAAAGACCCGGTTACAGATGTATCGGATGGGCTTATGAAGAAGATCCTGAAGAACAGGTTATTCTCGAAAATCCTATATTCTTTGATGTCAACGATTTTGAAACCGAAAACGAAGTGGATGAATTTGATGTAGTATTTTATGCCGTTTGGAAAAAAGTAATTGATGTTACTTATGACTTTAACGGTGGAACAGGTCATGGTCTTGAGTCTGAAACATTGTATGATTGGTGCCAACCTGGTGAGTACTGGGTAGGTTGGGAATGGCCTTACCGAGAAGGATATGAGTTCCTTGGCTGGAGTGATGATCCTGATGCAGAAGATGCAGAACCTAATTACACCTGTGTATTATCTGAAGTGGCCACATATCAGGATAATGGTGAAGAAAATGCAACAGTAACCTTCTATGCAATCTGGGATAAGAAGGTAGTTGTTACCTTTGATGCCGGAGAAGGCGAATTCGATAACGGAGAACAAACTATTAATCAGTTTTTCAGAATCGGCGATATACTTGACTGGGATCGCGATCGTGGAACAGAAGATGATATAAGTATCTGGCCTACACGTGAAGGTTACAGATTTGTCGGCTGGACATTCAACGGCGAAGATTTCAAATTAATCCGAATTGATGAAGACATTACCGTTGTAGCTAAATGGGTTGAAGTAAAAACCGTAACTCTTGATGCAAACGGCGGAACTGTATGGGATGAAGACGGAAATCCCGGCGAAGTAATTCATATTACAAATAATGTTGACTGTACGTTACCTGCATGCGATTTCGAACCTTCGAAAGAGGGCGCTGAATTCCTTGGCTGGTATGATGCCAATGACGAGTTAGTAAACTATATTACATTTACAGATGATTATACTTTAACAGCAAAATGGGCAGGTGAAGGTGAAGAAGATCCACATGAGCACTATGGTTGGGGTGTAACTGACATTGTAATTACACCCAATAAGACTACTGTTGAGGTGGGAGAAGCTTTCCAGATAGACCACTCTGCAACAGGCGTAGGTTATACATTCACATGGTACAGAAGTACAGATCAGCAAAACTGGACAGCTGTAAACGAGGGTGATTACTGGATTGAAGAGATTCTTTATACACCCGGAACATATTATTATCAGCTTCAGATTGACAATGAAGAATCAAACATCATTTCAGTTACTGTAGTGGAATAATAATTTTCAAAATAATTACCAATCATTTATGATTAAACATTAATGCGGGGGCAGAAAAATCTGCTCCCGTTTCTATTTGTGAAACATTTATAATGGATAAAGTTTAAAAAGAGGGTTATAATGATTTAGCCGATTAGGTAAAAATATAGAAAAGGAATTATACATCTTTGGTAAGCATAATTATTCCTGTTTATAATGTTCTTCCGTACCTTAAAGAATCTATAGATAGTGCTATAAATCAGACATATAAAGATATTGAAATTATTATCGTTGATGATGGCTCAGATGACGGATCTGAATCGGTTTGCGATATGTACAAAAAAGATTCACGCGTAAAAGTTGTACATCAGAAAAATCAAGGCTTAAGCAGTGCCAGAAATACCGGCCTTGATATTGCGACGGGCGACTATATTGCTTTTCTTGATTCTGATGATATATTTCTTCCTGAAATGATTCAAACTATGCTGGAAGGTATTGAGAAAAGCAATTCAGATATTGCTGTTTGTGGATATAATAAAGTTAATTCCAAAGGAAATTTAACAGGAAAAAAGAGTAAAAAACTTCAGTGTCTTCAGATAGAAAAAGAGGAAACCATCACTAAAGAAGAGGCAGTAAGATGTTTAATTAGTAAACTTCGTACCTGTGTCTGGAACAAACTGTTTCGAAAAAAATTATGGGAAAACATAAGATTTCCTGAGGGAAAGGTTTTTGAAGATGTGTGGGTTCTTCCTGAACTGCTTGAAAGAACAAATCGAATACATTTAATTCCCCGTTCGTTGGTTATATACCGTCAAAGGCCGGGAAGTATAACCTCATCACTCGATTTAAAAAAATTGGAAGAAAAGATTTCATCGAGAAAAAATCTTGAAGATATTTTAAGCAAATATACTTTAAAAGAGCCTGAAAAGTATTATGCATTCCACGAAGACATTGCCCGCCAGTTGACGGTTTGTTATGCCGAAATGGTTCGATTAGAAGGTAAAAACGAAGCAACTGCGAATTTTAAAGAGGAAATATTAAATAAATGGGAAGCGTTGAATGGTAATATAATTCAGAAAAAATCAAAAGTTATCTATTTTTTATTTAAGAACGCGCCTTCATTTTTATATCCGGGCATAATTATTTTTCGCGCTTTATAAAGCCTTTGTTAAGGAAGGAAATAGTTTGAAAACACAAAGGAAAAATACAATCTGGTCCATAATCAATTATATTGTAATGATTATTTCCGGGCTAATTATACCTAGGGCGATTCTTTCGCATTACGGTTCGGAAATGAATGGACTTGTTCATTCGATTACACAATTTTTGTCCTACTCAGTGCTTCTTGAAATGGGAATAGGAGCAGTAATTCCTTCTGCATTGTATTTTCCGTTATCAAAAAAAGATGATAATAAGATAAGTGCTGTCTTTTCTTCCGGATATAAGGTATATAGAAAAATTGCTCTTATATGTGTCTTTTATATTGCTGTTCTTGGTTTCCTTTTTCCAAAAATAAGCGGAATATCCGTATCGGCCTTGTTTGTTCTTGTACTCGGGTTAGGGACAGTTTTTCAATACCTGATCGGTGAGCCTGAACGTCTGCTGCTTATATCTGACCAGAAAGGATATGTTTTTTACGGTATTAAAACTGTTGCAATTGCTTTGAAAACAGTTTTACAGGTAATTTTTATAAAAATTGGATATTCTCTGGTAATTGTAGTACTTATAGAAGTATTTCTTCATATTTGCCAGATAGCTTTTGTTTTTATATATGCCAGGACGCATTACAAGATAGACAGAAAAGTTAAGTATGAAAAGGAACCGATAGCACAAAAATGGAACGGAGTCGCGCAACATATAGCTTTCTTTGTTCTTGAAAATACTGATATCGTTTTACTGACTCTTTTTACTTCTTTTAGAGAAGTGTCTGTTTATTCGGTGTATTTTCTGGTTATATCAGGAGTAAGAAGAATGCTTATAGCGGTAAATAACAGCATTCAACCTGCTCTGGGAAATCTTTGGGCGAAGAATGACAGAGAGGAGCTTCGAAAGTTTTTTGATAAGTATGAGAGATGGATTCATATAAGTGCGGTTGTTGCCTTCAGTGTAATGGGCATACTGATAGTTCCTTTTATAGAGGCATATACAGAAGGTGTAACTGATGTAAATTATATTAGACCGATATTTGCCACGCTGCTTGTGACGGCGTATGGTTTCCAAAGCCTAAGAGATCCTTATGATAAACTGATACTAGCCTCAGGTCATTTTAAGCAGACACAAATCAACTATATTATTGCAGCCTCATTAAATCTTGGAATATCCCTTGCGGCAGTTAACTTCTTCGGACTTGAAGGAGTTGCTTTGGGTACGATGGCAGCAATGCTTTATCAAATGATATATATGATGGTTTACGATTCGAAAGTTTTGCTAAAGAGATCAATGTGGATAATAGTAAAGCGCCTGGTAATTGATGCGTTAATTTTGATACTGATAATATTTGTATCAAGGCTATTATTTTTTAGGGCAGAAGAATTATTCAAATTGATTTTTAACTTTTTAAAACTGTTATGATAATTCTTGTAACCTATATTTCTATTTGATAAAATTACAGACAGAATAATATAACTGATCAAAGGAGGGCATAAAAATGGCAGAAAACAAATGGAGATTCAGAGGGGAAGATTTAAAAGGAACCGAAACGGAAAAGAACCTTTTGGCTGCTTTTGCGGGTGAGTCCGAAGCACGTAACAAATATACTTTCTTTGCATCCAAAGCAAAGAAGGAAGGATTCGTTCAGATATCAAATATTTTTGCGGAAACCGCAGCTAACGAAAAAGAACATGCTGAAATATGGTATAAAATTTTAACCGGTATCGGAACTACAGTAGATTGTCTCGAAGCGGCAGCAGACGGCGAAGCATATGAGTGGAAGGAAATGTATCCTTCGTTTGCGGCTAAGGCAAGAGAAGAAGGCTTTGATGAAATCGCAGAACTTTTCGAAGGCGTTGCGGCAATTGAAAAGGAACATGAA
>JAILGF010000071.1 GCA_024696945.1 Lachnospiraceae bacterium | reverse complement strand
AACCTTAGCAGCCTTACCTGTTCTCTGACGAAGGTAGTTAAGCTTTGCACGTCTAACCTTACCATGTCTTACAACTTCGATCTTTACAACAATGGGTGAATGTAAAGGCCAAGTCTTTTCAACGCCTACGCCGTTAGAAATTTTTCTTACGGTGAAGTTTTCTCTTGCACCGCCGTTCTGCCTCTTGGTTACTACGCCCTCGAAGATCTGCTGTCTTTCGCGGTTACCTTCCTTTACGAGTGCATGAACCTTAACGGTATCGCCAACTCTGAATTCGGTGATTTCGCTTTTAAGCTGAGCATCTTCAATCTGTTTAATAATATCGTTCATTTTGAACCTCCTGATATTTTGATGTTCTTACTACTTCGTAATCACCCATTGAAATCAGACTCAGTACAGCGGAACACCAATATTCACAAATAATACTTATAACACAATCCTGCAATAAATGCAAGTAAATTTTTAAAAAACTTTTAAATACAATACAAAAACCCCGGAGACGGCACTCTCCGGGGATTTAGGAAGGAGAATTATCAAACCATGAAAGGGTACTTTCATGACTTGCATCGATATAAACTGTTTATTAATCAAGTGCCAGCATCTTGCCACGCTTTGAAACTACGTCGAATATTACGGCTGCAAGAAGAACTGCACCTTTAACAACCTTCTGCCAGTTTGCATCTACGCTCATAAGGGACATACCCATATTGATGACACCCATAAGTGTCGCACCTATTATAACACCGCCTACAGTTCCGATTCCGCCGTATGCAGAAGCACCGCCTATGAAACATGAACCGATGGCATCCATTTCATAGTTCTGTCCGTATGTGGGCTGAGCTGATGTAAGACGTGCAATGGTAACCATGGCTGCCAATGCTGAAAGAAGACCCATATTGGTGTATGCCAGGAAATAAACCTTATTTGTATTGATACCTGAAAGCTTGGTAGCCTTCTCATTTCCACCTACTGCATAGAACGCACGTCCTACAGTGGTATTTGAAGTGATATATCCGTATACCAGGATAACAAGACATACCCAGATAAGAACAGTAGGAATACCCTTATGCTGTGCAAGTCTGAATGTGAAAGCAACGATCGTTGCGGCTATAATGCATGTTTTGATCCAAAATGCTGCAGCAGATTCAACCTCATAGTTCTTCTTGACCTTTGTCATTCTCTTCTTAAACTGAAGGAATACAAATATTGCTGCGCAAGTAATACCAACTATAAGACATAATCCGTTGATACCGTCAAAACCGAATATATCCGATATATAACAATTTGCTCCGCCACCGAAAAGATCAACGAATGACTTCTGGTCCTTGATAGAAACCGTCATACCGTTTAATACAACGTTACTTAAACCTCTGAATGCAAGCATACCGGCCAAAGTAACAATGAACGGAGGAATTCTGACATATGCGATCCAGAAGGCCTGGAAAGCACCTATTGCTGTACCTACAGCAAGCATGATAATTATTACGAGATACATATTGAGGCCTGCTTCAACCATAAGCTTTGCACCTACAGCACCAACGAAGCAGACAACGGATCCTACTGAAAGATCGATGTTACCGCCTGTCAATATACAGAGCAGCATACCTGTTGCAAGAATAAACACGTAAGCATTCTGTGAGATGATATTTGAGATGTTTGCAGGAAGAAGGATATCTCCTCCGGTAGTTATCGCAAACATTGCAAATACCAGAACAAGAACGATTACCATCGTATATTTTTTAACAAAATCAAGTGCTTTATTATTGTTCATTTGGACTCTCCTAACTAGCCTTAATAATATGAGACATGATTGCTTCCTGTGAAGCTTCGGATGCATCAAGTTCCCCAACTATTTTACCTTCGTTCATTACATATATCCTGTCACACATGCCAAGGATCTCAGGCATTTCGGAAGATATCATGATAACCGATTTCCCCTCTGCAACCAGCTGATTCATGATACAGTAGATCTCATACTTGGCACCGACATCAATACCTCTTGTCGGCTCATCAAGGATCAGTATATCAGGATCTGCAAACATCCATTTTGCAAGCAATACCTTCTGCATGTTACCGCCGGAAAGATTTCCTACGTTTTGTTCAACCGTAGGACACTTTATTGCAAGCTTCTGTTTATAATCCGCTGCTGCAGCATACTCATCATCCTTATTGATGACTTTATGCTTGCTTACACCTTTCAGATTAGACAATGTGGTATTGATCTTTATCGAATTTGAAAGGATAAGTCCATTGCCCTTTCTGTCTTCGGTAACATATGCAAGCTTGTGTTCAATGGCTTCCTTTACGGAATTCATATGAACCTCTTTACCGTCAATAAACGTCTGACCGGAAATTTTGTCTCCGTAGCATTTTCCGAAGATGCTCATAGCCAGCTCTGTACGACCGGCACCCATCAGTCCGGAAATACCTACTATCTCCCCCTTGCGAACGTTGAAGTTCACGTTATCGACAACCTTCCGTTCAAAATATACGGGATGATAAGCCGTCCAGTTTTTAACCTCCAGCTTAATATCTCCGATATGCTTTTCACGTTTAGGAAAACGGTCTTCGATTTCTCTTCCTACCATGCCTTTTATGATACGGCTTTCCGAGAAATCATCAACTCCCTTGGTAAGCGTCTCAATGGTACAGCCGTCACGGATAACCGTGATCTTGTCCGCAACATACGATACCTCATTAAGCTTATGGGAAATAATGATTGAAGTAAGACCTTCTTTTTTAAACTTTAAGATCAGATCCAAAAGTGCTTTCGAATCTTCCTCGTTCAGAGATGCTGTGGGCTCGTCCAGTATCAAAAGTCTTGCTTTTTTAGCCATAGCCTTTGCTATTTCAACAAGCTGCTGTTTGCCCACGCCTATATCTTTAATCAGAACCTGCGGCTGTTCCTTCAGACCGACCATCTTAAGGTATTCTGCCGCAAGATCATTCGTTTCATTCCAATTGATCTTGAATTTCTTTCCGCGTTCATTACCAAGAAACATGTTCTCGGCAATTGTCATATACGGAACAAGTGCCAGCTCCTGGTGAATAATTACTATTCCCTTTGCTTCACTATCCTTTATCTTATTAAACTTACAAACCTCACCGTCATAGACGATGTCACCCTCATATGAACCATAAGGGTAAATTCCGCTTAAAACATTCATCAGAGTGGATTTTCCGGCACCGTTCTCTCCTACAAGAGCATGTACCTCGCCTTCTTCCACCTTAAGATTTACATTACTGAGTGCTTTAACACCGGGGAAGGTTTTGGTTATATCTTTCATTTCAAGCAGTATTTTAGCCAATTTTAATCCTCCCATTCAATGCTTAACTTTGTTCTTCTCAAAACAGCAGGCGGGACGGATCCCGCCTGTGCTTATTTTTGTTTAAATTACTTAAGATCATCCTCTGTATAGTAGCCTGATTCGATAAGAATCTTCTTGTAGTTGGTTGCATCAGCAAATACCGGCTCGCAAAGGTATGAAGGAATAATACCGGTTCCGTTATTATAAGTCTTTGTATCGTTAACGGGAGCTTCCTTACCCTTGATGATAGCGTCAACCATTTCTACTGTCTTTTCTGCAAGAGTACGTGTATCCTTGAAGATTGACATTGCCTGCTTTCCTGCGATCATGTTCTTAACATTGGGCTTATCACAATCCTGTCCGGTAATGATGGGCCAATTGCTATGATTGCCTTCATAGTTAGCTTCGAGTGAGTTTGTAACACCCATAGCTGTTGAGTCGTTAGAAGCAAGAACTGCGTCAAGCTGTGTTCCGTCTGAATAGTTTGCAGAAATGATGGCATCAAATCTGTTCTGAGCGTTCTCTGTTGACCAGCTCTGAGTTGCACATGTAGCGAAATCAACCTGACCTGACTTAACTACGAGCTGACCATTGTCGATGTACTTCTGAAGAACATCCATAGCGCCGCCGAAGAAGAATCTTGCGTTGTTGTCACCGGGATCACCAGTAATGAGCTCGATGTTGAAAGGTCCCTTGCCGTCCTTAAGGCCTAACTGGCTCTCAATGTACTCGCCCTGCTTTGTACCAACCATGTAGTTATCAAATGTTGCATAGTAGGTAACTGCGTCTGAGTTCATGATAAGACGATCGTATGCGATAACCTTAACGTTCTTTTCCTTAGCCTGCTCAAGAACTGTTCCGAGTGAATCACCTTCGATAGAAGCGATAACCAGAACCTTGCAGCCTGAGCTGATCATGTTCTCGATCTGTGATACCTGAGTAGCAACATCATTTGATGCATACTGAAGATCTACAGTATAACCTGCTGCTTCAAGCTGCTTCTTCATGTTGTCACCATCCTGGTTCCATCTCTGAAGATCCTTTGTAGGCATTGCTACGCCGACCTTGGTTCCCTTAACATCATTGACTGATGTTGTGCTACTTGATGCATTTGATCCGCTATCGCTGCTCGGTGTTTTGTCGTCGCATGCGGTCAGAAGTGAAAAAACCATTACGCAAACAAGTAATACGCCTAAAATTCTTTTTTTCATTTTATACCTCCTATAAAAAATGAATTTTTATTGCTTACAGTTAATATCATATCACATCTCGCAGGGAAATAATTATTACACATCTTGATATTTTTATGAAATTATATTGTAATAAAAAATAAAGCAGTGCACTTTTTTGTCATGCACTGCTCTTGTCAGCAAGAATTTACTATACACAAAAATCGGTTTTATTTAGCCGGCATATTGAGATATACATCCTCTTTTAAGTGGAAGCCGCTTCCTATTATAACCTCGTCAATATTTTCCTTTGTAACGGCTATCGGGCTTAAGCCTATGTAGGGAATGTTATAGGTACCGTCATTTATGGTCGTAACATCCACTCCAGAAACCTTCCTGCCATTGGCAAGATCTATCGCACACTCCGCCGCACGTTTTGCCAGCATGTCAACAGGCTTATACACCGTCATGGTCTGAGTTCCCTCAACGATCCTCTGACATGCCTCGAGGTCGGCATCCTGACCTACGACGGGCAGATTTCCGGCAAGTCTCTTTTCAGAAAGTGCTCTTATTACCTGGCCTGCCAGGTTGTCGTTTCCGCACATTATTCCGTTTGCCTTTGCTATATTATCCTCGTGATCATAGATATAATCCGCTGCTATCTCGGCACGCCACCCGTCACAGAAAATACTGTCCAGAACCGTAATGCCTTCCCTCTCGCACACCCTAAGGAAGCCCTTTTCAACAGCATTTACATTATTGTCCAAAGGCGAGCCTTCAAGCATTATAACCTGTCCGCCGGACGCTCCGTTTTTGGATAATGCTTCTGCCATCATGGTTCCTACCATCTCGTTGTCAAAGGTGATATAAAGATCTATATCCGAATTGGCAACCAATCTGTCATATGCTATTATCTTAATTCCCTCTTCCTTTGCCTTCTGGACCGTAGATTTTAGGGAATCGGAATCGATACAGACTATTACTATTACATCCACACCCTTTTTGATAAAGTATTCAATCTGCTCCTTCTGCTTTTCAACGTCTCCGTTCGCATTCTGAACATTTACGGTAGCCCCGAGTTCCTTTGCGGTAGATACAAAAATATCCCTGTCACGCTGCCAGCGTTCGATGACAAATGAATCAAAGCTCATGGCTATCTGTATTTTGTCATCCTCTTTACCTGTATTCTGGTCTTCGGGGTTTTCCTTCGAAGAACATCCGCAAAGCATAACGAGCATTGCCATTATCAAGGCATAGGCCAAAAATCTTTTCACTTACGTGCCCTCTCTATATTCTGTAGGAGTAACACCTACATTTTTCTTAAACGTTTTGCTGAAATAATTTGGATCGGGATATCCTGACATTACACCTATTTCCTTCATGGAATATTGGGTGGTGCTGAGCAGCTCCTTTGCCCGTTCTATCCTGAGCCTTGTAAGATAATCTATGAAATTTTCCCCGGTATTCTCCTTAAATATACGGCTTAGATAATATGAGCTGATATTAACTGCCATAGAAAGATCATCCAAGGTGATATTCTTAGTATAATTTGCCTCGATATATTTTTTTGAGGCCTCTACAACGTCAAATGCACTTTCCGTTTTCTTCTCGGCAACGCTGGTACTTGAAAATATTATCCTTTCCCTGAACCACTCCCAAAGGCTTTCAATATCCGGAGCCTGCATGACCTTGGGAAGATAATCGCGCCGGTCCTCTATCTTATAGGTAAGTCCGTTTTCATAGGCAATGGTCTCGGCCCTCATAACAAATTCAAGTATCTTAAGCCTTGCATCCATAATATCCTTTGTCTTTACCCATTCAAAGAAATCCCTTGCTACGGAGAGAGCGGTATCTGTCCTGCCCTTTGCAATCTCCTCAAAAAGCTTTATCTCCAGATCTATAGGATATTCGCCCTTAAAATCACATCCTATGGGAAGATCATCGGCATGTGCCACGGTATTTGTGGTTATAAGAAGTGCATTTACCGCCTCTCTGTATGAATTATCCATTCTTGAAAGGGGCTTTACCTTACCGATGCCTACACGGAATGCAATGTCCGTTATCTGGCTGAGCTTTCTTATCATCTCACGGGCATTGGTGATAACGCTTACTCGCCCCGTATAATCCATTTCTTCATAATCGCACGGGATCATGACTGCGATCTTATTGCTCATTACAGAGCCAACTATGCCATTAAAATAAAGCTTGATATATTCCCGTATCACCTTATAGTTCTGCTGCAGCTTAACACTTGAGCCCAGTGCATTTGTCATATGGTTTCCTTCTTTTGCGTCTCCCGAAACGAGTATCATCATATATGCGTTTTCCGAGCTTATCCCCAGCATGGTTTTATAGTTTTCAATATCCTCGTCAAAATACTCATGGAAAAGAATATTGTAGATAAGACCGTTTTCCAGAATAGGTACGACCGTCTCAAGCTTTTCCTTGATCATAAGGTCATTGGAACGGCGGTTCTTATCCTCCTGAACCATGTTCATAGCCTTCTTTAAAGCAGAGACTATCCTGGTACGCTCCATGGGTTTGGTGATATATTCTATGGAACCAAGCTTCATGGCTTCCTTTGCGTAATCAAACTTATCATATGCGGACATAACAATGAAGATCACCTTTTCATTGTTTTTGCGGATCTCACGCATGGCATCTATACCGTTTATACCCGGCATCTGAATGTCCATTATGGCAATATCGGGCCTGAATGATTCCGCAAGTTCGATAACGTTACGTCCGGTCTTTGCAAATTCGACCGTACATTCATCACCAAATTCTTTTTGTATTATGAATTTCAGAGAGTCTATTACTATACCCTCGTCATCCGCAAGCATTATCTTATACATCCGATCTCTCCCAAACTATTATATCAATGTCTCCCAGGAAATTCCTTCAGCGTTTTCTCGTTACACTTCTGCCCTGTCCTTGATATCAAGATATATTGTAAATCTTGAACCCTTGCCAGGTCCGTCGCTTTCAATGGAGAAGCAGTCGTCCGTTTCCGTAAAAAGCTTTAAGCGGGCATATACATTATCCATTCCTATTCCGTTCGAATCCTTTTTTTCTGAAGTGGGGCGTCCGTTTTTAAGGTTTTCTACGGTTTTCTCATCCATACCGGCACCGTTGTCTTCAATCCTTATACAAGCGGTATTGTCCAAGGAATATACGCTCATCTTTATCTTACCCTCGCCCATCATCTCTCTGATACCGTGGTTTACACAGTTCTCAACTATGGGCTGAAGTATCATGCTTGGCATTTCGACATTCAACAGGTTTTGGTCAACTTCCTTTTCATAATGTATCTCACCTGAAAAACGAACGTTGAGAATATAGATATAATTGTCAACCAGCTCAAGCTCTTCACCTATGGTAACGTTTCTTGAGCCTTTTTTAACATTATACCTGAAAAACTCTGCCATGACCTGAACGTATTCATAAGTTTTGTCAGCTCCCTCCATCATTGCCAGCTGTGCACCCGCATTAAGTGTATTAAAAAGGAAGTGAGGGTTTATCTGTGCCTGAAGATATTTAAGCTGGGCATCCTTCAGGTGAGTTTCCATCATAAGCTCTTTTTCCTTCAGCATTCTTTCGGTTTCGGCACTCTGCTTCATTTTCTCTATATAGTCCTGAATGCTGACAACCATCTTATTAAAAGCCTTAGTAACAATACCTATTTCATCAGTGGAATTAACAGGAACAGTGGAAACCTCAAAATCTCCTTTGGCAACACGGTTCGCCATTGTCGTAAGCGACCTTAAAGGCCTGATAAGGCTTGTGGTAAGCCTTAAGATCAGAAGTGTCGTTGCAATAATGACCACAACCATTATCACGTTGCCCATTACCTCGAAACGCCCGAATGCAGTAAGCATTTCACGATAGTTTTCGGAGTTTTCCTTAAACTGCTCATTGTTTAAGCTGTATATATAGGTATTGATATATCCGTAAAGCCTTGTCGCTTCCTCATATCTCGTTCTGTATTTCTCTATGTTCCTGCCACGCTTTGCATCAATGGTCTGGCTTACCTCATCAAGGTAAGTATCGGCCATACTCTTTATGGATCGTTCCATTCTTCCCTGTCTGCTTTCGGTAATGCTGCTGCCCAAAGTCTCGATCAGTTCGGTAAAAGCCTGGGAGCTTATATAATATTTTTCAAGGGAATCACTGGTTTTGGTATCAAGGTATTCGGTCATGCTGTCCTGAACGTCATTTATAGCCGACGAGATCTCGTTTAACTGAAGGTTAGCCTGGTAAACCGTATCTATCTTGTCCGACATATTGTTCATGGCCAGCAAAAGGACGATGTTTATCAGGAAAACAAGCATATTTACAAATAAAGAAATGCTTGCCATTTTAATCCTTAAAGGAAGGTTTCGGAACTTATTGATCATTCAGCTCCTCCTTCCTGTATTCACCGACGTTGGACTTCTTAATAACATAACTGTCCGCGGTGAAATACTGGCTGGTATTTCCCATCTCATAATATTCGGTAAGTGCATCTATACAGTATTTTCCCATCTGGTCGGTATCAACCGAAAGCGTTGCATAGATAACATCTCTTTCTATTCCCTTCAATATGGTATCGGAGTCATAATACCCCAAAATATTTACCTGACCTACCTCATTATAATCAACAACCATCTGATAAACACTGTTAGTATCGTTTTCATTCAGACAGATAACAATGTCCGGAATATTCTCCTTACCTCCTAAGAAAAGATTTCTGACGGATTCCTCCACCGAAAAGGTATTTGATGCATCTACTGCTGCCAGCTCTATTTCTATAGGCTTACGCCTAATATGCTCTGCCTGGTCCATTTTTACTGCATCCTGTATAGCAAACGCCAATACGCTCTGCCCCGAATCCTCAATACCCGCATCCAATAAAACGGTTACATTAACGGTATCTCCGGGGAATGTCTTGCTGTCTACCATTTCAATAAGAAGCTTTCCGTATTCCCTGCCCAGATTATAATTGGCGATACCGACAAAGCTTAATCTCTCCGACTGTGCATTATCGTTTAAGAGCGTAATCACAGGAATTCCTGCAGCATGTGCCCTGTCAATAAGCTCCTTCATTCCCTCCATCTCGCCCGCGGTAACAACTATTCCGTCAGCACCGGAAGAAATAGCTATCTCCATAAGCTCTGTCTGTGAATAATCCCTGGAGAGATTGTCTGCTATCATTTCTATATAAGCATTCTGTTTCTTTGCCTCAGCTAGCGCAGAGGTATATACCGACTGCCAGAAGGATGAAGAAGGATCGTCGGTGATCATAACATAATACTTATCATAGGTTTTATCCGATGCTTTTCTGCCAAGCGTCTTATTAAATGATAAAAAAAGCACGATAAGAAGACCGGTCAATACTGCAAGTATGCCGGTTATTCCCCATATCGTTATCATATTCAGATGCTTAAGCTCTTTTTTCAAGTCTTCCTCCAAAACCTTGATCGTATCGATCACTCAAGACTTTTTAAAAATTTTATATCCTTTTTGTCAAGCTCGACCTTATCCATCAGATCCGGTCTTCTTTCCTTTGTACGAAGTAGGGACTGCTCCCTTCTCCACTGCTTGATATTCGCATGGTGTCCTGAAAGAAGTACATCGGGAACCCTCTTTCCCATAAACTCTTCAGGCCTCGTGTACTGCGGATACTCCAGTGTGTTCCCCTCAAAGCTCTCATCGGAAGCAGAGTCATCGTTATTCAGCACTCCCGGAACCAAACGTGCAACAGCATCCATTATACAGATGGCAGGAAGTTCTCCGCCGGTAAGCACAAAATCACCGAGCGAGATGTAATCATCCACTTCCATCTCCAACACTCTCTCATCAATACCTTCATAATGCCCGCAAAGGAAGATAAGATTCTCTTCCTGAGCCAGTTCCTTAGCAACCTCCTGAGTAAAGGTACGTCCTATAGGCGAAAGATATATGAGTTTTGTACGTCCGTGGCCCAGTTCGCAATCATTACCGGCATTTTCATCTGATCCAGCCAATGCCCTTGCTGCCTCACATGCCTTATACACGGGTTCAGCCTGCATAACCATGCCCGCTCCCCCACCATAGGGGTAGTCATCTACACGGTTGTGCTTATTGCATGCGTAATCCCTTATATCTATTACGTCCAGCTTAATAAGTCCTTTTTCTATGGCGCGTCCCATGATGCTGGTGTTCATGGCGGATTCGACCATTTCCTTAAATAAAGTAAGAACTATATATTTCATAAATCCTCTAAAGAAATAATGCTCATGGCATAATCAATAAACTTTTTGTTGTCCAGAGGCCATTTGTCAAGTGCCTTGCTTCCTGCTCTAATATATATTTTCTCACGGGAATCGAAGGTAATGTACAGGTAATACTCTGAGTCGTTTTCGTCATGAGAGAAAAACATACCGTTATTTTCGGCAACCTTTTCATCATCAAGAAGCTTTAATACACCTTCGATAAAAGAATCATCAACCTCTTGGCTATCCCGGATTATTACATATGAAGGACCCATACCGCTAAACTCCGAAACGTATTTCCCGTCCTCATTTTTCTTGATTTCCCAGGAATATGTACCCTCACCTAAATCTTCTATATAATAATGGCTGAGTGTAAGCTGAAAGTTTTTAATTTCTCTCGATTCAATAACCTTTGGCATCTCTATGGAAAAATCCTTTACCGCACGTTCTTCCTCTATTTTGTCTTCGGGAACGAATTTATAGCTATGGCTTTCACCGTCCAGGATTTCTTCATAAGCGCTCAAAGTGCCGTCTTCCCTTATCTCTAGTCTGGACATAATGCCAAAGCCCTTGCCGTACTCATCGCGGGTATTGATTATGTATTTTGCATAGCCCTCATCTTCTATGGCAACGTCGTATTCTTCGGGTTCTTCCATTCCGCTCCACCATGTTGCATACATTTTGCTGCCCTTGAATTCAAGGATGGTGCTTCCGTTTTTATCGTACCATTTTCCTGTTGGCATATCCTTATCTCCTTCGATCTCGACTTCTGTCGGAACCGGTGTATCTGTTATCTCCACTGTAGGTATTGGTGTATCCGTTACTTCCGTAGTAGGTGTGGGATTATCCGTTGCCTCAGCTGTAGGTATCGGAGTGTCTGTCACCTCTGCAGTAGGTATCGGAGTATCGGTTACTGTCTGAGTATCCGTTATAGATGGAGTCCCTGTAGATTTGTTATCGTTATTTTCAGATGTACATGCAGATAAAAATATGGCAGTTATCAACAACAGTACTCCTGACAAGATTTTAACTCTCATAATATCTCCGTTTTCTGACCAAATATCAAAAGCTTTCAACTGTCATTTCTTTAACAATCTTTTTTACAGCCCGGGCAGCAAATGTACCTTGATGGTACGTTTCTCAAGATCAGTTTCAAGTATACAGTCCCTGATAGCCGGTATCAATAACTCCTTGCCGTCATTCTTTTCAACAACGTAAACATCATTTGCCGCAGATGTCATTACGTCCTTAAGGATTCCGATTTTTTCACCCTGCTCGTCAACAATGTCAAGCCCCAAAAGGTCACATATAAAATACTCATCCTCCCCTAAAGGCTCAGCATCTTCCCTGTCTATCAGCAGATCGCACTGCCTGAATTTTTCAAGCTCGTTACGGTCATCCATCCCAACAAACTTCAGAATTACCATGTTTTTAAAGAACTTAACACTTTCTATCTCGCATTGTATAAGTTCCTTTTTCTTATCCAGATAAACTTTTTTCAGTCTATTAAATCTTTTGGGATCATCCGTTGTCGGAAATACATTTACCTCTCCGTGAACCCCATGCGGCGAAGTGATCACGCCAACCCTTAATCTATCATCTTTTTCCATTTTTAATTCTCTTTTTCTTGTCAATGTCACCGAGAAAACGCCTTCAGCGTTTTCTCGGTAAAAAACCGATGCTTCGCATCTCGTTTTGTTATATTAAAATCCGGAAGAATCTTGCTCCTTTAAGATTACAAGATCCTTCACTTAGTTTGTAACAAAACAGACCATGATATCAGTTGATAGTATACATTATAATAAGCAAAAAAACAAGAGGCATGCCGTAATATAACACGCATACCTCTCTAGTTAAGATCTTTCTTGTGTAGCTCACACAATATCTACTACAACTTTTCTGTCATCCTTTGCAGCAGCGGCAGCCCTTACAACCGTACGTATGGACTTAGCGATACGGCCTTGTTTTCCTATGACCTTTCCCATATCCTCCGGCGCAACCTTGAGCGAAACCGTAACCTGTTCCTCGGTCTCTGTCTCGGTTACCTCTACCTGTTCCGGATGATCTACCAGTGATGTAGCAATAATTCTGACTAATTCCTTCACTGCTTATCACCTCTTTATTTATTTTTCGATTCCGGCCTTCTTGAAAAGCTTTCCAACGATGTCAGTAGGCTGTGCGCCATTGTTTAACCACTGCTTAGCTGCATCCTCATCGATCTTGAATGCTGCAGGCTCCTGGTTAGGATCATATGTACCGATCTCTGCGATGAATCTTCCATCTCTGGGTGATCTCTCATCAGCAACGATAATACGATAGATAGGGTTCTTCTTAGCACCCATTCTTCTTAATCTGATCTTTACTGCCATTGTATATTACCTCCTATATTATTTTCTATTTATACTGCCAGATATTTGTCATCCTGAACGAAGTGAAGGATCTTAAGATTCTTCGCTTTGCTCAGAATGACAACAAGTATCATCAGACACGAAATATCAAGCAGAATTAGAACAATTTGTTTTTTCCAAAGAACGGCATCTTGAAGCCTTTCTTTCCGGGCTTCATAGCTCCTGAGAACTGTTTCATAACCTTCTTGGTCTCGTTAAACTGCTTTATAAAGCGGTTAACATCGGCAATATCAACACCTGAGCCCTTAGCTATCCTGTTCTTTCTTGAAACGTTCAAAAGATCGGGGTTGGCTCTTTCAGCCTTTGTCATTGAACCGATTATGGTCTCAGCCTGCTTTAATGCAGCCTCGCCTCCGCTCATGTCCGCATCCGGTGAGACATTCATTCCCATTCCGGGAAGCATCTCCATTATCTTCGAAAGACCGCCCATCTTCTTCATGGAAGCTATCTGGTCAAGATAATCGTTAAAATCAAATTCTGCCTTACGGAGCTTCTTTTCAAGCTCCTTGGTCTTTTCCTCATCGAATTGTGCTTCAGCCCTATCGATAAGAGTAAGGATATCACCCATACCTAAGATACGTGAAGCCATTCTGTCGGGATAGAACTGCTCGACATCGGTAAGCTTTTCACCGGTACCTATATACAAAATAGGCTTTCCGGTAACGTGCTTGATTGAAAGAGCTGCACCGCCACGGGTATCGCCGTCGAGCTTGGTAAGGATAACACCGGTAATCTCAAGCTTTGAATTAAATGTCTCGGCTACGTTTACCGCATCCTGTCCTGTCATGGCATCGACAGTCAGGACCGTATGGTCGATGTTTACCTCATTCTTAACGGTGATAAGCTCTTCCATCATCTCCTCATCTATATGGAGACGACCTGCTGTGTCTATGATCACCACGTTTTCGTTATTGCTCTTTGCATGCTCTAAGGCTGCCTTAACAATACTAACGGGAGCATGGCTTGTACCCATCTCAAAGAAATCTACGCCAACCTTCCCGGCGTTTATCCTCAACTGATCTATAGCTGCGGGTCTGTAGATATCGCAGGCTACCAGCAAAGGCTTTCTTCCTTTTGACTTAAACTTACCGGCAAGCTTTGCTGCCATAGTAGTTTTACCGGCACCCTGAAGACCGCACATCATAATGGTGGTTATCTCATTACCGGGCTTAAGCTCTATCTCGGAGGTCTCACTGCCCATCAGAGCAGTCAGTTCCTCATTAACAATCTTTATAACCATCTGTCCGGGTGTCAGGGAGTTCATAACATCCTGACCTACGGCACGTTCGGTGACACTGTTTATGAAGCTCTTTACAACCTTAAAGCTAACATCCGCTTCAAGCAATGCCATCTTTACCTCTCTCATGGCTGATTTAACATCGGCCTCCGAGAGCCTGCCCTTACCCCTCAGGTTTTTAAAGACATTTTGTAATTTTTGACTTAGTGACTCAAATGCCATCTGTATTCCTTTCAATAACAGGGACTTTTCTCTGATCGATCATCCGGTCACGTCATTAACAAAGAAAGGATTTCTCTTAATTCGCCCCTTATTTCAATATCATCTGTTTTCTTTAGTGTTTTTTCAACCATCTCGGAAACATTGTCCATCTTTTTCAAAAAGCCCAGCTTGTTTTCAGCTTCCTGAAGTTCTTTGGAACAACGCTTCACTATATCCCTTACGCCCTGTCTGCTTAAATTAACCTGCTCTGCTATCTCTGCCAGCGAGTAATTGTCTAAGACATAGCTTTCAAATATTTCTTTCTTGTGCTCAGAAAGGAGCGCTCCATATACATCATAGAGCCTTGTAAGTTCAACGATCTCCTTTAAAGCTTCATCGGCGTTTCCTGTACTCATATACTCTATAGTCTGTAATTATCACAGTTTAAAACACTTTTTATGCAGGGTGTAAAGTTTTTTTCTTTACACCTCGGATAGTATATACTGTTTACTTAGATTTGTCAACAACTTTTTTATAATTTTTATTTATCAAAAATGCTATGCTGATCATACTGCCTTCTATATACCCCCGGAGCCATGCCGGTAATATTCTTGAAAGCATTTGAAAAGTTATGTACATCCGAGAAACCTATTGAATATGCCACCTCAGATACAGTAGTGTTGGATTCCGTAAGCACAGACTTGGCATATTCTATTTTTTCTCTCAATATATACTGCTTCAAAGGTATACCGTTCAGCTTCCTGAACAGCGTCGTAAGGTATTTTTCGTTATATTCAAAATATGCAGCCAGGTCTTCTATACGCAGTGATTCCGATATATGCCAGGATATATAAGTCTTTATATCAGAATTAAGCTGCTCTTTGGAATGCAGTTCTTTTGATCCTGAGTTCTCTCTATTTTGAAGCGATATCTCAGTAAGCAATGCACCGGTCAGGAAATTGTTAAGGTTCTGATCCCTGTATCTTTTGTCGGAATCCTGCAGTTCTTTTAATAGGATGATGGTACGCTCTTTATATTTACAGACAGATTGTCTCTTGATGTTCAGCCACCCCTTATTTTTCTCTTCATCCGATATTTTATCATCTTTTGAGCCTGTGTGCATTTCATCAGCATCAAAATGTACCCAATAGAAAGAACAATATCCCGATTTCGTTCCCTTCTGCAGCTTCGAAGGTGACATTATCAGATATTCTCCTTCTTTTACGATATATTCAGTCCCATCACATTCTATGTAAAGTATTCCCTCGGTTACGAGTACCAGCTCATAATCCACCAGTTCCCTTGTCATATGTATCCAGTTTTCATTCGGGGCTATAAAACGACCGCTCCAATGATAGCTGAAACCATTTTCTATATTGAAATTTATTTTATCCATGTATATCTCTATCCTCTTTTTTGTCATCCTGAACGAAGTGAAGGATCTTTAAACACCATAGCTACAAGATTCTTCGCTACGCTCAGAATGACAAAATCTCAAATTTATTGTATTGCTGACTATAGTATATAATCGTAGTTTATAATCATAATATAATTATATAACATTTTCACACCAAATGCAACATTTTGGTATTTTATTGTGAATAGCAATGTTTTATAATGATTACGCGAATTAGATAAACATCACAAATTACACTGCAAATAACATTAATATACAAGGAGGCAACTATGATCAACACAAAGTATACCCTTTATCCTTTAAGTTCTGTAAAGCTTACCGACCCGTATCTTGCAAATGCTTTTGAAAAAGAAGTACGCTATCTTACTTCTCTCAATCCCGAGAAGCTGCTTGCAGGTTTTTACGAGACTGCGGGCATTAAAAAGGAAGGCCTTACCCGTTACGGCGGATGGGAAAACATGCTAATTGGCGGGCATACATTAGGACACTATCTTGCTGCCTGTGTATATGCTTTTGAATCCGCAAATTCCGATAAAGTACAGAAGGAAAAGCTTCTTTCTATAATAACCCATATCATAAACGGACTAAAAGAGTGTCAAGACGCCCTTGGTACCGGTTTTATATTCGGTGCGATTATACAGGATAAAAATAACGTTGAGCTTCAGTTCGACCTGGTTGAAGAAGGAAAAACCGATATCATCAAGGAATCATGGGTTCCGTGGTATACCCTTCATAAAATATACGAGGGACTTCTGGCTGTAGTAAAGCTTCCGGGAAATTTTGAATCTTTAAGAGAGAACGCGCTTCAGATCCTCTCTTCTCTTTCAGATTGGACCTACGGTCGTACATCGAGCTGGGACGAAAAGACTCACCGTCAGGTACTCGACATCGAATACGGCGGAATGAACGATGTATTGTTTGACACATATACGTTTACAAACAACCCCAAGCATCTCGAAGCGGCATGGGCTTTTGTTGATAAGCAGCTCTATGACAGGATTATAAATGCGAAACCCGGTGACAACGTTCTTAACAATATTCATGCCAACACAACCATCCCTAAGTTTGTGGGAGCCGTTCAAGGATATTATGTAACAGGCAACGAATATCTGTTACAGGCAGGTGTAGCCTTCTGGAAGCTTGTAACCGAATGTCATACCTACATAACCGGAGGTAACAGCGAATGGGAACATTTCGGATTAGACTATGTCCTTGATAAAGAACGTACCAACTGTAACTGTGAAACCTGCAACGTTTATAACATGCTCAAGCTTACCATGCTTCTGTTCAAGGCAACAGGCAATAAGAACTATCTTGATTGGTACGAAAAAGCTTTCATCAATCAGATACTCTCTTCCCAAAACCCCGAAACCGGTATGACCACCTATTTCCAGTCCATGGCAACAGGATATTTCAAAACCTATGGGAATCCTACGGATAAATTCTGGTGCTGTACAGGAACAGGAATGGAAAATTTCGCCAAATTGGGTGAAAGCTTTTTCTTGAAAACCGATGACAGTGTGATCATAAACCAATTTTTCTCTTCAGAATTTAAAGGCGATGGCTTTGGTCTTACTCTGAATAGTGATATCCCCGAGGGCAACACCGTAAGCATAACCGTATCCGGAGAGTGTAAAAAGAACATCTTGATCAGGGTTCCTGCATGGGCTTGTAAAGATATACATTTTTGTATAACCACTCCCGACAGTTCACATCCCCAAAAAATAAATTATAGTATTAATGACGATAAGGCTAAAACATTTGCAGTGCTGGAAGGACCGTTTACCGATGGAACCGTTATCACTGCAGAAATCCCCATGAAGGTTGAATGCAGCAGTCTTCCCGACAACAAAAATGTCTATGGATTTACATATGGTCCTGTAGTATTATCTGCAGCACTCGGATCCGACGACATGGAAACAACAATGACAGGTGTTGCGGTTACTATTCCCAAGGATAAATTCATCCCTAAAAACAAGATAAGTTCCGGAACCGATACTATAAAGATCAATTTCGGAACCGTAGAAGAATTTATGTCCGATATAAATAATCATATGATACGAAACAATACCGACGATCTCAGCTTTACACTCAAGGATACTGATTCAAACCTGACATTTGTGACCCATTATAAGCAGCATAAGCAAAGATACGGTATTTATTTTGAATTCACTGTATGATTTTCCTTGCTTGAAAGATTGACCGTATATAATTAACCGTATATTAAATATTACTACGAAATAAATAAACATAAAGAGACTGTGAAAAACGTAACAATTAAAACATTTTCCACAGTCTTTTTTTTCTCTGCCTATTTAATAGTAGATAATATAGTTATCATAATCAGGATAATATAGGTCATATTCCAGAACTACTTTATCTGTGTCTTCATAGCGTATGTCGAATTGCACATCAACAACTTGTCCGTTTTTAAAGAAAACAACGTAAGCGGATTTATTTGTATAACTGCCTCCGGACAATGTAACATATAATGTATCACCTTTTTCTTTTACCTCATCTATTACCTTCTTTGCAGGTGCCGGAGAATAAGATGAAGGATAAACCTCCTCATTGATCATATACACTACGCCATTTAAATCCATATAAGGATTAAGCTGAAACATTACAGGTACAATTCCCTCGGCTCCCATAGGTAGTTCCTGAGCTACACCTTGGCTTTCGGCAAATTGATTTCCATATTTATCGAACATTTTTACATTTAACGTAACTGTAATTCTTTCCTGTAATGCTTTTACCCTAAAGTACAAACATCTTTCATACGTATTTGTATATTCGATCAGATGGGGATTAAACTCCGCGCGTTCAGAATTGAGGTATTCTGTATTTAAATCTAATGTACCGTATGTATCCTCTATTTGATAAAGCATACGCTCTTCAGGATCTTC
Source organism: Lachnospiraceae bacterium (assembly GCA_024696945.1). GTDB lineage: Bacteria > Bacillota > Clostridia > Lachnospirales > Lachnospiraceae > RUG11977. The sequence goes on along the minus strand of JAILGF010000071.1, from coordinate 232,012 downwards.
CCTGTAGTCATCGATTATTCTGTCAGAAAACAGCCAATTTTTACTTGCATAAGGTGAATAAATATAAGCTCTCATAATTGTAAACAAAGTCATCATGACAGCTATCGAGAATACAATTCCCGCAACGATCCAAGTGATCTTTTTCTTTTTCTGGGCTGCAAGCTTCTTTCTTAATGCCTCTTCTTCCTGATATAATCTTGCCGGATCTATGTTAATACCATTATATCTGTTTGTATTGTCTGATGATTGGTATTCCGAATATTGATATTCACCATTATCCGAACGATCCTCATACCATGCTTTATCTTTTTTCTTCGTTTCACCGGATATGCCGGGACCATCCTTTTTCTTCTCATCAGAAGGGAGATCAAAAGGTGCCTCTATTCCCTGAATAGGGAGCAGATCAACCGGAGAAATCATATCAACCTTATCAAATGCTTTTGTATTGTTATCCTTCACTTTTAACGCTCCTCTGATCAACCATGTCTGTATTGAAACATACAAATACTAACTGTAACAACTATAATTCCATTATAAATAAAAAGTAACTCTTTTCAATTATGTTAGTTGCAGATTAAACAAGGTTAATTGCAGAATAGTAACAGTTTATAGATTAAATCTTCTCTGGATTTCACCTGTCATGGACCTTCCTTTAAAAATAACGGTTCCTACGACAAGTATCAGGCTCACGATCATACATATCATCCATGCCAGTGGCATCGTTCTGTAACAAATGTATAAAACTATGCTCGGAATAACTCCGAACAGAAGGTCTGTCAAAAAGTAGGCCATTGCGTTGCCGTTTTTGTCAACCAATGTCAATACAAAGCTGGCAATAACTGTTCCTGTGATAACTACAGGAATAACCAGCTCAAGTACTATCTGAACAAACCCAAGATAATAAGCAGTGATAGTCAGCATACCAAGAATGATAATAACCATCATTGTTACTTTTCGTGCCGAACCTGTTCCGGGTTTGAACTGTCTCATGATCAGAAATTCAAAAGCCACGAGCCACATAGCAAGCAATAAGCTCCAGTGAAGATCAGGGTACGAAGGCAGTCTGACCGGCACAATAAAATCAAGCCCTATACTGACAATTATTACCGCCCAAACAATAAGCAGTTGAAGCTTATAAAGGAATGATCTGAACTGAAGGGCCTCCATCTTAGGAAAATATGCCTGCTCCGCTTCCCCGTTCAGCCTACTCTGACACAACGGACATTTGTCGGTATTGCCTCCGACTTCTATCTTACAGTAAGGACATTTTTTCATTATCTGATGACCTCCGTAGCATAAACCCTTATATCAACACCTGCCGCTGAAAGACCTCTGACAAAATTCTTTATCACTCCGGTATTCATATACGCTGAAGAAACACCCAGCGTCAATTCTCCCTTATACCCAAACATCGTGGAAAACATAGTATTGGTACTGCAGAAACCACTGTAGCCGTCAACGTACTCTTTTAACTCTTCAGGCGGATTTTGAATTCCGAGATTTGAAAATACCATTGAAACCTTTTTGTTTGACTTTTTCGTAAAATGCCGTACCACCAGCTGTTTTATAAATAACGGCACTGCCCTTACCGGCGCCACATATTCCATGGTTTCGAAGCTGTCCATCTGCTTCTTTATGTTTTCTTCCGTAAGCTGGCTTTTGAGTGTGATATCAAATTCAGACGCAAGCTCTTCCAGAGTGATATCACTTTCAAATACATGGGTAACGTTTACACTGTTAAAGAAATTCCTGGCCGTATGTGACGGATAATAATTCCTTAGATTCACGGGAAGTGAGATCGTCACAGGAAGATTTCGCTTTCGTGGCGGCATCTCGTCTCTGATCGCCAACATCCATGCAGCTCCAAGATAACTTGTAAGGGATACTTTTAGTTCCTTGGCTTTAGGAATTACCTGGGCTACGGGCATATGTATCTCAAAAAACTGGAGCTGATCGTAGGGGAGCTTAAGTCCTCCCATATGATATGCATTCTTATTTGAAGTACTTCTTTGCAGATTTTTATTTCCAAAGAACTGTCTGTAACTGTCCTGGCTTAAGTCATCCCTGGATGCGCCCGAATGTACCGTTACATCCGTCAGCCTTCCGGGATACTTCAGTTTAAGATAGTCAAGTACTATAATATTAAGGAATTCCAGTGCCCCTGTCCCGTCCGTAAGTGCATGGAACATATCAAGGTTTATCCTTTTCTTAAAAAATGTCACCTGATAATGAAGCATTGCTTTTGCCGGAACATAAAGAAGCGGGCAAATCCTGTCATGCTCTTCGGAAATCTTCGGACTTATGTCCGTATCCTCCATGTAATGCCAGAACAGACCTCTTCTGATCCTAACCTGTACATGAGGTCTTTCCTGGATTGCAGAGAGAACAGCTTTCTGTAAAAGCTCAGGATCTATATCCTCTTTTAGGGTACAGCTCACCCTAAAGGCCCTTGTGTCCCTCTTCCCCACAGTAGCAAGAAAAACCTTAGCTACGTTATCTATTTTATACCAGTTATTACTTTCCATTATCGCCTCATTTGTTTCCATAAATGATTTCGGATACATGCTTTGCAAGTCTCTTCATTGCCCGTGTCGCCATCGGTATCGGCATCTGAGGATAAACATGCCAGCCCTTTTCCTCTATATCAAGCTTTACCCTTACTCCGGCTTCGGTCAGTTTTTCTTTTAGTCTTATGCTGTCATTAAGCAGTATACCGTTTCTGCCTGCCATTATATATACAGGAGGCATGCCTTTCAGATCTCCGTTTAGCGGGCTAAACTTCGGATCTGAAAGAATGATATCTCCGTCCTCTTTGCAGCCTGTATATGCCACTGCAGCATTTAAAACATAATCCCTTGAAAGTATCGGATCAATGTCCTTATTAATCTCATAGGTCTCTGAAGTTTCCGTCATATCGGTCCACGGGCTGAAAAGAATAAGTGCCTTTGGAAGAGGTTTTCCCTCAGACATCAGTCTTTGCACTAGGCAAAGTGCAAGATTTCCTCCTGCTGAATCCCCTGCCAAAATGATATGATCGGGTGAATATTTTTCATTTACCAGATAATCCCAGATCTTCAGCCCGTCCTCCAGCGCTGAAGGGTACTGATGCTCCGGCGCCAGACGATACGCAAATGAATACGTTGTAAAGCCTGTTGCGATCGCCATTTTTACTCCAAGAATTCTTGAATAGTCTAAGCCACCTGCAATATATCCTCCTCCATGAGCATAAAGCACGCAGTACGAAGGGTTATGTGCATAATCAGGTTTTATGGCTTCGCAAGGCATTTCTCCAATCATAAACGATTTGATCCTTACATCCCCCTTAGGTGCAGCCATACGTCCGACCCATTCAACAAGCTTACGGTGTTTTATTAGCTCAGACTCCGTCATAGATTTTCCCGAAATGAAATTAACAGCTTTAAGAGCCTTCATTAGTTTTTCATTTGTATGCATCATCTTATTTTCTTGATAATCCTCTCATTTTTTATGTTTCTGCATAAATTAATGTCACCTCGAAAACGCCTCCGGTGTTTTCTCGGTAACAAAAGATACTTCGCATCTTTTGTTATATTATACCTTAATCACAATATATTTACAATAAAAAAGTGAGAGTCGCTTTAGTATGCAACCCTCACTTTTCTTTATTTGTCAATTAAGAATTTTATCTGTCAGAGTATCAGTCAACATGGTTAAAGGTAACCGTCTTTGCAACACCTGAAGCAATAATAAGCTCCTTTGCATTGTTAAATTGCTCATCGGTACCTGAGATATTGAATACTGCATTCTTTGCAATTCCCTTAAAGGCGTTCTTTCCGACGCTCTTAAGCTTAGCTCCGTTAATATTGATGACCGAAAGCTGTTTCATTCCCTTAAAGGCATTTTTATAAATCTTTGAAACATACTTTCCAAATGTAACCTCGGATACACTCTCGTTATTACCGTATGCAAGCTTAGAAACATACTTAACATAATATTTCTTTCCGTCAAGCTTTACATAACCCGGTACTGTAAGCTCATTTCCTTCTGTCGCGAACAGAACAAGTTTTGCTTTCTTTCCGTTTATGCTAAACTTTAGTTCTTCTAGCTCTGATTCCGAAGCCTTCGTCACGGTAAGTGTCTGTGCACCCTTTACGTCGGTCAGCAGAACTGTCTGCGTAACCTCTCCTGACTTTGCAGTCTTGGTACTGATAACGGGAGCTACTTCTCCTGCCCTTCTTCCGGGCTTCTTTCCGCTGCCGTTTCCGTTCAGTATGTTTATATCACCCTGAATGTCTGAATAATCAACATAACCCGTTGTTGTCTTAACTATATTTCCGCTTCCGTCAACGTAAGCGATCAGAGGTGTTACATAGCTGTTCTTTCTGCGACCTGAGGATTTGATTCCAGCCGCACTGAAAATCTTCTGCTTTACATCATCCCAGCTTAAATTACCCGAAGCATTCAGCTTCTTTTCAGGAGTACAGTAAAACTCTCCGTCAAGATAATAGTTTTCAAGATATGCTGAAAGGGTATCTGCAGACGTTCCCTTTGTATCGATCATAAAAAGCTGAATATCGGAACCTGATACCTGAGAATTGATCGTATCAAGGATATCCATGGTATACCAGCAATTCATAAGATCGCTTATAACAATGATCTTTTTTGTTCCGTCCCCGAGATTTAAAGTGGCTGATGAAGATGTCGAAGCATCCTTAAAGCTGAACTCACCGCCATATAATTCACCTTTATCCTGGGGTATTTCCTGTGTCGGAACATTTGTAGGAGTCTTTGTGGGCTCAGGTGTTACTTCCTTGGTAGGTTCGGGTGTTACTTTCTTGGTGGGCTCGGGTGTTACTTCCTTGGTAGGTTCGGGTGTTACTTCTTTTGTAGGCTCGGGTGTAGGAGTCTTTGTGGGTTCTTTTGTAGGAGCCGGTGTAGTCTCCTTCTTAAAGCTTACTATCTTGGACAGATCGGTCTTAATATCGTCGGGCTTTTGGTAAGCAAGTGTCTTTGCGAGGACCTCACCTTTACCGTTGATATAAAGAACTGCCGGCATGGTCCACCAACCGTCTCCTGTATCCATCATTCCAAGAACTGTCGAATATAACTTGTAATTCGGATCAAAGCTCTCCAAAGAAGCACAGTGTATATCGGAAACGATATTGTTGTCGGATAAATATCCCTTTATCGTAGCCTCTGTGTTCTCTACGATATCAACAGTATAAATTTCCAGCTTGCCGTCAACCTGTCCGTACAACTTTGAAAGCGTACCAATACAATTCATAGTATTGGCACATGAGCCGACACCGCCTAATACCAGAACCTTAGGTGTGCCGTCACTGCCCGAAAACTTCACGGTCTTGTTTGAGCGGATATCGGTATAACTGAAGCTCACTCCCGATACATCACCCAATACATCTGAATTGCTCGGAGCCTTTGTAGGTTCCTTTGTAGGCTCCTTGGTAGGTCCCGGAGTAGGTTCCTTTGTGGGTTCCTTCGTAGGTGAATCCGAGATCTTGTCCGGATCAAAGAAGTTTACATAATATTTAACATCCAGTCCGGTACCGGTAATAACTACCTCAAACACGTCCCCGTGATTATATGATGAAATACCCGAAGGCCTGAAAATGATACAGCCCTTCTGTCCGTAATTGCTGTTTTCGGTATAAAAATCAGTTGAACCCTTTGAAAAATTCCATGACTTTCCGTCACTCTGTCTTGTAAGAGTAACCTTTGTATCATCGGGAACGTCATACCCCATTGAGATGCTCCAAGGATAATCGGACTCAAAGAAAGATATCGGCATATTCTGAGCGGGCCATGCTACTCCGTAATTATCCGTTTTTCCAAAAGCATTATCCGTAGCATAAATAGCTGAAAAATAGCTTCCACCGTAGCTTCCGGCATCTCCCCATACACAGCCGAAACCGGTTTTTTGCATCGAAGGGTTCAGGATCCATCTTCTGTGTCCGACTTTTGAAATATTTTTCGAATCACCGTCATCCATCCAGCAATGTACTATCATAGAGTAAACAGAAGTACCGTTTACCAAATATTTACCGCTTCCACGTGCAATATTGCTGCTGCTTGAGCCTTCATATCCTAAATTGAACAGATCGTCATCCATTCCGTTAGGCTTCTCAGGATAATGTGAAAGAGTTTCGTTTATATAATTAACAATACTTGATGCCTGTGTTAATTTCGTATAATTATCATCAAGAGTAACGTTGTCCGGAATGCCGGCAATGAATCGACATGCATTCACCCAATCTACTGCATTCTGAAGGGTGGCATCGGTCAGGCTTCCTGCAGCATAAGGAGCTGTAAAGTCGGGGTTTTCCTTGTATTCCGTCTTTAAATCCTTAATGGAGCTGATCCTTTTTTTGATCTCCATCTGGGAAGGTGTCTTAACATTGATACCCTTAGAGGTCTGATCGTCGGCTTTTATCGAAACCGAACCGAATCCGACATAAACAAGCAGAAGCATAAGAACCGTTAAAACGGCAACTCTCTGCCAAGCATCACAAAAAGTGAAAGTTCTGTTTTTCTTCATTGTTACATTACCTCCTTATAGATTAAATCTATTACACAGATTATACCTCAATCTAATGCTGTTTACAATAAATAACGGTATTCTTTCCCCTATAAAATATCATATTTAATAAAATTTTCATATTTCGTTATACCTTAACTTTAAGGTGTTATGAAGCCCAATATATTTTGTCGGATCAAAAGAAGAACAATCATCCCTAAAATGAAGCAGGCACTCTTCCTTTTTACATACTGTCCTAATTTCAAGCGTATTCTTATCATTCAGTTACCGGCTTTAAGCACTAAAAGCATAAACAGTATATTGAATTATCTGTCAAAATATGATATTATGATCATATGTTAAAAACACCGCCCTGCCGATAAGTAAAGGCTAGTGGGCACTATAATTATACAAGGAGCATCCTGTTTTAAGTTCACAACCGAATCCCTTGATCCCGACTTCCAGGATACCGAAGGAGCTACAGATTTAACTTCTTTCACAACCCCCATTATAACTGCCACATCCAAAAAGGTAGAAGTTTCTTTATTTGATAACTTCATAACAAGCTACAGCTCGTCTTACAGTGAAATGTCAACCGTATTCGGAGTTTATGAGCTTAATGTAACAACACCTTTCAAAATCTATTATACCAACGGTGAAAAGACCGGTAAGAAAACCGTCACCTTCGGGAAGGAATTTGCCAATGGCGAAGAAAGATGTGTTGCCGTATCAAGTAAAAAGGCATACAACTACAGTAAGATAAAGGTTAAAGGCGTTAAGAACAACAAAACTTACAAGGTTGGCAAAGAAATGACCGTATCTTCCAAGAATGCAATAAAGGTATTTACGATAAACGGTGAAAATATTGCCGATAACAGTTATATATTTGATGAGCCCGGCGAATATAAGATCAAGATCGTGCTTGCCAACGATACAACCAAAGAACTGAATATCAAGATTAAATAAATATACAAGCGGCCGCACCCATCACGGATGCGGCCCTTTATTTTTTGTCTTATCCCTTCACAGCTCCTGCTGCCACACCTTCCACAATATGCTTCTGGCATGAAACATAGAATATGATAACCGGGATGATGCTTAATAGTATCAGAGCCATTGTTGCTCCGAGATCTACAGTTCCGTAACTGCCTTTGAGGTACTGGATATGTATCGGAATCGTCCTGTATTCCGTAATATCAAGAACCAGCATAGGAAGCAGATAGTCGTTCCATATCCACATTATTTCAAGGATACCTACAGAAATAAGCGTGGGCTTCATCATAGGAATAACAATGCTGAAGAATGTTTTCACGGGACCGCAGCCGTCTATGGCTGCTGCTTCTTCAACATCCATCGGTATCGACTTTACAAATCCGGTGAACATAAATATTGCCATACCGGCACCGACTCCCAAGTATATGATAGGAATGGTGAACGGAGTATTGAGACTCAGCTTGTCCGCCGTTCTTGCCAAGGTGTACATTATCATCTGGAACGGAACTACCATTGAGAATATGCAGAGATAATAGAAAATCTTACATATCAGATTGTTTACCCTTACGATAAACCATGCAGCCATTGACGCAAAAAGCAGTATAAGCGCCGTTGAGAGAATGGTGATCAATACGCTGTAAATAACACTCTTCGCAAACGGATAATTTCCGAAGGTCATTCCCTTAACAAAGTTGTCAACTCCCGCAAAGGATTCCGAATCAGGCAGCGAAAACGTTTCCGATCTTACATATGTGTTCTTCTTAAAAGAATTGATTGCCACAGCGACCATGGGAAGAACATACAAAAGGCTTACAACAGTAAAAACAGTTACGGCAATTCTGTGTTTTTTCATACCTTCTCCCTCCTGTTCGTAAGCTTTAGCTGAATTATGCCAAGTGCAGCAACCAGTATAAAGAAGATAACCGCCTTAGCCTGCGCAACTCCGTGTCCGAAGCTGCTCTGTCCGTAAAAGGTATTGTAGATATTGAGTGCCATCATCTCGGTATCCTTTACCATTGAACCGTCTACGCTCATAGTGATCGGCAGACCGGCAGTCAGAGCCAGGTTCTGGTCAAAAAGCTTAAATCCGTTTGACAGAGCGAGGAATAGGCAGATTGAAATAGCCGGGATCATATTCGGGATCATAACCTTAAAAAGCGTCTGTCTGCCGTTAGCCCCATCGATCTTTGCAGCTTCAAGCATTGAACCGTCTATAGTCTTAAAGCCTGCAATATAGATAATCATCATATATCCTATCTGCTGCCAGCAGAGCATTATGATGAGTCCCCAGAAGCCAAATCTGCTGTCCATCAGTACCGATGTATCAAACATGGACAGGAATCCGTCAAATATCATGGACCAGAGATAGCCAAGTACTATTCCGCCTATAAGGTTCGGCATAAAAAATACGGTTCTGAAAAGTTTTGTTCCTTTTATTTCCTTAGCCAGATAATAAGCCACCATAAATGACAGTACATTTATCAGTGTCATGCTGACTATCGTAAATATGGCAGTAAACAAGAAGGAATGCCTAAAGCCTTCATCCGAAAACGCTTTTTCAAAATTCGAAAATCCCGTAAACTTTGCCTCGGAAACAAGCCTAAAGTCGCAGAACGCCAGATAAAGTCCGTGCAGGAACGGCCATAAGAAACCTATGGCAAATGCTGCCATAATCGGACCCAGGAAAAGCCATCCCCATTTGCTTATTGATTTTTGATATATCGTCAGTTCTCTTTTTTTCATCATTGGTGCGCCTCCTTGTAATTAGAAGCCCATCCTTCCACAAATGCAGTTTTCACCTTTTGCCAGTTACTGTCTGATCTGTCAGAATTGTACTCATTCAGTGCCGAAACAAGACCTGCCCTGTAGTTATCGACATTAGGCTGATAGCTTGTGGCCCAATCCATAATATAGCACCCGTTGTCAATATACTTATTGGCGGCTGCCAAAAATCCGTTGCGGGATTCCGCAGAATTCTTGTACGGCATTACTCCAAAGGTATCAACAAGCTTTCTTGACGCCTCGGGATCCGTTACGCACCACACAAGGAAATCCATTGTCGCCTGTATATCTTCTTCTGAGCATAGCGAAGGGATCGCCCAACAGTTTTCTGTACCGCAGTTAAGTCCCGCCTTTTCCTCGCCTTCCACACCGCAGTAGTAGGGAATCATGGTTGCTGAAGGAACATCCTTTGAAACTGCGTCATATTCCCATGAACCATTTACAAAAAATGCCGCCTTTCCCGTCTTAAACTCATTTTCCGCATCATGCCCTCCGGTTGCCAGAGTTTCCGGACGGACCGTGCTGTTATTTATACAGAGATCATACAGGTTCTTAAAATTTTCCATATACGTTCCCTTTAATGACGAAGGGCATTCGCTCCAGCCGCCTGCATCTCTTTCCTCATAATAGTATTCGAGGTTTGCCATATGACCGGTAAATCGCCAGGATGACGAAGAGTCCATATCCGATGCAGAAAATGCGTCAAACCCAAGTTCAGCCGCCCTTGTATGTATATCCTCTGCCACAGCTTTTAAGCCTTCGAAATTTACAAGCTCATCCATTGAATGGCCGGATCCTTCTATCAGGTCCTTATTTACTATTATACCGTAGCATTCATAGCAATACCCTATCGAAACAAGCCTTCCTTCATTATCATAGAAATTGTAGCTGTCGGTATTAAGTTCCTTTTCAATCGCGGTTCCCCTTAAGTCAATACAGCAGTCGGCCCACTTTGATACAAGGTCGTTGTTTCCTAGGACAATTATTGTCGGCGGATGAGATTTATCAAGCTCGGCGTTAAGCATCTGTGCGTATGTTCCGGAAGCAGCAGTCACAACCTTTACACTGACACCTGTCTGTTTTTCATACATCTCCGCCACTTCGTGGAGCGTTTCATCAGATTCGGGCTTAAAATTCAGCCAATAAACACTGCCTTTTGAAGACATAGAACAGCCGGCAAGCAGTAATCCTAAGACCAGACAAAGAAATATACTCCCGACAAACCTTTTTGTTTTTATACGTTTAGTTTTATAATGGTACATTTTTCGTTCCTTATTACAGGCATAACCCTTATCGATGACGTGCCTGTCGCGCCACCGATAATAACAGTTTTATTCGCAAACGTTTTATTAAAAAAAGCAGGGTATCCCTGCTTTAATTATCTTCTGCTCTCCTGTTCCATGCCACAATGGCGTCAAACTGAGAAGAATATTCATTTGTAGATACACCGCATTCCTTGCATCTTGCATGATAATAGGTGTGCAGACCGTCTGAGCAGTCTATCCTGTCAATTATGTGTATATCTGCCGATCCGCAGAACGGACAGTTTTTTAACCCGTTTTCCATAATCTACCTACCCCAAAATCTGAAACTATTTATCGTTTTGATAATTCCTCAACAATGTCTTCCCAATCAACCTTGCACTCTACCATAAGTACAGAAACATGGTAGAGAAAATCGGCTATCTCGTACTTAAGCTCTTCCGCATTTGGATTTTTTGCGGCGATCACAATCTCGGTTGCCTCTTCTCCGCATTTCTTAAGTATCTTGTCAATACCCTTGTCAAAAAGATAATTGGTGTATGACCCTTCCTTGGGATGAAGCTTTCTGTCAACAATAACGTCATACAGATTTTTAAGCACAGCATATGCATTTTTCTCTTCATATTCATGCTTGAGCATTTCATTAAAGAAGCATGACCTGTTTCCCGTATGACATGCAGCGCCTATCTGTTCAACCTTTGCAAGAAGTGTATCGTTATCGCAGTCTGCTATAAGTTCCTTAACATACTGGTAATGTCCTGATGTCAGTCCCTTTATCCAAAGCTCCTGCCTGGATCTTGAGAAATATGTCATTATACCTGTTTCAACCGTCTTGTTGAAGGCTTCCTCATTCATGTAGGCGAGCATCAGGACCTCGTTATTTCTGTAATCCTGAACTATAACAGGCACCATACCATCGCTGTTTTTCTTAAGGTCGCTGTATTTAAGCTTGCTGTCAAAGGTATTAACATCAACACCGTCTTCCTTAAGGCTTCTCTTAACCTGCATAATTCCGCTTCCGGCCTGAGTGCTGGGTCCGTCTATAAAAGGCACGTCTGAAGGAAGTGATTTTGAAGCATAGAAATTGGTTGCTATACCCGATACATTCTCAATAGAAATAAGCGAGAGTATATCGTTCCTTATAAGGCTGTCCCTTATAATAACCGGTACCTTCATATCCTTTATGGTATTTTTCAGTTTTTCGGATATAACAACGTGCTTAAAAAGAAGGGCACCGTAATAATCCGAATCAAAGGTTTCTTTATCGGTAAATACATCAGTAGCAGTCTCAGGATCCATATTGATCTCAATAACAATACTGTCTTTTCCGAAACGCTCACACCCCTGCTTAATAAGGTCATTGCCCTGAATGTCGCTATACCTTAAAACTACACTCTTTGCACCGGTATAGAATGCTTTCTTTATATCCTCAAATCTTTTTACCCTTGTTCCGATCATTACAGGGATATCTACACGCCTTACAACCTCTTTTACCAGAGCGAAAAGATTCTCGTGCTCCTCCTCCGATTCTGCTGCACTGTAAATATACAGCTCATCTGCACCGTTATTTTCGTATTCCCTACAGCTGTTGACACAGTTTTCTATAGTTTCGTTTTCACAATTGATATAAGTAATTATCTTTTTCATCCTATCACTAACTCCTGCTTTTATATGCACCTCATACGACTCATTCTGTTTCAGTCGGCTGATGGTGTATTCCTATATTTCTTCAGTACTTCCTTTAGGTCGATCTTTCCTTCATAGATAGCCTTACCGGTAATAACTCCTTCGACACCCTTTTCGGCTATTCTGTCAATATCCTCCGCCGATCCTATGCCGCCGGATGCGATGATATCAAGTCCTGTTTCGTTTACAAGCCTTGAAGTGTAATCATAGTCGGGACCTGTAAGCATACCGTCCCTTGAAATGTCGGTATAAACGACTGTCCTTAAGCCGTAACCCTTGAATTTCAATGCCAGATCAATAATATCGAATTCGCTTTCTTTTTCCCAGCCTGCGACAGCAGCCTTTCCAAATTTTCCGTCCAGGCCTGCCACTATGTGTTCAGCACCAAATTTGTCAAGAGCTGCCTTCATAAACATAGGCTCCTTAACAGCCTTAGTACCGATGATAACCCTGGCCACTCCTGCCTTAAGCTTTGTTTCGATGTTCTCCAACGTCCTGATACCGCCGCCGGTCTGCACCGGGAGTCCGGTTTCATTGGCTATCTTTGAGATAACCTCAGCATTTACGCTGTATCCTTCCAGTGCTCCGTCAAGATCTACTACGTGGATGTATTCGGCTCCGGCTTCCTTAAAGCCCAATGCAACACTTACAGGATCGTCGTTATATATTGTCATGTCGGCAAACACACCCTGGCGAAGCCTTACGCATTTGCCTCCTCTGATATCGATAGCGGGATAAATTCTCATATTTTGCCTCTTTTCCATATACACTTTGTCAACGTTACCGCGAAAATGCCTTCTGCGTTTCCGCGGTAATAAAACGATGCTTCGCATCTTTGTTATATAATACCATAAATCCCTATGAATTAGCAAGTAAAAATCATTAATTGCAATCTATACATTTAGTATTTTTAATGATATACTTAAAAAGTAAAATCAAAGTATGATCAAACTATATTCAAATAAAGGAGCCGTCAATGAAAACCGTAGGAATAATCGCAGAATTCAATCCTTTCCATAATGGCCACAAGTACCTGATTGAGCAGGCCAAGCTGCTCACCGGTGCCTACTGCTGCGTCGTCATAATGAGCGGGGATTTTGTCCAGCGCGGCGCTCCTGCCGTATGCAACAAAAATCTGCGGACCGAAATGGCTCTTAAGGACGGTGCCGATATCGTATTTGAGCTTCCTGTCATTTACAGCCTCGGCAGTGCCGAGATGTTTGCGGAGGGAGCTTTAAAGCTGCTGCTCTCCACCGGTCAGATAGACTGGCTCTGTTTCGGAAGTGAATGCGGTGATACCGAAGCTCTTGTAAAATGTGCCTCTATTATTGAGGAATATACCGCAACCCCTGAGTTTAAGGAAGAACTGTCCGCCCAGATAAAGAGCGGTCTATCCTATCCTTCCGCATTTTCAAAGGCCTTAAGCGATGCTCTGGGGAATCTCCAATCGCTGCTCTATACTCCTAACAATCTTCTTGGAATAGAATACATCCGTGCGCTTCTGAGGCTAAAGAAGCTTAATTCCACACCTGAACCCGATGAGTGTAAGGATCCGGTGAATGTAATAAACCTTCCCGAAATTATGGCGATCAAAAGAATCGGTGCAGATCATTTTGATCCGGAATTAAAAAATTTGTCTTCCGCAACTGCAATCAGAGACTTTTTAGAAAATTTAGTCGGTACTTCCGGAACTCCTGATTTTTCGCCTCTTAACAACTCCCTTTCAAATGATGTACTAAAAATCGTGTCAGATAACTATGGAAAATATCTTCCAATCACTGAAAACGATTTCAGCTCCATGCTCTACATGCGTCTGAATTCCTGTTCTGATGAGGAGCTGTTTTCTATTCCGGATATAAACCCTGACCTTATCCACAAGCTGATAGAATTCAGAGGTAAGAAGCTTATTATTTCCGATCTTATTATGGATCTCAAATCAAAATGCTTTACATATACAGCCATAAGCAGGGCTCTTTTCAGGATATTGCTGTGTCCGGCTTATACTGATGCTTATCGTTTCCTGCAGCAGGATTATAGCTCTTCTGTTTCCGCGTCAGATAGTCAAAAGCCTTATTTACGTGTGCTCGGTTTTAAGAAAACATGTTCTGAATTCTTAAGGAATCTGCGTTATTCCGAGCTGATAGATATTGTTACCAAACCTGCAGACGGTCCTTTAAACAATCCTTGCTTTAAGCTTGATGTATATGCTTCAAATCTTTACGCACAGGTCTGCTTTGAAAAATTCAAGACCGGTTTTACAGAAGATCTTAAAACCGGTCCAATCATTTTATAATATAATTTTCAATCATTGATCAATCAGCGGGACGGTTCTGTGATTGATTTTACAGACTACCCTTGGTTGAAAGTGTGCCTGACACTCTCGGATCTACAGTTTTTGCCTCATCCACTGCTTTTGCGAATGCCTTAAATGCAGCCTCGGCGATATGGTGGCAGTTTGTTCCGTCCAGCTGTTTTATGTGAAGGTTCATTGCAGCTGAATATGAAACTGCATAGAAGAACTCTCTTATCAGCTCGCTGTCAAGCTCACCTATCTTGGGCATTGTGAATGTGAGGTTGTAATTTAAATACGGTCTTCCGCAGAAATCAACAGCTGCAAGGACAAGAGTCTCATCCATCGGAAGAATGCTGCTTCCGTATCTCTTTATACCGGCTTTATCACCTAAAGCCTTTTTCAAAGCCTCTCCAAGCACAATTCCGGTATCCTCTACCGAGTGATGTCCGTCAACCTGAAGATCTCCTTTTACCTTTACCTCCAGATCTATAAAGCTGTGCTTTGCAAAGCTTATAAGCATATGATCAAAGAAGCCTATGCCGGTGTCGATATTGGATTTACCTGTACCGTCAAGATCCAGCTTTATATAAATATCGGTTTCCTTGGTTTTTCTGCTAACTTCCGCTGTTCTCATATACTCCTCCAAGCCTATTTATTTTTCGAAGCGTACAGCCACCGAATTTGCGTGAGCAGTAAGTCCCTCTGCCTCGGCAAATCTCTCTATATCCTTGTGGATCGACTCAAGTGCCTCTCTTGAATATGCGATAACGCTTGATTTCTTGATGAAATCATCAACGGAAAGTGCTGAGAAGAATCTTGCGGTTCCGTTGGTAGGAAGGATGTGGTTAGGACCTGCAAAATAATCTCCCAAAGGCTCGCTTGAATATGAACCGAGGAATATTGCGCCTGCGTTCCTTATCTTTGAAAGAGTTACAAAAGGATCCTTTGTAAGAACCTCCAAGTGCTCGGAAGCTATCTCATTTACTGCATCAATTGCTTCATCTATAGTATCCGCAACAAGGATATACCCATAGTTCTCAAGTGATTTATCGATAATGGCCTTTCTTGAAAGCTTCTCTGTAAATGCCTTAACCTCATCAGAAACCTTTTCAGCAAGTTCCTGACTGGTTGTAATAAGTATAGCGGAAGCAAGCTCGTCATGCTCTGCCTGGCTCAACAGATCTGCAGCAACAAATCTGGCATTTGCAGTCTCATCGGCAAGTACCAGTATCTCGCTGGGGCCGGCAATCGAATCTATACCAACGTTTCCGTAAACTCTCTTTTTTGCAAGTGCAACATAAATATTTCCGGGGCCTACAACCTTATCAACCTTCGGAATGGATTCGGTACCGTAAGCCATGGAGGCTATAGCCTGTGCTCCGCCTGCCTTAAATACTCTGTCAGCACCCGCTTCCTTTGCAGCAACAAGTATCGCGTTATTTACCTTGCCTTCCGCATTGGGAGGTGTACACATATTAATGCTTGCTACGCCCGCAACCTTAGCAGGAATGATATTCATAAGAACTGAAGAAGCAAGTGCTGCCTTTCCGCCGGGAACATATACTCCGACCTTCTCTATCGCGGTTACCTTCTGTCCTAAGAAGATTCCGTTTTCATCCGTATCGAACCAGCTTCTCTGCTTCTGTTTTTCATGGAATTTCTTAATATTTGCTGCAGACTTTCTGATGGTACCCAAAAGCTCGGGATCTATGGTTTCATAAGCCTCCTTGAACTCTTCTTCGGTTACCTCGATATTGTCCGCATTTATATCGCATTTATCAAACTGTTTTGTATAATCAAAAAGTGCCCTGTCTTTTCCTGCCCTGATATTCTCGATAATCTGAGCAACAGTATTCTCATATTCGGTATATTGTGAAGGGCTTCTCTTTAAAAGCTTGACCAGCAGATCCTTCTTTGAATTCTCATCTAATTTAACTATCCTCATTCTATCAACCTCCTGCCTATAAAGCTACTATATTAAACTTTTTTAAGATCCTTCGCTACGCTCAGGATGACAATTACACCCATGATGCCGTGACGAACTTTACTCACGATGACTCCACGATCTGCTTCATGTCACGGATCAGTTTAGTGATACGTTCCTGCTCCATCTTCATGCTAACCTTATTAACCACTACTCTTGCGGAAAGAGGAAGGATTTCCTCTAAAACCTCCAGCCCGTTTTCACGGAGTGTTGAACCGGTTTCAACAATATCCACTATAACCTCGGAGAGCCCGACTATAGGAGCAAGCTCAACAGAACCATTAAGCTTTATTATTTCTACCGTCTGGTGCTTTGTATTATTGAAATAGTCCTTAGCTATTTTAGGGTATTTGGTTGCAACCCTTATCAATGAACCGTTGTTAAGGCACTCTTTTGCACTTGATGGACCTGCAACACACATTCTGCATTTTCCGAGATTTAAGTCAAGGACCTCATACAGGCTCCTGTTTTCTTCAACGATGGTATCCTTTCCTACAATACCGATATCAGCGGCACCATGCTCAACATATGTGGGAACATCGTTTGCTTTTGCAAGGAAGAACCTGAATCCGTGCTCGGGATCTTCGAATATAAGCTTTCTGGTATCCGGATCGTTCATTTCATCACATCTGATACCAAGCTGATTAAGTATTTTCATTGACTGTTTAGCCAGTCGGCCCTTTGCAAGGGCTATTGTTATTTTTCTCATATCTTTTTACCCGGTTAACGTAATATACAGCTCTTGCCTTCTTTTCTAAGGGCAGCTGCTTTTTTTATCGCATCGCTTTCGGTTCCTTGGGCATCTATTATTTCCGGAACAGAATTCTCAGCAGAAAGCAATCCCTGTCTGGTGAGCGCCAGAAGCAATTTTTCCGTAATAATGGTCATTCCTATGGCTGCTGCCTTCTTTCCGAACTGTCCAACAAGGTTATCGTATCTTCCGCCGGACGCTATCGGCTCACCTACATCATATGTAAACGCATGGAATATAATTCCTGTATAATATTCATACTTGCTTATCATTCCAAGATCAAAACCCACATACTTTTCAAAGCCATAGGCCTTCATCATTTCATAAAGCTTTTTCAGATGGCTGATGGCTGATAAAGCTTCTTGGTTCGATGTGATCGTGCTGATGCTGTCAAGGCACTCAACTCCGCCGAACTGCGAAGGAAGCAGTTTGAATATTTCTATCATGTCCGCGGATACATTTTCTTCCTTAAGGAAATCCACCAGACCGAAGCTGTTCTTATCAACAATATAATCCTTTAAAACCTGGATCTTATCTTCTTCTAACTCTGATTCGTTGACCAAAGCCTTAAAGAAACGGACGTCCCCGATATCAATCCTAAACTCCTTAAGACCGGCTTCGAGCAAACAGTCGATCATTGCTGCCAGCATTTCAGCATCCGCGATAACGGACGAGTCATTTATAAGCTCACATCCAAGCTGTGTTGTTTCCTTCTGCTTTCCCTGATATTCAGAGTTGTTTATAAATGTATGACCGCAGTAGCAGAATCTTACAGGTCCTGTTTCATCCTTAAAATACTTTGCCGCACACCTTGCGATGGAAGGAGTCATATCAGGTCTTAAAACAAGGGTATTTCCGTCCCTGTCAAAGAACTTGTACATATCCCTTGCTTTTACGGTACCGCGTTCCTCGCTGAATACCTCAAAATATTCAAACGTAGGTGTCTCAATATCCTCAAAACCATACAGATGCAAACGGCTTCTGAGCTTTGCCTCAAGGTCAAGCTTCCGCCTGCATTCACCGTCATATACGTCACGTACTCCTTCGGGAGTCGTATAAAGTCGCTTATTCATGTTTTTCACCTTTTATATCTTTGCTTTATCACTGTGAAGTGATAACATGTTACCAGATTAGCAGATTAGCAAATTGAATTGTTCGTATTATATCGAACAAACCTATATCTTGTCAAGAAAATTTTTAAAATTTCAGAATTTTGTACGGCTGAACCGCACAAATGTCTTTTAATCAATCTCGATCTGGCACATTTTCATTGTAGTAAGTGCTGCCTCATGGGATTCGGGAGTTACTCCAGCACAGCATTTGGGATCAACGCTTACCTTAATCTCAGGGAACAGAGCCTTAATTATCAAAGCGTTGGAAACTACGCAGATATCCGTGCATAATCCTACCAGCTCAACCTCTTCAAAATCATAATCTCCCCAGCCGGTATATCCGAAGCTTGGCTTATTAATTATATCCGCTCCGTCAAAGATAAGTCCGTCCCTTATCTCCCAGCCCTTAGTACCTTCTATGCAGTGAACTACGGGCAGATGCTTACCTTCATTGGTATCCATGTAATCATCATAATGCGTATCCCTGGTAAAGATTACCCTGTCGCCGTTTTTCCTGTATTCATCTATTTTGCATCTTACATTCTCTACTATCTGAACGGCTTCCTTGGTTCCAAGACTTCCGTCGATGAAATCATTCTGCATATCGATTACTATCAATGTTTTCATACTTTACGTTATCCTTTCGTCTGTATATCTATTTCAATTTCCATATTTATAAGATTCTTCGCTACGCTCAGAATGACATAATGATCAGATAGCTGCAATTATTCCCGCGATAAGATATCCCAAGGCTGCAATGCCTGCTATTATCAGACTGTAACGTATCCTTACCCTGCGTATCTCGTCAGGGTTGCAGCCGATCGATGTTCCGACGTTCAGTGCATCCGCGGTAAACATGCATATCTTTTCACCGGCTATACCGGCTCCGGCAACTGCTCCTATACATAATGCAGGGAAAAGTCCCATTGCAGTGATCAGCCTTACGGTAATAGGGAAAATAATTGCATACATGGACCAAGATGATCCAAGTGCAATGGTAAGCAATGCGGATACTATAAAAAGTACTGCGGGAACCACCGGTGCCATTCCTTTAAACGCTCCGAGCGTATCCATCATATAACTGTCGATCGATAAGGACTCCAGAAGCGTTGAAAAACACATAGTGAGAAGATACATTATTATCGGAAGCGTTGAATTTGCGATTCCCGTGATCAGATGCTCGATAAACTGTTCAGGAGCCATAATCCCCTGTGCACAGTAAAATATAAACATGAAGATCAACGCTGCCACAAGTCCGCAGGAGCTGTCAAGAATAAAGCTTCCGTCAAACAAGCTTCTGAGAAGCAATGATGAAATCGCAAGAACTATAATCGGAAGGATTACATTAATAATCTTTCCCCATACCTCAGGCTCATTTACGTTCAGATATTTCTCAGAACCCTTAGGCCAAAGCTTTCCGCCGTTTTTATACCGCTCTTCTGCGGCCTTTAACTGTTTGGTCTGAGGCAGCTTTCTCAAGCCAAGAAGAACCATGAAAATTACTGTAACTATTGAAAAGAAATTGAACGGTATGGATTTACAGAATAAAGAAATAGTATCCTTTCCTGTGGAGGCAGTCATTGCACCGACAACGAATATTCCCCAGAGTGACATGGGGATAAATGATGACAAGACAGTCGGAAGCATGCTGTAAAACAAGCCGAGCTTTTCCCGGACAATACCGTTCTTCGCAGCTGCTGAATGAGTTGCTGTCGAAGCACACATCATGTTTAGGCCATCATCTATTGATGTTACCGCCATAATGCCGAGAGATGTAAAAAATACTTTTTTTCTAGTGGTACATACCCTGTCGGAGAACTTTTTGAATGCGGTTACTCCGCCTGAGGCCACGATAAGATTTACCATCCCTCCCATAAGTGCCATAACCAACACGGTAAAGGCGTTATCAACGAAAGACATGGTATCTACAAGAGCCACCGCATACCCCGATGCAGGTTCGGCTCTGTAAATAAGTATTACCTCTAACAAGCCCGCAACAATAAGCGATTCTATAGTCCTTTTGGTTATGATAACATATACGAGCATCAAAGCAAGAGGTAATAAAAATAAAGGCCACGAAGAATCCTTCGGTACGAAAATCCCTGCTAGGATATATATCAGAGCCAGACAATCGTATTGAATGAGCACTTGAAGCTTGCTCATGGGTAGCTGGTTCGACGGGTGCCTCAGGATCCCTTTTTTCATTCCTGAGAGTGCAAGTATCTGAGAATGCTTGTTGGAAACCTCCCCGTAAACCCTTTTCATCAGCTTTCCATATATGTCCGGATGCTTAGATATGATCTTCATCATATCCTTACTCTCCAGCTTATACATCACGGTTTTTCCAAGGGATCTCACTGTAGATAGGCGCTTCTGACCTGACAGTACTCCGTATTCACCGAAATACTGCCCTTCATGCATGATATTGATCTGCTCACCGTCAGCATTCAGAACCTCGGCAGTTCCCGATTCGAGGAAATACATCCCGTCGGCATCTTCATTTACCTTACATATATCCTTGCCGTTTTCGAAGGTGACCTTTATAAGCTTCTTCTTTATCTCCTCCAGCTCCTTTTTTCCCGAAGGGCTGTCAGAAATACCGAAGAAATCACATATATACTGTTCATCAATCTGTCTTTCAGACATAAATTATCTCCAAGTTTTTTCTCGGTGTTTGTGTCTCAAATTGATTTTATTATTCATTGGTTCCTTCGCCGTCCCTGGTCTCGATGCCTGCAGTTGTAGCTACGGCTGCCACTACTGCTGCTATTATAGCTATAAGCACCATGATAAAGAATGCGACTATTGCGATAACCACGCCCGGATTCATAGAAAACATTTCCTGAATTATTTCCATGTTTTTACCTCAACTTCCCCAAATTACCACTCTTACAAAAGTTTCTCGAGTTCAGCCCTTATAGCTTGTATGAACTCTAAAGTATTTACCTTATTGACATTAGGAAGCTTGCTGATAAGTGCAAGATCACCTGTCATTGTTCCGTTTTCAATTGTAGCGATAGTAGCCTTTTCAAGCTTTTCCGCAAATGCTGAAAGCTCTGCGATACCGTCAAGCTCACCGCGCTTCTTTAACGCTCCCGTCCATGCAAATATGGTTGCAACGGAATTTGTTGATGTAGGCTGTCCGTCAAGATATTTGTAATAATGACGCTGAACCGTTCCATGAGCAGCCTCATACTCATACTTTCCGTCAGGAGAAACAAGCACTGAGGTCATCATTCCGAGTGAACCGAATGCGGTTGCAAGAAGATCGCTCATTACGTCGCCGTCATAGTTCTTGCATGCCCAGATAAATCCGCCATCGGACTTAATTACACGTGCGACTACATCATCGATCAATGTATAGAAGTATGTGATACCAAGAACCTCAAACTTAGCCTTATACTCATTCTCATAAAGATCCGCAAATATATCCTTAAAACGGTGATCGTACTTTTTGGAAATGGTATCCTTTGAAGCAAACCAAAGATCCTGCTTTGTGTCCAGTGCGAAATTGAAACAGCTTCTTGCAAAGCCTTCAATTGAAGCATCAAGGTTATGTATGCCCTGGATTATTCCGGGTGCTTTGAAATCATGTATGAGTTCCCTGGTCTCATTTCCGTCTGCATCGGTAAATACAAGCTCAGCCTTTCCGGGACGATCAATCTTCATCTCGGTTGCCTTATAGATATCTCCGTATGCATGACGTGCGATCGTTATAGGCTTCTTCCAATGAGGAACGTAAGCATCAATTCCCTTTACAATAATCGGAGCACGGAAAACGGTTCCATCAAGGATCGCACGGATGGTGCCGTTGGGGCTCTTCCACATCTGCTTTAAGTTATATTCGGTTACACGTGCCGCATTGGGAGTAATAGTTGCGCACTTAACGCCTACTCCGTACTTCTTTATAGCGTTTGCCGAGTCAACCGTTACCTGATCGTCGGTCTCGTCCCTATATTTAAGTCCTAAGTCGTAATACTCTGTCTTTAAATCGATATAAGGGCAGAGCAGTTCGTCCTTTATCATCTTCCAGATAATCCTTGTCATCTCATCCCCATCCATCTCAACAAGGGGAGTTGTCATTTTGATCTTGTCCATTTCCTTTTTCCTCTCTCTTCTACTAATTCTTGTCAGCGGTAAACAGGCTTCAGTGCCCTGATAAACGTATCCCTGCCGGTATATTTCAGGTATCGGTCGGTTCTTTTGTTCCATCCGTCAAGTATATTCAGGTAAATATCCCCGTTGATATACTTCCTTACACCGATAACAAGTATCCAGTGCCAATGTGTTATTCCGGCATTTACCAGCAATGAAACCGGTGTCCTTTCGCGTATTGCCGACTCTATTTCGCCTAACTGCGATATCGGAGCCACACGGACCTTTGAGCCCTTCGACTTAAAAAACCTGTTAAACTTGGGTTTGTAAAAAACTATGGGACCGTTTCCCACTATTTTGTGGATATTCTTAAAAATCTGCAGATAATCGTTCCCGAAACGGTGCTTTCTGACATCGCCCTTTTGATGCTGTCTCAACAGCAGTAAGGTGTTCATTGTGCATATCGCTGCGCAGTGATTGTCGGCTATCTCGAAATAATCCCCGGTAATGGCAACCCTCTCCGCCGCCACGGGTATCTTTATCTCGGTAAAGCCCTCCTTAGGAAGCGATTCCGCATAAATAAAACCGTATGGTCTGTTTTTAAGTCTGATCTTTATCATATATTGTAAACACCCACATCTGAATAATTATAGATTTTACGCAACAAAATGTCAACAATCAATTATTTTTGCCCAGATATTCCAAAAGAAGCTTCTCAAGCTCTTCATAGATTATTGGCTTAGCCAGATAATCGGTAAATCCCTGCTCCATATACATTTCCCTTGCACCTGAAATCGCATCTGCGGTCAGTGCCACAACGGGAGTACCCTCAGCAAGCTTCTGCTCCTTAATGTACTGCAGGGTTTCGATTCCTGACATGCCGGGCATCATCTGATCCAAGAATATGACGTCATACTTATTGCTCTTAAGCAGCTCCAGTGTCTCAACACCTGACAGGACGGTCGTTATGTTGATCTTGGTGTTCTTAAGCAGGAACTTAAATACCTTAAGATTCATGTCATTATCGTCAACAACAAGTATCTTTGCGTCGGGCGCAACAAGCTGGGGCTTATATTCTTTTTCTGCCTTTCTTGATTCTTCAAGTCGTTTGGTATAATCACCGATAGGAGTACCGTCTGCGATTTTCTGAACCACCTTTACTGTGAATGTCGAACCTTTTCCGTATTCACTCTCTACAGCTATATCGCCATCCATCATTTTAGCCAGCTGCATTGAGATATTTAATCCCAGACCGGTACCTTCGATATTCCTGTTTCTTGTTTCATCAAGACGCTGGAAAAGATTAAACAGTCTTTCCTTATCCTCATCCTTGATACCTATTCCGGTATCCTTTACAACAGCTTTCAGAACCGAAGCATTTCTGTCAAAGGATATATCAACTTTTATACTTCCGTATTCAGTATATTTGACTGCGTTATTAATAAGATTAAGCAATATCTGGCGGATACGTATTTCATCACCGTTTAAAACAGAAGGAATGTCTTTATCTACGTTCATGATGAATTTCAGTTTCTTATCCTCTGCCTTTTTCTCGGTCATATTGACTATATCGTTGATAACCGACGAAACTTCATAATTTACCGGAACAAGCTCCATTTTTCCGGTTTCGATCTTACTTAAGTCAAGTATATCATTGATTATCGAAAGCAGTGTTCCGCCTGCGCTCTTAATATCAGCGGCATATTTTTTTGCGGTCTCGTCATTTGATTCCCGAATGATCATTTCATCGAGACCTATAATAGCATTCATCGGAGTTCTGATCTCATGGGACATATTCGCAAGGAAATTGCTCTTTGCCCTGTTGGCACGCTCTGCTATGCGTGCCTCCTCCTGTATGCGGTCCTTTTCGGCAGCCTGTGTCCAGAAAAAGATTTCCCTGACACTTCTGTTTGATATCATAATATAAAGGATGAATCCCAATATGGAAAAGATTACCGTGTTGATTATATCTGCTGCAAACGCATCTCCGTTTTTAATATAAAAACACAGAACCTGATATGTCGCAGTTGTAATAAGTATAAACAGTCCCATTCTAAACGGCTTGTCGTTCACCGTGATAGGCAAAAGTACAAGGAAAGCCACAAAGGCCGTAGAGGGGAAATTGATATTTGCAGGTTGGAGGCTCAGCGCCATTCCAAACACCATTACCACTATCAGGAAAGCGTAACAGTACAGTATGTCAAATTTGCCTTTAAACTTTTTCAGCAAGAATTTTATAAGGAATAATACCGCACCACCGGCTACAAGTATCCAGTAAGCAGCAGTACTGTATCCAAGCATGGAAATGACGACAAGCAGCGTTAATCCAAATATTATAATACCTATATTACAATTGGATATCAGCTTGACATTTCTTTCCATGATCTGCGGATAAATATTCTCAAGCTCTTCCTTTTGGAGTCCGCAGTATAAAAACAGATTCTTGTTAATATAGTTGTTTTTCAAATTAACGTTCCTCTCTGAAATAGGATAACCCCAGTGATGCCGGAGGCTGTGCCTCACGGCTCTTGCCGATGCTTGTAAATATCAGGAAAAGAATTGTTACGACATAAGGAACCATTTTGAAAAGCTCCTGCCCGCTTACATCCAGGTTCGGAATATAATTATGAATAATGTATAATCCGCCGAAAAGGATAGAACCGGCAATTGCAAAGTTCGGTTTCCACATAGCAAATATTACCAGTGCTATGGCAAGCCATCCGCGGTCGCCGAAACCGTCATTGGACCATACACCGTTTGCATAGTCCATTACATAATACAATCCGCCGAGCCCGGCTATCATACTGCCCGCACAGGTAGAAAGATACTTATATTTTTCAACTTTGATGCCGGCAGCGTCAGCTGTTGCAGGATTTTCTCCGACAGCTCTTAAATGCAGACCGACACGTGTTTTCTTTAATATTACAGCCATAACTATAGCAATAACTATGGCAAGATATGCAAGGAAGCTGTAAGACAGGAACAGCTGTCCGAACCATCCCAGCTTATCGGCAAAGGGCAGCGTAGCCCTGAAATAATTACTTGTGGCATTCAGGTTGATTGAAGGAACGTCACTTCCGACAAGCTTGACCAGTGAACCTCCAAAGAAGTTTCCTATACCTACTCCAAAGGTTGTAAGAACAAGACCGGTTACATTCTGATTTGCATTTAAGGTTACTGTAAGGAAGCAATAGATAAGTCCCATTAACAGCGATAATGCCAGAGAACATAGCAACGGGATAAGGATCGCAAGGAATGGGTTGATGGAAGCTGCGTTCTGTTCGTAAAGGAAGGCGCCTATAACACCGCCTATACCGCCGGCATACATTACACCGGGGATACCAAGGTTAAGGTTGCCGGATTTTTCGGTAATTATTTCACCGGTTGAACCAAACAGCAGAGGAATAGCCTGCATAAACGCTCTTCGTAAGAAATCTATCCACATGTTTAAGCCTCCTCCTTTCGCCTGAATTTAACGGTATATTGAATAAAGAATTCACTGCCTATGATAAAGAAAATAATGATTCCCATTATAATATCGGAAAAAGATCTGTTCAGTCCGAACTGAGTCGATACCTCTGCGGCACCCTTGTCAAGAAAGGCCACCAGGAATGCAGTAAGTATCATGAATATGGGATCGAATTTTGCAAGCCACGATACCATGATGGCTGTAAAACCACGCCCTGCAACAGTATCTCTTGATATTGTGTGATCGGTCCCTGCCACCAGCAACAGACCTGCGATACCGCATAATGCTCCCGAAATAAGCATCGTCCTTATAATTACTTTTTTAACCGATATTCCTATATAACGAGCCGTATTCTGGCTTTCACCCACTACGGTGATCTCATATCCATGCTTGCTGAATTTTAGATACACAAACATGCCTATCGTCACTATCAGCACGATCAGGATATTCAGCAGATATTCCTGATTCCCCAAAACCGGAAGCCAGCCCGCCTTGGTAGTCCTGTTGATGATACCAACCTGTCCCGAGCCTTTAGGTACAGAAAACTTGTAGGTAAAGAATGCTACCAGCTGTATGGCTATGTAATTCATCATAAGAGTAAACAGCGTTTCATTGGTATTCCAGCGAGCACGGAAGATTGCAGGGATCAAAGCCCAGATTGCACCGGCAAGAATGCTCGTGATCACCATAACAAGGATAAGCAAAGGATTTGACAGCTTATCTCCAAAAAGGATCATACAGAGTGCCGATGCAAGACCTCCGACAAGCACCTGTCCCTCTGCTCCGATGTTCCAAAAACGCATTTTAAAGGCCGGTGTTATTGCAATGGAGATACATAGCAGCATGGCAAGATTCTGCATCAGGTTCCAAATACGCCGTTCAGTACCGAAGGCACCGGAAATTATTACCGAATATATCTCGAGCGGATTTTCTTTCGTCAAAAGGAAAGAAACAAGACCGCTTATCATCAGAGCAACAAGGATAACGGCTAAACGGATGAGCCAAGCCTTCCACCAGACGATACTGCTCCGCTTTGCTATATGGAACAGAGGTTCTTTAACCTTTTGTTCATTTTGCGCCATGGCTTGAGTCCTCCTTCTCGTGTGCATTTCCTGTCATGAGCAGACCTATCTGCTCTTTGGTGGATGTACGTGCATCCACTATTCCCGTGACTTTTCCGGAGCTTATTACCATGATCCTGTCCGACAGTGCAAGAAGGACATCAAGGTCCTCACCGACAAATATAACCGCCACTCCGTTTTTCTTCTGCTGATTGAGAAGATGATAAATAGCAAAGGATGAATTGATGTCAAGGCCCCTGACCGGATAAGCTACCATAAGCACTGTGGGATCTGCCGCTATCTCACGTCCTACAAGAACCTTTTGTACATTTCCGCCTGACAGACGCCTTACCAGGGTTTTAGGGCTCGGCGTTGCTATCTCAAGCTCTGAGATAAGTCTGTCGGTCATGCTGCGCGGTTCCTTCCTATTTAAGAACAGGGAACTTCCGTTGTTATAGCTTCTAAGCATGACATTATCAACAATGTCCATATTTCCTACAAGGCCCATACCGATACGGTCTTCGGGCACAAACGAGAATTTTACTCCGAGATTACGTATCTGACGCGGAGTTTTTCCGATAAGCGACTCCGTCTTTTTACTGCCTGGGGACATGAAATCAATCCTGCCCTCTGCTTTCAACAGACCGGCTATGGATTCCAAAAGCTCACGCTGTCCGCTTCCGGCTATACCCGCTATTCCCAATATCTCACCGGCATTTGCCGTAAAGGATATGCCCTTAAGTATCTCCGTTCCTTCGTGACTGCATAAGCTGAGGTCCTTAACGTTAAGGCGCGGAACAACGTTCTTGGGCTCTGTACGTTCAATGTCAAGGGAAATCTTTTTCCCTACCATCATCTCGGTAAGCTTGGCTTCGTCGGTTTCGGAAGTTTTTACCGTGCCTACATACTTACCCTTACAAAGAACGGTCACTCTGTCCGAAAGGGACATTACCTCGTTCAGCTTATGTGTAATGATAATGATCGCTTTTCCGTCATCACGCATACGACGGAGAACCGCAAAAAGTTTTTCTATTTCCTGGGGAGTAAGAACTGCTGTGGGTTCATCAAGGATAAGGATATCGGCTCCGCGATAAAGAACCTTTATTATCTCAACGGTCTGCTTTTCAGATACCGACATCTCGTAAATCTTTCGTGAAGGGTCTATTTCAAAGCCGTATTGTCCGGCTATTTCCTTTACTCTCTCCTCACACTGCTTTACGTTATATTTACCGTTATCCTCCAGACCTAATATAATGTTTTCGGTTGCGGTAAAAACATCGACCAGTTTAAAATGCTGGTGGATCATACCGATCCTATATTTGAACGCGTCCTTCGGTGAACGTATCACGACTTCGTTTCCGTCGGCAAAAATCTTTCCGCTGTCAGGGAAATAAATGCCGGCGATCATATTCATGAGGGTGGTTTTTCCGCTTCCGTTCTCGCCGAGGATCGACATTATTTCACCATGATCCACACTCATGCTTACATGGTCGTTTGCTAAAACTTCACCGAATCTTTTTGAAATATTCTGAAGCTGAAGAGCGGGTACCCCGCCTTTATGCGCATTATCCACAAGTGCTCCCCCTATTGTCATTCTGTATAAATCTACGGGCATCCGCAGTTTTCTGTGAATGCCCGTATAAAAAACCGAAGCTTAATACATTTCGTTAAGTGTTGTGATACCGTCTATACGCAGATCAAAATAAGGTGCGCAGCGGAATTCCGATTCATGGAAATATCCATTGCTGATAACCTCGGTATCGGGTGTATAATTATCATCGGTATCAACATCAGCCTTATAGCTGTCAAGAGTCTTTCCGCCAACTGTGAATGCAGAAGTATCAAATACATGTACTTTGCCTGCCTTTAAGTCTTCAATGGCTTTATTAATTGCATCCTGTGTGCCTGCAGCTGCAGCTTTTTCGTTAACCTCTGTAAGAAGAACGGAACCGGTTGAGATATTTCCTGTCCAGTCATAGTCTATCCTATTGCCTTCTGCAACTGCCTTGATAGCATACTCATAGTAAGGTGCCCAGTCAATACGTGAGCTTACGATAAAGGTATTAGGACAAGCATCCTTTGTTGAACCGTTGTATGAAACATTGGGAATACCTGCATTCTCACAAGCGGTAGGTGCACCCATCGAGTCAGCATGCTGTGAGATAAGAACACAGTCAGATGAAATAAGCTTTGTAGCTGCTTCCTTTTCTGCTGTCTCATCATACCATGAACCGGTAAACTGAACCTTCATTGTAACGCTGGGACATACTGACTTAGCGCCAAGATAGAAGGATGTATAACCTGAAATAACCTCTGCGTAAGTATATGCTCCTACATAACCCATAATAGCCTGATCTGCTGTGATCTTGCCGGATTCGATCATTTCGTTAAGCTTCATTCCTGCAGCGATTCCTGCAAGATAACGTCCCTCGTAGATTGAAGCAAACGCATTGTGGAAATTTGCTTTCTGTTCGGTATGAGCCATAGTTCCTGTAGCGTGACAGAACTGAACATTGGGATACTGAGCTGCTGCTTCGATCATATAAGGCTCATGTCCGAATGAGTCTGCGAAAATAATGTTGCAGCCACGGTCAACAAGGTCGAAAGCTGCTTCCTTACATTCGTTGGTCTCGGGAACATTTTTCTTAATGATGACCTGATCATCGGATAAACCAAGCTTCTTCTTTGCATTCTCAAGAGAATTGATGAAGTTCAGATCATAGGTTGAATTCTCATCATGAAGGCAGATAAGGCCGACCTTGATGTTAGCCAATGCCGATGAAGCATTCGATGACGAGCTGCTTGAGCCATTGTCAGTTTTGTTTGAGTCTCCATTGCCACAGCCTGCTAATGAGCAGATTGTAAAGACTGCTACCGCTAAAAGAGCGATGAGTCTCATACATTTGTTTCTTTTCATTTGTTTTACACTCCTTTGATTTAAAAAAATTTATTCAAGAAAGGTAATGCTGTTTTCGTCCATATGGTCAATAATTGCAAGTGATTCCACTTTCAGACCGTTTGAACGGAGCCTAGCCCCACCTTCCTGAAATCCTTTTTCAATGGCGATACCGGCGCCAACAGCCTTGGCTCCCGCTTGTTCGACTATTTCAAGAAGACCGTCAAGTGCTTTGCCGTTAGCCAGGAAATCATCTATAAGCAGCACTCTGTCTCCCTGATTCAGGAACTCACGCTCAACGATAACGGTATAGTCACATCCATGAGTATATGAATGTACCACACTGTTATAAGCATCGCCGAAAATATTACTTGTCTTATGCTTTTTAGCAAATATAACCGGGATTTTTAAAGCCGCTCCCGTTGCAAATGCAATAGGTATGCCGGATGTTTCTATCGTAAGGATCTTGTTGGGAGCCTCCTTTTCAAAAAGGCGGGCAAATTCCTTTCCAAGCTCCATGATAAGAGTTGGATCCAGCTGATGGTTAAGAAATGAAGAAACCTTCAGAACATTACCGGGAAGTATCCTTCCTTCGCTTTTAATCCTATCCTCAAGAAGTTTCATACCGGGCATACTCCTTTTTTAATTTCTGTAAAAGTTTATCAGACATCCGTCAAGTATTATCTGTCTCTCATCATCGCTGAGTGATCCGAGAGTAAATACTACTTCCTTGGCATCTGTGAATGCACCTGAGCCGTTTGAACTAAATACATATGCCTTTATCTCATCAACCTTGTCGGTAAGAGCCTTGCGTACATCGGGTACGAATACATAATCACCCTTATGGATCTCATTGCCTGCATAAAGGAAAGGAAGCATACCCCAGTTGATAAGGTTTGAACGATAACGCTTGGTTGCATATTCTCCTGCAATGTTTGCCCATGCACCGAGTACCTTCTGGCATGATGCAGCCTGCTCACGTGCAGAGCCGTCACCGGGCTTTGTACAGAAGATAGTACTTCCGAGACATACATCCTTCTCTGCTACCTTGAAGCTGTCAGCAACCTTTTTAAGTACTGTCTCGTACTCAGACTTAAGCTCACCGGCATCCTTTGCAAATCCGTACTGATCGATCTCAGCATCGGGAGTATTAAGCCCTGCTGCCTTAGCCATTCTTAATTGTCTATCCTTTTCTACTGCTCTGACCTTCTTTGACTCACCAACATAGTCAGGATCCCTACGTGAAAGAGCAAACTCTGCAAGTCCCAAAGGATTTGATCTGTATGATGAAGTCTCACCTGAAGGGATAAGCTCATCTGTAGTGGTAACAGGGTCATGGATCTCACTTACACACTTGATAAGTAAGTTATTGGCCAGCTCATTCATCTTGGGCCAATCCTTGATATTGGGACCAAAATGGATCTCAGCCGATGTATCAGCCTTACCTACGCAGTCAAGGACACGTCTGTCATATATAGTCTTATCAAAGAAATACTTGTACTTATTGATCTCGATACCCTCAAGCTCATCTGCACCTGTAAGGAAGCCCTTGTTAGCTGCAGTAGCTGCGATGGACCTTGCATCCATAAGTGCAACTGAAGAGATCTGCCCGTTCTGGATCTTTGAACCCTCACGGTTAGGAAAGTTACGTGTACTGTGTCTGATTGAGAATGCATTGTTTGCGGGAGTATCTCCTGCACCGAAGCAGGGACCGCAGAATGCTGTCTTGATAACTGCACCGGCTTCGATAAGCTCTGCTGCCGCACCGTTTTTAACAAGCTCCATATATACAGGCATGGATGCGGGATATACACTGAGTGAGAACTTACCGTTTCCTATATCTGCACCCTTTAAGATATCAGCTGCTTCACAGATATTCTCAAATCCGCCGCCTGCACAGCCTGCGATGATACCCTGCTCTACATAGAGCTTACCGTCTATGATCTTATCCATAAGCGAGTACTCACACTTATCGCCAAAGCTTACCTTTGCTCTTTCCTCGCACTCATGGAGATAATCCTTAAGATTAGCCTTAACATCAGCTATGGCATAAGCCTTTGAAGGATGAAAAGGCATAGCTATCATGGGCTTGATAGAAGAAAGGTCGATAACCACTGCTCCGTCGTAGCATGCAGCGCCGTTTGTGCTTAAAGGCTTATATGCATTCTTTCTTCCATGGATATCAAGCCATTCCTCAACAGCCTCATCTGTCTCCCAAATAGATGAAAGACATGTGGTCTCAGTTGTCATTACGTCGATACCGATACGAAAATCAACGCTTAAGTTCTTTACTCCGGGTCCAACAAACTCGAGTACCTTGTTCTTTACAAAGCCAGAATCAAATGTTGCACCTACAAGTGCCAGAGCCATATCGTGAGGTCCTACACCAAAATTAGGCTTTCCTGTAAGGTATATACAGATAACCTCAGGCCTGTTTACATCATAGGTACGTCCGAGCAACTGCTTAGCCAGTTCTCCGCCGCCTTCACCGATAGCCATGGTGCCTAAAGCACCGTATCTGGTATGAGAATCAGAACCAAGTATCATATCTCCGCAGCCTGCAAGCATTTCTCTTGCAAACTGATGGATAACTGCCTGATGAGGGGGTACATATACTCCGCCGTACTTCTTTGCGGCTGTCAGACCAAACATGTGGTCATCCTCGTTGATAGTACCGCCTACTGCACAGAGTGAGTTATGGCAGTTTGTAAGTACATAGGGGATAGGGAACTTTTCAAGTCCGCTGGCCCTGGCTGTCTGGATGATACCTACATAGGTAATATCATGTGATGTGATCTTATCAAACTTTATCTTGAACTTCTCATTATCACCTGATGTATTGTGCTTGCTCATAATACCAAAGCTTATGGTATTGTCCCTGAGAGTTGCATCATTAACATTTACTCCCTTGCCTGCTGCCTCATCTGCATTAAGCAGTTCTCCGTTAACTAAATATACCTTGTTCTTTATCAAGTCCATTTCTTTAATATCCTTCCAAATTTTTTAATCAATAGTCCTTGTGGTGCTTCATATACCACTTGATAAACATGAATGTATACGGCTCACCTTTTTCTGCGAGCATTTTTAGTAATTTCTCAAGGAAATCACTTGTCTCCTGATGTATGGTCCTGCGGGATCTTCCCTTATCAAAGTACTCGTAAGGGCTCTTGTTCGTGTATTGATCCTTAAGATATACCTTACTTGCCGCAACCCTGTCACAGAACATTTCTATAACGTACTTCAAAGGCATCTTTACAGGCAGTGCCTTGTTGGCTTCGATGTTGTAATCGTTCCAGTATTCGAAGTGGTGCTTGTTTCTTCCCTTGTGATGCATCCAAGCATAAGAAAAGCCGTGGTCCTCACGCTCTCCCTCATTGGGGCTCTTATCGCCCTTGTAGAATTTTACACCATATATGAATTCTGTAGGTGAAAACTTTGAAAGGTCGTGTGTGATCCCCTGAAGAGGAATGCCTGCCTTCACACAATGCTTGAATACCATTTTCTTATGTGTAAGAACCGTTCTCGTATGAGCGATAAGTCTGTTGGTCTTTTTCTTTTTAACCTCGTAATACTTTATTCCGTCGGAATCGTCAGAATCACCGATCCCTAATTTTTTCTTTATGGAATTCTTAAACTTTTTACCTATGGATTTACGAAGCCTGTATCCCTGGAAGCTTATGGTCTCACCGGCCTTCTTGGCACCCTCGTACATCTTGGGGCCGACATTCTTTGCAGTATCGACCACTGTATCCTTTGCTTTCGGTGCAAAGTCCTGAACAGTTTTCTTTATCTTAGAGCCAACGTTCTGAGCAGTTTCCTTTGCCTTCGGTCCGATGTTCTGAACGGTTTCTTTAGCTTTAGGACCTAAATCCTGTACTGTCTCTTTTATCTTATTTCCGACATTCTGAACAGTCTCCTTAGCTTTCGGAGCCAGATCCTGAGCAGTTTCCTTTACCTTGTCGCCAACATTTGAGGCAACATCCTTTACCTTGGGAAGAACGTTGGTCTTAAACTGTCCGAATTTATCCTTCATTGTGCCAACAACAACGCCTTCGATACGCTCTATCTCAGATTCGTGTTCTTTTTCGGAAGTTTCTTCTTCCACTGCTTCAGACTCTTCGGCTGCTTCAAGAGTTTCAGCATTCTCACTCTTCTCTGCATCATCAGCTTCCTTAACAGATTCTGTTGTCTCTGTTGTTTCCTCAACTGCAGTCTCTACCTGAGCGTCCGTATCGGGAGTTTCCTCCTTAGCAGGAGCCTCCTTCTCAGCCTTACTCTTCTTGCTATTCCTTTTACCTGTTTTCTTGCTCTGCTTCTTGTTCTTTCCTGAACTTTCAGAAGCGGAAGTATTCTCTGCTGCCTGCTCTTCGGCAGCAGTTTCTTCAGTTGCAGGTTCCTCTGCAGTCTCTTCCTGAACCTCCCTGTATTCTGCTTCAACTATATCCTTTTCATCAGGATCTTCTTTTTTGCCGAAATGCTCAGAAGCAAAATCTGAAACCTTTTCTCCGGCAGCTTTAACCTTCTTGCCTGCCTTCTTTGCGGTTTCCTTAACCTTCGGTTCAAGACTTTCCTTTATCTCATTGGCTTTCTGCTTAAATTCATCTATGCTCATTATTTACCTCCTCATTATCTCCGCTCCCCTTACAACATGTTCCGCAAGCAATGTGCTTGTTACGGAACCAACCCCTCCGGGAACGGTTGTGATCCTTCCGACGAGCGGTTCAACGCTTTCGAAATCTATATCGCCGCATATGCCCTGTCCGTCCTTGCGCATATTAATGCCAACATCTATGCAGAAGCAATCCTCCTTTGCATTTTTCAGCATTTCGCCTTTTAACAGTCCTGTCGAACCTGCTGCAGTTACTATCACATCCGCATTGCTTATTCTATCGGTTATGTCGGCTGTCTTGGTATGGCAGCAGGTAACCGTTGCATTTCTCGAAATAAGCATTGAAACAAGCGGCCGTCCGACAACGGTGCTTCTGCCTATTACCACAACGTTTTTATATGCAAGGTCATAATTCTCATATTCAAGGAACTTAAGAACTGCCTCAGCGGTACACGGATAATAACACTCCCTGCTTCCCATAGCGGTAAGAGCCTGATTGATATATCCCATGCAGTCAATATCCTTATCGGGATTGATGGTCTTAGCCGCAAATTCTATGCTCAAAGGCTTTGGAAGAGGTCTGAAAACCAATATGCCGGTCACGGAAGCATCCTCGTTAAGCTTTGTAAATGCTTCATCAAATTCCT
The DNA here is from genome assembly GCA_024696945.1 of Lachnospiraceae bacterium. Lineage (GTDB taxonomy): Bacteria > Bacillota > Clostridia > Lachnospirales > Lachnospiraceae > RUG11977. The sequence continues at coordinate 196,861 of JAILGF010000071.1, read as the reverse complement.
GCTGGGTAATGCCCTCCTCAAGAACCACCTTCTCATGTGCTATACCGAGGGAAGTAAAGACCTTAATAATGCCGCGTTCGTAAGAAGCATTGGCCGGGTCATCTCCGGCCGAGAGTATAGCCAGTTTAGCATCCCTGCCGTCAGCCCTCAGCTTCTCGAGGCGACAGGCTATATCCTCTTTTAATTTCAAGGCAACATCGGCCCCTTTAACAACAGCCGCCATTTTGACCTCCTTAAATAACAAACTATTTTCATTATAACATTTTTCTTGAGATTATTCAACTAAACATTCGTAAAATTTTTCTTGTTTTATATATGAGAATATGGTAAAATTATTTAAATAAGCTGTTGTACAATGACTTCTGAAACGGAGGAGGCTAAGATATCCTATGAGAAAAAGCGAAAATAAGCACCGTTTTGGTCTGACATTTAAAGTTGTGCTGCTTTCAGCATGTTCAATAATCATCACCGCCATTTCGTTAAGCTTTGTTGCTTCAAACAAAATGCGCGATCTATATATAGACTCCATATCCGACAATATGCTAAACCTAGCCATATCCTATGGGCAGATACTTGACGAGGAACTGCTTGACAATTCCGGTAATGAGCTTACCACCGCGGAATATGGCAACATCCTTTCCAAAGTAAACATCAGTGGTTATTCCTCCGGATATGCTTATCTCGCCAGTTCAGCGGGTATAACACTCTACCATCCCAAGTCCGAAAGGATCGGACAGCCGATTGAAAATACCGCCGTTCAGGGAATCGTAGCCGAAATAGGAAGCGGATTCTACAGGGCACCAGAGGTTATAGAATATCTCTTTAAGGGTGAAAGAAAATTTGCCGCATTCCATGTTTCCGATGTTGATCACTCCATCCTTGTTATAACTCTTGATAAAGACGATATCCTTGATACCATCAGTGATCAGCGTCTTTCCTTCCTGTTTTCCGCAGCATTCATAAGTCTCATATTTATATTGATCGTCTTTATTATCGCTCTGTTTATCACTCGTCCGTTCAGACAGCTGGTAACAGTATCAGAAAAGCTTAAGAATATGGATCTAAATAACGATCTCGAAACTCTTAAGCTTGATAAACGTAAGGATGAGTGCGGTTCGATTGCTAAAGCTCTTACGACTTTAAGGAAAGAGCTTTCAGATATTGTATTTGAGCTCACCGAGGTTTCCACCGCAGTAAAGGACAGTTCCGGAAAGATACAGGATCTCTCAACCGTAATAACCGATAAATCCACCAAAAACTCCACTTCTACCAAGGAGCTTGAAGAAAATCTCCAGCTTACGGCTGCTTCCACGGAACTTATCGAGAATAATATCAACAGTATAAAGGATAAAACAGAGGATATTGAGAATCATTCCTCGGAAGGTTCGGATCTGGCCCGTACGGTTATCGCAAGAGCCAATAATCTTAAATCCGCTTCCGATGCCTCAATAGAAGAAACAAGGAATATTTACAAAGAACTTCGTGAACAGACTGCAAACGCATTGGCTGATGCAAAGTCAGTTGAAAAGATCCAGGTTCTTACCAATTCCATCAGAGCTATTTCAACGCAGACTTCAATGCTCTCACTCAATGCCGCAATAGAAGCTGCAAGAGCCGGTGATCAGGGCAGGGGCTTTGCCGTAGTTGCAAGTGAGATAGGCGAACTTGCAAATCAATCTACAGAAAGCGTAAACCGCATTAATTCGATCGTTGCAGAGGTTAGCAATTCAGTTAAGAAGATGACGGATGCCTTAAACCATATAATTGCTTTCATTGATAACAATGTCATTCCCGGTTTTTCAGAGCTGTCCGATGTAGGAACACAGTATGCTGCCGATGCAAAGTCCTTCGGCGTAAACATGGATACCATCAGCCGATTGGCTTCGGAGCTTTCATTTTCCATTAGCGAAATCGTTTCATCCATAGACGGAATTAACAGTCAGGTAGAGAATGCTACCAACAGGATTGCTGATATAGCCGGCAAGAATGTAGAAATTGTAAAGGCTACCACTCTTTCGGACGATCTTCTTGTCGATAATACCAAGGACTCAGAAAGACTTAATTCAATAGTAAAGAAGTTCAAGCATTGATAATTCTTTTCTCAGTAGCGAGCATATCAAGAGGCCGGTCATATTGATCGTTCTCTATTTTTTCACATATCTGCATGTCAAAGGCTATACCGCACTTTATAAAGTGTTTATCCGCATAATCCGCAAAGTACCTGTCGTAAAAGCCTTTTCCGTAGCCTATACGGTTAAGGTCTCTGTCAAATGCAAGACCGGGAACGATTATTAAGCTGTTTTCTATTTCGGTAATAAGGTTGTTTTCTTCAGGCTTTGGCTCAAGTATTCCAAAATATCCGGGTTCAAGGTCATCAAAGCTTCGTATTTTGTAAAAGTGCATTATATCTCCTTGAACTCTTGGTACTCCGACCGTTTTACCTGTTCTTAGGGCACTTTCTATAAGCCTGCATGTATTTACTTCACTCCTGCAGGATACGTAGCACAGGATAGTTTCCGCCTGTTTGAACTCCTCAAGCCCCAATACTTTATCGGTAATAATATCAGAAAAAGCCTGAAGTGTTTCCGCACTCAGGCTGTCTCTTTCCTGCATCTTCTGTTTTCGGAGAGTCTTTTTGTCCATATGTTTTATGCTCCGGTGTGGTGGAACTCTGATTAATTTTATGAATTCTTCATTGAATTCATAACTTCGCAAAATACTTTGTCAGCTAGTTCACTACTATCAGAAATCAGCTTATCTGCTTTTTCATTTAATTCAAAAGCCTTCTCTTTATCCTTCATGAATTTTGTGTTTATATAAACGTTAAGAGAAGCACACTTTAATGCTGACATACAAGTATTTATTGCGCATGCCGCATCACTAACCACAAGCTTTGAACCCTTCTCTGCTACTATGGCAGATAGTTCGATAGCTCGTGCACATTTTTCCATTATCTCGAAAGGAACCGCTGCAGCATGTACAAGCTCACACTCTAAGGTTTCTTCCTTGTACTTCTTCTGCTCTTCGGTCTCGGTAGGCAAACCATAAGCTTTTGACAGAGGAAGGAAACCGTCAGCATCCTTCTGGATTAGTTCGATGAATTCTGCTGAAAGTTTATCGCACTCAGCGATAATGTCATACATCTCTGCTTCGACATCAGCATACTTTTTCTTTCCTACAGTGAGGTTTGCTGCCATCTTGCAAAGGGATATGCCCAGAGATGCCGTAAGAGCTGCTGCTCCACCGCCTCCGGGAACCGCGTCCTTGCTGCCAAGCTTTTCTATAAATTCGTTAATTGTGAGATTTCCATCCAACATATTTATTCCCTTTCAAATAACACCTAATCAGAACAGTCCTGATATCTTGCCGTTCTCGTCCACATCGATCTTCTCAGCTGCAGGTACCTTAGGCAAGCCGGGCATGGTCATGATGTCGCCGGTAAGTGCTACGATAAAGCCTGCGCCTGCTGATACTTTAAGTGAACGTACTGTAATCTCAAAGCCCTTAGGTGCTCCGAGCAGTTTTGCATCATCTGAGAAGCTGTATTGTGTCTTAGCGACACAGATAGGAACATTAGCAAATCCGATCTTTGTCAGGTTATCAATATCCTTCTTTGCCTGAGCGGTAAATACTACACCGTCTGCATGATATACCTTCTTTGCGATAGCCTCAAGCTTTTCTTCTATGCTTAAGTCAAGGTCATAGCTGAATGAGAAGTCCTTGTTGAGAGGTTCTCCGTTAGCATCTGTAGCATTACAAAGTCTTACAACCTCTTCTGCAAGCTCTATACCGCCTTCGCCGCCCTTTTCCCATACCTTTGAAAGGGCTACATTACAACCGAGCTCTGAGCACTTCTTTCTAACCAGCTCTAACTCTGCCTCTGTATCTGTAGGGAATGCATTAATAGCTACTACGCAGGGTAGCTTATATACCTTTGTGATATTCTCAACATGCTGTAAGAGGTTAGGCATACCTTTTTCAAGAGCTTCAAGGTTTTCAGTATTGAGCTCAGCCTTAGGTACTCCGCCATGATTCTTTAATGCACGTACAGTTGCTACAACTACTACTGCATTAGGCTTAAGTCCTGCAAAACGACACTTTATATCAAGGAATTTCTCAGCTCCAAGATCGGCACCGAATCCTGCCTCTGTAACTACATAATCACCAAGCTTTAAAGCCATACGTGTAGCTACGATAGAGTTACATCCATGAGCGATATTTGCGAAAGGTCCTCCATGTACAAATGAAGGACAATGCTCCAAGGTCTGTACCAGATTAGGCTTAAGCGCATCCTTCAACAGCGCTGTCATAGCGCCTTCAGCGTGGAGCTCACCTGCGGTCACAGGTTCGCCATCATAATTATATCCAACGATTATCCTTGCTATTCTCTTCTTTAAATCTACAATATCTGAAGCAAGGCAAAGGACTGCCATGATCTCAGAAGCAACAGTTATGTCATATCCATCCTCACGAGGTGTACCATTTACTTTTCCGCCCAAACCGTCAACCACAAAACGGAGCTGTCTGTCGTTCATATCGACACATCTTCTCCAAGTGATACGTCTGGGATCGATGCGGAGTGCATTACCCTGATAGATATGATTGTCAAGCATAGCTGCAAGCAGGTTGTTTGCAGCTCCTATTGCGTGCATATCTCCCGTAAAGTGAAGGTTGATATCCTCCATGGGTACTACCTGTGCATATCCACCGCCGGCTGCACCGCCCTTGATACCGAATACCGGTCCAAGTGAAGGCTCACGAAGGGCAACTACAACATTCTTTCCTATTTTCTGCAGGCTGTCTGCCAGACCTACTGTAGTGGTAGTCTTTCCTTCTCCTGCAGGAGTAGGTGTGATAGCTGTAACCAGTATCAGCTTTCCATCCGGTCTGGTGCTCTCTTTAAGCAGGCTTAAATCTATCTTTGCCTTATATTTTCCGTAATGCTCAACATACTTCTCATCGATACCGGCCTTCTTGGCTATCTCGTCTATCGGCAGCATCTCGTTTTCCTGTGCAATCTCAATGTCTGACTTATACATACTATATATCAAACCTCCATTATCTAAATTGATAGTCTAAATATACCACATTCCATTCTTACATTCAAGGATTATCTTTGGCAAAAACACTCCCTTATAGTCCCGGCCAGATAAAGCGAGCCCAGTGAACATATAACATCATCCGTTCCTGAAGATTTACCAAGTGCATACTCCACAGCCTCTTTTGGCGAGTCAAAATTTACCGCAGTAAAACCTGCGCCTCTTAGTCTCTCTGCAAGCTTTTCTCCTGCCAGAGCCCTTGATGACTCGGGAGTAAGAGTTATAAAGTCCTTGGCATTTGAATATAGCTTAAGCAGCATTGCGTCTATATTTTTGTCACTGAGTATTCCGAGTATGTAAGTTATCTTCTTATCCCCGAACAGCCATCTAAGTGCATCTACAGCAGCATCTATACCATGCTCATTGTGGGCTCCGTCCAGTATAAAGATAGGATTTCGATTTAAAACTTCGAAGCGCGCTGCCCATGTGACAGTCTCAAGTCCTTTTCTTACTGCCTTTTCACTAATTATTTTATTTTTTTTATTTAATACCTTCACTGCCTCCAAAACTGTCAAGGCATTTAGTAACTGATACTCACCTATAAAATTCAACCTCAAAGGTTCATCATAGTATCTTGATCTGAATACCTGTCCGTCTATATCCTTTGAGATCAGCTTAAATCCGAAAGTATCCGGTACATGCATCTTTGCGTGCATTTCCATACATTTTGAAGATATCACGTTAAGTATTTCCATTTTTTGCTTGACAACTTCTCTCAGCGGATAGTCATTAGCTATCAGACCTTCCCTGCTTTGTCTTGAACAGATGACATCACAACCTTTTGTGATTATCCCCGCCTTAGCAGAAGCAATCTCTCCTAATGAGTTGCCAAGTATAGCTGTATGGTCAAAGCCTATGGGCGTAATAATAGCAAGTTCTTTGTCTTCTATGACATTTGTGCTGTCAAACTCGCCGCCAAGGCCAACTTCCAGAATAACGATGTCGCACTTCTTTTCTTTAAACCAAAGTAAACCAGCGGCGGTTAGTACTTCAAACTCAGAAGGTGACTCCCATTCCATATTTCTCTTTTTACTGCTATCTTTTCCTTCTATACCTTTAATCCTTAAAGTTTTGTCATGCTTTTTTGATAGTGCATCCGATACCTTTTTAACTTTAGAAATAACCTCTGCAAATTCTTTATCAGAAATATCTTTCCCGTTAACTTTCATCCTCTCATTATATTTCTCAAGATGTGGGGAAGTAAAAAGTCCGGTTCTTAATCCGGCTGCTCTAAGTACCGCATCCAGCATAGCACATACAGATCCCTTACCGTTGGTTCCTGCCACATGGATAAATTTTAAGTCTTTATCCGGTCTTCCTAAAGCCTTAAGTAAAGCCTTTATCCTATGCAGGCCTACCTTTCTCGTAGTCCAGGGTATTTCTTTTATGTATTGCAAGCAAGCAGTGTAATCCATGATAGTAGTCCTTTTTATCATTATCCCTTCTTCTAAATAATACAGCTCTATAAACCGAGTTGTTAGGTTTTGTTAGACTTTTTTACAAATAATATACGGCTCCATATAAGACTTGTCAAGGTTTTCAGAAAATTAGTTTCCGATAATCTTGCAATCACCGTGGCGGTTCTTTGAATCAAAATACATGGTTTTAATAAACTTACAATGTAGTTTTTATTATTACATGCTTGACTTTTCAAAAAATACTGATAAAATAATCCTTTGGGTACTATCCCAAATATTATAAGAAACCAGGAAAAGAAGAATGAACATCATCAAAGCTGCATATTGCAGAACATTTCAACAGGCAATGCATGCTGCTATCCCACTGCTCCCATACAGAAAGCCAACCATACTTGACAACATGCAGGAACTGGCTGCCATGCTCAAAAACAAAGAAGCTAAAAATGTATTATTGGTCACCGATAAGGACATCCGTGCCCACGGACTTACCTTGGAACTTGAGGAAGCTCTAAAGAAAGCAAGTGTAAACTGCGTAATATTCGATAAAACCGTACCGAATCCAACCACAGATATCATTGAAGACTGCGCTACCGCATATATTGAAAACGAATGCGAAGCCTTTATCGGATTCGGCGGAGGCTCTTCCATGGACTGTGCGAAAGCTGCTGCAGTAAGAATTGCCAGACCTCATACTCCATTTATAAAGATGAAAGGTATCCTCAAGGTACTTAAAAAACTGCCTTTGATCATCGCTATACCTACTACTGCCGGTACGGGCAGCGAAGTAACCGTTGCCGCTATTGTTACAGACTCCGAGACCAGGCATAAATATCAGATAAGCGATTTTCCTCTTATTCCCAGATATGCTGTACTTGATCCTAAGATCACGGTAAGTTTGCCCAAGCATCTGACTGCTACCACAGGTATGGACGCCTTGACCCATGCTGTCGAAGCCTATATCGGACGTTCCTTAGTAAAAAGCTCAAAGCGTGATGCAAGACACGCTGTAAGACTTATATTTGAAAATATATTTGAGGCATACAATAATCCGACCAACCTCCATGCACGCAGGAAAATGCTCCATGCCTCATACCTCGCAGGCAGTGCATTTACCACATCATATGTGGGATATGTACACTGCGTGGCACACTCCTTAGGAGGCAAATACAATACCCCTCACGGATTGGCAAACGCTGTCCTCCTACCCTTTGTACTTGAAGAATATGGCAAAAGCGCTTATGAAAAGCTACATCAGTTAGCATGCGTCATAGGTATCTCGGATATACATGACTCACACGAAATAGGCGCAAAGAAGTTTATAGAAGCTGTAAAGCAGATGAAACGCGATCTCAATGTGCCTGATACTATTGATGGCATCAAAGAGGAAGATATCCCCGGTCTCGCAAAGATTGCCGAGAAAGAAGGAAATCCCATCTATCCCGTACCGAAGCTGATGACAGCAAAGGAGCTGGAGAAATTCTATTATATGGTCATGCAAAAAAACTAATGACTTTAACTCAAGATGCCCTCACTTGTTGTCATCCTGAGCGTAGCGAAGGATCTTTTTCACTAAATAGCATAAGATTCTTCGCTTCGCTCAGAATGACATAGCACTGATTTTCATATATATGTACATTTAAATAAAACCCAGAAAGGCACACCAAATGACAGAATCAGAAATCAAAACAAAAATAGATGCCCAGCGCAAATTCTTTGCAGAAGGGCATACATACAATGTTTCATATAGAATTAAAGCGTTAAAGAGATTAAGGCGCTATATCCACGAGCATATGGATGAGCTGAATGCCGCCATCAAGGCAGACTTGGGAAAGAGCGAGTTTGAAAGCTATATGTGCGAAACAGGACTCACTCTTGCAGAAATCTCATATATGATAAAGAACACACCGCGTTTTGCAATAAACAAACATGTCCTGACTGCTCTTGTACAATTCCACAGTTCAAGCTTTATCAAATCCGTTCCTTACGGCACAGTGCTTATCATGAGTCCCTGGAACTATCCTTTCCTGCTGACAATCGAGCCTTTAGTGGATGCCATAGCAGCAGGAAATACCTGTATAGTAAAGCCCAGCGCTTACTCTCCCAACACCTCCGAAGCAATTCGCAAAATGATCGATATTGTATTTGCTCCTGAATATGTAACCTGTATTACCGGCGGTCGTAAGGAAAACAAGAGCCTTCTGGCCCAGAAATTTGATTACATTTTCTTTACCGGCAGTAAAAATGTTGGACGCGAAGTGCTGAAAGCTGCTGCGCCGAACCTAACGCCCGTAACATTGGAGCTCGGCGGTAAAAGCCCCTGCATAGTTGATAAAGACGCAAACATCAAGCTTGCAGCCAGACGTATTGTATTCGGAAAGTATTTAAACTGCGGTCAGACCTGTGTTGCTCCTGACTATATCTATGTAGAAGAAAGCATTAAAGACCAATTTATCAAAGCTGTAAAGCATGAGATTTCCAGACAGTATTCCGACTCCGCATTAAGCAATCCTGATTACGGAAAGATAATCAACGAAAAGCACTTCAACCGCCTTGTAAATCTCCTTGATGAAGAAAAAATCGTGTATGGCGGATATCATGACATCAAAAAGCTCCGTATAGAACCCACCGTCATGGATAACGTTACCTGGGATGATAAGATCATGGGGGAAGAGATTTTCGGACCTATCATGCCGATACTCACATTCACTAATCTGCGTGAGCTGGTTAGCCTCCTTAATACTAAACCTCATCCTCTTGCCGGTTACTACTTTGGTAAAAACAAACAGAAAATAAAATATGTTACCACCAAACTGGCATTCGGCGGCGGCTGCATCAACGACTGTGTAGTCCATCTTGCTACCAACAATATGGGCTTTGGCGGATTTGGTGAGTCGGGCATAGGCGCTTATCACGGTAGAGCAGGTTTCGATACATTCTCACACAAAAAAAGTATCCTGGACAAGAAAACATGGCTCGATCTTCCCATGAGATATCAGCCTTATAAAAAACTGTACGGTATGATGCTCAAAATGTTCTTAAAATAGTTCGGCTGTTAAAATAAGTTTTTTTAAAAAAGTTATTGACTTTTTCAATTTGTTTGATATAATCTATTGCGTATGTGTTCGATGAAACGTCCGTGTCCGGATTCATCGGCTATGTCATCAAATGCCGTCCTTAAAAACGGATGGCTGTGAGTATGCGTAATAGGAGGTGAGAACATTGGCAAATATTAAATCTGCAAAGAAAAGAATCAAGGTTATCGAGACAAAGACACTTAGAAATAAGATGATCAAGTCCAAGGCTAAGACATTATCAAAGAAGGTTCTTGCTGCTGTGGCTGCCGGCGACAAGGAGCTTGCTGCTGCTTCTCTAAAAGAGGCTGCTGCTTATCTTGATAAGTCAGGTGCTAAGGGAGTATACCATAAAAATACAGTAGCTCATAAGATTTCAAATCTTCAGAAGGCTGTAAACACACTTAACTGATTTTTTGCAAAGAAACAGTGAAGGGACTCGATTTCGAGTCCCTTTTTTGTTAAGATTCTTCGCTAAGCTCAAAATGACATATTAGTTTTACCTTAACATAAAAGCCTGTAAGGATTGAAGATGTTCGGCCAAGCATCTTGCAATCTTCTCGTGAGCGGCGGGTGTGGGATGGGCTCTTACCCCAAGATCATCACCGATGCATTCGGGAAGTCTCAGGTATTCCACTCTCGTATCCCCCGATTCTGCCTTGTAAGATCCTATGAGCTCTTTAATATACGGCTCCATATCGTTTCCTAGCATTCCGTAAGCCCAGACTATCATACAGGAATTGTTATGTTTTCTTATGGTTTTAAGGAATTCCCTTCCTTTATCCTTAAAGGCCTCAATAAAGGCTTCTCTTTCAAATTTCCCTGTCTTTAAGGCTCCGTTGTCGTTTGTTCCGAGATTAACGATCACAGCATCCATTTCAGGTCCCGCAAAGTCCCATTCCTCATGCGCTCCCATAGCTATGCTTACAGAGTCCTTCGAAGTTCCGCAGGTCTTTTCATAATAATCGGGAAGTACGTTGTTCAGATTGGCGTCCCATGAAGCATAGAGACCCCATCCGCTCTCTGAGATAACCTGATAACCTGCGTTTAGTATTTTGGCAGTCTTATAGGAATAATTCTCTGTGGCGTCAAAGATCACCGGTATCCATTCAACTCTCTTGGTAAGGCCGCAGCCCTCACCCGAGGTCAGGCTGTCACCGATAAACTCGATATTGTAACCATACTCTTCCACCGGCTCAAAGCTGCCGTCGGTTTCAAAGCTTTTAATGATCATGTGATGGTTCTTCTCTTCCGTCATACACTGAGTATCTCTTATTATCCTGACGTTAACGGGCTTTTCGGGTATCATCCCGTTAAAAACCAAGTATTTCTTTAAGCCCCTGTCAAGCACAAGCTTCTGTGTTCTTTCTCCCTCAATGATGATATCCATCATTAGCTCCATATCATCATATGCGCAATCTATATTCACGTAAAGACTTCTTGCCTTTACGTTGAGTTCTATTCCGCTGCCGCTCCAGAAAAGTGCAAGCCCCTGCTCGTTTAGTCCGTTTCTTCCCAGTATCAGCTTGTTTTCAATCTCATCTACCCTGTATGTCTGCACAACCGTCTCCTCCGTTTAGCTTGTATCTTTGATCTGCTTTCAAAAAAATGCAGTTATAAGACCGATAAGTCTTATAACTGCATTTTTCTAAATAGACTCTTAAAGGATTATTTCTTCTTTGCAGCCTTCTTAGCGGGCTTGGTGTTAACCTTCTCCTTAAGTCCCTTTCCAGCCTTGAATGAAGGAACTGTGCTAGCTGCGATCTTAACAGCCTCACCTGTACGAGGATTCTTGCCTGTACGAGCTTTTCTCTCACTGGTCTGGAAGGTTCCGAAGCCAATAAGCTGAACCTTAGCCTTCTTCTGCAATGTGTCGCCGATTACTTCGAATACGGCCTCAACTGCCTTAGCTGCGTCCTTCTTTGTAAGGGCGGTCTTCTCTGCTACTGCTGCTACAAGTTCTGATTTGTTCATAGAATTAAACCCCTTTCGGTCCGAAATTTATGTAAAGAAAAAACGATGACCGTCTTTTCCTTTACACTGCCTGTATTATACTATATATAGTGAAAAAATACTACATATTTTTTACAAAAACATTTCAATTTTAGCAAAATAGTTAGTCATATTAACCATTTTTAGCAAAAACACTCATAGACTCAAGGTTTTTTCGTCATTTTTCAGCCTCCGCCGAGTCTGACCGGCTTAACATCAACACCGTAGCTGTAGTATTTTACCATAGAATTATGGTGCAGCTTAATTGGTTTTTCTGTCTGATACAGATCGACGCGGCAGGTATATTTTTCCTCGTCGTAAATTGAAAATTTGTCTTCCATCGTCCCATCAAAGGGAAGAACAGGTGAATACTCTTTTTTCATTACCGCCTCTTATTCTCAAAGCCCTATACGGCTTCTTTTTTACACAAATCCAATGCGACGTCGTATTCTAACGGTTTGCCCCAAACAAAGCCCTGAACGAAGTCACATTCGTGATCCTTCAACAGGTCTAGCTGTTCATCGGATTCGACACCCTCGGAAATAACCTCGCATTTCATAAGATGTCCCATATATATGATGGCATCAACGAAATCCCTGTTCATGGGATTATTCTCTATATCGTCGATCAGGCTCTTGTCAATCTTTAGCAGGCTGATCGGCAGATGCATAACCTGTGAAAGAGATGTGTATCCTGTTCCGAAATCATCAAGTGCGATCTGGATACCGAGCTTTCTAAGCTTGGTAACGTTCTCAATGGTTATTTCCTTGGATTCGGCAAACGAATACTCCGTTATCTCTATCTCAAGACACTCAGGCGGATAGCCCGTTGCCTCAAGTGCTGCCTTAACCTCTTCGGCAAATCCGGGTGACGAGATGTTTTTGGCCGATACATTGATCGATACCATGATCTCATCCTTGCAGAGATCAACCATGCTTTTAGCTTCGCGCAGAGCCCGCTTTAAAACATAGCTGTCGATCTTCATTATCAGCTCGGAACGCTCTACAACGGGAATAAATTCCCCCGGGCTTACCATTGTCCCATCGGGCTGTTTAAGCCTGATAAGAGTTTCGAAGCCTCTGAGCTTCTTGCTCTTGATCTCAAACTGCGGCTGATATACCAGATAGAAATAATCCTGTGACAGGCTTTCCTTTACTATTCTTTCAATCTCGATCTGTCTGAAGAACCTGTCCTTCATGTCGGTATCAAAGAAGCAGATCCTGCTCTTGTTCTGTCCGAGTCTTGCATTATATACGGCAATATCGGAAAACTTAAACAGATCGTCCGCATTATCGGCATCCTTAGGATACGAGGCAACGCCCGAATATACCGAAAGTGCGATGCTTATATCAAAGCCCTCATCGACATGGGTTATGCTGGTTCCGATCCTGTCGATTACCTTTGAGGCAAATTCTTTAGGATCTACCGGCTCGAATACCACTGCTGCGAACTCGGCTCCGCTGATACGTCCCACATAGACCGTATTCTCGTTTTCCATCTCCTTAAGCTTTTCAGCAACAGCCTTTAAAGCCACGTCACCGTATTTGTGACCGAGATTGTCGTTGATCGTCCTGAAATTCTCTATTTCAAAATATACTACATGGAATTTTTTCTTATCGTTTATCGAGCTTACAAGCAAGGTCGAAAGTCCTCGTCTGTTCCTTAAGCCCGTAAGGAAATCCGTAACGGCACGTTTATCGGCCTTTGCAAGACCGTTAGAAATAATTACTATGGAAATGATAGTTATGATCGCATTGTAGATACCGGGGAGGGTTGACATATCCCCTCTCTGGATGATCCCGAGGAACATGAAAACAGTGGATCCGCCCATGAAAATAATAGCCATGATCCGTCCCATTTTATAATCTATGCAGACCATGATTATACACATGAGACCTTTCATTGCCTGAAGAATACCTAGGAATGAGTTGGCTGAAAGCTTCAGACCGCCGAAGCCGAATTCCATATCCCTATGCGTCTCAACGTATTTTGTCATAAAGACAAATACAAGAGCCAAAAGAAAGCAGATAAGAATTCCGACAGTCTTGTTCTTGGTTCTTACGTTAAAGGTAACCACTGAATTCCTCCATGAAATTATAACTCATTGCAAACCTGCAAAATGAAGAATTTAAGGTAGAAGGAGCTGTCCGAGTTCCACAGTACCGGATGATCCGGTCCCTGCGTACGGTATTCCACCTGCCTGATCCTTTTATGAGCGTCCTTTGCGGCAGCCTTTACAGCCTCAAGGAACAATTCTTCGCTCATAAAATGTGAACAGGAACAGGTTGCCAAGAACCCTCCGTCCTTAATGATCTTCATGGCTCTAAGGTTAATTTCCTTATACCCCTTGGAAGCATTTTTTATTGATTCCCTGGATTTTGTAAATGCCGGAGGATCGAGAATGACCACGTCAAACTGCCTTCTCTCCGAAGCAAGCCTCGGAAGATAATCAAAAACATCCTCACAGACAAAATCCATTTTAGATCCGAATCCGTTAAGCTCTGCATTTTCCCGGGCCTGAGCTATGCCCAGTTCCGAAATATCCACTGCGGTAACGTGTGCCGCCCCACCCTTTGCCGCATTAAGCGCAAACGATCCGGTATGGGTAAAGCAGTCCAGCACATCCTTATCCTTGCAGATATGGGATACTGCCAGCCTGTTATATTTCTGGTCCAAGAAAAACCCCGTTTTCTGACCGTCACATACATCAACGTAATACTTTACATCGTTCTCTGTTATGAGAACCTTGGTGTCAAATTCATCGCCTATGAAGCCCTTATAACGCGGAAGTCCTTCTTCCAAACGGACCTTTGCGTCGCTTCTCTCATAAACGCCTCGGATTTTTATACCGTCTTTTTCCAGTACCTTTTTAATCTCGTCCAGGATCTTGCCCTTAAGCCGGTCAATACCCAGTGCTAAGGATTCCACGACAAGTACGTCTTCAAATTTGTCTATTACTATTCCCGGTAAAAAATCAGCCTCGCCGAATATGAGTCTGCAGCTTGAGATATCTGAAACAGCTTTTCTGTATTCCCAGGCCGACCTGACTCTTTCACGGATAAGCTCATCAAGAGTAATCTCCTCACCTATCCTGGTCCGTCTTGTGAGCATTCTTACCCTGATGTGGGATTTAGTGTTAATGAACCCGTTTCCAAGAAAGTATCCGTCAAAATCAAGGGCATCGACCAGATCACCGTTCTCGGTCTCAATGTGCTCCTCGGCTATTTCGTTATCAAATATCCAAAGGCCGCCCTTTTTAATGGTACGACCTTCTCCTTTTTTCAATATTACCTTGTTTTCCATTAATTTTTGTCGCTCTTCCTGTTAACGAAGACAAACAGCTTGCTGAACAGATAATTCAGCACTATGACAAGGAACTGTAAAGGAAGCTGAACTATCCAGAACTTAATGGTATCACAGTAGGGTGATGAATATATTTTCTCTGAGAGCGAAGGAAAGATTTCCAAAATATAGTGTATCCAGTCCTTTGTAATGAAGAAATATATTCCGACAGCCTCTATAACGTAGGTTGCAATTCTTGCAATGGTGAATTTAAGGATTTTTACCGTTTCCCTGGCTGCGCCCTCATTTCCCTTTAAAAATACCCAGTAATTGTTTATGACATATGCAAAAGCCACTGCCACGACCCATGCCAATGCTGTCGTGATATTCTCATCTATTCCCATGAGATTATAAAATATAAACTTTGCTATGAGATTTACCAGGGTTGTCAGCACTCCCGCTATCACGTATGTGATGACCTCTCGGGAGAACAGCTTCTGCCAAAAGCTTTTCTCCTTTACTTCCTTTTCCTTCTCATCCATTTCAGTAGTACTTTTTGCTGCCCCAAAGGTTACTCTTTTTAAGCTCCAGATACTCGTTGTATGCCTGTTCCAAAATCTGCTTTTCGTTGGCAAACTTCAGTAAATGGTATGCCTCATGGAATTTGTAATAACCGGAATCGCAAAAATACTCCTCTCTCTGTGGCTTGCTGTAATAGCTATCAGACATCATAAGGAACCAGTGAACGTCCTTCTGGACGACATTCTGCGGAGTATTAAAGGTATATTGGCTCTTTCCGACATATTTAATGATCTGTGCGGAAACACCGGTCTCCTCCTTTACCTCTCGCAGGGCGGTCTCATTATGCTCCTCGCCCTTCTCAACTGTTCCCTTGGGAAGCACCCAACCTTCATATTTGTTCTTATAATTCTTATATAACAACAAAATCTTCCCTCTGAAAATAACAACACCGCCACAGCTTGTCGCTTCAACCATAATCCGCCTCCTGCTTTTTGGTGTGTTATCTAAACTTAAATTTTATTATAATCCTTTTTTCTGAATTGTGCAAGTAGTTTTTATATCCGTATGATACGCTATTCCACTCCTCTTGTGAAATGTCCGTTGGTAAGCTTGAGTCCCATTATCTCGGACGGAAGTGTAAGCCGGTTCCCGTCTAAAACTCCCGCAAGCTCCCTTATGATGAGTGACGTTTCGGAAGCTGTTTCGAACGTGAATTCAAGCCTGTATCTTCCACAGCTGAGTGCAAGTACGCTGTCTATTCTGTGAAGGAGGCTGAGCACGGCTGAATTGTAGAGTGTATTATAACAGTATCCGCATTCCGAATGGCTTCTGAATCCAAACCCCTTCTCATCCGTTAGTATGATATCGTCATGCGGGCCGCATTTTCCGGTCACGGTCTTATAAGCACACTGTGCCGATATCATTACCGGCAGCAACCCGTATATTACAAGTTCTCCGTTAGTGTCCGCTATGGTTCCAAGCTCTTTTTCATTCAGCTCAACAGGGAGCGTATATTCTGTTCCGAGCACGTTTTTTGCCATGTTGTTCCAGCAATAGAGATTGTGGTCGGTCCTGTAGGTTGCTCCGCACTCCTTAAGCAATGATACAGCCTCATACCCGGTTGCCAAAAATCCTGTTTTATCCTTAAACGCTTCGCATAGTTTTTTTACTTCATCCGAATAGTTGCCTCTTATAATCCTCGGTAGCTTAATAAAGGGCTTTTTCCCTGAATCAAGCACGGTCTTTACTACAGGCTCCAGGCAGTCGCGCATAGCGGCACCGTCAAGATAGACCTCTGAGATTATGCCTGTCTTGTCAGCCTCAAGGGCACTCTTCAGCTGTTCGGAGGTTCTTACAAGGATAGCGAATGTCTTTTTCTTGACGAGCGGATTTTCAAAATTTCTTTCTTGAACTGCTATGTAAGTCTCCCTGTGATGACTTTTCAGTATTTTTTCCTTCAGGGCTTCAGCACATTCCCTCTTAAGCCTTTTTATTTCTCCTACGGGTACAAAAATCCCGCTGCCGACCTCGGCATTTACGGAAGTTGCTTTAAAATCGGTATTTCCAAGTTCTGATACAAGCTTTACGATCGATTCCGGAGTGCTTTCTGTTTTAAGAGCATTCTGTACCGGGTTGCCCGTTGCTTCCACACTAGAGCATACAGTATCCCTATTTGCCGCACTCTTACACTTGAGACTAAATGACAGCCAAAGAGGCTCACCGGATAAGGCTTTTACATTTATATCAACCGGTACCGGTATATCCTTCGCAATGTACTTATCATATATTCCGTTAAGCAGGCCGGAATTTTTGGTCCTGAATACTTCATTCCCTTTTCCTGCCAATCGATCCCTCATGGTAATAACATCTGTATTAGAACCTGCCTTAAGTGCTTCTCCTACGGTAAACTCATATATCTTGTCGCCATTTTGGGAGCGTATCTCCAGTACATCACCCTTTTCAACGTCTGCTGTTAAGTTTATATAAGCCTTTCTGCCCTCGGATTTTCTTACGTCTCCAACCTTTACGCCGTAATGTCCCGGTCTTTGTGTGCTCATCATATCCCGGCCGTTATGCTCATGGAGATATCCCGCATTGAAGCCGCCGCGGTTATAGATTTCCTTTAATATTTCCGCTCCGTCCCCAATCGTTTCTTTGTTTTCACATATATTGTCTATGGCTTCCCTGTATACGGATACCACAGCTGCCGCATATTCGGGTGATTTCATCCTTCCTTCGATCTTAAAGGAATCGATGCCGCAATCTATCAGTTCCTTTAACACCGGCAGAGTACACATGTCCTTTGGCGAAAGATAATAGCCCTTACTCTTTACCGTTTGGCATTCGGTTATATATAGTCTTCTGCACGGCTGGGCACATCTTCCCCTGTTCCCGCTTCTTCCGCCGGCAAGACTGCTGAGTAAACACTGTCCTGAGTAACAGCAGCAGAGCGCACCGTGTATAAATACCTCCAGCTCCAAGTCCGTAGCTTCTCTCATGGCGTTCAGCTCGTCCATACTCAGCTCACGTGCAGGCACTACCCTGGTAATGCTCTCTGGCCGGCTTACCATACTTCTTATTGCATTTATGCCCTCGGCCATGGTTATCGAAGCCTGAGTGCTTACATGTATGTCAAGCCTCGGGAAATTCGAACCGATAAATTCCATTACTCCGATATCCTGCACTATCACGGCATCAAGGCCTTCTCTGTAATACGGAAGAAGATAATTATAGAGCTCGCCCTTAAGCTCTTCCTCCTTAAAAAGAGTATTAACAGTCAGATACAGCTTTCTGCCCCTTAAATGGCAGAATTCTATGGCTTTTAGCAGGCCTGCTTCATCCGGATTATCGGCATAGGCGCGGGCTCCAAACCTGGTTCCTCCCATATATACGGCATCAGCACCCGCATTTATCGCAGCCCTCATTCCGTCTAAGGAACCTGCCGGAGCCAGAAGCTCCGGTTTATAATAGTCTTTTTTCTTCATATCTTTATCCTATCGTGATACTAAAAAATTCAAAAGGCGAACCAGCATTTACTGATCCGCCTTATCTTTTTTCTTATTCTCCTGAGACCTTTCGGTTCTTTCTTTCGGAAGACAGCTCAGTCTCAAGCTTGATATTCTTCTTCTGTTCCTCAATGTTTAAGGCCTTCTGCTTCTCTATCTCGTTCTGAGCAATCTCAAGTTTGGACTGGAGGCTCATGATCTCATGCTTCATGGAATAGATCTCGTTGCTCTTAGACTCGCTGTCGGCCTCGGATTCCTCATATTTGTTCTTCATCTTGAAGTACTCGTCAACAAGGTTTATCTCAAGGAAGATAGCCTTCATCTCGCTGTCAAGATTCTTATATGTATCCTGTTTCTTTATCTCGCTGTATTTGTTATTGAGGAAAGCTGCGATCCTCTGAAGATACTCTTCGTTTTCAAAGCCCGAAAGCCTGTATCTCTTATTCTTAATGATTACCTCGGTATCATTTTTTCTGCCCATAATTAATGCATAGCCTCCCCGGATTGTCAATTATAGGAAACCCAAGCCCTGCTTCGGTTTTCTTCTGATATTATATATAATAAAGTTTTTTTTCTGTTTTGTCAACTATCACTCTTGACTATATTAAAAAATATCACTATACTAATGATAATCATAAAAAAGAAAGCAAGGTATATACATATGAAACTTTGGGGAGGCAGATTTACGGGTCAGACAAACGAACTCGTAGCCAAATACAATTCGTCAATCTCCTTTGACAGCCGTTTTTGGAGAGAAGATATCAAGGGAAGCATGGCTCATGCTCTTATGCTCGGGAACCAGGGTATCATTTCCCGCGAGGATGCCGAAAAGATACATAAAGGGCTTACCGATATTTACAGCGATCTTGAATCCGGCAAGCTTACCATAGATCCTGAGGCTGAGGATATCCACAGCTTTGTTGAATCGGTCCTTACCGAAAGGATAGGCGATGCAGGAAAGAAGCTCCACACCGGACGCAGCAGGAACGATCAGGTTGCTCTTGACATGAGGCTTTATGCAAAAGCTTCCGCTAAGGAGGTTTCAAAAAATTTAAAGAAGCTTCTTAATACTATTCTGAAGATCATGAAGGAAAATAAGGAAACCTACATGCCCGGTTTCACCCATCTTCAGAAGGCCCAGCCCGTTACGCTTGCCCATCATCTCGGAGCGTATTTTGAGATGTTTGCAAGGGACTGTGGTAGACTTAAGGATGCCGTTGCAAGAATGAATTACTCTCCTCTGGGTTCCGGTGCGCTGGCAGGCACAACCTATCCTCTCGACAGGGAAATGACCGCTCATATGCTTGATTTTTCCGGTCCTACCGAAAATTCGATGGACGGTGTTTCGGACAGAGATTATCTGATCGAACTTCTCTCGGATTTCTCCCTTATAATGATGCATCTCTCCCGCTTCAGCGAGGAGATAATCATCTGGAACACAAACGAATACCGTTTTATAGAAATAGACGATTCCTATTCCACGGGCAGCAGTATAATGCCGCAGAAGAAAAATCCCGACATTGCTGAGCTGGTAAGAGGAAAAACCGGTAGAGTTTATGGCTCACTCATGACCCTGCTTACTGTTTTGAAGGGACTTCCTCTTGCATACAACAAGGATCTTCAGGAGGATAAGGAAGCTTTCTTCGATGCCTTGGATACAGTTACCGATTCCATCATCCTTTTCGAAGGAATGCTTGCCACCATACGTTTCAATAAAGATGTTATGGCTCAAAGTGCAAAGAACGGCTTCACAAATGCAACCGATGCCGCAGATTATCTTGTTACTCACGGAGTTCCTTTCCGCGATGCACACGGAATCATCGGAAGGCTTGTGCTTTACTGCATAGACAAGAAATGTGCGCTCGATGACCTTACCGTTGACGAGTTTAAGCAGTTCTCTCCTGCTTTTGAGGAAGATATCTATGATGCGATTTCCTTAAAGACCTGTGTTGAAAAAAGAAATACTATCGGTGCTCCCGGAACACAGGCTGTTGAGAGAATGATACAGCACTGTGAAGAAGTTATTAATTCCTGATAGATCAAGTCACTAAAAACCTTGATTTAAAAAAGCCTCCCGCTTTAAAACGGGAGGCTTCATTATTTAATAATCATTTCTCTTGTTTCTGTTACGCTTATTTCTACGTCTTGCTGTAGCCTGGTCTTCGTCATCGATGATCTCGATAAGCTTCTTGGCAACTATTGAATCCTTGTTAAGGAAACGAACATCATTACCGAAACGAACCTCCATCAGCTTAACGTCTGAATTGTCATAAACCTCGCCTTCACCATATACCTTGTGATTGATGATATCGTGCTGCTGAAGTCTGTCAACCGCAGCTCTAAGGCTTCTCTTGTCATCGGTCTCGGACTTGATTCCGTAGATCTCATCCTCATCCTCTGAATTTGTATAATATACGCTCTGTCTTACTTCACGAACATATGCTCCGTCATCATCCGAACGTCTTATCTCAGGTCTGCGTTTTCCGCTCTGATTTTCCTGATCGTTCGATCTGATCTTGTCAACCTTTCTTGCGTTACGTATCCTGTTCTTGCGCTTGTTCTGCTTAACAAGACCAAGTATTACGAACAGTCCGAAGAATACAACCGCAACAGCTATAACCGCGAATATTACAAAAAGGATCGCTGATTTTGAATTTCCGCCTTCCTTGCTGTCCGAATCCTTGTCACTGTCCGAAAGTGAAGGAGAAGGTGAAACTGCTTTTGTCGCAGTGGCGATTTCTTCTATCG
Source organism: Lachnospiraceae bacterium (assembly GCA_024696945.1). GTDB lineage: Bacteria > Bacillota > Clostridia > Lachnospirales > Lachnospiraceae > RUG11977. The sequence continues at coordinate 175,724 of JAILGF010000071.1, read as the reverse complement.
GAGTAGGACTGGGAGTGGGTGTCGCTGTAGGTGTAGGTAAAGGTGTAGGAGTTATCTGTTTGTCTTCTTTCTTTGCAATATATGTACTGGTAGCAAAACCCTCATAGGTTTTTCCTTCACGGTCGAACTGTACCTTGAACCATACCTTACCGTCATCCGATACTACATCCTCAAGGATTATTACCTCTTCCTGCGGCTTAAGCTGAATGATATTTCCGGTTTCATCCTTAAGCTGGTCAAAACCCGTTCCTGCACCGGTTCTTACGTTAAGTGCACTCGATACCGTTACGGTTCCTTCATAATGAACCCAGCTTTCGCCTTCCTCTTCAGCTCTTGCACTCACATTTTTTATGGAAAGTGATATGATGACCACCAATATCGCAAGCAGTATTCCTTTAAAGATGTTCAACTGTTTTCTCAACATTTCATTTCCTCATTTCTAAAACTATACTATAATATCAGGATCCTAACCCTGTCATAAAAACATACTCATTTTCCCACTTAATACCATATTATACAAAAAGTTTCCTAAAATGTCAATCCTTAATAAAACCGCTTACATTTTTTCCGGAGCTTCTATTGCCAAAAGGTCTATTCCTGTTTCGAGAAGCTTTAATGTCAGACATATAAGTGCTATAAAGCCCTTTCGCTTATCCTCGTTCTCTTCCGCTACGATCTTATTCTCATGATAGAACGAATTAAGGAAGTTGCTGAGTTCAAACAGATATGCGCATACCTTGTGAGGTGCGATCTCGGCAACAGCCTGTGCCACACTGTTTGAAAACAGAGCGATCTGAAGCTTCAGCTTCTTCTCAGAATCATTACCATCCATGTCGGATAATCCGTACTCTCCAGAAGCAGCCTTTGCCCGTACGTCGGACACGCTTAAGCCCGTAACGGACGAATATTTCTCAAGGATGGACTTGATACGTACCATGGTATAAAGGATATAGGGGCCCGTATTTCCTTCAAAGGATGTAAACTTGTCTATATCAAATATATAGTCCTTGGTAGCCGCATTTGAAAGGTCACCGTACTTAAGAGCTGCCAGGCCAACCTTTCTGGCAATTTCAGACTTCTCTTCGTCACTCAGATCCCTGTCAGCCATCTTTTCAGCCACATGGTCCCTTACATCCTGTACCAGAGCTTCAAGCCGGAGTACTCCGCCGTCACGAGTCTTAAAGGGCTTGCCGTCCTTGCCGTTCATCGTGCCGTTTCCGAGGAATATAAGATCTGTATCGTCACCGACTATTCCGGCTTTTCTTACAGCACGAAATACCTGTTCGAAATGAAGTCCCTGTCTCTTATCGACTACGTATATTATCTTGTTGGGAGAAAAATCCTTCATTCTCTGTACTATGGTTGCAAGGTCTGTTGAATCATAACCTACGGCACCGTCCGACTTAAGCAGCATACAGGGCGGCATTTCCTTGTTATCGGATTCCTCCTTAACATCAACCACAAGAGCGCCCTCGCTGATCTTGGCTATGCCCTGTTTTTTCATATCCTCTATCATCGGTGCGATATAAGGATCGGCATCGCTTTCACCATACCAGAGTTCAAAGTGGACATTCAGATTATCTTCATAATTTTTCTTTAAATCTGCCCTTGAGATATCCATTATTCTCTCCCAAAGAGCCCTGTATCCACGTCTGCCTTGCTGGAGTTCAAATACCGCCTGCCTTGCTTTTGCCCTGTATTCCTCGTCCTCTTTGGATTTCGCACTTGCAAAAGGATATATTTCCTCAAGCTCCTTTAATGTTACGGGACATTCTGCAGGATATTCACCCGTATAATTCTCATCAAAAAATACCAGAGAGGGATTTCTCTCCTGCATTTCTGTAAAGATCAAACCGATCGGGGTACCCCAATCACCAAGATGTGCGTCGCCTATGGTCTTATATCCATCAAAAGCAAGCAGTCTCTTTACACTCTCTCCTATTATGGCCGGGCGCAGATGTCCGACATGGAGCGGCTTCGCAACATTTGCTCCGCCGTAATCGATAACGGCGGTCTTTCCTACGCTCTTGGGCTCAAAACCGTTCTTTTCCGACACTGACATCTCATTCAGATAACCATTAAGAATCCCTTCACTTAAAATAATATTGATAAATCCGGGAGCTATAGCCTCTACACTTTTGAACGATCCGTCCTGAGGCAGCTGATCAACCACTTCCTTAGCTATCATTATCGGAGCTTTTTTATACGCCTTAGCTGCAGCCATAGCACCGTTACACTGGAATTCACAAAGGTCGGGACGATTTGATACCACGCACCTGCCGTATTCTGCAGAATATCCGGCCTTCTCAAAGGCGGCTGAGAACTTCTCTGTTAATATATCAAGTATTGTTTGCATATTTTCCTCTCGTTTAAACTATTTCTTTTTCTATAATTTTATCTTCATTTGTCATCCTGAGCGATAGCGAAGGATCTTTTTAATCTATGCTATCCCAAGTATCATGGTTGCAAACTCGAAATAAATCAACAATGACAGCGCATCAACAATCGTAGTGATGAACGGCGAAGCCATAACCGCAGGGTCAAAGCCCAGTTTCTTTGCAAACATGGGGAGTGAACAGCCTACAAGCTTTGCAACAAATACCGTAACTACCAAGGTAAGACATACAACTGCCGCTACCGCCGGAGTTACCCTGTCAACAAGCATAAGCTTACCAAAATTAGTCACTGCAAGCGTTGCTCCTACAAGCAGCGATACTCTTGATTCCTTCCATACTGTCTTTGGAAGGTCGCTGAAGCTTAATTCATCAAGTGAAAGTGCACGGATTATTGAGACGGATGCCTGGCTTCCGGCATTTCCGCCCGTATCCATAAGCATAGGGATAAATGATGTAAGTATAACGTATTTACTAAGAGCATCTTCAAAATGCGCAATTATCATTCCGGTAAACGTAGCTGAGATCATCAGCAATAAAAGCCACGGAATACGCTTCTTCCATGTTTCAAATACACCGGTCTTTATGTACGGAGCATCGGTAGGACTGATAGCTGCCATCTTTTCGATATCCTCCGTAGCCTCCTGCTGCAGGATATCGACGATATCATCGACCGTAATAATGCCTACCAATCTGTCCTCAATGTCAACCACGGGCATTACTGAGAAGTCGTACTTTTGGAAGTCCCTGGCAACATCCTCCTGGTCGGTAAGGGTGGTAACGGAAATAACGTTTTCCGTCATGATATCCCCTACTTCTATATCGGGTTTAGCAAACAGCAAGCTTCTTAATGTTACGGTACCCAGCAGCTTTCTATTTCTGTCTATTACATAGCAGGTATTGATGGTCTCCTTATCAATGCCGTCATTTCTTATTTTTTCAAGAGCCTCTGAAACCTTAAGGTGAAGCTTTAATGCCTCGTACTCGGTGGTCATTATGCTTCCCGCAGAATCATCGGGGTATTTCAGAAGCTGATTGATGGTTCTTCTGGTCTCTGCACTCGTCTTTGCCAGGAGCCTGGTAACAACGTTGGCCGGCATTTCATCAAAAAGGTCGGCAGCATCATCCACGTACATGTTTTCAATTATGTTTGTTGCCTCACCTTCGGTAAGCATCAGGATCATGCTCTGCTGAAGATCGATCGGCAGGTAAGCAAACACGTCAGCGGCGATATTCTTTGGTAATACTCTGAAATACTTTAAAAGCTCGCTCTCATCAAGCTCTTCCATTACGGAAGCCACATCGGCTTCATTCATTTCTGCAGCCATTCTGCGGAATTCCTTAAAATCCTTCCGCTCAATAACGGCTTTCATGATATCTACCTGAGATTCCTCATCATCCTCAGGTTCATCACCGGCCTCCTGATCCTGGGCTCTGTTGGCGTCCGCCTCCAAAACGAGAGCAGACGTAGCATTCATAATCTGCTCCTCTACCTCAGGCGGAAGCTCCGATTCCTCTAATCCATCTGCATCGTTACTAACAACATCTTCAGCTGCAGTACCTTCAGTTACATTATCTTCAGTCACAGCTGCCTCATTCAGATCAGCCTTGTCCAAAGTATTCTCAGTACAGGCACCGTCATCGGTTGCAGACTCCTGATCAGAATTCAAAATGTCCTTTTCTAACTCGGTCATAAAAAGAGTCCTCCTTATTCAGTTTTATGGTACACAATCGAGGAGGTACATCGCCTCCTATAGACTTTTCACATCGTCTGCAACTGTCAGAATCATCTGTACGCATAAAACCACCTCCTTTCAAGCCGATAAAAACAGCCGATACAAATTTATATTATACTATCTTTGTCATGATTTTACAACTAAAATTTTTATTGACTTTTCTTAATTTATTCCCTATACTGTACGAAAGACGTGGGTTAACACATAACCCCGGAAAAAACTTTAAGGAGTGTGATATTTTGGATTCCGGTGACGCGGTGCGATTGATAATATTATTTGTTCTGTTACTGCTTTCGGCTTTTTTCTCATCCGCCGAAACTGCATTTACATCTCTTAATAAGCTAAGAATAAAATCCATGGCCGATGAAGGTTCTAAAAGAGCCGGCCTTGTTCTGTCGCTGCTTGATAAAAACACGAAATTCCTTAGTACCATCCTTATAGGCAACAATATAGTCAACATAGCTGCTTCCGCTCTTACTACGGTACTTGCGCAGAAGCTTTTCGGAAATGCCGCTATCGGTATCGCAACCGGCATCCTGACACTTTTAGTTCTTATTTTCGGCGAGATCACGCCTAAAACAATGGCTTCGATCCATGCCGAAAAGATGGCCTTCTTTTATGCTCCCCTCATCAATCTTCTCGTATTACTTTTTACTCCCCTGACCTTTCTCGTTTCCGGACTTGCAAGGGGTGTAATGTTTATTCTTCGCATCGATCCCAACAAAACCGGTACGCACATGACCGAAAACGAGCTCAAAACCATTGTTGAAGCAAGCGCTGAGGAAGGTGTCATAGAGCATGACGAGCATGAAATGATAAACAACGTGGTTGATTTCGGCGATACAATGGCAAAGGACGTTATGGTCCCCGCCATTAACATGACCTGTGTTGAAGATTCTGTCACCTACGACGAACTGATCTCCATCTTCCGTAAAGACCAGTATTCGAGAATGCCCGTTTACCATGAGACTCACGATAACGTGGTCGGTATCATCTGGGCGAAGGATCTGCTCGTACAGTACGATCCGTCAAAAGAGTTTAAGGTCACCGATTATATGCGTGAACCCTTCTTTACCTTTGAAACAAAAAAGACCTCCGAGCTCATGAGCGAGCTGAAGGACAAATATAAATCAATGGCTATAGTACTTGACGAATACGGTATCACTGCCGGTCTTCTGACCATTGAGGATCTTTTGGAAGAGATAGTCGGAGAAATAAGGGACGAAACCGATACCGATGAGGTTGACAGTGTCCGCAGGATAAACGATACCACGTTTGAAGCCTCAGGTTCCGCTTCTCTCGATGACGTAAACAAAGCCTGCGGTCTTGAACTTTCCTCCGATGACTACGATTCAATAGCCGGGCATGTCATCAATCTCTTAAATCATCTGCCCACACCCGGTGAGTCGATCGTATGGGATAATGCCAAATATACCGTTATGTCAACTGCTAAAAACAGGGTTACCAAGGTAAAGATAGAGCTTATAGAAACCTGATCTTTTACACACCGTATTTCAGTTTAATGCGTTCCAGCTTCTCGCCGAAGGGCTTTGCAAGAACAAACAGGAAGATGAAATTGGATACTGCATACAATATCGTATGGGGTATGGCGGCTTTTAATGACAATAGATACAGCTCAATGTCAAATCCCGCACTGTACCATAGAACCGTCCATACGTCCATAACAAATGAGAATGCTACGCCGGACAATACTCCGTACGCAAGTAAAAGGATCCTGTTTTTCTTTAGAGGCTCCGCCATCAGACCCGCTATAAACCCTATCAAGCCCCAAGCCAGCATCTGAAAAGCGGTCCACGGACCCTGTCCGAAATAAAAATTTGATATAAGTGCCGAAAGCGAACCGACCAGGAAGCCGGCTTCCCCGCCAAGATACATGGCGGTTATCACCGTTATTGCCGTTATCGGTTTAAAGAACGGGATAAACCGTCCGAGTACGCTGATGGCTGTCATAACAGCAACAAGAACCATTCTTCTTGTTCCTGTTATTTTTTTTTCGAATCCGGTAATAAAAAGAACAAGTGAAAGAAAGGCCACCAAAAGAGATACGAAGATGTGCTTCTGTTCATCAAACAGCAGCGAACCTCCGACAGCTACCGCCGGGATGATTATGAGCGGTATCAGGATTTTCAGTATTTTTTTAAGCTTGTTGTTCTTTATTACTATCATTTTGTTCCGTTTTGTTCTGTATTGCTCTCTATAATAGCTTTAAGGCCTTCAATTGTTACGGCACCTTCAATTATCCCTCTGCTCATTCTGCAAACGGGGGTTGTATAGAACGTGTTTCCGTAAAGAAACTTGGTTGTCGGTCCGATGCTTGTCATGCTGCCTCTGAAAAGCAGGGCGCATCTGTCAGCACACTCTGCCGCAAATGCTGCATCATGAGTAACCATAACGATCGTTATCCCTGTTTCTTTTAGTTTCCTAAGGATTTCTGCAAGCTTCTTCTTCCTATACGCATCAAGTCCCTTTGTCGGTTCATCGAGAAGTATTATCTTAGGATCAGTAGCCAGTACTATGGCGAGAGCCAGAAGCTGCTGTTCTCCTCCAGAAAGATCATAGGGATGTTTTTCAAACAGAGCTTCACCGTCAAAAGGTATAAACTCTAAGGATTTCATTGCGTTCCTGCTTTCAAGTTCTTCCCTTACCGTATTGTGTAGGAATATGGTCTGAACATCCTGGGGAAGCATTGAAAGATTTTTGTTATAAAGGCTTTGATCCTTATATTCCTTTAGTTTTTTCCCGAATACCCTGACAGTACCTTCATAAGGCTTAAGAAGTCCGGCCGCAACGTTCAATGCCGTTGTTTTTCCCGAGCCGTTTCCTCCCAAGAAACAAAAAATCTCCCCGGTGTATATTGTAAAAGACATATCCTTTAATGCATCCGAAGCTTCCTTGGAGAACCTGAAAGAAACATCCTTAAATTCAAGCGCGGGGAGCTTCTCCTTCTTTTCTCCGGGATCACCGGCTGACCGATTATCGTAATCGCTTTTCGGTCTGCATATGCCTCTTAAAAGCTCCCTTCCCTCCCTGATCGTAACAGGTGTTTTTCCGGATTGTGTGAAATTGCGAGCAATATTATCGGGCAGGCTTTTAAATAATCTGTAGGCTGAAGGAAGCGCATCAAATATCTCCTCTTCACTTCCGATACGATTTAGGACTTCTTCGGGACTTCCGTTAAGAATAAGCTTTCCGCCCTTAAGGACCATAAGCCTGTTACAGCATGGGATCAGCTCTTCGAGTCTGTGCTCCGCGATTATTATGGTAAGCGAAAAATCGTCGTTCAGTTTTTTGAGAGTCGTAAAGAATTCAGAAGCTGCCATAGGATCAAGCTGCGAGGACGGTTCATCCAAAATAAGAACATCCGGGTTCATGACCATAACGGACGCAAGATTGAGCATCTGCAGCTGTCCTCCGGAGAGTTCTTCAACCCGTTTATCAAACCAGCTCTCAATGCCGAAATAGGAAGCCATTTCCGCCACCCTTATCCTCATCTCATCCACCGGCATATTCAAATTTTCAAGTCCGAATGCAAGCTCATGCCATACCTTGTCTGTTACGGCCTGCTGCTTGGGATTCTGACAAACATAGCCAACCCGTGAGGAAATATTGATATTGCCGGTTCTTTCACCCAGCGGAGTTATCTCAGGCTTTAAATTTCTTAAAAGCGTCGATTTTCCGCTCCCGGTCGGACCGCACAATACCACAAATTCACCCTCATCTATCGAGAAACTAACGTCGTCGATCACCGGAGTATCACACTTCGGATATTTAAATATCAGATTTTCGACATTAAGTATTTCCATCTGAGTTTCTCCAGCAGCTTTAAAATGATCGGGATCAAAACAAGTATCCCGTAAGAAATGTATCCTGTCAAAGCCAGGGCGTCAATTTCCGCAATTGTAAAAAGCGGGTAAAAAACCGTATCAAAAGAATCTAATGCGAGAGCCGCCACTATCGGTATAAGGCAGAGGAACGTAACTGAAACCACTATCGCATCACGGCTCTTAAACCTTATATCATAATAGAACGATCTTTTGCCTTCTCCGTATCCTCTCGCGGCCATACTGTCAGCAGTGACTATTCCGTTTTCAAGTCCCCAGGAAACCGTTGCTGAAAAGACATTCAGGCCTCCGCGTATCCGGTCTATTACATTGTCATCCTTATTAATTCCAATAGCAGTCTGGGCATCGGCGGTTATCTTCCTCTGATTCCTCAGCATGGGTATATACCGCAGCCCCATTGAAAGAATAAGAGCGGTCTTAGGCGAAATACGTCCGAATATATACAGCAGGCGGTCGCTCGTCATTATCTCAGAAAAGATTCTGAAAAGATAAAGCACTCCGACGACCATGATCGCGGAATTTAATCCGAAGATAAAGGCTTCCTTTGTTATCGGATTGTCATTTATAATAAACAGGACCGTTGCTCCGTTATGTGAAAACAGCGGCCTTACGAGTGCCAGGATAAGTCCCAGCACAAAGTACCATATATGTGTCCTCAGTTTACCCTTTGCCGGGAGGATCAGGAACTGAACCAATCCTCCTATAAAAGATATGATATGCAGGAAAGGATTCATGGTGAACATGGAAACAACAACTACCGCCATGTAGTAGATAAAGACAGTTATTGGATTGTATTCCTTTATGTCACGCATAGTCTGTATCAGCCCTTCCTGTCCGGGTTTTCTATTATAATTTATAGAGCTGCTGATAAATGAATATCCTTATCTTATCCCTGTATTCGGGCTTTGCAAGGTAATACAGGAAGCTTTCGATGACGTTTCTCGGCGCATGTGCACGTCCGTCAACCTTGAAATGCTTGAAACCTGCTTCCTTGTATTTTCCGAAGATCATATCCGTGGTAATAAATGAATGATTCTCCATAAGAGTATAGAAATTCCTTGCGGTAAACTTACACTCGGGGAAATGAAGCTCGGTGTAATTAAGCTGTGCCTTTCCTATCTGGCTGTAGTGCTCCTGCCTGTTCGGGCAATGATCACGGCAGTAATGATTTACCAAAACCTCTATCTTGCTCTTGGGCTCAAGGCTGAACAGCGTATCGGTATTGTTCAAAGAAGAATCCGTAACCACAAGATAATAATCCTTCTTTAGCTCCTCGTTTATCGCATTTACGTCCTCTAAGCACTTGGTGGTTGATGAGATTATCTTAAAATTCGGATAGTTCGCCCTTACATAATCCTCAAGTGCCTGGGTATTGACTATAACCTCGTTCATTCCGTTGTTGGTAACGTCAAGGATCATATTGCAATAACGGTCGTTAACGTATCTTTCGTCAATATAAGGGTTGGTAAAGGTGTGTCTTACAGCAATTCCCCTGTCATTGTACTCCTTTACGAGTTTTTCCATCTTTTCCCTATACTCTATTCCCCAAACAACTCTTCCGCCGTTCCAGATGGCTCCGGGGAATGAGCCGTAGGCGGCACCGATCCTTACATCATCGTAAAAATTATCGGGATAATGTTTCATCAGATCCGCCAAAAGGCATATGAGATTTGAATTATTATAGAAATCAGGCAGATAAAAGTTTAACATTTTTTATAATTCCTAACCTTTCCTTATTATTCCATTACAGCATCGTTTCCGAGGTCGAGGGTGTAGCACCACTCAATGACGTCTCCGGGTGATAGTTTATAGCCGCCGCAGCCGATTGACGGCAGTGTTCCGTTTACTTTATATACCCAACCGGACAGGTCGCCGTAATCATTCTCGTACAGGTAATTTATACCTGAAATATATATAATATCCGAGCTGCCCTCGTGTTCTACGCTTATTCCGAACTGCTTTGCAGCTTCGAGAAGGATATCATATGCGGTTTCTCCGTCTTCCAGATTGAACTGCGTATCGGCAAGAATACAGTAATCCTTCGGGATATGCTCATTTATTTCTTTTCCTTCCAGTATATCACAGCGGATCGACATTGTGACCGTTCCGACAGCATTGTTTTTTTCCGTTTGTGTTCCGTAATAATTTTCCGGACTGCTGAAATCGGTAAAAATGACTATCAGTATTCCGACAATTCCTACGATTCCAACAAACAGGAAATTTTTCCAATGCTTTTTTAAAAGTAAAAGCACAAAACATACGACAAGGCATACTCCGGTTATTATTAGCATCGCAAAAGGCTTATAACCTGATTTATCTCCGTTCGGACTTGTGGCTGACTCTGTCGGGTTTGCGTTTGTTTCGGTCTGGCTTGCGGTTGACTCTGTCACCGTAGTTACGTCTTTTTCACTCGTATCTACAGTACTCGGTTCAGTTTCCGAGTCATTCAAAATCTCGGCCAGTTTCTTCTCATTTTTGTCACGTACATAGAGTGGGGTCTGACCCTCACACATTCTAAGATACGCTACCATTGAGTAAAAGGTCTGAACGGTTGCCGAAGGACTTGAAACGTCTTCTGCCTTATGAGAGAAGCTCCCGTCCTTAAGCCTGAACATCAATAGTCCGTCTATCGGCGAATTACCGTTCTTTATGAAACGTTCATCCTGTGCACAGTCAATCCCAAGTGCAGATAACGCGGTTATAACCTGTGCGGTGCTCTCGGCATTGCGTACCCCGAAGCTTGCGAAATCCCCGTCCTCCTGCTGTCTGGCGGAAAGGAAATCAACTCCGCCCTGTACCAGGTCTTTAAGATCTTCCTTTTGTCCTTCCGACAGTTCGTACAGATTATTGTTTAAATAGCCCGGAGCCAAAGCCTGAAGGACCATGGCAGTAACGTCAACATCCCCGAAATTTCCGGTAACGGACCAACCTCCGTCTTCATGCCTTAATGCCTTTAATGTGTCAAATATATCCGATCCGGATATATTTCCTTTATATCCGTTATTTATAATGTGCAGCCCGAAAACGTAGCTCATGATTCCCTGACTTCCGATGGAATCATCATAAAGCACATTTTCCCAAAAACTGTCATCTGCATCTACATAAGCTAAGAGCAGTGCAAATTTTAATTTTGCGGAAGCGCCCTTAACTTCCCTGGAGCTTAAATAATCCTCCAAGGCGGTGCGGTATTTTGTAAAATCATAATTACCGTATTGCGAAAGTCCAAGAACATACCATTCAGCAGTACCGCCTACTTTTCCAATCAGGTCCTTATCTATGAACTCCTGAATATCCGAGGTTTCCGGACCGGCGATATTGTATGATACAATACCGTCAAAAATTTCCTTTGCCTTTGCTTTTCCATCCGTTCCCGCTTTAACACGTATGTCTGCGGGTAAACACAGGATCAAAAAGAGAACGGCCAATAAAATGTATGTCCGTACATTCGCCGGCATTTTTTTCTTTTCCATAAAATACCTTATGCTTTAAAACCCTTCATTGTTTTATCCGTCTTAACAATTTTCTTCATAACGAATAGGAATCCGATCGTAAGAATTACACCTATCGGTATTGAAAGGAAGGTAACGCCCATTCCGTCAAAAATTCCGGCCAATAGATAACTGATAAATGAAATAACGGCAACGGATATAGCATACGGAAGCTGTGTCTCAACGTGTGAAATATGATCGCAGTGAGCACCTGCGGATGACATGATGGTTGTATCCGAAATAGGTGAGCAATGATCGCCGCAAACAGCACCTGCAAGACATGCCGAAATACCAACGAAGAACAATGAGCTGCTCTCAGGGAATACAGCAGATACAATGGGGATAAGGATACCAAAGGTTCCCCATGAAGTACCGGTTGCAAATGCAATGACACAGGCAATGACAAATACGAATGCGGGAAGTGCCCACTGAAGTCCTGCCGCATCTGCCATTACTTCTTCTACGAATGTTTTAGCATCAAGTTCACCTGTCAGGTTCTTTAATGCCGTTGCCAGTACCAAAATGGTTATTGCGGGAACCATGGCCATGAAGCCCTTCGGAACACACTTCATTGCGTCCTCAAAGGAAACAACCTTACGTATGATAAGATATATACTAATTATTATAAGTGCAACAATACCGCCGAGGGGAAGTCCAACGGTTGCATCGGTCTCTGAAAAGGCTTTAACAAACGAACCCTCTTCTATTGCCTGGAAACCGACTCTCAAGAGTCCCCAGATCGACAAGATTATAAGAAGTACGATCGGTATTATAAGATCGTAGATTCTTCCCTTTGCAGGATTTGCGGGGCCGTATTCTTTTACTCTTACTTCCTCTTTTTCATCGTTCAGAGCAACTGTGAGTACGCTTAAGTCACCATCCTTTTCAGCCTTTATCTCAAAACCGCTCATCTTACCATAATCAATGCCAAGGATGATCAGAGTTATAATAAATACGAATGTGAATATTGAATAGAAGTTGTAGGGAATTGCTCTAACAAAAAGTTCAATACCCGAATAAGTTTCGCTCTCCACACAACTTGATACCGCAGCGGCCCATGAGGATACGGGAGCTATCATGCAAACGGGAGCTGCTGTAGCATCGATGATGTAAGCAAGCTTTACTCTTGAAATCTTCTTGCTGTCGGTAACGGGTGACATAACCGAACCAACAGTAAGGCAGTTGAAATAGTCGTCTATGAAAATAAGAACACCAAGCACAAATGTTGCAAAAAGTGCTCCGGCCTTTGTTTTAATATGCTTCTTTGCCCATTCACCAAATGCACGTGATGCACCGGATTGGTTTATTAGAGCCACAATAATTCCAAGGATAACAAGGAAGAAAAGAACTCCTGAGGTATCTGCTATAGCTGATGTAACACCGGTTGTAGTAATGGTATCAAATGTTTCAAGCAGCGAGCAGCCCGATACCATGAACCCGCCAAGGAATATACCAACAAAAAGTGATGAATATGCTTCCTTTGTGATCAAAGCAAGAACAATAGCGACAAGCGGCGGCAGTAATGACCACCATCTTCCTACAAAGGTGAAGTCTTCACCGGCTGTTCCATTCACAATGGCTATTACAGCTATCGCAACCACAAGTATAGCTACTGCGATAAGTAGTGAATATTTTTTCATTTTAACCTCCTGCATCTACTGTGTTTTTGGTAAATATGCAAACTAAAACATTGAATATTGTATCACAAACTGCTTGATTTGTCACTATTCTTTATATTTTTTCGATAAATTTATGCCGAATATGTTTTTTTTTTCTCTTGTATAAAAAAAGCGAGCAGGTATTACCTGCTCGTATGCCGGCTGTTTGTAAAATTTCTAGAAAGCTGACGTATCTATCTTCTGATATCCGCCAAGACTGGTAGGCTTTGAGAAAATCTCAGCTGCAAGATCTTTACCAAGGAACTGTTTGGTGATTTCATTGGTCTTTGCTGTAATATCTACATCTGCAAATGCATCGGGATATACTGATTTTGCTATGAACCAAGTGTTGGCAAGTGCCAGCTCAAAGTTTGTATAATATGCGTTGTAAGGCATCTCCAGATATACATTTCCTTCATTCCATGCCTTGCATACGTCAAACATCTGAGGATTTTCGGCATATAAAGGTTTGATGTTCTTTAATGCAGCGGCATCAATTATTATGATGTCCATGGAATCTCCGAGCGAAACAAACTTTTCCTCTTCTATTGCCTGAATTCCATCCTTCTCAAGATCGTTAACAACGTTTTTAACGTTTGCAATATTGAATACGTTATAATTCTGAGCTGTCATAAGATGATTTGTGGTTCCCCAGTTTCCGAGACCGCAGATATAAACGTTAGGCTTCTCTTCTTCAGGAATATTTGCAGTCCTCGAGATAATTTCGGCCTGCTCCGATTCCACAAAGCTTACAAGTGCCTCTGCCTTAGCTTCTTCACCGAATGTGGTGCCCAAAAGTCTCATAGAACCCTTGAAGTTATTGTCAAATACTCCTCCGGGGCCGACCTTCATTGTGATAACCGGTACTCCAAGCTGATCCTGAAGAGCATCTTCCTTTTCAACATCTTCATATTCAGAAATAACTATGTCAGGATTGCAGGAAAGTATTTTCTCTGCTTCCGCTGCCTGTGCGTTAGGTCCGCCTACACCGCAAGAAGGAAGCTTGCTGAAGATGTCGCCGTATGCCAGGACATAAGGACGGGGTGTTGCGTCAAACATCTTAGGTCTTTCCTCAAGTGTCTCGTTGTCAATATCCTCAACTCCGCAAAGAAGGTTTGCATCACCTATATAGCAATACATACGAAGCGCTCCGGCACCTATGCATACTACTCTTGTGTAGCTTCCCGGTACAACAGTTACCGTTCTTCCTATCATATCGGTAATCTCAACTTCCTTCGGTCCTACAGGCTCTGCTGTCACTTCCGGTGTTGTTTCTGCTGCTTCCTCGGTAGGTTGGATTTCCTCTGTGGGCTTTGTCTCCTCTGTAACCACCGGTGTTGTCTCTTTTTCCTTTGCAGGCTCCTGAGTAACCTGTGTTGTTACATTTGTTTCGTTGTTTTTTGGCTCTTGAGTACTACTACATGCACAAAGTCCCAACGTAAGTATTAGGACAAGGCTCAATGCCATAATTTTTCTGATCGTTTTTTTCATTGTTTCCTCCCTTGTTAAATCCTGTGTTTCAAAAAAATAAGGTATACCCTCTCGTTTATACGAAAGGATATACCTTCATGGTATACATATTTTTTCACAGGCCATAATAATCATAATGCAATATTTTGCAAAACCAAATACTTCTGTATTTATAATGCCTGCTTCTGCCGACAATCCACAAAATCTGCACTTAGTAAATTATCACAGATTGCAAGTTAATTGTCAAGAAGTTTTTTTAGATAAGCTACAGCATCTTCAACCAACCTGCCGGTATTAAGGTCCCCGACACCAGCAATATAATTTTGACAGCTGTTAAACGGTATGAGTATTCTCTTAGCACCGGACTGTGCTACGGCTCTTGCCATAGTAGGTGTAATCTCGCCAAGCATTGAATCGGCCACGACTATTCCTATCGGGCCGATGATAATATCAGCCTGTTTTGAGGCAACCACCACCGAATTTTCACCGGTTGCGGCCTCATCGGCTCCGGCCTTTATCATGGCCGATGTAGCAATGGTATTCGTACCCACAGCCAGAATATGTACATCCGGGTATTCATTCTTTATCTTTGTGATCAACTGTTTTCCCAGACCGCCTCCTTGGGCGTCCATAACCAAAATATCCATTAAAAATTACCTTTAATTATCAATCAACAACCTTAACCTTGTAAGTAACCCCTGCAAATTCAACAGTCTTAGGAGCCTCTTTACCTTCGTTTGCTGCTTTAGAGAATGTAACCTTTCCCTTCTTGCCGGTAGAAACCTTGCCAAGCTTGGTTACAGTATAGTTTACATTCTTAACCTCTATAGTGTCACCCTTCTTGGGCTGTACAAATATAAGGCACGAAGGAGGAACTATGGTCACGTCATCGCTAACTGCACTGATAAAATAACTGCCAGCCTTATCAAACTTAAGAGTTACCTTACCCTTCTTGTTAGTAACATATTCAGTCTCTTTTTCATTGATGATGATCTTTGCATTTGCAAGAGGTGTGGGAATAATATTCCAATTCTCATCATAGGTATAGTATGAAAGTGTTACCTTCTTGGAACCACCGTTCTTTACACCGATCTTATGTGAGTTGAAAAAAGTATAGGCATCCGACCAGTATGCTTGATCCTGAAATACAAACGCGTTAATGTAATCGCCATCATTAATGGGATCTGCAAGGCTCCATGCCATACCGTCATTTAAATAGTACATGAATGCTCCACTGTCATCACCCCAGAGCACGTCAATGGAATAACCATCATAGCCTTCCTTTTCACTGTAGGCAAAGCCTGCTGCAGTACTGTCACCATCATAATACTTCTCATGTGCACAAGTAAGTGCATCAGCGATTGTAAGAGCACCATCACCATCCACATCAGAAACCTCAACGGTCTTCTGCTTTAAGACAAGCGTTCCTTTGTCGGAGATTGTTACATAAACCTTAATCTCCTCAGCTGCCGATACCCTTACACTACCGGAAAATCCGGTAAAACCTGTCATGATCAAGGCCGCAATCAGGATCATGGAAAGAAATTTCGATAATCTTATTTTCATATCTTATCCTCCGATCAGAAAAATATTTTCGGTTCATAAGAACCGTATATAAAAACAGCTTCCTGTATTCAAGAAAACTTACAATCGGTTTTTCATACAAAATCCGGTGCTCGCAGACGACCATACGGTCTACAGAAAACACGGCTAAGTCTTCCGGCTCATAAACATACGGATCTTGCGCACCTTCTCAAAGCCAAGGCTTCAATGGTATTTTTTAAAGGGTAAGCTTGCGGCAGCTTTTCCCTCCCGCTTGATCCGGCATATCACACATGAAGTGCAATATATTGTTTATATACGGCGGCGGGCCCGCTCAGGCATCACACCTGATTCCTTACTCCGCTAC
This sequence comes from Lachnospiraceae bacterium, assembly GCA_024696945.1. Lineage (GTDB taxonomy): Bacteria > Bacillota > Clostridia > Lachnospirales > Lachnospiraceae > RUG11977. Next base: position 159,207 of record JAILGF010000071.1, on the reverse strand, counting down.
TGCTTTTAATCATTTATAAAGCCTTAAAACGCTCGACTTCATATCGGCTTTTGCTTTTTCGGCATCGATGGTCATGTAGATACCGTTCTCATAAAGTATATTCCCGTCAACCATTGTCATAACAACGTCCGAACCCTGAGCGGAATATACAAGAAGATTCATGATATCAAAAGCCGGATACATATGCGGCTTATCCATGGAAACGGCTATTATATCGGCACGCTTGCCGACCTTAAGCTCTCCCGTATCATTTCTTCCCAAAGCCTTCGCTCCGTTAACCGTGGCCATTTTAAGAACGGTTTCGGCATTAAGCACCGTGGCATCCTTGGCTGAATTCTTTATCAGCAGTGAACCCAGATGTAATTCTTCAAACATGTTCAGGTTATCATTGCTTGCCGTTCCGTCTGTTCCAATTCCTACATTGATACCCTTTGCAAGCATATCGTTTATAGGTGCAAAACCCGAAGCAAGCTTGCAATTGCTTGAAGGATTAAAGGCTACCGAGAATTTCTTATCTTTCATGATATCCAGGTCTTCTTTTTCAACCCAGACACAATGGGCACCGTAGGTTCTTTCATCAAGAATACCGCATTTTTCAAGATACTGTACGGGGGTAAGCCCGTTATGCCTTGCCTTGCACTCCTCATGCTCCAGCTTTGTTTCCGAAACATGTATGTTCATAGTCTTATGAAGGCTTTTATTGGCCTCTGCGATCCTCTTAACAAAAGGCTCTTTTGTAAGATATTCCGAGTGAAGACAGAATTCCGAAAGCACTCTGTCGTCCTCATCCTTGAAATTCTCTGCAAAATCAACGCATTCCTTAAATCTTCCCGCAGGAATCTCCTCCGTATCCGAAAAAGAAAGTCCTACTCTTGAAACATTTCCTTTAATACCTGTTTCCTTAAGAACCTGCCACATCTGTTCCGGGAAATCATACATTTCCGAAACACAGGTAACGCCGCTTGCAAGCATTTCCATAACAGCCCAGACCTCGCCGATTCTGACATCCTCCGGAATAAGCTTATCCTCAATAGGAAATATAGCGGTGGTCAGCCATTCCTGAAGAGCAAGCCCTCCGCCTATGCCTCTGAGCAGTGTCATCGGACCGTGGCAGTGTGAATTTACAATACCGGGCATGAGGATCCTTCCCTTCATGTCCTTAACCTCGTCCGCAGCCGGAGCCTCGTTCTCCGGACCGATATATTCTATATATTTCCCATTAACAACAATACAGCTCCCCTCAAGGACCTGAAATTCACCGTTTTCTCCTGTTGCAAGGATAATTCCGCCAGAAAGTTTGATACTCATAGTCTCTCCTAATCGTTCATAAGATTCTTCGCTTTACATCACATTTTGCTTCGCAAACTGTGATGTGGTTCAGAATGACAAAACCACTAATACCTTAGCCTCTCCGAAATAGAGTGGAAAATCTTATCATCCGCTTTAATGTATACACGGTCGTAAGTAATGAGGCCGTTAGTCTCCTGCTCCACATCGCAGAACTGAGTATAAATACAGCCACACAAGCCCCTGCCTATAGCAGGAATGATCTCGTTTTCATAAAGGGTTCTGATGGATTCCACGAAGCCCTTTCTGTCCTCAAACTGCTTGTAGCCATAGCTCTGACCGGAGCCGCTGTGGTCCTCGACCTTTAAAGAATACCCACCGAATTCGGAAAGCACTATCGGTTTTTCCGAAACAGGTATCTTAAACTTTTTCATATAGCAATGGACACTCTCTATATCCGTTCTTCCGCCCTTAAACCAGCCCGAAGCACTGTCAACGAAACGTGTTTTGTCAAGTCCCTTAACCAGATCGTATATCTGGCTGCTGCAAAACTGTCCCCAGCCCTCATTAAACAGGGTCCAATAACAGATACTTGGATGACTGTACAATGTTTTTACGGTATTCTGTGCAGCGGCGATATATGATCTTCTAGAAACCTTGCTCCTGTGTTTAAACTTGTCGCCCAGTCTCCTCATACCCATCATCGGAAGTATAACGTCACGCAGCTTTGAATATCTTCCGTTATTCACCATATCCTGGAAAACTATCATTCCCAGACGGTCGCACTGATAATAGAATTCTTCCGCTTCAACCTTAAGATGCTTTCTTATCGTATTGAAACCGAGATTCTTTGCGGTAACAATGTCCAGCTTATAATCATCGGGTCTTTCAGGAGTATAAAGGCCGTCCTGCCAATAACCCTGATGAAGGATTCCGTGGAAAAAGATCGGTTCGCCGTTAAGGCAAAGTCTTTTAACACCGTATTCCTCTTTAACTTCAAGAGTTCTTAAAGCAAAATAAGAATCAACCTTATCATTTCCAACATATATACTGAAGAAATACAGATGGGGATCATCAGGCTTCCAATATCTCTTTATCGTCGGCGTAAGCCTTATCTTTCCGTCATAGAAATGATAGCTCTTCCCCTCAAAAAGAACTTTTCCTTCTTCAACTCCCTGTATCTCGATATCACAGTACTCGAGGGTCGAAGTCATTTTCAATCCCTTAATATAATACTCCGGAACAGCCTCCAGCCATACAGTCTGCCATATGCCCGAAATCGGCGGATACCAGATTTCTTTCGGTGTTTCGCTCTGCTTGCCGTATGGAATGCTTCTGTCCATATCGTCAACGACCTTGATAATAAGCTCATTCACATCCTTAAGGAAAGGAGTAATATCCACCGTCATCGGTCCTTCAACCGCTGTGCACCATTCAATAACAAAATTCCCGTTGATATATATTTCTGCCCTTTGGTCTATACCTCCGCAGTGCAGCAATACCCTTCTCCATCGGATGCGCATCGGAGCATCAAAAAACCTCCTGTAAAAGAGCCTGCTTCCCTTTTTAAAGTGTTTGCCCACTCCGGAAAGCTTGGATTCCACAGGATAAGGAACCATGATATTCATGTTGAATTTTGAGGGAATGTAATCATAATTGCTTACTTCAAAATCCCATTCCCCGTTCAGATTCAGGAAGCTGTCCCTACGCATCTGCGGTCTGGGATATACATTCCAGGGTATCACCCTTTCCTTTTCCTGAACCAGGGTTGTTTCATTCTCCATAAATCATTGAACCTCTATATGTTTATCGTTAAGTTTCTTATCTACCGCTTTATTTACAAGATATACGATAACTGCGGTGAACGGAACACCCAGGAACATTCCGGTAAAACCGAAATATGCCCCGCCGACCGTAATACCGAAGATAACCCAGATAGGACGTACGCCCGTTGAATCACCGAGGATCATGGGGCCTAATATCCATCCGTCAAACTGTTGGATCGCAAGTATCATCAATATGAAGATAAGTGCAAAAACAGGGTCTATACATAAGTACAGCAAAACTCCCGGAATGGCTCCGATAAACGGGCCGAAGAAAGGGATCATGTTTGTGACGCCGACCACCACTGCTACCAGCAGCTCATAAGGAAGACCGAATATCTTCAGCATGAAGAACGTCAGTATTCCGATGATCAGCGAATCTATTGATTTTCCGATAATAAAGCCGATAAATATCTGGAAGCTTTCCTTACAATTGATGATAATCTTTTCTGCTTTATGCGGTTTAAAGATACAATAAACAAGCTTTGTTGCTGCTCCCGCAATCCTTCTCTTATCGCAAACCATGTAGATTGAAACGGCTATGCCGAGCAAGATGTTGATCATCGTGGTGACCAGGGATTTCAACCAGTTAAACGTTCCGGTAACAAACCCGGGAATTTTCTCGCTTATGTTGGCAAGCAGAGAGGGAAGGAATTTTTTAGCCTCTTCCGCAAGTCCCGACACACCGTTTTCTTTAATGTTTGTTAAGATTTCCTCAATATCGATCTTGTTATCCGTTCTTTCCGCTATCTGTATGCCTGTGGTCGTATCAGTGCTACCCGAAGACGGCTTTGTGATCGATGAATATATATTCTTTGATTTTTCGATAAGCTCCGAAACACTGTCGCTAACCTCAGGTACAAGCTTCATCATTGCCAGAACGAGCAATCCAAGAAATACGATATATGTAAGTGCTATAGACAGCCCGGCTCTGAGCTTTGCACTTTTGATCTTGAAGGTCTTCTCAAATAGTGATGCGTCAAGGAAATTCACTATAGGAGTAAGGACAAACGCTATTATTGCACCGATAATAAAAGGAGAAAGAACATGCAGGAAACGTTTAATGCCTTCGAGTACGGGTGTAATATTGGCGATAATGATACCGAAAAGCACAACAAGAATAAGTGCCATTACAGCATATACCGTTATGGTAAAATACTTATCGTTTGGAACAAACCTCGCATGCTTCTTTGGGGTTTCTTCCCCGCTTTCAGTATTTGGAGCCTCAGCAGCGGCTTCACTCTCTTCGTCAATGCTGACGTGCATCTTCTTCTCAGGATCCTTTTCCTTAAAGAACTTAATCACTATCGGTTCACGATGCCCTTTTTCAACACCTTTGTTTTTCTTCTTTTTCTTTGAAAATGGATTTAAGCTCATGTCCCCTCCAAAGTTACTGTTTTACTCTTCCGATCATAACTATATTACTTAAAGGATATGTACTGAAATATACTCCGCCTCCGCTGGATCCGGCATGAACGATGGTTCCGTATACATCGTCATTCTCTCCCCAGCCAATGTAATTATCATCCTGGCAATTCGTTGAATAATACATTGCCACATGATCGATAAAAAGGAATCTTCCGTTGTCTCTTCCGGAGCTTGTGAATATCAGATCTCCGGGCATCATCTGATCAACGGGAAGCACTTCATATGAAATGGCGCAGCCTGTGTCCTCAAGATACTTGGCAAGATCTGCAGCCGTAGGTGCATAATCCTGTTCCTTTATCTTAAGACCGGTTTTGGCATAGCTCCTCCATGCAAGGGAGCTGCAGTCATAGTAGCCTTCCTCCATACGTCTGTCCTGGCTGTACGTAGCCTTTCCAACCACCTCGCCCGCTGCAAGAGCTGCTTTGATGGGAATCTCGTCTCCTACGTTTACACCAAAGCTGTGCTTAACGTTATCTACACTTACCGTTATTTTGGTGAAGCCTTTTTCCTTTGTTTTAAGCTTTCCCTTTTTGGATATGGAAGCAACTGCCGTATTGGAGCTGGAATATTCAACCTTAGCATCATCCGAAAGACCGCTTACAGCAAAGCTGAAGCTTGTTCCCGTCCATGTAAGTATGCTGTCGCCATCAATATGAACGTCAAGAACTTCAACCTCATCCTTGTATACAACACCGTCAATCGTTGTGGTAAGAACGGCTTTACCTGCCTGCATAGGAATAAAGTACTCATCTCCGTTGATATCTACTATATCCGTATCTGATGAAGAGCATGTTACGTTTGAAGTCCATCTCCTGTATTCAAACTCGGGTCTGTAAGTAGAACCAACCCAGAGATATTTATCAAAATGAATATAACCCGGATCATAGCAGGATACCGTGACCTCGGTAGTTACTATGCTTCCGTCCTCAACCTCATAGGTTATGTTATAAATTGCTGTAGCCTCTCCGTTACCGGAAAATCCGCCGGCTCCGTCCGAAACTATCGGACATGCAGATTCATCTCCGTTTTCAGGATAGTTTTCGTAGTTACTGTATCCTTCATACCACTTGACAAGTTCAACAGACATTATATCGGAATCCATCATTGCGACTTCCGTTTCTCCCCCCATTGCAATGCTTATATCGGTACGATCCGGACCCGCTTCAACGGTATAGAGCGAGAAGTTCTTTGAATATGTGGTCCCTTTACTATTCTCAACAATAAGACGTATACGATAATCTCCCGAACGGCCTGCAGTTATTGTGAAATTCCCGTTAAAGTCACTCTCAACGGTCGGATAATCCTCCCAGGAATGTGACCATCCGTCAACCGGAATGATCTCACAGGAAGTTCTTGCAACATTCTTAATACCGTATGAGGTTACATTAACCTGCTGATGTGAGTAAAGGGTAGCCTCATCCACAGTAATGTCCATCTTGCTGGCCTTAACCTTTACAGTGCATTTTGCGGTCAGATCACCGTAATATGCAGTGATAACGGCTTTTCCCGTTCCCTGGCACTGGATGTAGCCCGAATAGTCAACGCTTACAACGCTTTCATCGGAACTGGAGAAGCAGCCTCCGTTCCAGAAATCAAAGCTTTCCTGAAACTGTTCTTCACCGTTGAAAATTAGATTTAAACTCTTTGTATTACCTTCATAAAGAGTATATTTGCTTTTGGAAAATTTTAAAGACTCCTCTTCCGATTTTGCGGATACCGGATATGCTGAAAATATGCCGGCAAAAACGGTGGACAATACCATCGTTAAAACCAAAAGAATAAATTTGAAAGATTTCCTGTTCATAGATAAAAACTCCAAACAATCTGATAATCATAAAATCACAATATACATTATAGCACAAACACTTTTATAAGTAAAAGGAAAAAATGTGAAAAATTAGTAAACTTAATAAGATTTTTTTAGAGTCTTGTCAAATCAATGTTTATCGGTTAAAATGAAAACAACATAGGTCAGGAACATCCGGTTCGGACAAAGAACTGACTAAAAACAAAAACGGAGGTTAACTATGGATATTAAAGGTTTATGGACACTTGTATCAGCTAAGGGATTAAATGCTGAAACATTCGAGCAGGAATGGTTTACAAATGAGCAGCTTAACGCTCTTCCCGATGATAATTTCTTAAAGATGCTTGCAAACACTATGGTTACTGTTGAGGATGACTCATTAAAGATATGTAATCCCGTTAAAATCCCGGAGGGAACTCCTCAGGAAGAAATCGATGCTTTCGTACAATCAGGTCAGGGCGCACTGGTTGACGGCAAGCTTATGATGGTAAAGAACATGCCTATCAAGTTTGAGGATGGCAAGCTCCTGGTAGACAGCGGTGAAAGAGGAACCGTATTTGACGAGCCCATTAATCCCTGGAAGCCTATTGAAGAACTTGGCAATACACTCATCATCATGGATCAGTATCAGGTAGTCCGCGTAGGCGAAACTCCTTCTGAGATAAAGAAAACCGTTAAGGAAGAAAAACAGGTCAGTGCAGAAACTGCTGCAGCAGCCGGAACATATATCGGTAAATATACTAAGTTTGTAGGTGACCCCGACACAGCAAAGAAGGAAGAACCCTTCAAGCTTGTACTTAACGCAGACGGAACGGGCAAATCCTTCCGTGACGACCTTGAGATCAAGGTTCCCGACTGGTCTGTGGAAGGCGGGAGCTTCAAGCTGACAGAGAAATTTCTCGGTACCATCGATTACACCGGAACACTTTCAGGCAGTTCGCTTACACTCTTCAACGGAGACCCTTCAAATGCACTTACCTGCACATATGTATATGAGAAGGAATGATCATAAATCTTTAGCCCGGCTTGCTCCGGGCTTTTTTTATGTCTTGACTTTAGCCCTCATCCGGTGGTAAAATGAATAAAAGCAGCGGGAGGTGCAAAACATGGCAGAATATGAAGATTGCTTGATAAGTTTAATTGTACCTGTATACAACGTTTCAAAATACTTAAGGAACTGTCTTGATTCCATAAGAAAGCAGACCTATTCAAATATCGAAGTTATACTGGTGGATGACGGCTCCACCGACGGTTCCCAGAAAATCTGCGACGAATACACTCACATAGATGAACGTTTCATCTGTATCCATAAGAAAAACGGCGGACTCTCCGATGCAAGGAACGAAGGCGTGAAGCTTGCAAGCGGCAAATACGGTATGCTGGTCGATTCAGATGATTTTATCCACAGGGACAGTATCCGGGTTCTCTACCGCAACCTTATCGACGCCGACGCCGATATGGCAATAGGCAATTACCGAAGAGTTAAGTTTGAAGATAAGGTAGACGTAGATGAAAACCCCGAAAACAAAACTACCGTCTATACTACCGAGGAAGCGCTTAAGGAACTCTGTGAACTGGAATACGGCTATTTTTCCGCAAATCATATACAGCAGTTCACATCTGCCTGGAATAAGCTTTACAAAATGGACATTCTAAAGAAGATTCCGTTCCCGGCAGGCAAGGTATTCGAGGATGTTGCTACCGCTCATCTTTTTATACACCGGTGCAAAAGGGTGGTTTATACAGAAGCTATACTCTACTACTATCTTCTTCGCGAAGGTAGTATCTCAAGAGTTGCTGTAAAGAATACCGATATGAATACCGCATTTGAAAGTAGGATCGAGTATTTTAAGACAAACGGTCTTGATGCATTTCTTCCGAACACCTATCAGACTTATCTTACAGTACTCATGAGAACCTACACGCATCTGATTGAAACGCCCGATTCACCCAGGATAAAGAAGGAAATTGTTGAAAAAGCAAAAGAAGTTTATAAGAATCAAAAAGAAATCCTTAAGGACAACCCCAAACTGAAGCATGAGGTTAAGCTGTTTATCAGCTTCCCAGGGTTATACAAGAAATCATAAATAATTTTCGCGTATATTGCAAAAGGCAAGGCTCATTTAAAGCCTTGCCTTTTTTTATCTGATTATTTTGAGAATGACCAGTCAACTATCTCGTATCCTTCTCCGTAGAATGTAAAGAATACATCCTGTACACCGGTAAGTTTTTCAGCGAATTCAGCTGTGCAGACAGTTTCAAATGCTCCGTCGGATTTAACGTGGATATAACCTGCTACCGTTCCATTGGGATACTTTGTGGTAACCCTTATAACACCGTCTTTTCCGTTTGTGCGTACCGTAGCACTTACCGACTTTGCTCCGTCAGTACCGAAATCAACACCCTGGAGCTTTACATAATCTCCTGTATCAACAGCCGTAAGCAGAAGGTTTCCGCATCCGTACTGCTTGCTTACTTCGTCTGCGGGAGCTGTATCAACTCCGCCCATTACTGCAAATGTTGCGCCGTTGATCTTTTCATAAGGATATAGATTACCAACCTGCTTTCTTGCATCCTTGGTCATCTTTACATTTCCGATGGTTCCGTCTTCTGCGATATTGATCTCTTCAATACTTGTCGAACGGTATCCGTGCAGGATTCCCTGCTCCTTTTCCAAGATACGTGAATGGTATGTAATATACCACTGATCCTTGAATTTGAAGATCGCATGGTGATTATTTCCGCCAAGTCCGAAATAATATCCGGGGTTCTTAAGAACTCTCTCCTTAAAGGTGAACGGTCCCAAAGGATTCTTGCTTTCCATTATGATTATCTCACCGTTCTCAAATCCATACTCAGCGGTTCCGGCTGCATCAACGTTAAAGTTGCTGCAATAGCTGTAATAATAAGTATCACCAAACTTATGAATGCCCGAATCCTCAAAAAGATAAGGTGCATCAATAACTGCAGGTACGTCAACAAGGCTCATCATATCGTCACCGAGCTGGGCACATCTTGCCGTCATGGGATGTGCAGCCTTGGGCTGTCCGTCCTCTCCGCGGGGAACTCCGCCACCGAAATATATGTATGCTTTTCCGTCATCATCAACAAGAACCGCCGGATCGAAAAGCCACTCAACGTTTCCGCAGTTCTCCATATCACGTCTTATAAGACCGTGACCAAGCTCATCCTTAAAAGGTCCAACGGGGCTGTCGGAAGTAACAACGCCTATTCCTCCTCCGTTGTCTGCAAAGTACAGGAAGAACTTAGGCTTTCCGTCGATCATCTTCCATGCCGCTGCGGGAGCCCATGAATTATGTGCCCATTTTGTAGCACCGTTTGCACCTGCAATGGTAATCTCACCATGATCGGTAAAGTTTATCATATCCTTTGTTGAAACAACATAAAGGCTGCGGATCTGGCTGTAGGAATTCTCCTTTATCTCACCCTTTGCATCGTACTCATATGCATCGGCAGTCATATAAAAATATACCGTATCATCATATACAAGAGCAAAAGGGTCAGCTCCGTAATGCTGCTCTATTATGGGGTTGTTGTTTGCAACGCCCTTGTATGATTTAGCCAGCTTCACTTCCTTAAACAGTGCTTCATAATCCATTGTATCTTCCTCCGAGGTAATATTGTTTTCGCTTGTACTGTCCGGAATCTCATCCGTTTCTTTTTTAATCTCTTCAGTAATGTCCGCTGCTTGTTCTGTGATAACCGTAGAAGTTATATCAGAAGCTTTATCATCTGAGATATTATCCGAAGAATTGCCCGAGCAGGCTGTAAAAGCAGCCGTAATCACAAAAGAGCACAAGGCAATCTTCAAAACATTCCCATATTTCTTATTCATTCCACTTACCTGACCATTAAACAGCGGTAACTCCGCTGCACTTCTCTACTGTATCGATCGTTCCGTCAGCGTTGTACTTAAATTCTGCAACACATACGCTCCTGTGGAAAAGACTTCCTCCGGGGAGTTCATCGGTATGGTAGAAAAGATAGGAATGTCCCTTAAAATCACATATACCGGGATGGTTGGTAAAACAAGGGCCCTCTTCCATTAGGATTCCGCGGTAAGTCCAGGGACCCGTGGGTTTTTCAGAGGTCGAGTATGCAAAATGCTCATTTCTTCCTTTACCCTCGCCAAATGCGGCAAATACCATATAATAGAGACCGTTTCTCTTATAGAACCAAGGGCCTTCACCGTAAGTGGTGCCAGTCATGTGGCCGCCCTTTCCGAATGATTCAACAGTCATCGGGATCTTTACAACTCCGACTTCCTTGTTATAGGAGATCATATCCTCGTTCAGAAGGACATATCTTAATTCGGGGTTTCCAAAATAGAGATATGCCTGTCCGTCATCATCGATAAAAACGGTAGGATCGATATCGTTCCAATCGCCTTCTTCAACAAGCGGATAACCAAGATCCTTAAACGGTCCTGTAGGGCTGTCGGAAACGCCTACGGCTATTGCCATTCCGTCATCCTTCTTATGTACCGGACAATAAAGGTAGAATTTCCCGTTACGTTCCACGCACTGGGGAGCCCATGCCCTGTCATCAGCCCAGCTGATATCGTCCAGTGAGAAGATTTTCCCGTGGTCTGTCCAGTTTACCATATCCTTAGTTGAGAAACAGCGCCAGTCAAACATGGTATAGAAGTTGTTGATAAGCACATCCTCATCATGGGTTGTGTAAAGATAAAGTGTATCTCCGTAAACAAAGGGAGCGGGATCCGCAGTATATATGTTTTTAATTATGGGGTTTGTATGAAAACCCGTAGTGTTTATGATCTGTTCGCTCAATTTAATACTTTCCTTTCCCAAATTTTAGATCAAAGCTTTCTCGATATATCGGCACAAGCGTCCATAGCCTCAATGAGGGAGCTTCTGAAGCCCATTTCTTCAAGGACTCTTACTGCCTCAATTGTGGTTCCTGCAGGTGAGCATACAATATCCTTAAGCTCTGCGGGATGCTTTCCGGTTTCAAGAACCATCTTAGCACTTCCGTAAACAGCCTGAGCCGCAAATTTATAAGCAAGGGCTCTTGACATTCCGAGCCTTACCGCACCGTCAGCCATAGCCTCTATCATCATGAATACATATGCAGGCGAGCTTCCGGAAACTGCAACAACAGCGTCCATCAGGGACTCGGGAACAACACCGGCTTCGCCAAAGGATGAAAGGATGCTGATAGCTTTCTGAAGATCAGCATCATCTACTTTCTTGTTCGGTGTAACGGCTGTCATGCCTGCTCCGACAAGTGCTGGAGTATTGGGCATGGTACGGATAAGCTTGAAGCTCTTTCCTACCGCATTCTCAAACCATTCAATGCTCTTGCCTGCAATAATGGATATGAAAAGCTTTTCATCATCGATAATGTCTTTAACTTCATCTATAACATGCGGGATTACCTGAGGCTTAACTGCGAAGATAACTATCTCCGATTCTCTGACAACAGCTTTATTGTCACCTGTAACGTTGATCATAAATTGATCGCGGGCTTTTGTTCTGTCCGACTCATCAGGTGAAGAGCAGATGATCTCTGTTCCGTCAATAATACCTTTCTTGACAATACCGCCGATAATGGCTCTGGCCATGTTTCCTGCGCCGATTATACCAAGCTTCATAATTCTCTCCTCTTTCCCCGGAAATATCCTCCGGATTTTGTTTTTCTGTACTGCAGATCGCTTTATCAAGCCAGTTCCGCAGACTTTAACTTAATAACTTATTATGCCATATTCCTGCTATTATTTCAAGTTTTTTTTGGTCCTAACAATGTTTCAAAAACATCCAAGGAACCGGAACTCAAATTTATTGTTCTTCGAAATATTCAGGTATGATTCATAGCTGCAATCCGAGCACTCGATAAGGTAGTAATATTCCCCGAGCACCGTCTTTAGCGGACGGTCATGTATGGTTACAAGCGTCATGCCCTGCTTCTCAATTCCTGATATTAGTGAAGGCAGTTCTTTCGCGCTTCCTTTTGCTATAAAAGCTAAGCGGTTTTTGGTTTCTGTCGAAGGCTTATCAAGGGAAAGGACATAAAATCTGGTTTTGTTGTTCTCGTTTCCCTGAATACCTTCTGCAAGAATTTCAAGCCCATAAACATCCGCACAACCGGCGGATGCTATCGCGGCATATGTGTTTTTATCACCACTCTCAGACAAAGCTTTATTCGCTTCTGAAACAAGCCTTGCACCCTCAGCGGTACTGGACACCTCGATCACCTCGGAATTGGGCAGGTTTTTCTTCAGCCATTCGGTTCCCTGGGCAATGCCCTGTTTATGCGAATACACAGTCTTAATGTCACTAAGCTTGGTTCCGGGAGCTGCCAGCAGGTTCTGATTTATGGTAAGCTCAACCTCGCCGGCCACCGAAACGGAAGGTTCGGCAATAAGCGTATCCACATAATCGACAACCGCTCCGCCTATTGTATTCTCCTGAGGGATAACGGCATATTTAGCCCTTTTATCTACAAGCGCCTGAACAGCATCACCCACTGTTTTGTATGGCACCAGCGTATCATCGTTACCAAAAAACTTCTCGCAGGCTTCCTGTGTATAGGTACCTTCAGGTCCTAAGAATGCCACAACATCGGAATACTTTAAATAAAGATCATCATATTCCTTCATGGAATTCTTGAAAAGCTTCTTTATTGCCTTTTCCTTATACAAGCCATCCTTGTTCTGCTTTATGCCGTTAAAACTTAAGTGATAAACAACAGGCTCGTTTTTAAGGTCTAATAAGGGCTGTTCCTGGAGCTGGTCTACGGACTGATAAACAAGGTCAACAGACCAGTATGCCTTACCCTTTTTATTCTCCCACTTTGAAAAAACAATCTTACATCCGATGGGTGCTTTTTTCTCTATTGTATCCGGCAGTTCGTAGTCCTTAACGCCCAGTGCCGCCAGTACGCTGCCTATGTTTGAATCATGCCCGCAGAGGAAGGTAAATACTCTGCCTTCGGTATTCATCTCTGAATAGATTTCTTTAACCAATGGATTTGCCACATTGGTAGCTATGAGCGGAACCGTAAATAGAATATCCCCATATACTGTCTTTATCTCGGAAATATCCTCCCACTGCTTTAGAGTCAGGTCATTTCCAAAGGCAGCCTTAACGTGATCGGCTTCTTCATAATACTGAAGGACAAGTGCGTCGCTGATGCTTGTAGCAAGCTTCAAGGATCCACTCACCTTAGGCTCCTGACCTATGGCATAGGAAAGATTAAAGCCATTTTCGAAATTATAATCAGCGTATTTATCCGTATCATACATATCGATAACATCGACCAAAAGCTCATAGTTATCGTCCAGATTTGCGACCGCATCATTAAAAAGCTGGTGTGCCTGCGCATCTGCAGCCTCTATGTACTCATCGTTCAGGAAATTAAAGTCCGGAGTAAACACAGGGTCCATCTTATCAAATTCAACGTGGTACTCAATGTCGATATTGGCCGTAGGCAGAAAACCTGCCGAAAAATACTTTGCGGTTGCTATTGTTCTCTGCTTAGAATTGGAATAAAAGCGGACTTCACTGCCTTCCGGATGATAATTCTCGGGAATAAGCCCTTCGCTTTCAAGCCACTCCTTAAAGTACTGCCCCATCTCGGTTTCCAAAACTCCGCCACGGAGCGAAAGCTCACTTGCTCCAGATGACCACTTATACCATTCATACGGTGTTGCGGTTTCAAGGTCGGAACCCTTTGTAGAAAGAGGAGATCTGATATTGTGTCGGCTTAAGACTATAACCTGTTTCAAGGTATAGCCCTTGTCCGATAAGGACATACTTCCGGCAGCCTGTGCTGAAAGAGGAGCCGTTAAGTTGATACAGAATGTAACCGCTATAACAAAAACCAATAACCTGATGCTCTTTTTCATATGCCAACTCCTTTCAGGAAGCCTGTTCCTGCTTCTTACACAGTTCTTTATCCTCATACAGTTTGTCATCCGCACGCTGCATACATTTCTGTATGGTATCGTTATCATCTAAAAGCATTTGCAAAATTGGTTCCTAGCACTGTAAATCTGTTAACCGGGAACACACCTGCATCCACACCCAAACAGTCATGAGCGAGCATAATTCCAAAAATTATGATACCCACTATATTCGAGGACGCGTAATAAGTAAAATATTCTATCATAGATTTATCTCTTTTTTATAGGATTAATCATAATTATCAAGAACATAATCTTCAAACAATGGTAATGTAAAGCTAACGTACCCTCTTTCATCACCGTTTACAATTCCACGTTTTACCAAGCGCTTCCTGTACGGATTAAACTCATTTGTTTCCATTCCTAACAGCTCTCTGATTTCAGATATCTTTCCGGATTTTATCTTTGCTATCCCATATGCCATCTTTTTATCTCCGTTAGATAAACCCGACCAGATTTTTTCATAAACGTAATCATCAAGGTATTGGCGGAAATCCTTTAATGCCTTCTTGTAGTCGCCTTTATTGTTCCAAGTGAAATACCCCAATACCTGGAATGCAAACGAATAACCCTTTGTAAGCTTAGCCATATGTAACGCTGTGTTTTCTTCTATTTTAAAAGTATCTTTATAGTTTTCCGCTATGGTCCGGATATTAAGCGGCTTAAGTTCAACCTTCGGAGCTCTGTACAAAAATGTAAGCGTTTTTTCATTTTGAAGCAGATCGATGTTCTCGTACAAGCCGGTCATTACAAGGAAAATGGGCAGATTATTTCTGATAAATATCTGAAAAGCACTCGCAAACACTCTCATATTATTGGTGTTTGAAGCCTCATCAATTGTTACCAAAACTTTTTTATTATTCTTTTTCAAGGTCTGCAGCATTTTTTCTATGGCCGTTTTCATATCCCTTATCGGAGCTACTCCATCTATCTCGACCCCGAATCCGAAAAATGAAAGATTGATCTTTGCAGATCTAAACATCTGTGCTAAGGCTGTTTCTCCTGACAGTTTTGCTGCCAGCCCCTCTAAGAGATCAAGCTCTGGATTAAGCTCTACCACTATCCAATCTCCCGATTCCTTTATCTTACGGGAAAGTTCTGTCATATATACTGTTTTCCCGCTGCCACGGACTCCCGTGATCATATATAACTGCTGTGAAGGATCCTCATCATTAAAGGTATCTATTATCTCATTCATACTTGAGTTACGGGAGATGATCTGTTTTGGAGCCTTTCCAAAAGCGAGAGTATAGGGGTTTTTAACTGTTAGAGCCATAAATTGTTTATAACCTCCTTTTTACTGTCGTTTACTGTTTGAAAATTCTTTTACTGTCTTTTACTGTCGTTTACTGTTATTTACTGTCGTTTACTGTTTGAAATATAATATCATATTTTTTTAATGGTGTCAAATTAAAAAACGGCGACAGAGGCGTATCGCCCTGTCGCCAGTCAATTTTTTTGCTCTAAAACACTCTTATAAACCGGATTTTGCTATAGTAAATTTTCCATTTTTAGTTCCGATATATGGATTAACATTTACCCCATTTTCAATTATTTCTTTTGCTGTAATGACATAATAGGCTGTTCCTTTAAATACATTATTATAACAAGTAATATCAAAATACTCTAATAATTCCTGATCTGACAATACTTTTCCATCAACACTAAGCCTTATAAAAGCAGGACTTAATTGATCATTCGGCAGCAAAGAGATAGGATCTCCTGTAAACCCAATAGATGTGGCTGTTTTCCCGGATTTCCTATTGATAATAGTCACTTTCGCTTTTCCAATATCTATTTTCCCCTTTGGCCTCATAACACGATAAGTAGCTGTTAACGGAGTTTTTCCACTTATATATTTCTCATCAGGCAATATCGTTACAGTTATAATTCTTTCGTCTTCATCAGCCGCAAGTTCGATCTTAGACTTAGAAATATCATTTCCGTCTGCATCAGTATATTCTACTTTATACTTCTTCTTATCCAATAATTGCCCGTTCAATAAGACAATTGGAGAAAATAAATATTTTGCTTTCTTTTGATAAACCATATCATGCACATATACAGAAATCTTTGAAATATCATTTTTTATAATTTTAAAGTTTCCGATAATTTTACTTTTTCCTTTATAATTCCCCATGAAAGAAATGGTGTAAGTGGCAGTACCTATGTCAATATTTTTCGTATAAGAAATCTTATAATCAATTCCTGATTGCAGTTCTTCTTGATACCCTGAGGGAAATGTTGCAATGACATCTAGTGATGGAGTGATATTCTTTCCGATATAAGAGTAATTTCCGGCTTCTTTACCTTCTTCAGGAATTAGACTTACACTTATGGTAGCTTTTTTGGCAGGGGCAACTTTAAAGGATTTCTTTATGGCTCCTGTATAATTCCCTTTACCAACAATAGTTACTTTTATAGTCCCGGCACTTGTTATATCCGGCGGGTAACAAACCTCATAATCAACATCTTTTTCTAATACTGCTCCACTGTTTTTATCAACAACTACAAGTTCATCTTCTGATAAGTATTGTGGTTTACCATTATATTCGCGGGTTTTTGGGTTAAATGATCTTACTTTTATTGAAAGTTTGTTGCCTTTAGCGACACGTATTATAGGCAATGTTATACTACCACAAAGATTATTCTCTCCCTTTATAGTTACAGTTTCTTTACCATTCTCATCAGTATCGCATGAAAATGAATACATTTTTTTACTTATTTTTACTCCATAAACAAAAACTGCTAAGTTGTTATTGGTTAGTTTCTTATCATTTTGTAATACCAAACCTGTTACACTAACATGTTCTGCAGGTTCTCCTTTACCATTATCTATGCAATAAGGTATAATTGAAAAATAAGTTTCATACGTAGCCGGCAAACTAATAAAAGTAACCTTAACTTTTGCTTTCTCTCCAACATTTATATTATTAGAATATGATATTTTATAATCAACACCTTGTGTCAATAGTTGATCGTGATAATAAACGTAAAGTTTTGGAGTAATTTTCTCACCTGTATAAGTTAATTTAATTGTGTCTTTTTGATTTTCAAACCATACTCTAATTGAATCGTCTTCAATAACTTTTATCTTTACGGATGCCGAATTCTTCTTATTATCTGCCGCCACAGCAGTAATAGTAACTTCTCCTTCCTTTAGGGGTTTTACTATAATAGCTTCACCACTCTTACTGCTGTTGGAACTTAACGATATTATTCCTTCTTCCGATACAACCCAATTTACTGCTTTGTTCGTTACGTTATCAGGAGATAAAGTTGCCGTCAAGGTAATAACATCCATACCCTCTTTAAATATATGTAGGGTTTCTTCAGTTTTATCAACAGAAATACCTTCAGACTTAACCTTTTTAGGCTTAGGCGTAGCCGTAGGTTTAGGTGTGGGTGTATCCGTAGGTTCAGGCGTAGGTGTGTTTGTAGGTCCCTGCGTAGGTATGTTTGTAGGTTCCGGTGTAGGTGTGTTTGTAGGCCCTTGCGTAGGTGTATTCTTAGTATATTCCGCTGAAACCATTTCACTCAGCACTTTGCCGTTCTGGACCGTTACAACATTAACTAATGTAGATTCCTCGATTTTAAAAGATACACTTCCTATACCCTTTTTACTTGAAACATCCGGTTTCGTACCATCAACCGTATAGTAAATCTCATCATCTTTATTCTTAGCCGTAATGTAGACTTCCATAGAATCGGTAAATGATGTTGATCCTGTAATGGTAGGAGCTACTGAAGCGCCGTTTGTCTTAAATATCTCAGATGTAGCAGTAACACTTGCATTAGTATTGATAGTAGCTGCAAAACGTATGCTTACTGTTACTTCTGTTTCTTTTTCTGCTGCAAATGTATTATCGGTGCTGAATTTACCGTTATTGAAACTGTATTCGACAATCTTACCTTCTTTGTTTGTAACAGATGAAATATCTGCACTTACAATAAACGATCTCCTGTCTTCCGTAACGGTTGCTGTAAGTGTGGGTGCGGCATCAGGTGCCTCACAGATCCCTTTAGCTACATTGATCGTACCAAGGCTATCTTTCTTTATTGCGAAATCATCATCTGAGGAAATTGCGTAGATCTCATAAGTTCCGGCATCCGTAATCTTAGACTGTTCATCAGCAGTTACACTATTTCCGTCACCATCCTTGATCTGCTTGAAACTATATGTGATCTTATTGTTTTCTAATGCATCTGCCAGCCATTCGCTTGCAGTTTTATTTCTTCCCGTATCAGAACTGATGACACTCAATGAAACAGCAGGTGTCTGTGCTAAACCTGTATAAGTAAGATTTCCTGTTACTAAAGCTGAAAAATCTTCTTTTGTATATGTGACAGGTGTACTGAAAGGTTCAGTAACCAGCTTTTCACTGATGTTTCCATTATGGTCATCAATAACAATCTGAAGTACATAAACTCCTTTAGAAAGTGTATCTCCGTTTACGGTACCATTTATATCATGACCGGTAGCAAAATTGTCATAATTAAACTCAAATGACCCATCTGCATGGTTAACAACATCTAAAGCTCTAATACTGTCATATCCGTTTTCATTATACGGTGCAAACAGATAATAACAATGTCCTTCATTTGAAGGATCAGCCTCAGCTACAGTGAAGGAAAATGAATAATCTGTATTCTGCCTTGTAACCTTTGATACAGCTGTTAATTCTGGTGCTTTAAGATCTATCAAGGCAGTATCCGTAGATGTCTTATATGTTGTATCCCCTGAATAGGTAGCTTTAACCTTAAACATCTTTCCCTTAAGATCAGCCGGAACGGACCAGGTATATGTATTCGTCAGACTTTGATCATCAACTATCAATGACCATGTATTACCATCATCAAGTGAATACTCATATTTTACAATACCTGTAGGTTTTGATATTTCAGGCTCGCCTTCAATAGTAACACTTAATTTAACTATATTTTCTTTGGCATATATTTCTGTGTTAATAGCAAATGAAGCAGGATCGACAATTTTTGTATAAGTAACAGTCACTACTTCGCTCAAAACTTTTCCGTTTTCAGCCATCACAGCCTTAACTGTTGTGGTCTCATCAATATCCAGGATTACATTTCCGATAGCCAATGTACTTGTAACATCAGGATCCGTTCCGTCAAGTGTATAATATATTTCATCATAGATACTTTTTCCTTTAATATGTACTTCTAAGGTATCTATAAATGACGTCGATTTTGTTAAAGTTGGAACAGCTGAAACGCCATTTGTCTTAACCGTTGTTGTAACGGCACTGCTTGTATCAGTATTTGCAGTAGGGGCAAAACGTATGCTAATGGTTACTTCTGTTTCTTTTTCTGCAGGAAATTCATTCTTAGTACTAAATGGTCCGTTGTTAAAACTGTACTCAAAAATCTTATCCTTTCCGTTCGTAACGGAAGAAGTGTCTGCACTTATTATAAAGGACTTTCTGTCTTCTGACCAGTTTGTGATAAGCGTAGGTAATGCATCAGGTTTTTCACCTTCACCCTTATTTACCTTAAAAGTCCCTAGGCTCTCATTCTTTATTGCAAATTCTGCATCTGAAGAGCTTGCATAGATTTCATAGATTCCCGCATCCGTAATCTTAGCCTTAGCATCAGCCGTAACGCTTGTTTCGTTACCATCCTTGATCTGCTTGAAACTAAATGTGATCTTTCCGTTTGCTAATGCATTGGTCAACCATTGACTAACGATTGTTTTATCTGCCTCAGAAAGGTTGTCGTTAGCGCATAGAGAAACATCAAAGGTCAGTTCAGAACCAGTATATGCTAAACTTTCTACTGAAGCCGAAAGATCCGTGCTTGTATATGTTGCAGGCGTGGTGAAAACCTTGGTAACCAGTTTTTCACCAAGGTTCCCGAACATATCCTCAGCAACAATCTGAAGAACATAGGTGCCTTCGTTAAGATTATTTCCATCAGCAACTATATTTGCTATTAGGTCCGTTTTGTTTTCAAAATGGTATTCACAATATCCTGTTGCGTTTTTAACTACTTCTGCTGCTGTTTCAGTACAAGCCTCGCTTGAAGGAGTAAACAGGTAATATATCTTCACATATTGATCCGTTTCTTGCTTTGTAAAATTAAGTCCAAAGGAATAGTTTGTGTTGACTCTTTCTACATCCGATACAGATTCAATTGAAGGGGCCTCAAGATCAACATTTATTGTATTATCTACAGCATTATATTGCTTATCTCCTGAATAGGATGCTCTTACTTTAAATATCGTACCCTTTAATTCAGCAGGCATTGTATTCCAAACATAAGCACTATTTTCTATTGTCAGATTATCGATTATCTGTGTCCAAGTATTGCCATCTATTGAGTAATCGTATTTAAGAGTTCCGGAAGGATTCGGGTTACCGGTCTTATTTTCAGCAGTTACACTTAATGTAATCTTATTTTCGTTATGTGAAACAGCTGTATTAACAGCAAATGAAGAAAACTCGTATTTCTTAGTATAAGTAGCAGAAACCCAATCACTCAATACCTTACCGGCCTCAGCTGTTACTGCTTTAACCGTCGTAGTTTCCTTGATCTCTAAATTTTTCTTTCCTATAGCCTTAAGACTTGAGGCATCAGGGTCCGTTCCATCTAAAGTATAATAGATTTCATCATTTTCACCATTAGCAGTAATACTTACTTCTAAAGAATCACCTAAGAAGATTGTCGTTTCTGTAAGCGTTGGAGCTGCTGAAGCACCGTTTGTCTTAAATGTTTCTGAAGAAGCAGCATAACTTTCTTTTGTATTTACCGTTGATGCAAAACGTATGCTAACGGTTACTTCTGTATTTTTGTCAGCTAAGAATGTATTATCAGTACTGAAATCTCCATTGTTGAAACTAAACTCTATAGTCCTATCACCTTTGTTTGTAACTGAAGAGATGTCAGCACTTACTAAATATGATTGTTTGTCTTCCGTAACGGTTGCACTAAGAGTAGGTGCAGCATCAGGTTTTTCAACCTCACCCTTTTCTACAGTAAGGGTTCCCAAGCTCTCATTATTTATTGCATAATCATCATCTGAAGAGCTTGCATAGATTTCATATTTTCCCGCATCAGTAATCTTTGCTTTTGCCTCAGCTGTAACACTTGTTCCGTTACCATCCTCGATCTGCTTGAAACTAAATGTGATCTTACCGTCTGCTAATGCATTGGTCAGCCATCCATCCACAACCGTTCTTTTTATTTCAGAAAGGCTTATAGCACTAAGAGAAACTTCAAAGGTAAGTTCAGAACCTGTATATGTTAGACTTTCTTCTACCGAAGCTGAAATATCAGCTTTTGTAAATGTAATTGGAGTAGTGAAGGGGTCGGTAACCAGTTTCCGGCTAAGGTTTCCGTTAATATCCACTACTACTATCTGAAGGACATAGATACCTTCATCAAGAGTATTTCCATCAGCAACTATATTTGCTGTTAAGTCTGTTTCGTTTTCAAAATTGCAGTCATAATATCCTGTCGCATTTTCTACTATTTCTTCAGCTGTTTTTTCACTATAGTTCTCATTTGAAGAAGTAAATAGGTAATATACTCTCACAAATTGTTCCGATTCCTGCTTATTGAGCTCAATTGAAAACGAATAATTAGTATTTTCTCTTTCTACCTTTGATACGGACTTAATTGAAGGAGCCTCAAGGTCAACATCAATTATATCAACTGCAGGATTATATGCCTTGTCTCCCGAATAAGATGCCTTTACTTTAAATATCGTGCCCTTTAATTCAGCAGGCACTGTATTCCAAATATAATCGCTATTTTCTATAGGCAGCTCGTCAGCTATCAGCGTCCAAGTATTGCCATCTTTTGAATACTCATATTTTACCTTGCCTGTAGGTTCATCTTCACCTTCTGCGGTTGATATAGCAACACCTAAACAAAGCGATTTATCCTCAGCATCAATTTCTGACATTACATCAAAATCAGGAGCATCAACTTTTTCTCTTGCAACCTCTACGGTACCAAGAGGTTCTGCCTTTATTGAGTCACCGTTATGCGAACCTGATGCATATATATCAAACACGCCTGCTCCGTTTATTGTTGAGCTGATTGCAGCATTGTTTACAGGTGTTCCATTCCATTCACTAGTCTGCTTAAAGCTGTATGAAAGGTTGGAATCTGTAGCGGTAATCAGCTCAGTTACTGCTGTTTTTCTGGTATCATCATATAGATACGGGCTCACAGCAATTGTCACTTCGGGTGTTAAAGGTTCTCCTTCATAAACCAAACCTTCTGCACATGTTGCAACAATATCATTAGATGTAAATGTAAAAGGCGTACGGAATTCGTCCGTAACATATGTTTCACTTAAGTCACCAACCAATTCTCCTAAAGTATCTTCCAGAACCAGCTGTACAACATAACTGCCCTCATACAAACTGCTTCCATTAAACTCAATATTAGCATAAGGCGTATCTCCGTTATTATTCACTTCGCCCCAACCATATTCAGGACCTGAGAAGGGCTCTTCTCCCTGGCATTTTGATAAAACAGTTCCTCTCAAGCTTTCAGGAGACAAAACCGTAGAGTCACTCGATACAACCATGTAGAAATATTTTCTGATTTCTGTAAGGCGCTGATTTCTTTCGAATGAAAAAGAATATGTATTCCCAGTTCTTGTTACATCTGAAAGCGTTGTAATTGTAGGAGGAATCAAAGTAATCGATAATGGATCACAATATATATAATCCTCTTCATCTTCGTCATAATAACGATAATTCTGTTCGCTATAATTGTCATCTCCTGAATAATAGAAATATAAACCAATCTCATTGTTAAAAAGATCAGCCGGGATATTATCCCAGGTATATCCTTCAACCGGAACTTTTTCAGCTATTGTCTTTAAAAATATATCTTCATCATCATAATTATCACAATAATATAATGACATTGTTCCAGTAGGTCTGGTTTTATCCGGAGCAACGTCAAAATCCAATGTTAATAAAAGATCATTTCCGCGAAAATGAGCCATGATATTAGGGTATGCGTCTTCTAGTGGTTCCGCATATACCTCCTTATACCCCAACCCTATATTCTGCGCCATAGGAGTCTGAGGCAATGCAAGGATTACAGCCAATACTATGGCTATCTTCTGAATCAAATGCCTGATTTTTCTTCTTTTGTCCATATTTTTCCCTCCGTATTTATATTTTTATCGGGGTATTAAAAGTTTTTCTTTTCCCCAAAACCCAATAGTTTCCCATGTTTAAAATATATCAAAAAATGGTAAAAAAAACAACTAACTTTAAGTTAGGTATTTGTGGGTTTAGACAAAAAAAAGACGGCCAAAAGCCGTCTGATTTTCTATATATTTTATATTGTAACTCTTCTTCTTTCACCCTTCATCTCGCGCTTGTTCTTGTACATTTCCCTGTCGGCGCGGATATATACGTCATCAAATTTCTCATGTTCAACCATTGTAGCAGCACCGATTGCGAAGCTGTAAGGCGATTTCTGCATATCGAGGTTGAGGTTGGTCTTCATCTTCTCGATACGTTCTTTATCAACACCTATGCAGACAATGACGAATTCATCTCCGCCTATCCTGTAAAGATGACAGCCCTTATGAAGATTTTTCTTCATTATCTTTGCGGCAGCTCTTATAGCCTCATCTCCTGCGGGATGTCCCTTGGTGTCGTTTATCTTCTTTAAGTCATTTAAGTCTATGGAGAATACCACAACATCATCATGGCTGTGAAGGTTCTTTGTATCGGCATAGAAGCTGACACGATTGTTTGCACCGGTCAGTATATCAAGCTTAAAGTATTCGACATGCATGTACATGTAGAAGAACGCTACATCGAGCGATACAACACCTATCAATATTCCTCGCAGCTGGAAAAGCGTTTCGACTGCGGTTGCCATAAGCGAGAGGAAGGTTGCAAGGCATACAACTATGCACTCCCTCCATCTGTCGTACTTGAGGATA
The DNA here is from genome assembly GCA_024696945.1 of Lachnospiraceae bacterium. Taxonomy (GTDB): domain Bacteria; phylum Bacillota; class Clostridia; order Lachnospirales; family Lachnospiraceae; genus RUG11977. The sequence goes on along the minus strand of JAILGF010000071.1, from coordinate 134,974 downwards.
TAAATTCCGTAACCAAACAAGACTACAGAAAGCAGGATCGAGATCGCATGAGGTGTATAACTTAGAGGTCCTCTCATTATCTCGCCGTTTTCGCCGTACCAGAATACGAGCTTGGTAAAGAATGCGAGTGAGGTTATCACCAGGTTTATAACGATGGGAACAAAAAGAAGTTTTTTGAAAAAATCCTTTTCATCCCTTATTTCGATAAGTATCAGGGATACCATAAGCAGAAGTCTTACGTTGTATCCTAGGAAGGCAGACAGTACATGGATAAAGCCCGTGTTCTGACCCTCCAAAAGATAATAGTCGACGTTATCGATAACTATCAAAACGATAAGGAAGAACATAGGTCTTACGAACATTCTTGTTACTTCGTGCTCATATACATCATTGAAACCGATAAAAATTATCAGGAATACTATGATGCACAGAGGCAGAAAGTTTATCTGTACAAGCTCCTGTAGGAATGAATCGTACATGGTTCCTCCTTTCCTGGTACTTATTGCATAGTCAATTTTTATTATAACGCTTTTTGGATCGCATCCAGGAATTCGTCATATTCCTCAAATGCAGGCAATTCGGGATGTGCGGCCTTTATCTGTTCAGTGCTTCTGAACAGGAAACCTGCTTTACTTGCAAGTATCATCGCAAGATCGTTATGGCTGTCGCCTGCGGCTATCGTTTCAAAGCCTACAGACTGAAGAGCTTTTACTGTACTGAGCTTTGACTGCTCGCATCTCATCTTGAAGCCGGTTATCTCTCCGTTCTCTCCCACTACCAGCTCATTGCAGAAAATTGTAGGATATCCGAGTTTTTTCATGAGAGGTCCCGCAAACTGTGAGAATGTATCTGACAATATGAGTACCTGTGTTATGGAACGAAGCTCATTTAAGAACTCCAATGCACCGGGCATGGGATCAACCTTTGCGATGGTTTCCTGTATCTCCTTTAATCCTAGTCCGTGCTCTTTTAAAATTCCGATTCTGAAATTCATCAGCTTGTTGTAGTCCGGCTCATCCCTTGTAGTCCTTCTGAGCTCCGGGATTCCGCTCGCCTCCGAAAATGCGATCCAGATCTCCGGAACCAATACTCCTTCAAGGTCAAGACATACTATGTTCATTTCTTTTCTTACACTCCTTGCATGATTATTCATTGCATAGTACCACAAGGCACATATACAATCTTCCGATTTATAACTATAATCGAAAAATGCTTATTTGTCAAACTAACTTGGTAAGATTTTTTTATTTGACAATTTTCACAAAATTCCTACTATATAATAGCAAAAAATTTTACTTGCCATTTTTTTCCATTACTGATAAAATAATTAAGTTTGGTTGGTTTATTTTTGTTTATATATGTGAGGTTCCTTATGAAACGAGAGGATATAAGAAATATTGCTATTATAGCGCACGTTGACCACGGTAAGACCACACTGGTCGATGCGCTTCTTCGCCAGAGCGGTGTTTTCAGGGCTAATCAGGTTGTTGAAGAAAGAGTCATGGACTCAAACGACCTTGAAAAAGAGCGTGGAATCACCATTCTTTCTAAGAATACAGCTGTTAATTACAACGGGGTAAAGATCAACATCATCGATACTCCCGGCCATGCTGATTTTGGCGGTGAGGTTGAACGTGTTTTAAAAATGGTTAACGGCGTTATCCTTGTTGTAGATGCCTTTGAAGGTCCCATGCCTCAGACTAAATTCGTTTTGAAGAAGGCGCTCGAGCTCAATCTTCCGGTTATCTGCTGCATCAACAAGATCGACCGTCCCGAGGCAGACCCCAAGCGTGTTATCGACGAAGTACTCGAGCTCTTTATCGAGCTTGATGCAAGCGATGAACAGCTTGACTGTCCGTTTGTTTACGCTTCGGCTAAGGCAGGCGTTGCAATTTTGGAGCTTGAGGATAGTCCCAAGAACATGCAGCCCTTGTTTGATACCATACTTGAATATATTCCCGCACCCGAGGGTGACCCTGAAAGAGGTACGCAGGTTCTTGTCAGCACAATAGATTACAATGAGTACGTCGGAAGAATAGGCGTCGGTAAGGTTGACAACGGTACCATCAAAGTTGGTCAGGACGTAGTTATCGTGAACTACCATGATCCTTCCAAGGTTAAGAAGGTTAAGGTCAGCAAGCTCTATGAATATGAGGGTCTAAAGAAGGTAGAGGTCCAGGAGGCTACCATCGGTTCGATAGTTGCTTTCTCCGGCATAGAGGATATCCATATCGGTGATACTCTCTGTGCTCCCGATAGACCCGAAGCCATTCCTTTCCAGAAGATTTCGGAGCCCACTCTTTCAATGAATTTCTGTGTAAATGACTCTCCTCTTGCCGGCAAGGAAGGTAAGTGGGTTACTTCAAGACATTTAAGAGACAGGCTTTTCAGGGAGCTTAATACTGATGTAAGCTTGAGAGTTGAGGAAACCGATACCACCGAAGCATTCAAGGTTTCCGGTCGTGGTGAGCTTCATCTTTCAATACTTATCGAAACAATGCGCCGTGAAGGCTATGAATTTGCTGTAAGCAAGGCTCAGGTTATTTTTAAGAAGGGCGAGAACGGTGAAAAGCTGGAGCCCATGGAGCGTGCAGTTGTTGACGTACCGGACGAGTTTTCAGGTACGGTTATTGAAAAGCTTTCTTCCCGTAAGGGTGAGCTGCTCGGTATGTCAACCGTTTCGGGCGGATACACCAGACTTGAATTCAGTATCCCCGCAAGAGGTCTTATCGGATACAGGGGCGAATTCATGACCGATACAAAGGGTAACGGTATCCTTAATACAATCTTTGATGATTACGGTCCCTACAAGGGAGACATCTCCTTCCGTAAGCAGGGAAGCCTTATAGCCTTTGAAGGCGGCGAGACGGTTACATACGGTCTTTACAATGCTCAGGAAAGAGGAACGCTGTTCATAGGTCCCGGCGAGCAGGTTTATGCAGGAATGGTTGTCGGACAGAGCGGCAAGGGAGAAGATATCGAGCTTAACGTCTGCAAGAGGAAGCAGATGACCAATACCCGTTCTTCAAGTGCGGATGAGGCTCTGCGTCTTACTCCTCCCAAGATCCTTTCTCTTGAACAGGCACTTGAATTTATTGATGATGACGAGCTTCTTGAGGTTACACCCAAGAACTTAAGAATACGTAAGAAGATCCTTGATCCTACGTTAAGAAAGCGCGCAGGTTTTAAGAAATCATAAAACAAAAGAATTAAGCGGATTGCAATTGTCAATCCGCTTTTTTGATTCTCAGTTTATTTATAAGCTTTGCAATATATGAATCAATATCCGAAAGTTTCTTTATCTTTGCCTGTGTAAAGACTTCTGCATATAGCTTTTTAAGTGTTTCGTTAGATGCGGAACGCCTTCTTTCCTTTGAATCGGGCGGACCGCAGAGTATAAAGCGCTCAAATGCAAGCAGTTCAGAAAAAGCTTTCTCGCCGTACCATGAAAACATCTCTGATATATGAGATATAAGAGCCTTTATTTCTTCCGTAAGAACCGGATCGAGTTTTGCCTTAAATGCCTCATAGATGTTTTTCCTCAGATCATCGGCTTCATGACAGTCTCCTAAAGCAAAGAACTGCTTTTCCATGTATTTTTCGGCCACCGTCTTATAAGGTGAGTTACCGTTTCCTTTTGTCGGCTGATATATGTCATCAAACAAGGGTTTATCCATAAGAACAAGAGAAGCGATCTGGGACCATAACAGTATAACCTCAAGGCGTGCCTGGGAAATCTCTTTGCGGTTTATATCCATAACGAACTGTGCAACCATAAGAATTCTGTTGTCCAGGATCGGCTGATGGATAGCCCTTAGGCTCTTCCTGTATGCTATATCTGTAATATTGCTCTTGTTATTCATCAGGACTTCAAGATACTGTCCTTTGTCAACATAAAGCTGATACAGTCTTTCGGTATATTCGTTATCGGGGATTTCATCCATGGCACTGTATAAAAGTACCGTTGTTTCACCCCAGCCCAAAAGCTTTGAAAGAGGTTTCTTACCGATATTGTATCTCTTTATCAGTTCCAAAAGTTCCTCTTTGCGGATACTTCTCAATCGTTCCATAAATTCTCCTATTCTGCTGGTTTATCGCAGCATAGCGTCGTATTTATCGATCATTTCAAGTTAGAATACATTCGAAATAAGCCACGGGATACCGTATGTAATAAAGCACATAATAATCGTTGCCATAATAAGTCCCAGGCAGATAGCAGGGAAAGCCTTCTTAACCTTTATCTCAAGAAGGGATGCTATAAGTGATCCTGTCCATGCTCCGGTTCCCGGAAGCGGTATTCCTACAAAAAGCATGAGTCCCAGGAACTCGTATTTCTGTATCTTTTCGCTCTTACCCATTGATTTTTTTTCAAGCTTTTCTACTATGGGCTTGAACAGCTTGGTCTTTTTTAACCATGTGAAGATCGGAGTAATAAGAAGCAGAATGAAAGGTATCGGAACCAGATTTCCGGCTATGCATACGGCAATTGCTCTAAAAAGCGGGATACCCTTAATTGCCGCAACGATAAGTCCGCCTCTCAGTTCTACAACAGGTATCATAGAAATAACAAAGCATACAAGCTCGTCCGGAAGCCCCGAGAGCTTATTGGCAAGCTTCTCCGCCAGTGAAGGCTTCTCTTCTTCAGTTCCCTCTGACGCTGCAACCGTATCGGTAGATACTGCCTGATCCGTTCCCGTAGTAACGGTACCTGCGTTCGTTGTATCTGCTTCTGCCAAAACGATACTGCTTCTGATCTCTTCATATTCCTGTGCATAGGACTTGATAGTAAATGACCCCATGGCAAGCATTAATACAAATATCAGCATGGATGCCGCAGTTATCCTGAATGCTGTTGTTCTTTTCTTCATTTCTAACTCCCAGATTCAACCGGAAATCTATGTTTTTATATAAGATTTCCATTTATTTGACCGTGTATGAAATTGCACGGACCGATGTTAAAAAAAGGCCCCAAACGGAAATAAGTTTGAGGCCACTTATGTGTGTGACAAGATTCGAACTCGCGACCTTCTGGTCCGTAGCCAGACGCTCTATCCAGCTGAGCTACACACACATTTCGTTTTTCAACGACGTTACTTATAATACTGTAAAACTAAGAGAATGTCAAGTACTTTTTAAAAAATAATCAGTTCTACCGGGCAGTGGTCCGAGCCCATGATCTCGGTATGTATGGATGCATCCTTCATGCTGTCTTTTAGCTTCTCCGAAACCACAAAATAGTCTATACGCCAGCCTGCATTCTTCTCACGGGATTTAAACATATATGACCACCAGGAATATATATCCTTCTTATCGGGATAAAAGTACCTGAAGGAATCGATATAGCCGCTTTCAAGGACTTTTGTAAAGCATGCTCTCTCTTCGTCGGTAAATCCGGCATTCAGATGATTTGTCTTGGGATTCTTAAGATCTATCTCCTTGTGGGCAACGTTAAGGTCGCCGCAGTAGATGACGGGCTTTTTTGCCTCAAGGCCTTTAATATAGTTCAAAAATGCCTTTTCCCACTCCATGCGGTATTGAAGTCTCGCCAATTCCCTCTGTGAATTGGGAACATACACCACTACGAAGTAAAAATTCTCATACTCAGCCGTTATTACGCGTCCTTCGTGGTCGTGCTCCTCCACTCCTATGCCCTTCGTTACACTTAAGGGTTCTTTCTTAGAAAAAAGGGCAGTACCGGAATACCCCTTTTTCTCGGCATAATTCCAGTACTGATAATATCCTTCCGGTTCGAAATCGTGCTGTCCGGCCTGCAGCTTCGTTTCCTGTAAACAGAAAATATCCGCATCGAGCGCCTTGAAGCTGTCCTCAAAGCCCTTTTGCATACAAGCTCTCAAGCCGTTTACATTCCATGATATGAATTTCATATTAGATTTTTTCTTTCTTTAAGGGGCCGCTCCTGTACGACGAGCTTCCCGGTTCATTATCAAAATAATTGCTCTTAGCGCTTTCCTCAAGACCGCTGGTATTGGGCTGTTTGGTGTTCTGTGAGTAACCTGTATTGTTGCGGTTATTGTTTCCACCGTTGGCATAATTGCCATACTGAACGTTCTGATTATTGTAATTGCCGTTGTTCGGTCTGTTTCCGGCTCCGCCACCGTACTGGACATTCTGGTTGTTATATTGGTTATTGTATCGGTTGTTATTGTTCTGATATCCGTTATTGTAACCGTTCTGTCCGTTCCTGTTGTTTTGGTTGTAAGGATTTCTATTATTTTGATTATTTCTGTTGTTATTGTTATTATAGTAATTGTTATTGTAGGAGTTCTGGCCACCGCTGTAGTAGCCGGTATTTCCCATCTGCTGTGCTCCCCGCACATCTCCTGTATAGCTTGATCCGTACTGCTTTCCGTTATAGGTTCCGCCCTGTCCTGCAGACATCCTGTCTTTTGAACTGTATGGGTTCGATCCGTTATTTACGGTGGAACTGTAAGGATTTGCCGAGGTATTCGGTCTGCTTCCGTTACCAAATATCTCTTCAAGCTTTACGCCCAGCCTGTTTGCTCCCTCGTTGATCTTCTCACCTATCTTCTCGGCAGTCTGTCCCATCTTTTGGCCAAAATCGTTATTACCGGTATTAGTGTTTTTAGCACTGTTTGTCCGCTCTTTTGCTGCAGTTTCCTTTGGCTTTTCAATGGCGGGACCGTTGGCTTCCTTCAGCAGCTTTTTTTCTTTGCCAACCTGGATAGCCTTTCCTATTCCGCAGCCTATCATAACTACACCCGTACAGGCCAAACCTGCCGCTATAGTGAGCCCTTCCGATAGAATGCTTCCGTTAGCGAGAGGAGGTGTAAGCTTTATAACACCAATGATTGAAGCAGCAAGTACTCCCAAAGCCACTCCTGTCTTTCGGAAAAATTCTTTTATCTTTCCCATTAACTACGCAACTCCATAAGTTTTGCCTTGAGTTCGCCTTCTATTCTTCCGAGTTCCTGCTCGGCCGCTGCACGCTTTGCCTTGCCTTCGGTCTGGATTTTCATGACTTCATCAAGGGTTGTGATAAGATTTTCGTTTGTTTCCTTTAAGGTTTCGATCTCTACTACAGATCTTTCTGCTTCCTTTGCAGTCTCTATGGTAGCGATCTTTAATGTCTCGGCGTTCTTCTTTAAGAGCTCGTTTGTCATGTCGGTAACCGCTGCCTGAGCATGTGTTGCCTGACGTCCGTGCTCGATACCGAGTGCCAGTACCATCTGCGACTTCCAAAGAGGAATGGTGTTAACGATGGATGACTGGATCTTCTCAACCATCAGAGTATCATTGTTCTGAAGCATTCTGGTCTGAGGGCCCATCTGAATGGAGATCATTCGGGTAAGCTCAAGATCATGAAGTCTCTTCTCAAATCTCTCACAGAGATTTGCAAAATCGTTGTATGCCTGAGCATCCTCCTGTGCACCGGTCTCCTCAGCCTTTTTTCTGAGTTCCTGAAGCTTTGTGGCTCTGACCTCTGCCAATCTCTTCTTACCTGCAATGATATACATGGTAAGCTCTTTATAATACTTCAGGTTCAGTTCATACATCTGGTCGAACAGTGCGATATCCTTCATAAGGGTAACCTGATGCTGTTCGAGCATTTCAACTATTTTATCAACATTGGTCTCTGCTTTTGAGTAGTTGGCCTTCATTTCCTCAAGGCTGTTCTTTTTCTTCTGGAACCAGCCTGCGATTCCTTTTTTCTCAGGCTGATCGAGAGTCTTTAACTGAACAACGAGTGATGAAAGCGTCTCACCGATTTCTCCCAAGTCCTTTGTCTTAACACTGTTAAGAGCACTCTCAGAGAAACCGGCTATATGCTGCTGTGCTGCAGCACCATATGTCATAACCATATTTGAATCTGCAATGTCGATCTTTGATGCGAAATCATCAACAATGGCCTTTTCCTCAGCTGAAAGCATGGAATCATCAATTGTGACAACCTGTTCTTCCTGCTTGGGCTGCTCCTGCTTCTGCTGCTCAGCCTCGGGATTCAGTGTGAGGGTGGGCTCAAATGCAGCAGCTGCTGTAGGCATTGAAGGAGCGGTAGCCATAGCCGGTGCAGCCGGTGCTGTAGCCATTGCCGGGGCTGAAGGTGCCATAGCCTCCAACGAAGGTGCTGCGGGTGCAGCCGGCGCTGCCATAGCAGCATTGGGATCCAGTGTTAATGAAGGCATTCCGTTATCCATTTATATCTCCTCCTAAAAAACTTGTACTTTTTTATTTCAGGCCCGAAATGGCATCTTCCTTGAGGCCTTCCTGAGCCAACATTCCTTCCATTACTTTAATTTCGGCAGAAATGTCAAGAGCATCATCCGCATATAGGGCATCAAGCTGTTTGTCGAAGGCTGCAAGTGATGTATCCATCATTTCTTCGACCTTGCCCTTTGTTCCGTCAATATTCATTCCGGATATGCCCGTTTCATCCATTCTGTCATAAGCATTTAAAAGCTTCAGAGTAGTAGGCAGATAATAATTGAAGAATTTTCTTACCTGTCCCTTCTTGTTGGGATTCTCCACTATAAAATTCACTATCTTTGTGGTTACGTCCTCCAAATGTACTATCTGGGCTGAAACCTTTTCATCCTCTATGGCCTTGTCAAGCCTTCTCATTTCAGCAATGGCTTTTTCTTCTTCATCAAGAAGCTTGTCTATCGTGCTGTCGCCCGTTCTCGGACGTTTCTTTATGCCGGGATCCGTTTCCTGCTTTACTTCCTCCTGCTTTTCGGGTTCCGGTTCCGGTTTCTGCTCCGCTTTTTTTGAACTGTCCTCTATCTCCACCAAAGTCTTGGGCCAAAACAGCTTACTGATGGCCCACCCGCAGAACGAGGCTAGTCCGGCCAGGAAGAAGCCAGAAACAGATGTCGGCGTAAATGCTATCGCCCAGCCGATAAGCACAGCTGACGCAACATATACGGGTCCCGCCGAACTCCAGGGACTTTTTTTAAACTTCTTTGCCATCCTTATGGTAACTCCTTCCGATATACGGAATTATTTTCTAAGCTTGATCTCACCTTCAGCGGTAACCTTAAGAACATTATCCTGTGCGATGTACCACTTGATCACATCCTCACCGGACTTCTTCTGTACCGCGTAATCATAATCTTCCATATCGGTAGCGTTGGAAAGCTCCAGCTTACCGAGCTTCTTTTCCACTACAAATACGTTAAAGTTCTTATCCTTAGAGAAATCTGTAATGTTGAAGGTTTCTTCTCCTGCACTGTAAATACCGACATAGTCAAGGTACTTCGTATACTGTCCGAGAAGGACTTCCACATTCTTTATCTTCTTACCGCGGATCGTAACGTTATCAAACGGAAGCTTGATATTGTTAAGAGCGATACGGGCCTTTATCATTGAATCTGCAACGGCGTCCTCTGCCTCTACATAGTACTTGCAGTTATTTGAAAGAAGAATCTTAGCCTCTACGTCATCCTTGTATCCATAGCACTGGTTATACATTTCAGCAGCCTCGGCATATTGCTCGTTTGCAAACAGATCCTCAGCCTTATTATAGTAGATGCCCTTTCTCTTATTGATCAGTGTTGTCCTTATCTCTGCAAAACGTTCACTGTCCGCAGCGGGAGCCGGATCATATAATCCGATATTGTACATAATGATTTTGATGGAATCTACAATCTGTGTACGCTTAGTGTAAACGGTGAAGCCCAATACTGCGATAATAGCCAGTAAAAGGACTACCTTTATAACACCGAAGTAATTCCTTACTACCTTTGTTTTTCCGACAGATGCTGAAGAAGATGATGATGAAGATGACTTCTCCTTCTTAGTACTTGCCGAAGACGACGTTGTCGTCTTTGTAGAGGTTGTTGCTACACCGGTATTGATCTTAACACCTATTACTGTTTTGCCTTTCAGTTCTTCACGTGCCTGATCCATACGTTTCTTCATGTATCTGGATACGAAGAATGCCATACCGATAATACCTGCTGCAACAATCACAACTGCCACAATAGGTTTAACCTTATCACTGCTTCCTACGATGATCATAAGAAGAGCCAGAGCGGCACCGACTGCGGTAACGAACATAACGGCCGTAGCTATAAGATTGAACTTTTGGCAGCTCAGATAATCCTTTACTGTCTTGTTGCTCTTCCTTACAACTATTTCCTCGGCTGCCGCTATTTCCTCTTCGGTTCCGATCCTGTCTATGTTATTCAGTGTTTCATCGAGTATTTCGTTTAGAACCTGTATTGTATCTGAATCGTTGGCTGCATTTAGGGCGTTACGGGCAGCTATGAGTCTGAAATACAAATGCTCAGATTCGCTTGTAAAAATTTCATCTACAGTCATTTTGTAATCCGCCTTTCTCTAGCTTAATGTTTTGCCTCTTCTTCCCTTATCTTAATATCTATATCACGCATTGAATCCTCAATGTCCTTGATCTTCTTGTTTGCTACCGCCCTTCTGTCATCTACAGCCTTACTTCTGTCTTTAAGTACCTGCATGCTCTCTTTCTTTGCAGCTATGACTGACTGGTTTTCCTCAATAGTCTCATTGATAGCGGCAAGGTCCTTGTCAAATTTCTCTTTAACCTTCTGATGTTCTTCTATGGTCGCCTTGCTGTTTATCTGAGCTACCTCGAACTGGCTCTTGATGGAGTCAAGCTCTTTCTCTGCATTTTCCCTGTCTTCAGTCTTCTGCTTGTAAAGCAGAGCCTTTTTACGATTGCCCGAAGCTGCTTTCTCACGGAATATTGCCTCGATCTCTCCGGCAAGCTCAACCGCTGCAAATGCAGTCCTTAAATCGTCCTTTAATTTAAGCAATCTCTTTCTCTCGGTCTGTTCCTTGTAGGAATACCTGTTTTCGGACTCCTGAGCCTGTGCCTCAAGATCCTTCTTTCTGCCCTGAGCATTAAACAATGTGGCATTAACCTGATTTTCAACCTGGAGGAACTGATTACGTTCAAGCTCGTACTGCTTCTCTATCTCAGCCTTTTCAAGCATGCACTCGTTGATCTCTGAAGCAACCTCGGCACGCTGTTCGATAAGCTTTTCCTTTTCTTCCTTGAGTTTTCCGATTGCCTCGTCCTCCTGCTGTCTGAGATCCTCCGCATGCTTTTTAAGCTGTGCGTGGCGTTTCTCTTCTTCAAGCTTTAAGTGCTGCTCTTCTTCACGTCTGCGTTCCTCGCGCTGACGGAGCTCGTCGCGGCGCTGCTTCTCTGCGAGACGTTCTGCCTCTACGCTGTTGGCCATGGCTACGGCGCTCTTCTCTGCGTCCTTCTCGAGATTTGCAAACTTAGGTTCTACAGCACCGTTGGGATTAAGCTGTTTCTGTATTTCGTACTGAGCTGCAGCTGCCTTTGCTGCTGCAAGTCTTTCATTTTCTTTAGCCTTAAGCTCTTCGGCTGCTTTCTGTGCTGCCGCTCTGGCTGCTGCAATCCTTTCAGCCTCTTTAGCTTCAGCTTCCTTAGCCTTTGCTGTAGCTTCTGCTGCTTCCTTAGCCTTCTGCTCGGCTTCTTTAGCCCTTGCTTCTGCCAATGCTGCTTCCTGAGCCTTGCGTTCAGCCTCTTCAGCTTCCTTTGCTCTGCGTTCTGCTTCAGCTGCCTCTGCTGCTTCTTTTGCTTTGCGCTCTGCTTCAGCTTGCTCTGCTGCTTCCTTTGCGGCACGCTCTGCTGCAGCTTTCGCTGCCTTTTCCATTGCAAGCCTTTCAGCCGCTGCTTTTTCCTTTGCAGCCTTCTCTGCCAAAGCTCTTTCTTCGGCTTCCTTTTCTTCCTTGGCTATTCTTGCTGCATCTGCTTTAGCTTTCTCTTCGGCTTCCTTAGCGAGTCTTACAGCCTCTTCCTTAGCCTTCTGCTCGGCTTCCTTGGCTGCCTTTTCCATTTCAAGCTTTTCTTTTTCAGCTTTTTCTATTTCAAGTCTTGCTGCTTCTTCTCTTGCTTTGTCGGAAGCGATCTTTCTTGCTGCCTCAACCTTTGCGAGAGTTGCAAGTCTGTCCTCTTCAGCCTTACGGGCTGCTTCTTCAGCTGCCTTACGCTCTTCCTCTTCGCGTCTGATTCTTTCTTCTTCGGCCTTGCGGGCTGCTTCCTCAGCTGCCTTACGCTCTTCTTCCTCGCGTCTGATTCTTTCTTCCTCGGCCTTGCGGGCTGCTTCCTCAGCTGCCTTACGTTCTTCTTCCTCGCGTCTGATTCTTTCTTCTTCAGCCTTACGTGCTTCTTCAGCTGCCCTACGCTCTTCCTCTTCGCGTCTCTTTCTTTCTTCTTCGGCCTTACGGGCTGCTTCCTCAGCTGCCTTACGCTCTTCTTCCTCGCATCTCTTTCTTTCTTCTTCGGCCTTACGGGCTGCTTCCTCAGCTGCCTTACGCTCTTCCTCTTCGCGTCTGATTCTTTCTTCTTCGGCCTTGCGGGCTGCTTCCTCAGCTGCCTTACGCTCTTCCTCTTCGCGTCTCTTTCTTTCTTCCTCAGCCTTGCGGGCTGCTTCTTCAGCTGCCTTACGCTCTTCCTCTTCGCGTCTCTTTCTTTCTTCCTCAGCCTTGCGGGCTGCTTCTTCAGCTGCTATACGTTCAGCCTCTTCACGAACCTTTCTTTCTTCCTCAGCTTTACGCTCAGCCTCTGCAGCTTCGTTTCCGGCCCATGTGAGGGTATCCAGCCATGCGGTAACCGCACCGTCCATACTCTCGGTTGAATATTTGTTGTTAAAAATTACACGTAATTTTAATACACGTCCGTTGAGCTCCAAATATATATAATAGTTGCAGCACATGGACGACATAACGCGTCGAATAAAACCCCCTGTAATTTTTCCAAAAGAATATTCCTTTAAGGAAAGCTTTGACTTATTAACACCGCCATTTACCATATCGTCGTAAACTTCCTTGGCGAGGTCATAGCCGGTCTTTCCGCTCGTATTTTCGTTTCCGTTATGAAGAAGCTCTACAGGTCTCTCTTCATCGGCATCAGTCAGGATAAAGTCAGGCTTTTCATTCTCGCTGGGTATCCATGCGAGGAAATCCCTTGGTTGTCCGTTGGTACTAACGGACTGCAGGTTTATTTTGAAACCGTCGGGAATACCGATACGGTAACCTGAACCAAAGACAATATTCTTGTCCTTGTATTTGAACTCTGCTACCTCATTCTCATCCATCATTTCGCCGAGTGAATCCTGAAACGAATTAAGCGCCCTGAGAAGATCACCCAAAGACTTCCCGGATTCCTTTCCGTTTTTCTCAGCGGTCTGATTTTCTGATCTATCCATAACAATGCACCTTGCAGCAGGCAAGCCTTCGCACCGGTGATGTGCCTGCGGCACCACCGATGGAAGTCTGAAATCCGGCTTTCAGACTTAACCTCCGTCGCTGTAATTTCTTACAGCATAGTAAACCCATCGTATTCTTAATAATTATACTCTTAATTTTTAGTAAAATCAACAAAAATCATTCAATATCTGCAATTTTTCTTTTTCCCTCAACGAAAAACCACAAGATACCGGTGATTATGGGTATAGCAATCATCAGGATCACGCTCTCCTGGAAGCCCTGGGGAGTAAGCAAAAGCAGGAAATTCAAGCCATTGAACATCGCATGGAATATCATTGACGCTATGATCGACTTGTATTTATATGCAATATAAGCCATAAATATACCGAGCAGACCGGCATATATTCCCTGAACAACGTTTAGATGGAAAATTCCGAAATACAGAGCACTGATAAGAATTGCAGCTATCGGAGCAATATTTTTCTTCAACATTGTAAAAATAATGCCTCGCATTATGCACTCTTCGTTTATCGGAGCCATAATAACCGTCATAACAATTATCTTCCAGTTGATTATGGTCAGTCCTGCCGATTCCATCAGCTCATTGTAGTCATCTATGGCGCTTGGACTTACCAATGAGACAATAAGCAGAATAAAATTGGATGCATAATATAAGCAGACTGCAGCCAGGAACAATCCTAAAATCGTTCTGCCCGTCATTATCTTTTTACAGGATTTCTTTAGGTCTGCAAATGAATAGCCTTTGCAATATACAAAACGGTACCAGAGGATGGCAACCACCATTGATACAAATGTTGCCAGCATCGAAACCTCAACATAATCAATTGAACCCAACAGTGCATCGGTAAACTCCTGTTCATCAAGCATAAGCTCCGGTGAATCTACAACAACACGAGAAACCGATTTAACCATGAAAGGCAAAATAACCACTACCTGTATTGCCAGGAATGCCAACATGATAAGAAAAGTGAGGATTATGGCTAAAACCGGATTCTTCCCGTTCTTATACTGTTGAGGCACATATCCCCGAGGCGGGGTCTGACCCCATTCCTGACCCCATTCCTGGTTGATTCCCTCTAACTCTTTATCTGACATTTATTTTAAATCTCCTTGAAAAACCATATAACCTAATTATTTTCCGGATGTACCAGACGCCTGTTGGTATCATACACATCCGAAATAAGTCGGAAAAGGCTCACTATAAACTATCATCATTACTCTTGGTTATCGGAGTCCTCCCCATCCTCAGAAGCAGTCTCTCTAGTTGAAAACAGTGCTTCAACAAAAGAATGAGGATCAAACTTCTGAAGATCGTCTATATGCTCACCTACACCGATATACTTAACCGGAATACCGAGTTCCTTCTGTATTGCAACGGCAATTCCGCCCTTCGCGGTTCCGTCAAGCTTGGTGATAATAATACCGGTTATATTGGCAACCTCGCTGAACTGCTTTGCCTGAGCAAGCGCATTCTGACCGGTGGTACCGTCTAATACTACAAGTGTCTCACGGTAACAATCAGGGTATTCTCTGTCAACGATCCTGTTTATCTTCTTTAACTCATCCATCAGATTCTTCTTGTTGTGAAGACGTCCCGCGGTATCGCAAAGAAGGATATCCGTCTTTCTCGACTTTGCAGCCGAAACAGCATCAAAAACAACCGCTGCGGGGTCTGACCCCTCCGACTGAGCAATAATATCCACGCCGGCTCTGTTGGTCCATTCAGTAAGCTGTTCTATAGCTGCTGCACGGAAAGTATCCGCAGCTGCCACAAGAACCTTCTTCCCCATACCTTTAAGCTGACCTGCAAGTTTTCCGATGGAAGTAGTCTTACCTACACCGTTAACACCTATAACCATAACAACGGACTTACGGTTCTCAAATTCATATGCATCCTCCGGAACCGACATCTGCTCCTCAATACTGTCAATAAGAAGCTGTCTGCACTCCTCGGGTTTTTTAATCTTATTCTCCTTAACCTTCTCCTTAAGGTTTTCCACTATAGCCTCGGTAGCATTAATGCCAAGATCCGCCATAATAAGCGTCTCCTCAAGCTCCTCATAAAAATCGTCATCTATCGAGGAGAATGCACTGAAAATACTGCTCAATCCGTTGGCGATGCTCTTCCTGGTCTTACTGAGACCTGAAAATAATCTGCTAAATAAACCCATATATTTACCCCTTTAAAATATTATATACTCTATATTTTTTAATCACAGAACCGTCCCTCTGATTGATTTCACGTGAGTATGGCGGAATTATCTGTCGCCACCGCACCATAAAAATCCACACCTCTACTGCTCCAGATCATCCTCAATAAGGCTCACCGAAACATGAGTGGAAACACCCTTCTCCTGCATGGTGATACCGTACAGCATATCCGCACTGGCCATGGTACCGCGTCTGTGGGTTATAACAATAAACTGAGAATTATTCGTCAGCTTATGCAGATAGCTTGCATAACGTTTAACGTTCGAGTCATCCAGAGCAGCCTCGATCTCGTCAAGAAGACAGAACGGCGAGGGCTTAAGATTCTGTATCGCAAACAAAAGACTTATGGCAGTAAGTGCCTTCTCACCACCTGAAAGCTGCATCATGTTCTGAAGCTTCTTTCCCGGCGGCTGCGCGATAATACGGATTCCGGCCTCGAGGACATCCTCATCCTCCATAAGCTCCAGCTCACCCTTTCCGCCTCCGAAAAGCTCCCTGAATACATTGTTGAACTCTCTGCGGATCAGCTCAAAACGCTCAGTGAACTGCTTTCTCATGGCCTCATCAAGCTCTTTTATGATATTTTCGATCTTCTCCTTTGACTCGATCAGATCCTTCCTCTGACCGGTAAGAAGCTCATATCTCTCCGAAACGCTCTTATATTCTTCAATGGCATTAACATTAACATCGCCAAGTTTTTTAATATCCTGTTTGCACTCGGTAATATCCTTCTTAGCAGATGAAGCCTTGAAGTCATCGCTCCTGTAATCCTCAGCCGTTGAAACAGTCAGCTGGTATTCCTCCCACATGTATGTAACCTGAGCATCAAGGATCTCAGAAAGCTTGTCACGCTGTGCCTGAAGACGCATGGCCTCCTTATCGAGGCTGTTGATCTTTTTGGTAAGCTCTGACCATGAATTAAAGAACTCGCTGTGATCGTGATTAATCTTTTCTTTTTCACCGGAAAGCTTATCGATATTTTTAGTCAGTTCTTCCGTCTTCTGCTTATTCTGTAATATACTTTCCTTCAGTTCGTCAATCTGTTTCTGCTTTAAAGTCAGCTCCCTGGCACTGTCCTCGGCGCCGCTCTTAATCCTTTCACTGTCAGAATTCAGTCGCTCTATCTCCGAGTCGATTCGCGAAATATTCTCTGTGGTATATACAAGTGCCTGCTCAATATTTGAATACTCAATCGCAATATCGGAAACCTTCTTTAACGCAGTTTCCTCCTCAGCCTTTGCATTCGCGATAAGGATACCTGTATCCTCTATTTTCTTTTCGTATTCTTTGTGCTTACCGTCATTGTCGCTTAAGCTCTGTTTTTCACGTTCAATTTCCTGCTTAAGCTCCCTGGACTTCTGCTCTAATGCTGCGTTCTCAGCCTTATAATCATCGATTTTTTTTCTGATATCCTCAAGGTTTTTGGTCTGAGTTTTAAGCTCAAGACCGGCAGTATTCTGCTCGACATATCTGTCCTTCAGATCATTTCTTAAAGAATCCAGTGCAGCTGCGGCATCCTTACCTTTTTCGGAAATCTGTTTCTGCTCCTGTTTTAAGCTTTCAAGCGCCTCTTTTTTCTTCTCTATCTCTTTCTTTAACTCTTCAAGCTCTCTCTTACGTCCAAGAAGATTTCCCTTAGACCTGTAAGCACCGCCCGCGATCGAACCGCCCGGAGATAAAAGCTCACCCTCCAGAGTTACAAGTCTTACGTTATAATCGTACTTTCTTGCAATCTTTAAAGCGTTATCTACATTGTCGACAACAACAAAGCTTTTCAGCAGATGTCTTACAATACCGGAATACTTTTCATCTGCGCTAACAAGAGAAGCTGCGTCTCCTATCACGCCCTTCTCTTGGAATACTTCATTTTCAACTTTTCCCCTGTTTCCGTCCCCTATCGAAGTTATGGGAAGGAATGTTACTCTGCCGAGCTTTTCACGCTTCAGGTATTCTATCACGGCCTTAGCGGTAGCTTCGTCCTCGGTAACGACATGCTGGATACTTGCTCCGAGTGCGGTCTCAACGGCTGTCTCGTACTCCTTTCCCGTAGAGAAAAGGTCCGCAACAACTCCGCAGATTCCGGGAAATTCGTCCTTCTTCTCCATTACCTTCTTAACCGGAGCGCTGTATCCTTCATATCTTTCGGATATCTGTTTTAATGCCTCAAGCCTTGATGTAAGTGACAGGAATTCATGATTTGACCTGTCAATATCGGCCGAAAACCTTCTTCTTTCTTTATCGAGATCGAGGATCTTCTTTTCAAGTCCCGATCTTTCATCCTCTTTATCCTTAATGGTCTTTGAAACGGTATTGTATTTCTGCTCTAAAGAACTAACAAGTTCAGCCGCATCCGCTTCGTCTGATTTTAACGACAGAAGTCTTGATGAAAGCTCGGAACGTCTTAGTGTATGCTGCTCTAAAACCGTATCGGCATGCTCTATACTTGTCTTTACATGTCCGTTCAGGTTAGCGAGCTTTAGTATCTCATTGTTTGTTTCTTCTATTGAGACTGTCAGCTCTTCAATATTCTTCCTTATGCCGTTAAGCTCATCGGATGCTTTTTCCTTCCTTGAAGCACACTCCTTAAGCTTGTTCTCAAATTCAAGCTTTTTCTTCTCAAAGTTAGCTCTCTCGCTATATTTTTCATCGATATCGGTTTTTATCTCACCGATACGCTCCTCAATCCTCTTGCTGTTCTGGTCTATGGTTTCAAGCTGTTGGATAAGAAGCTTAACCTCTCCCTCTTTTTTCTCGGAATCGATAAGTGCTTCCTGACGTTCATTCTTCTTCTCACTTAAAGAGGTATCGATTTTTGCGATTTCCTCCTCGAGTCTCTTATACTCGGCCTCAGCCTGCTCATTGGCACTCTTTGTGGATTCGAGCTCCTCGGTGGCTATTTCACATTTTTCGTCGAGTTCTTTTTTCTTTTTCCCGCTCTCGCTGTATTCCTTTAAGAAATTGTTAACCTCTAAGACCTTCAGTTTTTCCTTTAAGCGAAGGTATTCCCTTGCAACCTCCGACTGCTTTTCAAGAGGACCTACCTGCTTTTCAAGCTCGCCGATGATATCATTTACACGTATAAGATTGTCGGCAGCCTCAAAAAGATTCTTCTCAGCGATATTTTTCCTTTTTTTGAATTTAACGATACCGGCTGCTTCGTCGAAAAGTTCACGTCTGTCCTCGGGCTTTGTACTAAGGATCTTGTCAATCTGTCCCTGTCCGATAATGGAATAGCCTTCCTTGCCGATACCGGTATCCATGAACATCTCTTGGACATCCTTCAGTCTGCAGACATTCCCGTTTATAAGATATTCACTTTCGCCCGACCTGTATACGCGTCTGGCTACGGCTACCTCTTCATACTCGATCGGAAGCTTATGATCAGAGTTGTCAAAGGTTATCTCAACAAATGCATAGCCCATGGGCTTTCTGGCTTCCGAACCCGAGAAGATGACATCCTGCATCGACGAGCCTCTAAGCTGCTTTGCACTCTGTTCGCCAAGAACCCATCTTACGGCATCCGCAACATTGCTCTTTCCGCTGCCGTTAGGACCTACTATAGCCGTAATTCCGTTCTTGAATTCAAATACTATTTTATTGGCAAATGATTTAAAACCATGTATTTCAATACTTTTTAAGTACATTTTTCACACCTGAACAACACTTGATAATCCGGATCAAGCCCAGTCGCTCTGTCTCCTCGTCCTTACTATTGCCTCCATGGCGGCATTCTGTTCGGCTGATTTCTTATTGTGGCCAAAGCCATGTCCGAGTACAACACCATTAATAGAGACCGCTACCTCGAACTTTCTGTCATGTTCGGGCCCCGTCTCTCCGATCAGCTCATATACTATTTTTGCGTTTGTCTTTCCCTGAACGATCTCCTGGAAACGCGATTTATAATCTACAAAGGTGCCGTTTCCGCTTTCCAGCACTCTTTTGATAATAAATGCCTTCACCACATCGTAACCGCCGTCAAGGTAAATAGCTCCGATCATTGCTTCAAAAGCATCTGCCAGAATGGAGTCCCTGTTAGCTCCTCCGTTGGAAGCCTCTCCTTTTCCCAAGAGAAGATAATCTCCTAGATTTATTGCTCTGGCAGCTCCGGCAAGTGCTTTCTCGCAAACAAGCGCAGCTCTTTGCTTTGACAGGACACCTTCCTTGTCCTGTGGTCTGTTCTTGTACAGGTATTCGCTTGATACCATTTCCAGAATAGCATCACCCAAGAACTCTATCCTCTCGTTGCACTGTCTGTTCCGTACCGTAAGTTCATTTATATACGAACTGTGTGACAGAGCAAGTGTCATGAGTTCCTTATCCTTGAAGGTGTATTCTATCTTTTCTTCAAGCTCTCGTATTTTATTTTCTGATAGCATTCTTTCACCTTATGTAATAAATAGAAGCTGTCGTCAGACAGCCTCTTAAATCAGTTTATCGCATTCTTGATCTGTTCAACTGCATCTCTAACTGTAACGATATTCTCGGCATCCTCGTTTGAGATCTCGATATCGAACTCCTCCTCAATGCCCATGATGATCTGGAAAACATCCAGTGAATCAGCTCCGAGGTCATCGATAAAGGTTGTATCCATTGAAACCTCATCCGGATCTACATTTAATACCTCAGATATGATTTTCTGCAATTTCTCAAATTCCATTTTCACCCTCCTGTATAATGATTTTTATTCTTGTAAATTTCTCCTGATCTTGTCAGGTATATTGCTTTCACTGAACTTAACACATTGAAGTATTGAATTCTTTACTTCGATCGATCTGGCATTTCCGTGAGTCTTCATAACAAGCCCGTTAAGTCCAAGCATGGGAGCTCCGCCGTAATCATCCATGCTGAAGCCCTTCATGGTTTTCTTAAGTGATTTCTTGCATAACAGCGCACCAAAGCTACTGATCGGTGTTGCCGTAAGACCTTCTTTTATTTTTGCAACCAGTGCACCTGCAACGCCTTCGTACATTTTCAGGATAACGTTTCCGACAAAGGCTTCGCATACTATAACATCAGCATCTCCATAAGGAATCTGACGTGATTCGATGCTCCCCACGAAATTGATGTCCGAGCAGTTTTTAAGAAGAGGATATGTTTCCTTTACAAGTGCATTGCCCTTCTCTTCCTCAGTACCGATGTTTACGATCGCGACCTTAGGGTTCTTTACCCCTATAACGTTTTCCATGTAAATTGAACCCATCTTTGCAAACTGTACGAGATGGGAAGCTCTTGCGTCAACATTTGCTCCACAGTCTATAAGAAGCGAGCATCCTTTAAGTGTGGGTACTACCGGTGCTAAGGGTGTTCTTTCAACGCCCTTTATCCTTCCGGCTATCAGTTGGGCACCTACAAGTACAGCTCCCGTACTGCCGGCGGAAATAAATCCATCGGCATCGCCTGACTTTACGAGATTCAGTCCCACAACCACGGAAGAATTCTTTTTTCTTCTTATCGCCATAACCGGTGCTTCATCGTTCGTGATGATCTCCTCGGCGGTAACTATCTCAATCCTTGACGTGTCATAGGTGTACTTCTTAAGTTCTTCCTTAATGGCATCGTCCTTTCCCACAAGAAAGCACTTTATTTTTTCAGATTCATTAACCGCTTCAACGGCACCCTTCACAAGTTCAAGCGGAGCGTTGTCTCCACCCATGGCATCTATTGCCACTTTTACATAATTGTCCATAGCTTTCTCCATTTTCCAAAATTAACTATAAACTATTACTTTTAAAAAATCAATACAAAATATCATAGTTTTTTATAAAAAAATGATGAAATCGGTGCGAATCCCACTTCTTTCGGGTAAAGAATCTGCTCAGTACTTCCAAGGAAAAGTATTCCGCCGTCATTCAGCGATCTGTTAAAGCGCTTAAATACAGCTGTTTTGGCTTCATCCGTAAAATAAATGAGCACATTCCTGCATACGATCAGGTCAAAGCACGAAGGATAATTGGCGTTTAAAAGATCGTGTTCCTTAAAGGTAATACATCTCTTTATATCTCCTACGATTTCAAATGAAGAGTCGTTTTTCCTGACAAAGTATTTGTTTCTATACCTGGCCGGCAGGCCGGCTAAGGATTTTTCGGAATAGATACCTGATTTTGCTTTTAAAAGGACCTGTTTATCAAGATCTGTTGCCATTATCCTTATTTTAGAGATGGGAAGATGGTCAGCCAAAAGCATGGCCAGGGAATAAGGCTCATCCCCCGTAGAGCACGCCGCACTCCATACCTTAATACCGTTATCCTTAATAACCATAGGAAGTATCTTGTTCTCTAAGATAGTCCACTGATCGGCATTTCTCCAGAATTCCGATACATTGATCGTTATGTAGCCCATAAACTCGTCATACTTTTCTTTGTTTTCCCGGATAAGATTGACATATTCCGAATATCCCGAAATCCTGTTCCTCATGATCAGAGAATCTATCCTTCGTTTCATCTGGTTTTCCTTGTATGCGTTCAGATCCACGCCTGTCAGACGGAGAATTGATTTTTTGAAATTTTCGTAGTTGTCTATGACCTTTTCCTCCCAAAAAAAAGAACAGACCTAAAAAATTCTTTTTAAGTCTGTTCAGAGTTAATTAATTATGCGTTTTCGTTAGCGCTCTCCTCAGACTGGTCGGCCACAGCAGGCTCTTCATCTGCAGCGGGCTCCTCATCCTCTTTAGGAGGAAGGAGTGCCTTCATGCTCAGGCTGATCTTCTTGTCTTCAAGATTTAAGTCAAGGATCTTTGCTTCAACTTCCTGTCCAACCTTCAGGATGTCTGAAGGCTTTTCTATATGATCTCTAGAAATCTGTGATACATGAAGAAGTGCATCAACACCGGGGAAAAGCTCGATAAATGCACCGAAATCGGTCATACGGGCAACCTTACCCTTAACGATGTTGCCGACTGCAAACTTTTCTTCTGCATCAGCCCAAGGATTCTGATCAGGGAATTTCAATGAAAGCGCAACCTTATTTCCCTGGATGTCTTTAATAAATGTTCTGACTGTATCGCCAACCTTGAATACCTTCTTGGGATTGTCGATCCTGCCCCATGACATTTCAGAAATGTGAAGCAGTCCGTCAGCTCCGCCGATGTCGATGAATGCACCGAAATCGGTAATGTTCTTAACGGTACCTTCGATAACGTCGCCAACCTTTATGGTTTCGAAGAGCTTCTTCATAGCCTCTGCCTTCCTTGCAACAAGGATCTGCTTGCGGTCGCCGATGATCCTTCTCTTCTTAGGCTGGAATTCTGTAACCAGGAATTCGATCTCCTGATCCTTATATTTGTCAAGATTTCTTTCATATGTATCGGAAACAAGACTTGCGGGAATAAATACTCTTGTCTCGTCGTATACTACACAGATACCGCCGCCAAGGACCTCTGTAACCTTAGCCTTAAGTATCTCTTTGTTTTCAAAGGCCTTTAAGAGCTTCTCACTTCCGCGCTCAGCCGCAAGCCTCTTGTAAGTCAGTGAAACCTGACCCTCACCATCATTAACCTTAAGTACCTTTGCCTGAATCGTATCACCTTCTTTTACAACGGTGCGCAGATCAAGGTTGGGTTGATTGGTGTATTCGCTTCTTGGAATGATCCCGTCTGCCTTATATCCTATGTCAAGAGCAATCTCGTCTTCTTTGACATAAATGACTTTACCTTCGACTACCTCCCCGTTGTGTATTGTTTTCATTGATTCGTCAAGCATCGCGTCAAAACTTTTTTCTGACATAATTTCTTGAACCTCCTTGATTATAGTTTTTGGGGTGGAAGCCCCTGCTGTAATACCTACGCAACGGAAAGATCTGAAAACATCCGGGTCTAAGTCATCGCTTGTCTGGATGTGGTAAGTATTTTTGCATTCCTTCTCCGAGATTTCCGCCAGTTTTTGCGTGTTGGAACTATGTTTCCCGCCAATAACAATCATAGCATCGCAAGATGCCGCCAGCTCCTTTGTTTCACGCTGTCTTTTCTCGGTAGCGTTGCAAATAGAGTTAACAACATTTATATTATACACTCTTTTTTGTAAAATTTCAACCAATACTTTAAATTTATTTATATTAAATGTTGTCTGGGCAACCAGAACGGTTTTGGAAGCTTTTCCGGGTTCGTAAAGCCTTGCTTCTTCCTCGTTATCGAGTACGGTACACCTTCCCTCGCACCAGCCGCAGATTCCTTCTACCTCCGGATGAGATGCGTCGCCTATTATGATGGTATCGGCTCCCAAAATGGATTCCTCATTTACTATCCGGTGTATTTTTTTTACAAATGTACATGTTGCATCTACTATCTCATTGCCCCTGCCAAGTTCTGTTTCCTTCAGTTTTTCATAGATACGCCGGGTCACTCCGTGGGATCTGATGATAATAATGGCTCCGGAAATATTATCTATCTCATCCTCACCCGATATGATGCGGACCCCCTTTGCTGTCAGATCATCACACACGGTTTCGTTATGCGTTATGGGTCCATAGGTATATACGGGCTTATTTTTTTCCAGCTGTTCGTACACGGTCCTGACAGCCCGTTCGATTCCGAAACAGAAGCCTGCTGATTCGGCAACTTTTACAATCATACTATAATCATCCCTTTGCTTCTTCTGCGAGCCTGAATACCTCTGCACATACCTCATCGATATTCATGAACGAGGAATCTACCACATGGGCATCCGGAACACATACTAAGGGGGAATTCTCCCTTGTCATATCCCTGTGATCCCTTTCTTCAATGTCTTTTTTTATCTGCTCAAGGTCGCATTCCTGTCCGGCAAGCACATATTCGTTATATCTGCGTTTTGCCCTCTCCTCAACACTGGCAGTCAGGTATATTTTTAATGTTGCGTTAGGAAGAACTACCGAACCGATATCTCTTCCGTCCATAACAACATTGTCATTCTCCGCCATCTTACGCTGAAGATCAACAAGTATCTCTCTTACTTTCTTATATGCGGATATCTTTGATGCCGCAGCACCGACCTCATCGGTTCTTATAAAACCTGTCACGTCATTTCCGTTTAATATGACATGCTGGAGTCCGTCTATATACTTTGTCTTAAGGTCAATTTTCCCACAGGCTTCAACAACCTTCTCCTCATCATCAAGATCGATCGAGGCTGTAATAAGAAAATATCCCATTGCCCTGTACATTGCACCGGTATCTATATAGATATATCCGAGTTCTCTGGCAACACGCTTAGCGATCGTGCTTTTGCCCGCACCTGCAGGTCCGTCTATAGCTACACTTACAGTACTCATTTTCTTTTTCTCCCTGTTACTAGTATTATTTATGCTCATTCCCGCAAGATAACCGGTAGACCAGGCTATCTGGAGATTGTAGCCTCCCGTCAGGGCATCCACATCCATTACCTCGCCGGCAAAATAAACACCTTTACACTTAAGCGATTCCATGGTCTTGGGATCAATTTCCTTTATGTTTACTCCACCCTTTGTGATCACGGCTTCGTTAAAACCTCCGGCCCTTACTGCTTCGAGCCTAAAGTCCTTTAATAATGCACCGATCCTTCTTCTTTCTTTAATAGTGATCGAGTTTCCCTTCTTGTCACCGTCGATTCCTATAACGTTTATAAACACCGGTACCATTGAAGACGGTACTAGACCGCCCAGTATATTCTTTAAGGACTTGTTGCTCATCGCGGTCATATCCCGTAAAAGCCTGTTGTCAAGTTCTTCTTCTGAAAGGCCGGGCTTTAAATCGATAGAAAGGATTATTTTGCTGCCGGAAGCCATTTCTCTTGCAAACAGCGAGGAAACCGTAAGGATAAGAGGACCGCTTACCCCGTTATGGGTAAAAAGCATTTCCCCCTGTTCCTTATACCTTACCTTTCCGTCTACATAACATTTAAGCTTAATGTTCTTTAATGAAAGACCTTCCATTTCCCTGACAAACGTCTCTTTGGTCTTTAATCCGACAAGGGAAGGAACGGTCGGAACAATACTGTGTCCAAGAGAAACCGCGAATCCGTATCCGTCCCCGGTAGAACCGGTCGAAGGGTAGCTGAGACCTCCGGTCGCCACTATCACGGCATCTGCCTCGATAAATCCTGCTTTATCTGTTTTTACGCCCTTTGCGCGTCCGTTTTCGGTTTTTATGTCTGTCACAGCCGTATTCAGCAATACTTTTACGCCCAGAGCGCGGATTCCCTTTTCAAGGGCTTTTGTCACGTCAGACGCATGATCGGATACGGGGAATACCCTGTTTCCTCTCTCTATCTTGGTTTCCAATCCCAGAGAATTAAAAACATCAACAGTCTCGTATGGAGAAAGCTGATGCATACTGCTATATAGAAATTTAGGATTTGAAACCACATTCTTTAATACATCAGCACCACTGCTGTAATTGGTCAGATTACAGCGGCCCTTCCCGGTTATATATATCTTTTTCCCGAGCTTCTCGTTCTTTTCTATAAGGAGGACTTCATGTCCGTTTTTCGCACACGAATATGCCGCCATCAATCCGGCTGCGCCTCCTCCGATAATTATCACTTTCAATTCTTAAGATATACCTCTCCGTCGTTTAAGGTTATGTTCTGCGTGGAATAAGCTTTTCCTTCGATCTTGAAGGAAACTCCGTCCACGTTGCAGTTGTCTACTATGCTCATTGAATATGCATCCAATATCATTTTTTCAAGCTCCGGATCCGATCCCGCAACCTTTCTTATACTGCTTGAAAAATTAATTATACATATCCCGTCTTTTTCTTCGATTCCGGAAATATCAAGCTCTATCTCCTCATCCTCAAGTGCGTCGGTGATGTATTCCGAAACCAGCTTTGCGGTAACCTCGGTTTCCTTTCCCACTGCTACTTCTACAGACTCGATATTTCTCGGTGAAAGCTTTACGGTATAAAACCTGACCGTTCCGAGCAATACCTCATTATGATCCTTGTCAGGAACAACTATGGTCCTTTCGGTCGGGATCGGTCCGGTACCGGTTACCTCGGTGTTGTTCCGGTCATCCTCTTTTTCTCTGTCGGCAAAAATACAATACAGGCACAATAAGGCAAGGAGGATCATAACGACAAGAATTACGACATAGCGTATATCTTTTCTCATTATTACCTCCTTTCACCCGTATCATGTATTCATCACTTAAAGCTGATCTCAAGCACCTTCCAATTTCTCAGCAGATAATCTGCCAATGATATTACAGTGAGTGCGGTAGCAAGATACATAAGCACAACTCCCGCAACTGCGAACCACTCCATTCCTCCGCTAATAAACTCAGGCATGATAATGTAGTCTATACACATGAACAGCTGCACAACCGTCTTTATCTTTCCCCAGATACCTGCGGCAATTATTATACCTTTATCGGCAGCAAGCTGCCTTATTCCGCTGATAATGAATTCCCTGCTCACGATTATTATAGCACACCATGCAGGGAAGCTATAACTGCCGACTTCTACCTCTCCCCTCATCTTTACAAAGCAGATAAGAGCGATACATACAAGAAGCTTATCGGCCAGAGGATCCATGAGTTTTCCGAAATCGGTGACCATGTTGTTCTTTCTTGCAAGGTATCCGTCAAGGAAATCCGAAGCGGAAGCCACAGAAAAGACAACAAGCGCTATAATATCCGCGGTCTTCCTGTCAGGTATCCCGCAAAGGAAAACAACAATAAATACAGGTATCAGGATAACCCTGAATAATGTGATCTTATTAGGCGTATTCACGATCAAACCTCCGTAGCTATCAGGTCGTAACCTGAAGCTTTCTTTATTAATACTTTTATTTTTTCTCCAAGGACAAGGTCCCTGTCGGATTCGATAAAACAACTCCCATCTACGTCAGGAGCATCTCTGTAGGTCCGTCCCACATAAATGTTCTCTTCGGGCAGCTTACCCTCGACAATTGCCTCAAGCTCATGCCCTTCAAGCCTGTCGTTCTCATCAAACACAATTTTCTGCTGGGTAAGCATGAGCTCCTTTCGACGGGCTTCCTTAACTCTTTTAAGTATCTGGGGCTTTAGCTTTGCTGCAGGAGTCCCTTCTTCTTTGGAATAAGTAAAGACCCCTACCCTGTTCAGCTTGAATTCCTTAAGGAACTCCATCAGTTCAAGATGGTCTTCCTCGCATTCGCCCGGAAATCCTGTAATAAGGCTTGTCCTTATGACTATACCGGGAATCTGCTTCCTTAATTTCAAGATTATATTTCTTATATCGTCACCCGAGGTTCTTCTCCCCATTTTCTTAAGTATACCGTCAGAGATATGCTGTATCGGCATATCAATATATTTTACCACCTTATCAAGGTCTGCTATGGCTTTTATAAGCTCATCGTCTATTTCTTCGGGATAACAGTACATCAGCCTGATCCACTCCAGCCCTTCGATTTCGTTCAGTTTTTCGAGAAGCACAGCTATTGACTTTTTCCCGTAAGTATCCGTTCCGTAAAGGGTAGTTTCCTGTGCTATAAGTATAAGCTCGTTCTTTCCGGCTTTAACGGCCATCTCGGCTTCCTTCAGTATTTTTTCTATCGGGAAACTCCTATAAGCTCCTTTTATCGAAGGAATAACGCAGTACGTACAATGCTTGTCACAGCCGTCAGCGATCTTAAGATAAGCGTAATTCTTAAAATTGTTAAAAAGACGCTTCTCAGAAAGCTCAGGTTCCCTGTTAATATCCTTTTCTATCCTCTTTTCCGAAGCATTTCCGTTCTTCAAGGCTTTAAGGACATTTATCAGTTCATCCGAGGCCGATGAGGAAAGGATTACATCCACTTCGGGCAACAGCGTTCCGATATCTTCGGCATACCTTGTGGCCAGGCATCCGGTTGCGATAAGCGTCTTTAATCTGCCCGTTTCCTTTAGCCTAGCCGTCTCAAGGATTGTATTTATGCTTTCCTGCTTTGCGTCATGGATGAAGCAGCAGGTATTTATTACACATACTTCGGCTTCCAGGGGATCATCGGTTATCTCAAAGCCCGCATCAAGAATGCCTGCAGACATTTTCTCGCTGTCGACAAGATTCTTATCACAGCCCAAGGAAATAAACATTATCTTCATAGTCATTCTTCCACGATATCAAAGTCATCCATTTCTTCCATATCTTCTTCGTCACCCCAGAAATCGACCATATCCCAGTCGGCATTCTCGAAATCAAAAAAGATTTCGTCATCCTTCATGTATGTATTGTCGGAATTTCTGAACAATCCGCTTGTTGCAGACAGCATAGCCCTATACTGACCCTCGGCCTGAAAGAATTCTATATCGACCGACCCGTCAAATCTGCTGTCAAAGTATCCGTCATAAACAAATATTTCTTCTTCGCCCTCAAAAGTAACAAGCATTCCGAGGTCGGCGGGAACGGATGAGAAATCCTGGGTTTCGAATGTGCCCGAATATGATCTGCCGCTCTGAAGTTCACCATCAAACAGACTACAGATTACTGTACTTTCTTCCTCTGTTTCAAACATTACCTGCAGCTTGGTGATATTTCTGTCGGTATTGTTTACAATCTTAACCTTTCTCTTCCCAACCTGCTCTATAACAATAAGTGTCATAACGGCTGCCAACAATACACATACTACTGAAATAACGATGATCTTAACTTTCTTGCTCACTTTTCATTCTCCTAATACTAAAACTTCTATTATATCATACCCCTAAACCGTTTACTTTTCAAGTTCTTTTTGAAAAGCATTTTCTTTTAATTCCTTCTCCTTGGTCGTTTTTATAAGATTGCTTATAAGATGTCCGGAAATAGGGCTTGTCAGCCAAAATACAACCAGTACAAGAAGCATTTTAAGCGTCATAAAAGTAAACCCCGACAGCACACACAATCCGACTGTGCAGAAAAGGATCCCGCAGGTATCCGCTATGGAAGCTGAATGCATCCTATTCAGGGCAAATTTCATACGAAAAACTCCGATGCATGATATAAGTATGAATATCATACCTATGGTCATAAGGACTATTGCCGTTATAGTTCTGAAAGTGCTCATTTTTTCCTCCCCTGCTTTGAAGCCGCATTGAAAGCATCCGCATTCTTCTTCCGATATATGCCTATATATATCTTTGTAAGCACTACCACTCCCAAAAAGCTTATGAGTGCATATACTGAAGCTATATCGGCAAGCCATGCTTCTCCCAAAAGAACCGTCAGCTCAAGGATTATTATAATTATCTGAGTTCCTATCATATTTATTGCTATCAGTCTGTCGGGAACACTCGGGCCGATTATTGCTCTTATAAAGCACAAAAATATTATAACAGAGCTGAAGATCACGGCACCCTTCAGAAAAATCTCTACTGTTTCTTCCATATAAAATAGTTATTCCTCTATCCTTTTCAAAATACGTACAAATACGGAATCATCTATCCCTTCATATAAGGAGCTGTCAAGACAGTGAACCTCGAAACGTCCTTCATTCAATGATACGGATATTGTTCCTGGTGTAAGTGTGATCGAATTTGCGAGCACAGTCCCCAAAAAATGGCTTTTTAAAGGAGATTTAAAACTAACGAGCGTCGGCTTTATACTTTTGCTCCCTTTTATGATCAGGCCGGAACAGATGAGGTTTGCCTTGATTATCTCCTTTATCAGAACAAACAGATATGCGATTATGTAGGGCAATTTTTTAAGATATCCGAATTCTTTTTTAAAGCTGTATCCGGCAGCAAAAACCATAAAGGAACATACTGCGGCACTTACTGCTGCGCCTATCAGCAGTATCTCAAGAGTTATTGCCCCGTTAAAAATGATCCATACGATCAAAAGGAAAACAAACATTTTTATATACCTTATTATACTTTTTATAAGAAAATCGAGTAGAACCAAGGCCTACTCGATATTCCCTCTTAATTATTATTCTGTCTTGAAATCCATTCAGGTATCAGGATCGAGCTTCCGTTATCAGGTGTCTGATTCTGCTTAGGTCTGAACCCTGTCTGTCCCTGAGCGGGTGCTGCAGGTTTTGTAGGCTGTACCTGAGGTCTGAAAGCCTGTTGCCTCTGCTGACCCTGCTGCAGCTGAGGAGCGCCTGCTGCGGGCTTCCTTACGCCCTGATTTAAGAAACCAAGTCCCTGCTGAGGCTTAGCTGTCTGGCTCATTCCGGGAACAAATCCTACATCGGGACTGTTTTTGATGCCTGTTGCAATAATGGTAACTGAACATGTATCAGGTTCTGAATCGTCATATACTTCACCGAATATAACGTTTGTATCGGCTCCAACGATCTCCTTAACGTAGTTGGACGCATTGATGGTATCATCAAATCCAAGGTCACCTGAGAAGTGAAGGATGATATTGTCGGCACCTTCGATATTTGTTTCAAGAAGAGGTGATGCGATAGCCATCTGAACGGCCTGCATACAGCTGTCATCTCCTGTAGCCCTGCCGATTCCGATATGAGCAACTCCCTTATCCCTCATAACGGTACATACGTCTTCGAAGTCAAGGTTGATATCGCCCATCTTATTGATGATATCGGTAATGCCCTGAACGCCCTGTCTGAGCACAGTGTCAGCCATTTTCAATACTTCAGGGAAGCGGGCCTTCTTGTCACAGATCTCACGAAGCTTCTCGTTAGGGATGACGATCATGGTATCAACATGCTCCTTAAGGGTAGCGATACCTTCCATGGCCTGTGCCATACGTACATCGCCCTCATGCTTGAAAGGCTTTGAAATAACGGCTACGGTAAGAATGTTCATTTCTTTTGCGATCTGTGCTATAACAGGTGCAGCACCGGTACCGGTTCCACCTCCCATACCACAGGTAACAAATACCATCTCAGCTTCCTTGATGGCCTCAGTAAGAGCTTCCCTGCTCTCCTCAGCGGAATTTCTTCCTACCTCGGGATTTCCTCCCGCACCGCGTCCCTTTGTAAGCTTCTCGCCTATCTGGATAATGTTGGGACATTTACACTTCTTTAACTGCTGACTGTCTGTATTGACACAGATATATTCAACGCCCTGAATACCGTCCTCTATCATTCTGTTGACAACGTTGTTGCCTGCGCCGCCTACACCTACGACAATAATTTTTGCTCCATAGTTGCTTTCATCATTAGTAATCTCAACCAAGGTCCTGCCCTCCTTATGATCTAAAAAATCATATACATTAATATAATACATTTAATGAGCAAAATAATCAAGTAGAATATTAAAAATTTTTCAATATTCTTCATTATTTATTTTTTTTTGCAGGAACCTCGCCCGATTGTTCGGTGTAATTTCTAAGATCATACCTGTAGTTTACTCCTCCGGCAGAATCCATAACCTTTTTCAAGGCACTTATCTGGTAGTCATGGATCTCATCGCCACCGAGTAAAGCCTCAGATCCACCTATATACAGCTTTATATTCTGTCTTATGTCAAAATGTATCCTGTCGCAATCTATACCGTATTTTTGCAGGCACTGTGTCAGATTAAGGATAACTGAGAACAATCTGTCATCCTCTATGATCATCTTTTCACCTATGACAACCTTTGAAAAATCTATCCCCGTTACAACAGGTATGCCTTTATCCGGTTTTTCTGCGCTTTCCACAACAATACCTTCTCTGTCAAAATGCATATATCGTCCCATATGCTCAACACAGCCGGCTATCATCTTGTCGTATACCTGAACATGTATAGTATTCCTGTCAATAATCTCGAAATCCATCTTTTCCACAAAAGGAATGGGATCGGGCTCCGAAAATACCGCATATTTCAAATAGAAGAAATGGGTAAACCTGTCCGCCTTGCTTGTTACAAGCTTTTCTTCTATCTCCTCTGCACTGTAATGGCTTCCGCCTTCAATTATCAGATTCTCAAGCTTAAACTTCTCAAAATAAAGAACTGCCAAAACAATTATAAGGCACAATATAAAGATTTTCAGAACGATCCATCGACTTCTTCTCATTGTGCCCTCCTCTTTTCTTTATTATGATAACAGCATTGAATCTTCTTCGTCTTCTTCATCGGGGATCGGGTCATAGGTTCTCTTGGAAACGCTTAGGACGATCCCCATCTCCGCCATCAGGATCAGCAGGTTGCTGCCTCCGTAACTGACGAACGGGAGCGGAACACCCGTCGCAGGCATGCTGTTGGTTACCACCGCAACATTCATGAGTACCTGGACGGCAACCTGAGCAAATACTCCTGTTGCTATCAGAGCACCATACAGGTCCGGAGCATTTACCGCGATCTTGAATATTCTCCAGAGGAGAAGCAAAAACAGTCCGATAAGTGCTATTCCGCCGATTATTCCCAGTTCCTCACAGATAATCGTAAAAATCATATCCGTATGTACTTCCGGCATGTTTCCGAGTTTCTGAACGCTGTTGCCCAGACCTTTTCCGAACAATCCGCCGGATGCTATTGCATACATACCTTGCATTATCTGGTCTGCCGGGTCCATGGTCTCAGGATACCAGAAATGCATAATACGTTCCGAACGGTATCCTTTTGCGTATATCATGGCAACTCCTCCGAGGAAAAGAGCTATGACAACAAACACAAAGTATTTCTTATCCATACTTGTGCAAAAATAAATACATGCAAGAATCCCGGCAAGAATAACTGCACTTGACAGATTCTGAAGTGCTACCGGTACAAGTATAGGAACAAACAACGCAAACAGGAAAAATACTCCGAAAATGTTTTTCAGGGTGCTTCCCGTATTTATCATTTTTTTCTTTTTGGCTGCGACAAAGGCGCCTCCTATAACAAAGCATACCTTTGAGATTTCAGAAGGCTGGAGGTTAAAACCGCCTCCGAGCTGAATCCATCTCGAGGAACCTCCTGAGCTATACCCTGCAAAGTAAACGTACCACTGGAGTGCTATACACAAAAAGTAAAGAAGAACAACCGGCTTGACCGGTATAATTTTTATCCTTTTAAAGTATATCTTATAATCGATCAGTGAGGTGACCACCATAAGCGCCGCACCGCCAAGAATAAACAGGCCCTGTCTTCTGAAATACAGCTTCGAATCGCCGTAATAATAAGCGGCACGATAAGAACTTGCGCTGTATATCATAATAAGTCCGAAGACACAGATAAACAGAACAAGAATGGCAAGAATGGCATCATAATTGCTCAATACGTTTTTAATCTTAATCGTAACCGCGTTTCTTTTCACGTACATTTACCTTTCTTTTATTTGTTCTTTTGCTTTACAAGATCTTTAAAGATCCTTCCGCGTTCCTCATAATTCTTGAACATACCCCAGCTTGCACAGCAGGGTGAAAGGAGCACCGTATCTCCCGGAACTGCATTCTCTTTACAGTATCTAACGGCTTCTTCCATACTCTCTACAAAGAAGTAATCCTTAAACCCGTGCTTTTCGGCACAATCAGCTATCTTTTCCCTTGTCTGGCCCATAAGGATCAGCTTTTTGATCTTTCCTTCAAAGCTTTCAATCCACTCATCGTAAGTCGAACCCTTATCGTAGCCGCCGCCTATGAGATATGTGGGACCGTTCATAGCCTTCACTGCCTGTATGGAAGCATCGGGATTTGTACCCTTTGAATCATTGTAATACTTTACTCCGTTGATCGTATCAACATATTCAATCCTGTGTTCGACAGGAGCAAATTCCTCAAGCCCCTCTCTGATGGTGTCAAGGTCAACTCCCATAAAACGTGCCGCTGCTATTGCTGCCATCGCATTTTCATAATTATGACGGCCTATAAGCTGCATCCTGTCCACATCGATTATCTTCTTCGGCTCGCCTTCCTTGACCTCATATATTACGCCATCCTTGTATACCATGCCGTTTTCAAGCTCTCTTCTTGACGAAAACCAGCATATCTTGGCTTCTATGTTTTTTGCCTTTTCCCTTAAGACTTCATCTTCGTAATTTAATATACAAAGCTCGGAGCCTGTCTGATTTTTTGTACAGTTCAGCTTGGCGTTTATATAATTTTCCATTGTATGATGCCTGTCAAGATGATCGGGTGTGATGTTTAATATCATACTTATATAAGGATGGAAAGTGTCGGTTGTATCAAGCTGAAAGCTGCTCATTTCCGCAACGGTCACACCGTCATCGGTAGATTTTAGACATATCTCTGTATAGGGAATACCGATGTTTCCGCCTATAAGTGTGTTCTTATACTTTTTACCGATAAGAAATCCTGTAAGCGCAGTGGTTGTTGTTTTTCCGTTCGTACCGGTAACCGCCACTATCTTGCCCTTGGTGTAATAATATGCAAGCTCTACCTCGCCTATTACTTTCGGACCGTAATTTTTCAGATCAAGTACAAGAGGAGAATCGATCGGTACCCCCGGGCTTAAAACAAGGTAGTCAAGCCCTGTCTTAACGTCATCGGGAACCTTTTCAAATTCTATTCTTCCGTTAAACCCCGGTCCTATCTTTTCAAGTAAAGCATTTATGTCCTGTTTTTTATCATCGTAAAGGATAATATCGGCTCCTTTTTCCTTTAAAAGTGAAACCGCCGAGATGCCGCTCTTTCCGGCACCTATTACAAGTACCTTTTTCCCCTTAAAATCCATATGTCCTCTCCTTAATCTTATACTGTCGTATACTTATAAACTCTTATTCGGATTATCATTCCTGAATAAGTTCCACATCCTCGTAATCTTCGGGTATCGCGTCTTCGTTTATCTCATCCATAGGCTTGCTTTCAAGCTCCTGCAAAAGATCGAGGTCAACCGTATACACGATATCTCCCTCGGGATACATTCCTAGATACGGCAGTATCTCGTTCATTATCTCCGATGTCATTCTCGTTGCGGACGAACTGCTCCCCGCTATTTCCGGGTCATGGATCTCATCTATAACCACGTAAGTCATTACCTGGGGATTGTCGATCGGTGCAAATCCTACAAAGGAAACGATGTATTTTTTCTCTGTCCTCGGTCTTTTCTGTGCGGTTCCCGTCTTTCCGCCTATAAGATAACCTGCCACCTTCGCAGGTGTTGCCGTTCCGGCTTCTACCGTCATGTAGAGTGCTTCCTTTATAAAATCTGAAGTTGTCTGACTTACTGTCTCTCGTACTGGAGCGCTTTCTTCTTTCCTTACTGCCACACCGTCGGCAGTCTTGATCTCCTTAACAACATGCGGTGCATAATATTCGCCGCCGTTAAGGATCGATGCGTAAGCAGAAGCGATCTGTATCATCGTAACGTTAAATGTAGTACCGAAGCTGCTTGTCGCAAGTTCTGTAACGTTCAGTTTGTTTCTCGGGATGATGATTCCGGTTGCCTCACCTGTAAGATCTATTCCTGTTCTGTTTCCGAATCCGAACAGGTTCTGATATTTAAAGAATCCGTCCGAACCGAGCCTGTCGGCGATCTCCATTAACGCACAGTTACAGGATTTCATAAGCGATTCGGCAAGTGATAGTGTTCCGTGACCGCTCTTCTTGTTACAGCCTATTCTCCAACCACCCTTCTCAGTATATCCTTCACAGTTAAAATGGTCTCCTGTGGTTATCGCATTTTCCTCTAAGGCTGAAGCCACCGTTATAGTCTTAAAGGTTGATCCGGGCTCGTAGGTATCCGATATACAGAAGTTTCTCCACATTTTGTAAAGAGCCGCGGTTTTTTCCTCATCGGTCATTTCTTCAAGCTCTTCATCGGAACAATATCCTTCGAGTGATCTGGGATTGTTCAGGTCAAATTCGTAATTGGATGTCATCCCGTATATTTCACCGTTATTTGGATTCATTACTATGACACCGATATTGTTGCAGCCGATCTCTTCCCTGAATTTCTCCACCTTTTTCTGGATGATCGTCTGGATATTGTAATCAAGTGTAGTTTCAAGAGTATATCCGTCCCTTGCTTCCTTTACCGTTTTCTGGCGGTTAAGTTCGGGATCGTAGTACCCGTATTCAAAACCTTCGATGCCTGTCAGGTATTCGTCATAATACTGCTCAAGTCCGTAACTGCCCCCGTCCTTCGACATAAATCCCAACACATGGGATGCGAAATTGCCGTACGAATAAACCCTTGAATAGTTTTCCTCAAACCAGACTCCAACGACGAACTTGTGAGAATTCTTATATTTGTTAAAGTTTGAAACCCTCATATATTCAATGTTCTTTTCAAAAACAAGGTATCTGCTTTCCGGGTTGTTGTTTATCACCTCAAGCATCTCATCTGCGTCGTATCCTAGGCATTCCGACATTGCATCAAGAGTCGGCTGGACGTAATAATCATGGCTCAGTATTACCTTGGGATCAAGTATTACATTGTATATTTTTTCACTTCTCGCAAGTACGATCCCGTTTCTGTCAGTGATGGCACCTCTTTCGGCCACTAACGTCTGACTGCTGTATGCCTGCTGCGAAAGAACCTTTCTGGCATATTCATCTCCGTTTACGTTGTTAAGCCATACAAGTCTTCCTATAAGAAAAGCGCATGCAAGGATCAGCAGTATGAATACAAAATAAAGACTGTTCTTCATAACGCCGTTGAAGGTTTTTTCTCTTCTTTTTCTCTTCCTTCTTTCAGATCTTTCCTTTGCCATGCTGTTGCTTTTCCTCTTCCTGCTATCCTTTAATAACTGTTTAATGGGTGAAGGAAACCCTGTTCCCTCACCCAATAATCAAAGTAGTAATCCCGTTCTTTTTTAGTTTTTTACAGCCGGTATCTCATGATACTGTCTGACATATCCGTCCTCTGGCTTCTCGTAATAGATGGTGTTGTTTTCCTTAGGATAGATCATGTTCAGCTTTGATACGGCTACAGTGTAGATATAATTCCTGTCTACCTCGACATCCAGCTGTCCCATAAGTGAATTGTTGATGTTCTGGATATCCTTAAGCTCCTGCTTTGCGGAAGTGATCCTTTTGTTTGCCTGGATGATATCGGCTCTTGCCTCGATATATCCGTAGCAAGCACGGACCAGAGCTCCTAAAGCTATGATAAGCATGAGCAGTTCAATGAAGCCGAAGTTGTATTTTTTCTTAAGCTTTACTTTGGAGCGGGTTTCAACAAACCTTTCGGTTTTCCTTACCCTTTCGCGTTCTATTTTTCTGGGGGAAGTTGTTTCAAAATCGTATTCGGAGTATTCTTCTGTGAAAAGCTCGGAGTCTTCAAAGAAATCCTCCTCGTATTCTTCTTTAACGTCGTACTGTTTTGCAACCGATCCCTCTACGGGTCCTCTGCTCAAATTCTCATAATAATTTCTGTCATACGTGAATTTGTTTCTCTTAGCTTCTGCCATTTTTAAAACGACGCCCTTTGCGCTTTCCCCTTCCGTTCCACGGAACATATTTTACCCGATTTTTTCGAAGATCCTCAACTTACTGCTTTTACTTCTTGGATTGTCAAGGATTTCTTCGTCCGTCGGAGTAATTGCTTTTTTGGTGATATGTCGTCCTTTTGATTTTCTTCCGCACACACATACCGGAAATCCCGGAGGACATATACAAGGCTTTTCAGCCGTGTTGAAAGCTGTTTTCACTATTCTGTCTTCGAGTGAGTGGAATGTGATGATGCACAGCCTTCCGTTATCTTTTAAAAGATCTATCATCGCTTCAAGTCCGTTCTGAAGCACTTCAAGTTCTCTGTTTAGCTCGATCCTGATCGCCTGGAAGGTTCTTTTTGAAGGATGTCCTCCGGTTTCCCTTACCTTTGCGGGTATCGAGGCTTTTATTACTGCGTTCAGTTCAAACGTGGTTTCTATCTTTTTTTCCGCTCTGGCGGCAACGATATGTTTCGCTATGTTCTTGGCAAATCTATCCTCGCCGTAATCTCTTATTATCCTGAACAATTCCTGCTCACTGTAGGAGTTTACTATATCAAATGCCGTCGTTTCCCTTTCGGTATCCATTCTCATATCAAGCGGCGCATCGCTCATATATGAGAACCCGCGGTCAGGAGTGTCAAGCTGGTATGAAGAAACTCCCAAGTCTAAAAGTATGCCGTCTACCTTTTCAATATTTCTTTCTTTAAGTATCTGAGGCATATTTTCGTAGTTGCTTTTTACTATCTCCGTTCTGTCACTGTATATTTGAAGCCTCTCTGTGGCTGCCTTGATGGCTTCGGGATCCTGATCGATTCCTATTAGCTTTCCGCCGTCCAGTTTCTTTACTATCTCTTTTGAATGACCGGCGCCTCCCAAGGTTCCGTCAACATATATCCCGTCCGGTCTGATATTCAGGCCCTCGATCACTTCTTCCAGGAGAACCGGTTTATGATTAAATTGTATTGTTTCACTCATCTTCCGTATTGAAGCCTCATTTAGAACTTTAAGCCGAAATCTGTTGAAAGTTTTTCAACAATGTCTTCCATGCTGTCATCCGGAACCTCATTATCAAGGCGGTCTTTACTCCAGATTTCCACTCTTTTACCGGAACCGACAAGTACAACATCCTTTTCAAGTGCTGCAAGTTCTTTAAGTGTATTTGGAATTATTATCCTTCCCTGCTTGTCCGGCTCACATTCCTGAGAATTCATCAGGAAAAATCTGCTCAGACGTCTTGTTTCCCTTGTCATCGGAAGGTCAGCCAGATTCTTTGCGAACTCTTCCCAATCCGTTTTCTTTGTAAGGTACAGGCATCCATCAAGACCGGCGGAAACAACAAATGCTTCACCAAGCTCTTCACGGTACTTTGCGGGCACAATAATCCTGTTCTTAGGATCTATCGTATGATTGAATATCCCCATGAACATGATTTCTGTCCTCCACTTTGTATCACTTCGTACCACTTTTACCCATCTGATGTTTAAATAATAAACTATTTATAAAAATATTGCAAGCCCTTTTTGTATATATTTTCATATTTTTTTATATTTTTTATTATCATTTTTGTGCAATATCCATATATAGTGTGTGAACATGTGTTCACCACAAGAACAGAATTTAAAAAAGAAACAAAAAAAGGGTTTTAGGAATAATCCTTACCCTTTTTTTATTTCTTATTTTCCTGTATCCGATATTATGTTTCCTTTATTTTTTCTTGCCCTCAGATTCCGAAACATCTACTGTTTCTTTGGGCTCGTTCTCAGATGCTTCATTATCTGCACTGTCTTTTGTTTCCTCACCGTTTTCTTCTTTTATATCGTTTTCGGTTTCCTCATTATCTGCTTTATCTTCAGTTTCCTTATCTTTCGTTTCTTCGTTAACGTATTTCAGAGTCATTGGAATATTCATATATTCTCCCGACTTGATGGCCTTGGTTCTAAGAATGATTATCAAGGTCAGCGCCGTAACAAAGAGAAGTGCCGAAAGCAGCTGTGAAACAGCCAGTCCGGTTCCCCAAAGGAAGAGCGGATCTGTGCGGAGTCCTTCAATAAAGAACCTTCCGAATCCGTATCCTGCCAGGTAGATAAGAAGTATTTCACCATTGAACTTCTTTTTCTTCCATATTACGATCATAAAGATCAGAAGCGCAAGATTCCAAAGGGACTCATAAAGGAAGGTGGGATGCACCTGGATAAACTTTCTTCCGTCCTCAAGGGTAACCATATTGTTTCTTATTTCCAATATGTTATCCAGTACCCTTTCCTTGCCTTCATACATTGCACGAAGCTTGCTTCCAGGGATTATTGACGGATTATATATGCTGTTGAGAGAGCTGTCGGTAACCTCAATCTGCATCGCAAATATTGAATCGGTATATTTTCCGAATGCTTCCCTGTTAAAGAAGTTACCCCAACGTCCTATTATCTGTCCGAGGATAAGACCCAGTATAGCCGTATCCATCATCAGACCGATCCTGAGTTTTTTCACCCTTGCATAAACTATTACGGAAAGAACGGCAACTATCACACCACCGTAAATTGCCAGACCGCCTTCACGTATATTGATGATCTTCAGGAGGTTATCCTTATAATCATCCCATGCGAACGCTACATAATACAATCTTGCACCGATAACCGACAACGGTATGGCCCATAATGCAAAATCAAGATATATATCCTGATCTTGCCCTGTTTTCTTTGCTTTTCTTCTGGCAATAGCCAGTCCGAGCAGCATTCCGCAGGCAATTATTACTCCGTAGAATGCTATATGAAAGCTCCCTATCGCAATACCTCTCGGAAGATTCGTAAGATCGATCCCGAGGTTGGGAAAGCGAACGGAAGTCTCATTTCCCCAGAAACTCATATTAAGTCCTCCAATTAATCCGTTACTATTCGCGCTCAATCTGGTTAAGCATATCACTGCAAGCAAGCTTGCGTGTTGTACTATTGGTCATAAGGTATCTTCCCACTGTTTCACAGTGGGCCCCTCCTTGTGACATTAAACATTAAACCTAAACAGTATTACGTCACCGTCCTGAACAACGTATTCCTTGCCTTCGGAACGTACAAGTCCTTTATCCTTTGCTGCATTGTAACCGCCGCAGGCAACGAGATTATCATAGTTCACCACTTCTGCTCTTATGAAGCCTCTTTCGAAATCTGAATGGATCTTTCCTGCTGCCTGGGGAGCCTTGGTTCCCTTCTTTATTGTCCAAGCTCTGCTCTCCTTAGGGCCTGCTGTAAGGAAGCTCATGAGCCCCAAAAGATCATAGCATGCTACTATAAGCTTCTCAAGTCCCGATTTTTCAACTCCGAGATCCTCCAAGAATGCCTTTTTCTCATCATCCTCAAGCTCGGAGAGCTCCTGCTCTATTTCAGCACTTACAACAAATACTCCGTCACCGTCTTCAGCAGCGAAATCCCTGACTGCCTGTACATAAGGGTTTGACGCTCCGTCATCCGCAAGATCGTCTTCCTTAACATTTGCTGCAAATATGACCGGCTTAGCGGTTAAAAGATTAAAGGAATCGAACATCGCCTGTTCTTCTTCGTCATCCGTCTTGTAGTTCTTTGCAAGCTTTCCTGACTCAAGAAGCTCCTTTAACTTCTTTAAAAGTTCAACCTCTTTGGCGAGAGTTTTATTGTTTGCAGCTCCCTTGACACCCTTAGCCATTCTCTTTTCAATGACCTCAAGATCTGCAAATATAAGTTCGAGGTTGATGGTCTCAATATCTCTGGCAGGATCGACATTGCCGTCAACATGAACGATATTTGAATCATCAAAGCATCTAACCACATGTACTATGGCATCTACTTCCCTTATATGTGAAAGGAACTGATTGCCGAGTCCCTCTCCCTTTGATGCTCCCTTTACAAGACCTGCTATATCAACAAACTCGATCACAGCAGGAACTCTTGATTCGGATTTGTACATATCCGTCAGGACATCCAGCCTTTCGTCCGGTACCGCTACCACTCCGACATTAGGGCTGATCGTACAGAACGGGTAGTTTGCCGATTCGGCACCCGCCTTGGTAATCGAATTAAAAAGCGTACTTTTGCCTACGTTCGGCAGGCCCACAATTCCTAATTTCATTTTATATTCCTCCCACGCTGGAAACCCTTGATTTTCAAGGCTTTCCGAGATTTGCTAATTTTACAGGTGTTACATTTACTGTTACATTTACTTATAATTATTTACCAAATTGATGCCGTTTTTAGCCTTAAAATACGCATTTTCCGGTGATTTTTGCTTCCGGCAGCAACCTAACTGATAAATAATATCAGAAGTTTTCATAAAAGTCAATGTCACCGCCAGAAAAAACACCAAAAACGCCGGTATAAATTTTCAAAAAAGTGAAAATAGGTATAAATCCGAAAAACCGTAATCCAGAAAAATGATTCTAAAAGAATAAATCCCCCTGCATATTCACAAGGGGATTCAATCTTAATATTTTATATAGGTAGAAAATCAGAACGGCTCGATGTTTTTCTCTTTCAAAAATACGGCAAGTTCCGCAATAACCGAATCAGCATCCTTATAGAAATCCGGAGCGTCTTCCTTTAGCTTCTTTATCGTGATTTCCTGTGCGTTCTGCTGCACAAAGACCTTC
This sequence comes from Lachnospiraceae bacterium, assembly GCA_024696945.1. Classification (GTDB taxonomy): domain Bacteria; phylum Bacillota; class Clostridia; order Lachnospirales; family Lachnospiraceae; genus RUG11977. The sequence continues at coordinate 92,771 of JAILGF010000071.1, read as the reverse complement.
TTTTCAAGGAAATCCACCGTAAGCAGATATGACTCATTTTCAAGATAGAGCTGAACAGCATCCGTGCCATCACACACACTGATAAAGCTGTTCCCGTTAAAGCTCATGTCTTCAATGCGGGCATCAAACTCGTTCATCAGAGCGATTGCTTCTGCTGCCTGTGCTTTTCTTTCTTCTGTCATTACGGCTTCCTGTGAAAAGAACACATCCTTTGTCTGAAGTACCTCATTTGACAGAATTGCCGCTGCCTGCTTCCGGACAATTTCTTCCAAGAGCTTGACCCTTTCTTCCGTGAATTTACTGTCACCCCTGAAAGAGAAGCTGAAATCGGTTATATCCTTCAGCCTGTTACGCAAACAATCATTCATGGCAATCTGTCCGATTCGTGTAAAATCGTTTCCGAGCTTCGGAGCATAGCCGAACAGTTTGTCCCCGATATGCTCAAATTCGGACATCTCGACATATGGCAGCATGGAAAGGTTCATGTCAAATACCGGTGACATCCCGATAATCTGCATCGTATCATTATCAAACAGAACCCCGTAATTGCCGCTGTGCCTGTCCTGATTGAAGCACAGGGAATCCACGACCAACAGCTCCCTGAAGCCCTGCTCCAAACCTATTTTCGTAAAGAACTCCCTTACATCATCGAAAGTATATGATTTCGCATCATTCAGCTTTGAATATGAAGCATATCCTACATTTTCATTTGTAAACACGTTACATTTTGATGCCAGTCTGCCGTGAAGCCAGCACAAGTCATACTTTACCGAAAGCAGCTCTGGAGCAACTATCTTTGCTATTTCAGAAGCAAGTACCTCGCAATACGGTTCAAGTCCTTTCCCAAGCTCTCCACCGCGCTTATACAGGAATATATCGCTCCCGAACTCGCCTTTAGTCTTTTCCTTCCTGAAGCACTTACGGAAAGAACCTTCGCAGGACAGTTCGGGTGATGTTGATGAAAAGCGTTCTCCATACAGACCTGCTCCTTCAAATGCAAGCCGAGAGATAACTTCTGAAAAAGGATTCTGATACAATGAAACATCCTTCCAAGTCACATCTTCATCATCGCTCTTAATCCAGAAGGTATCGTTTATCCCGACAGCGTGCGTAAGCCTGATAAAGCCCTCATTGTCATCACATCCAAGACGCTTCATAATGTCCTTCAGATGTGCATTATGCTTAGATGCCTTTCTGCTCTCTATCCATGCCGTAATGCTTTGGAAGCCATAAGGGGTACATCCATCCTGCTTCATAACGGAGAATGAAACATCTTCAGACAATCCGGATTTAGGATTCGCCTTAAATATAAGAATGATATTATCCTTGTTCATTAGGTAGTACATATCGTTCACCATCCTTTGAATACTTTTTTGCTGTTTCAACTCTTATTTCAAATCTGAGTATAATATTGGATGTTGTTATCCAATTTTATCTACTAACTGCCTAATAACATCGTATAAGCAACCCCAAATTTTTGAATATGGACAAACAAGGAAAACCAAATCTCCAGTATCGTGGTCATTCATTTGCAAAACAAATTCATTTTCTTCTTCGTCAAACAACCACTTCATAAGACTCGGAAATCCAAAGTACCTTTTGGTTTGTTCAACATTTCTAAAATCAACGAAAATATATTTCATATACGGCTGATATGGCATTTGCTGATAAGCACTATTACTTAATTCTTTGGGATGGCTTATTGTATCCCTGATAAATTTGAAATATAACATATTATCGGTTTTACATAATTTATTTCCCAAAATAGCCCTAATACATTCATATATCATATTCACACGAACAATCATCGCTAGAAACTTTGAGAAATCGTATTCTGAATACTCATTCAATATATCTTCCAAGCCCCACTTCACATTTTCTAGTAAACTGGAAAAAGCCTTGCTTTTATCAGGCTGATTTCGTAAAGCCTCTGAGAAAACTTCTGAACTCTCAAAATAAAGCTCATGAGCTTCTTGTAATTTTATTGGTTTTCCTTCATTTATCATATCTATTTTCCTTCACACAAACATCTGCTGTAATAGCCCTTTTTTGAGCTGCTTCCAGTGTTCAAGCTCCTGCTTTGCGTAGCTGATAGCTTCGTCATAAGCAGACAGGAAATCTGCGATTTTCCGCTGTTCTTCAAGGCAGGGAACAAAGATGCTTAAAGTATGCAAAACAGAGCCTTTGATTCCTTTAACAGTTCCGCCTGTTGCTTTTTTGTCTAATTCATCTTGAAAATAATCGGATTGTAATGCAAAGCAGAGATAATCGTTTGAAAGAATTTCTTTCCTTCCTCGGTATTTGATAACCCTCTGTGCTAATGCAACATTTTCTCTGTCTATTTGAGCGATATTTCCGCAAGGTGCTTCGGTTGTAATAAGCACATCGCCTATTTGCGGAAGCCCTCTGTGCATAACATTGTCATAGTCACTTTCTGCGATATATTCCTTTGATGTGTCGTAATCAATATATCCTTGTTTGATGTTTTTTGCTGTGATTAAAAAAATGCCGCTTTCTGTTTTGGTCGGCGTTTTGCCTCTGTAATCTGTATAATCGCACAAGTTTTTCAGACTATCCATTTTCCATTCAGGATATTCCGTTCCGTCCTCACGCTTAAAGCGAGCCTCTTGCGAAAAGATTTTCTGCATAGCCGCTTTCTTCTGCTGTTCAAGGTTCTGCACTTCCGCTTCGGACTGTGCTATCACTTCGTCAACAGTGGAGAGAAAGTCTGCAATTTTCTGTTGTTCTTCTTTGTGAGGGGAAGGAACGAATATTTCAGACAATGTTCCAAGATAAACTCCTGCTTGTGCGCCTCTACTTTTTCTTGTCTCTAATTCATTTTGAAAACGATTGCTTTCCATTACATATTGGAGATAACGACTATTGGTTTCTTTGTTAGGACGAATAATAGCCACACTTCTTTGAAAAGCAATACTAACATCATTTTCGGTAACAATCGCCGTCCTTCCTAAAGTTCCAACAATAGTTAGTATGACATCTCCAACACTTAAAGAATACTGCTTATATATTGAATTAAAGTCATCTTGCGAAATCAGTCTTGAATCGTTAGGTTTATGAATGATTCCACCATAAACATCTTTTGCACTTAGAAGATAATACCCTGTTTTAGCATTCTTGTGAGTACCATGTGTTCCGTCCTTAATAAACAGAGTACAATCTTGAAGTGCCTTTTCTTTCCACTCTGGATAATCTGTCCCGTCCTCACGCTTAAATCTCAATTTCGGTACTAACATAACGCACCTCACAATCCGAGCAGTTTCAGTCCTGCGTTCACCTTGTCGATAGCCGCCTGTTTCTTTTCTGTGATGTTCGCAAGTTCCTCACGGACTGCCTGAATGTCGATAGGTGCTTCTTCCTCAAAGGTATCGACATAGCGAGGAATATTGCAGTTAAAGCCGTTCTCCCTGATTTCGTCAAGCGTTGCGATATGGGAGAACTTTTCAATCTCTGCCCTCTGTTCATAGGCGTTCACGATACGGTCAATATCCTCGTCAGAAAGCTCATTCATATTCTTGCCTGCTGTATAATACTTGCTTGCGTCACAGAACCAGATATTGCCGCTGTTGCCGTTCCTGTTCTTCTTCAGAACGATACAGCATACGGGGATAGAAGTGCCGTGGAAGCAGTTTGCAGGCAAGCCGATGATAGCGTCAATGACATTCTGATTCTCAATCAGGTATCTGCGGATAGCTTCTTCCTTGTTCCCTCTGAACAGAACGCCGTGAGGGAGCAGAACAGCAGCTCTGCCGTCCTTATCCAGATGATAGGCGATATGTTCAAGGAACATCAAATCGGCGTAGGACTTCGGAGCGAGCGCACCGCAGTTGGAGAAACGCGGGTCACTCTCAAACTTGGAATCCGCAGACCACTTGGCAGAGTACGGCGGATTTGCGACCTGTACCTGAAACTTCTTTTCACCGAAGTTGTCATGCTCAATGGTGTCATCATTGAATACAGTGAACTCTTTGTATGGAACGCCGTGCATCAGCATATTCTGACGCATCAGGTTGTAGGTCGTGCCGTTCATTTCCTGCCCGTAATAGTGTCCTACACGTTTTTCACGGCAATGCCGTCTTACTTCCAACAGCAATGAGCCAGAACCGGCACACGGGTCACACGCGCTCTTTACACTATCCAGACCGAGCGTAGCGAGCCTTGCAACAAGCTCCGACATCTTTGTAGGCGTGAAGAACTCGCCGCCCTTCTTACCCGCATCTGAAGCAAACAGACCAATCAGAATCATGTATGCCGTTCCGAGGACATCAAATTCGGCATCCTCAAAGTTGAAGTCGATGTCATAGACTTTGGAAATGACCTTGCTGATAAGTTTCGTTCTCTGGGATACTTCCTTTCCCAAATCCTTGTCCTGAAGGTTCATATCATCGAACAGCTTGTCAAAAGCCGCCTCACTCTCCTTGCCGATAGTCGAACCAACAAGGGAGCTGATAGCCTTTTCATAATCTTCGATGCTGAAGCTGCCGTCCTTGATTTTGGCATTCAGGGAATTGAACAGATTGTCCGGCTCAATGATATAGCCCAGATGGTCGATAGTCATTTCCGTGACCGCTTCTGCCAGTTCCTCGTTCTCCAGAGCCTCGCGGTAGGTCACGCCGTCATTCTTCAGAATCTCGTCCATATACTTCTCGGTACGCTCTGAAAGGTAGCGGTAGAAAATCGTACCGAGGATGTAGTTCTTGAACTTGGAAGCGTCCATGCTGCCGCGCAGGTCATTTGCGATAGCCCAGAGCTGCTTTGCAAGCTCCTGCGATTTTACACTTATATCTGACATAATCAAACTCCTTCTGCTGTGAAAATGTCGTACATCTGCTTTACATACGCCATGATGCGGTTGATAAGCCTTGTCTGCTCCAGAAGCGGGAGCTTCACATCACGCTCCACCAACTGCTGCCGTACACGCTCTTTTGTCACATTTTCCTCTGCAACAAAGTATTCATTCATGATATTGACTACGAAATCCACCTGAATGCCGTTCTCGGCAGCAAAGGTCTTGATGTTATCTTCCATCATCTCACGCTCGTACTGCTCGTATTCCTTGATGATGTCCTCGTCAGGGTCAAGGTCAAAGAAGCGGGAATTGATAAACGCTTTCATGATGCCCGACTTGTAGCGCAGCTTTTCGTTATCGGAACGGTCAATCTCGCGTAGAATCAGGTCAATGCTCCGCTGCATCTCGTCCTTGTCATTGCGGTTGATTTCCTTCAGCAGATTCAACACATAGACCACATTGATTTTGTCAGTGCGGACAAGCTCAATGCTGAAGTCAATATCTGCAAGCGCGGTCTTCATGCCCTTCTTGCGCTTTTCCTTCTGCTCGTCAAAAAAGGTCAGATACCACGACTTGTATTCGGTGTATTCTTCCTCGTCCATGAAAATGTTGAGGTCTTCCCAGTCAAACTTACTAAAAGTTTTCATGGTAGCCAGAGCCTTCGCAAGCACTCTGAAAATAACGATGAACTCCTTCTGCTTGTCTTCTTCGACAAGATTGCCGCAATCCGCAGCGGTCGGACAGATGTTCCGGATAAGGTCAACCTGCTTGCGGTATTCAGCAACATAGTATTCATAGCTCTCCAGCAGATAATCGTTCGGGTTTCCGCTGCCGCTGAACAACTTCAGAGCCGCATCCTGTGCCTTCTTGATGTTACGGTAGGTAACAATTTGTCCGAACTGCTTTGTGGGTTTATCAATACGGTTTGTGCGGCTGTACGCTTGCACAAGTGAATGATAGATAAGGTTCTTGTCAAGGAACAGTGTGTTCGTAGGCTTGCTGTCAAAGCCGGTCAGGAACATATCCACCACGATAAGCAGGTCTACTTGCGGAAGGTCTTTCTGCTTCAGACGTTTCGCAATGTCCTTGCGGTAGGCATCAAAGGTTGTCAGGTCATAATTCGTGCCGAACATGGTATTGTAGTCATCCATGCACTCCTGAAGATACCGTGCAGAATGCTCGTCCTGCCCTTCAGAAAGGTCTTCGTTCGGCTGGAAGGTAAAGATAGCGCAAATCTTGTATCCCCTGTCGTTCTTCTCCTTGAAAACATGGTAGTAATCCATGAGGGTTTGAATCTTATCGACTGCAAACAGAGCTGTATAGATGTCCTTGCCGGTCGGCTTGATATGTGCGTCAAGGGTTTGAAGGATATTTTCGGCAATCATGGCAATACGTCCTTTGTCATGATACAACCCGTCAATATCGACATTCATCCGCTTGCAGTAATCAGGGTCATCAATCTTATCAGGGTCAAAGCCCTCAATGCCGACACTGCTTGCGTTAATAGAGCGCATATATTCAACGGAGAACCGCAGCACATTGCCGTCTGCGATAGCTTCCTTAATCATGTAGCGGTGAATGCACGCATCTAACGTGCCGGAGAAGAACATATCAGCGGTTGTCCTGCTGTTGCTGCCCTTGTTCTCCTTGAAGATAGGCGTACCGGTGAATCCGATGTAATTTGCATTTCGGAAGTGCCGCTTGATGTCGCCGTGCATCTTACCGAACTGCGAGCGGTGGCATTCATCAATGATGAACACGCACTTCTTATCTGCAAGGGCATCCATAGCCTTTGCGTAGCGTTCGCTCTTAACGGCATTCGCCATTTTCTGAATGGTAGTGATAACGAGTGTTTTGCTGCTGTCCTTCAGGTCTTCTACAAGCTGTCTTGTGCTGTCAGTATTGTCCACGCAGCCTTCCTCAAAGCTGTTGTATTCGTCAACAGTCTGGTCGTCAAGGTCTTTCCGGTCAATCAGGAAGAACACCTTGTCCACATTCGGGTTATCGCGGAGCAGGCTTGCGAGCTTGTAGCTGGTGAGCGTCTTGCCGCTGCCGGTAGTATGGAACACAAAGCCGTTCAGGTTACTGCCGAGGATACGCTCCATAGATTCCTTGACGGCATAAATCTGGTACGGGCGCATAACCATGATGACCGGCTCGGTTTCCTTGATAACCATGAACTTCGTCAGCATCTCCGTGATGGAATACTTGTCAAGGAAATCATCCGTAAACTCGCCCAGACGGTTTATGCGGACATTATCCCTGTCTGTCCAGTAGAATGCAAGGGATTTCAAAATGAGCTGCTCCGTGCCGTCTGCCTTACGCTCATTGGCGTTTGCGAAATACTTAGTCTGGACGCTGTTCGATACTATGAAAATCTGAATGTACCGGAACAGCCCCTTGAATGAGAACGCACGGTAGCGGTTGATTTGATTGACCGCCTCATTCAGCTCCACGCCGGAACGCTTCAGCTCTACCTGCACCAGAGGCAAGCCGTTGATAAGGATTGTCACATCATAGCGGTTCTTGTACTCCACATCGTCCTTGTGAGCCTTGTCCATCGTAACCTGATGCGTGACCTGATAGGTGTTTCTGTCCATATCGTCCGTAAGGAACTGCACATAGACGGTCTTGCCGTTGTCAAGCTCCAGCACCCACTTCTCACGGAGAATCTTTGCAGATTCATATACCGTGTGATTCTCCAGACGGAGCATAATCTTCTCAAACTCGCTGTCGGACAGCTCCGCAGCACCTTTACCTTCTGTAAGTGCTTTTTCATTCACTTTGCAGAACTGCTCACGGAAGTTTGCGACCACATCATCGTAGTTCGACATATCAATATACTGATAGCCGATATTTTCAAGCTGGTCGATGAATATTGTTTCGACCTCATATTCGGATTTTACTTTAGACATAGTATCATCCCTTCTTAGGTTGCTTTTTTTCTTGTTCTTTAACCGTTTCCCATACTTTCTCTGTCACCCATTGTGACACATTCCTGTGAGTTGCTTCCGCAAGCTCTTTCAATTTCTCTATTGTTTCTTCATCAAGTGACATCGTGACTTTTTTCTTCATTTTGTACCTTCTTTCTTTGGCGCATTACTGTACTATATGTCTATTATACATCTATCGTATGTATAAAGTCAATATACAGAAACAGAAAACAGTATCCACTTTGCATGATGCGTATTCGTTATTTTTCACCAAAAAAGCGTCCACGCTTTCACGCAGACGCTAATTTTTGTGTGGTGTGTTACACCGTTTTTCATAAAACTGGTGTCAAGGCAAGTAAATTCAACTGTTTTCGGGCTTTTTTCAGGTGTTACATTTACTGTTACATCCTCTTTAGCCTTCTAAGTAATAACGAATGTTTTTAAGAATAAATGTGAAGGTGTATTGAGTTTTGAAAAAACGTCCAAAACCTCGATTTTATCAGTTATAAGCACCTTTGTAGGGGTTCGGAGACATATAAAATGTGGAAAATGTAATTACAATTCCCAATTGCATGACAGAAAATCTCCTTATATATAATTACTTTTTATTTTTGCTTGCTTCCTGTTTCTTATGTATGTTGTCGATATCCTCGGTACTTCCTCCGCCGTTGTCATCCTCGGCTCTTAATCCTCCTCTGTCGACAATCCTCAAGAATGCATCAACCACATCCTCGGTAAGCTGCGTTCCCGATACTTCCTTTATGATTGAAACGGCCTTCTCAAAATTCATACGTTTTCTGTAAGGTCTGTCAGAATACATGGCATCAAATGTATCGGCTACTGCGATTATCTGGGCAACTCTCTCTATCTCGTCACCCTTAAGTCCCTTAGGATATCCCTTTCCGTCGGGACGTTCATGGTGCTGTCCGGCTCCTACTGCAAGCTCAGGCATAATGCTTATGTCCTTAAGTGCCATATAACCCTGAGCCGAATGCGATTTTATGATATTGAACTCCTGATCCGTAAGTTTTCCTTCCTTATTAAGAACCTCAGGAGGAATTGAAATCTTTCCTATATCATGCAGCAATGCGATGTTTCTGTATCTTTCAACAGTCTCCTCATCATAGCCGAGTTCCTTGGTAAGCATTGCGGTATAATCTGCAACTCTCTGAGAATGACCGTTGGTATACTTATCCTTCATATCTATGGTCTTCGCAAATGCCTGTGTCATCTCATTGATGAACAACCGGTTCTGCTCATTCTTCTTAGAAAGAGTAAGTGTCTTGCGGCGGACTATATATGCAACAGCTCCCGCAATAAGAATAATCGTTCCGAGAACCAAAAGCAATCTGAACCAGGCCATCTCATAAAAAGCCTTGGTCTTGACTATCGTGATATCCAGCTGCTTGTTCCCTTTTCCCAGCTCATCCTGAAGGATCATGATGAAATGATATGTTCCGCCGTCAAGATTCGTATATACTACCGGCTCCATATCCTTACGATTGAGAGTAATAAATTCCTTGTCAAATCCATCAAGCCAGTAAGTAATCTTAGGATCTACAAGCGAGTATGTAAAAATATAGTTATATATGGTAAGCCTGTTTGTCGAAGAGGGAACCGTAAAATTCCCTTCCGAATCAGGATATACATATACACCGTCAGCCTCGATATATGGAACTGCCATCTTGATCTCGCTTATATCAAGCATGGTTTCCTCGATATTCACCTTTGCCACACCGGTTGTGCCTGCGATATACAGTATTCCGTTTGATGTCATATCGCTGTATGAATTGGCTGTCGCAACACAGGGAAGGCCGTTTGACATGCTGAAGTACACCGGGTTGATCTCTTCATTGGCGAGCAGTTCAGTTACCGGAATAACATATATACCGTTGCTGCTCAGTATCCACATCTCGCCCTGACTGTTCTCGTACATATCGAAATTGTTAGAATACGGGAAATTCTTTATGGTATGTATCTGGTAGTCCTCGGTCATATAGCCGATTGAATTACTAGTAACTATCCAGAAAATATGCCTTTCGGGATCACGCTTGATCCTCATTACAACCTCAGAGCTTAAACCGTCCTTCTTTCCAAGGTTTCTTACATTGTGGCCGTTGATTATATATATTCCGTTACCGTCCGAGCCTATTATCATATCCTTGTTATCGGATTCGGTAATGGAAAGTACCTCGGGATTATTGAGACCCCAGTCTTCGTCATATATTTCGATGATCTCTCCGTTGTCTATCATGGCCATGCCGCCGCTGCAGGCTACCATGATTATTCCGTCACTTCTTTCGAAAACAGTCCTTACCTTATTTGACGGAAGCCCCCTGTCATAATCATAAAAATCAACCATGCCGTCATCAAAGATCACAAGGCCTCTGTTGCTGTATGTAGAAAACAGGAGTCTGCCTTTGGAGTCTTTTATTATGGATCTAATCCTGCACCCCTCAAGAAGTTCAACAAGATTTGTATAGCCGATAAACTTGCTTCTGGGTTCCAAACAGGTCATGGGTATATCTTCAACCTTTCCATCGCTATCGACAACCACCAGTCCGTTGTCCGTTCCTATAAAAAGCTTGTCGGAGTAAAGGCAGGTTGAATTAACTACCGCGGTATCAAGTCCGTATTTTTCGAAGAGATTGGTAAAACGGTTGGGTACTATTTTCATAATACCCTGCCTTGATGAAGTAAACCAAAGATTCCCCTCGTAATCTACCAGCATGTATTCCACGGAATTATTGAGCTGTACGTTATCAAGATAATACTTTCCGTTTTCATTTACGACAGAAATTCCGTTATCGCCGCATGCCCATATCTGATTCTTAAAAATTTCTATGGAGGCAATACATTTAAGAGGCGAAACATCTATACTTTCAACCTCTGTAAGTTCTCCGTCAAGTTTCCCGTGATAAATGGTCGATTCTATCGAACCGATATAAACATATCCCTCGTTTATCGGATCGGGGAGGACACAGTTTACTTCTTCGTCTATCCCCAGGGATTTACCGGGATACATTGTTACTATTCCGTTCTTTATGGTAAAAATATCACCGTCGAGGGTTTCGCCGTAAATTGTGCCGCCATCCGACATACGGAGCTCACATATGTACTCGTTGTTAAGCTGAACCTCGTCAATGTCCTTAAGGACCATGTCCTGTCCGATCATATTCAAACCATGTGTGGAAGCGATATATATATTTCCCTCACTGTCCTCGGTAATCGAACGTACTGAAGAAGAACGCAAGCCCTGCTCAAGATCGTAGATGAAAAATTCGCCCTTATCCATAACGGCAACACCGTTGTCATTAGTACCTATCCATAATCTGTCCTTTGAATCCACGAAAAGACTTACAACACTGGAAATACCGTTGGTTGAATCCATCCTTTCAAACGAATTGCCGTCATATCTTATAAGACCGCTGTAACTGCCTATCCAGATAAAGCCTTCACTGGTTTCGGCGATCGCGTTTGCCTCAGATGTGGGAAGTCCGTTTTTATTGTCATAAAGATATGATGAAAATCCGTCACCTTGATTGGTAGGATTCACGGCAATTTCATCATAGCTTACTCCTGAAATGGTCTTTGCATCAGCTTCTCTTTCAAAAATGCACAGCACATTACATGACAGAATAATACCTGCCAAAACAGCCGCAAATTTCCGTTTCATACCTTTCATCAACATCAGCACTTACCCCTCCGAATTATCATTATCCTTCAGTTCGTACAGCTGCTTTCTCTGCTGAAGATAGAAATACCTCATATAGTTCTTGCTCGTTTCCACAAAGGAAACTCCGTATGTATAATCAAAATATCCGTGCTTATCTTCAATAACCCTGAGTATTACGCCTCTTAAAAATACGGGGCCCACCTCAGAATCAATGGAAAAGCTGACAAAAACACCTCTCGAAAGCTTAACATCGGATTCCACCGATGCGCCGCCCTCACTTAAATCCTTAAGGTAACCCTTGCATTCAATCTCTTCATATTGTTCGTTTAACATCAGGAACACGTTATCTAAATTGGCTCCCGGTGTCTTGTCATTCAATTGAGGTTCCTTGCTGTTGTCTTTGAGAACCTCATATTTCATCTTGATCACTTCACCGATCTCAAACCTAAACTGTGTTCTCCTGTTGAAATCCGCTCCGTCTTCTTCCGAAGAAAATACATGCAGTCTGCTGCCGTCACGTCTTCTGGCAATTCCGGCCTTAACTCTGTTCCATTTCCAGTATCTGTCACCCTCATGATATATGATATCCACGATATCCTCTTCGGTGAATCTGAAAAGGCCGTGAACACTGGCAATGGGAGTTACTCCCACAAATCTGTCATCGGTGTATTCAACCTTGCTGACAGTTTTATACTCCGATCCGCCCTTGGAAATCTGTATTTCAATAACAGATCCTATTTTAATCTCCTGTAATCTCATAAAACCAAACCATTCTATAAATAATTGTCAACGTAATGTCTATCATCCATGAAGTATCTTGGAAAATGCCTTCACGTTTTCTCCTATGCTTCCTGCAAAAACACTGCTTCCTGAAACTATAACATTTGCTCCGGCATCCAGTATCTCACGTACATTTCCAAGAGTTACTCCTCCGTCAACCTCGATATCGATGTTCTTTCCGCTTGCTCTTACCATCTGCTTTACGTCATTAAGCTTCTGAAGCGTCTCGGGAATGAATTTTTGTCCTCCGAAGCCCGGATTAACAGACATTACCAGTATCATATCAATATAATCATAAAGATATTTAAGGGTTTCAGCGCCCGTAGCCGGGTTGAGTGCAACTCCTGTCCTTACTCCCCTTTCCTTAATGTGCATGAGCGTACGGTTAAGATGTGTGCAGGCCTCCTGATGAACGGTAATGATATCGGCCCCCGCATCAACAAACTGATCGACAAACCTTTCCGGTTCGGTAACCATAAGATGAACATCAAACGTAAGCTTGGTGATCTTCCTTATGGAAGTCATAAGCGGAAGTCCAAAGGAAATACTGGGAACAAAGCTTCCGTCCATAACGTCTATATGCAGATATTCGGCCCCTGCTTCCTCAACTTCCCTTATATGTTCCCCCAGCCTTGAAAAATCAGCTGCAAGTATCGAAGGTGCAAGCTTATTCATGATATGTACCATCCTCTTTCTGTTATTTCTTAAATCCGTTAGTTTTCTTCATCTCATTGAACAGAATGCAGTAGCTTTCGTATCTGTTTCTGCTCAAAAGTCCGTTCTTAACTGCTTCCTTGACCGCACAATCCGGTTCATCGATATGATTACAGGTCAGGAACCTACATTCACTCTTAAGATTTTCAAATTCAGGAAAGTAATCTTTAAGATTCCTGTAATCTATTCCTTCTATATAAATAGAGCTGAATCCCGGAGAATCGCATAGATAAGTATCCTTTTCCGTTTCCACGAGCTCCGTATGCCGTGTTGTCTGCTTTCCGCGCCCTATACGCTCGCTTAAAGCTCCGACCTCAAAACGGCCTTCGGGGAATAAGCGGTTCATAAGTGAAGATTTACCGACTCCTGAGGGTCCGGCGAGAATAGTTGTTTTTCCTCGGAGTACTTCTCTTATCTCTTCTATTCCTTCACCCTTTAAAACACTTGCGAAGAGAACTCTCATACCCGATGCGGCGTAATTTTCTGCTAAAAGCTTAAGTCTCTCGTCTTTAACTATATCCGTCTTATTAAAACAGAGAACTGCCTTTACGGACTGTTTCTCCATCATTATTAGGAACCTGTCCAGCAGATTCAGATTCGGTTCGGGAGAAGCTGCCGCAAAAACTACAAGCACTTGGTCAATATTGGCACATGCCGGTCTTATCAGAGAGTTCTTTCTTTCAAGAATTTTAAGGATATTGCCTTCTTCCGGGCTAAGTATCTCTATCTCAACATTATCTCCGATAAGAGGTGTTATCCCGTTTTTTCTGAATATTCCCTTTGCCCTGCAGATATACTTGACGCCTGTCTCGGAAATAACTGTATAATCTCCCGCAACACCTTTTATGATTTTTCCTGTCATATGTATTTATTCGTTATTTTTGCAAAAGGAGAAACCCATAGCCTGTTTTGTACGGGTTTCTCCGAAATGGCATTTTATAGTCCTGCCTTAATCTCACTCTTCTCTTTCCCAGAAATCGTCATCTTCGTCAGTATTAGGAGTAGGTTCGGGTGTGGTTGTTACATCATCATTTCCCCCGTTACCGTTATCATCATCAATGGGTGTGGGTTCAGGTGTAGGTGTGGGTTCAGGTCCCAAGCTCACAACAAAGCTTACGGATGAACCTTCCTCTATAAGTGTATCCTCTTCTATTTCCTGACTGATAACAATTCCTGCATCAAAAGCATCACTGTATTCAAATGTTACATCGCCGATCTCAAGATTTGCATTGGTCAGCATCTTTTCGGCCCTTGCCTGCTTCTTTCCTACAAGACTGGGACACTCAACCTCTTTAATCTCACGTCCGAGGCTGATATGTACGATAACGACCGAATCCTTGGGAAGCATTGTACCGCCTTCCGGATCAGTAGAAATTACACAGCCTTTCTCAACCGTATCACTGTATTCCTCAGTACTTCCCGGCTGGTAACCCAAGGCTTCAAGAAGTTCCATTGCAGACTTAGCATCATATCCCCTGAAATTCTTGAGTTCCTTCATCTCAGCTCCGGCACTAACCGTAAGCGTGATGGTCTGGGTAGCAGGAACCGTTGCTTCCTTCATGGGATATTGAGCAGCGACCAGACCTGCTTCATAGTCGTCGGAATAGTCTTCGGTCCACTTTATCTGGAAATTAGCCGATTTAGCCCTCAGTGTCTTTTCAGCGTCCTCAACGGTAAGTCCCACTACACCGGGAACCTCTACAAGTACCGAATCAGGCGATGTAGGTATGGGTGTGGGATCCTCTTTCTCCGGGACCTTTATATTAGGAGCTCCGTTGTTTGTTTCCTGTATAGGTGTAGGAGAACCGGGAGCTGTAGTTGCGGGAGGATTTATTAGATCTATCGGATTAGGTGCATCCTCCGAGAAGAATATCTTCTTTGCAATCCAGAAAATAAATACCAGAAGGGCTAAAGCAGCAAGAACACTGACTATCGTCAGGACCTTCTCAAGTCCGGAATCCATTGTGTCAAGCTCTTCCTTCTCACGTTTTACCTTCTTCTTTGTTTTACGATCCGAATAGGATATCTGTTTCTCCGGTCCTCTGGCCGCAGTTTTCTTTATGGTTTCCAGTTCTTCTTCCGTGATATTCCTTGTAGGTGATGAAGCCACCATAGCATTTGAAGCAATATTTACATAATCACCCTCCGGATTGAGGACCGAACGTTTAAGATCTACTATAAGCTCTCCTGCGGTCTGATAACGTCTCTCAGGTTTCTTCTGCATACATTTCTGTATAATCTTGTCAACGCTCAAGGGAACCTCTGGATTAAGCTCTCTTACGGGAACGGCCTCGCTCTGGATATGGAGCAGTGCCACCGAAACGGAATTGTCTCCGGCAAAAGGAACCTGCCCGGAAAGCATTTCGTATAAGGTTACGCCAAGAGAATAGATGTCGCTTCGCTCGTCGCTGTAACCGCCCCTTGCCTGTTCGGGTGAAAGATAATGAACCGAACCTATGGCATTCTGGGAAATTGTATTTGAGGTTGCTGCCTTAGCAATACCGAAATCCGCAACCTTAACCTTTCCTTCTCTTGAGATTATAATATTCTGAGGCTTGATGTCACGGTGGATGATATGATGAGTGTGAGCCGCTTCCATACCCATTGCGATCTGGATGGCTATACCCACTGCTTCCTTAACATCAAGTTTCTTCCTTTTTTCGATAAAACGCTTTAAGGTGATTCCCTCAACAAGCTCCATAACTATGTAATAAAGCCCGTCATCCTCACCTACGTCATAAACGCTTACGATATTCGGGTGAGAAAGTCCCGCAACTGACTGTGCCTCAGCTCTGAATTTCTGAACAAATCCGGCATCCGTTGAATACTCGGGCTTTAAGATCTTAATGGCTACGTAACGGTTAAGTCTGTGGCACAAAGCCTTGTAGACATCAGCCATTCCGCCCGAACCGACCTTGTCGATTATCTCATATCTGTCGTTTATGTACATTCCTGTCTTAATCATTTTTCTTCCTCTAATCCTCGATTTTTATAAGAACAACTGTTATATTGTCTTTTCCGCCATTCCTGTTGGCCCTGTCGACCAATATCTCCGAACATGTGTTCAGGTCATCCCTGTTCTCATCTATTATATCATAAATTTCATTATCTGCAACCATATTTGAAAGGCCGTCGGAACACAGAAGTATTATGTCGCCTTTCTTGACCGGCACCCTGAACAGATCGGGTATCACCACTCCTATGGCGCTGATAGCACGCGTTACCACATTCTTCTTAGGATGGAATCTTGCTTCCTCCTTCTTTATCTCTCCGTTCTTAACCATCTCCATTACCAGCGAATGGTCCTCGGTAATCTGACGGATCGAACTGTCAATAAGGTAAAGCCTGCTGTCACCGATATTTAAAACATCCATCTCATTGTTTTCGGAAACGGTAGCCGCAACAAACGTGGTTCCCATTCCCTCCAGTTCAGGATTCTCGGTTGCTTTAATGATAAGCTGCTCATTCGTCTCACGTATGGCATTCTCAAGGAAGCTGAGCTTGCTGATAACTCCTGTGCCTGCATTTCTTATCAGCTCCACAAATTTTTCCACGCAGAAGCGCGAAGCAAAATCTCCGGCATTATGTCCTCCCATACCGTCCGCTACAATAAAAAGGTTAGGAAGCAGCCCCTCCTGCTTTAAATTCACATAACAGTAATCCTGATTCATCTGTCTCATAATACCTACGTCAGTTTTCGCACAAGCCTGCACCCTTATCACCCCCTGTCTCCTTAATGTAGCTTCTTCTCAGCTGACCGCACGCAGCATCGATATTTATACCCAATCCTCTTCTAATAGTAACATTTATTTTACTTTTTTCAAGTAGTTTTTTAAATCTTGTGATATCCACCGTCCCGCTTCTTACAAAATTACGCTCTTTTACAGGGTTTACGGGGATCAGATTCACGTGACAGTTCCTGCCTTTTAAAAGCTCGCCTAGCTTCCTTGCGCATTCTTCCGAATCATTGATACCGGCCATAAGACTGTATTCGAAGGTTATGCGTCTTCCGGTCTTTTCAAAGAAATAATCGCAGGCCGACATTATTTCGCCGATGCTGTACTTCCTGGCTGACGGCATGATCTCTTTTCTGAGCTCATCATCCGGTGCATGGAGAGATACCGCAAGAGTAAGCGCATACTGCTTATCCGCTATTTCCCTTATCTTATCGGTTATTCCGCAGGTTGAAACCGTAATGTTCCTGCCGCTTATGTTCAGGCCGTCTTTGTCGGTGATCATTTCATAGAAACGAACAAAATTATCATAATTGTCAAACGGTTCCCCGCTGCCCATAACGACAACGTTCGAAACTCTTTTCCCCTGAAGCTTCTGCATCAGATATACCTGTTCGAGCATTTCACCGGCTGTCAGGTCCCTCACCTTTCCTCCGATGGTCGAGGCACAGAATCTGCACCCCATACTGCATCCGACCTGAGAAGAAATACATACGGAATATCCGTGTTCGTAGCTCATAAATACGCTTTCGATCACATTTCCGTCATTTACCGCAAACAGATACTTGAAGGTTCCGTCCTCGGGATCCTCAAGTGCCTTTATCTCGCGGAGATTATAAAGCTCATATTCCTGCCCGAGTATTTCCCTCAAACGTACCGGAAGATTGGTCATTTCATCAAAGGACTCCGCCTGCCGCTTATGCAGCCACTCATAAACCTGAACAGCTCTAAAGCTTTTTTCCCCAAGTCCTGCAATAACGTTTTTAAGTTCCGTCAGGTTTAAAGATCTTAGATCCGGCTTAGCATCCATATCAAAACAACACTCCTCAAGCTTTCTTAAAGCAGCTTATGAAAAAACCGTCACTTCCGAATTCTCCGGGAAGTATCTGTATAAAAGGATCTTCACCCGTTTTTTCACCGATCTTCTCGGGAAGAAAGCTTTTTACCGGCATTCCTTTCAGTCCGAGTTCCGAAGTGATAAATCCTGCATTTTCAAGGTTTTCCTCTTTTGTAACGGTACAGGTGCTATATACAAGATACCCGTTCTTTGAAACATATCTTACCGCATTTTTTAGGATATTCCTCTGCAACAGGGCCAATTCCCTAACCTTATCCTTTGTCATATTGTATTTAATGTCAGGTTTTTTTCCGATTATCCCGAGTCCCGAACAAGGCAGGTCGCAGAGAACAAGTTCAAACCTTTCTTCAAACTCTTTGTTAAACACAAGAGCATCATTCATCACGAGAGAAACCTTCCGGAATCCGCAGCGATCCATATTTTCTCTCATAATGGACAATTTTGACTCCGAAATGTCACAGGCCGTAACCTCCATTCCGGAATCTGCCAGGTACATGCTCTTTCCGCCGGGAGCGGCACAAAGATCAAGAACCTTCGTTTTCCTTCCGTTCAGAACGCTTCTGCAGCAATATCCTGCCAGCGCCGAACTCATATCCTGTACCGTAAATAGGCCTTTTTTAAAGTCCTCGTTTTCTTCAATGCTTCCCTGTCCCGTGATATAAAAGCAGTCATCCATGTAAAGATTAGGTTCTGTCCCCGGGATTTTCTTCACAAACTCGGTATCCCGACCGGTCTTTGATGTATTCACTCTTATCGAAATTCGGTTTTCGTTCAGGAAATATTTAAACGCATTTTCTGTCTTCTCTTCTCCGTACAGCTTACAAAATCCACCAGTTATCCATTCCGGTACTGAATATCTGAATGAGAAATTTTTTCTGCCCTCCGCATTAAGCGCAGAAATGATGTCATCCTTCTTTCTGCATATGGTTCTTAGCACTCCGTTCACAAAACCGTTTAAGGATCTGAATCCTCTTTTCCCTGCAAGCTTTACAGCTTCGTTCACCGCGGCAAAATCAGTGACCCCGTCCATAAAAACAATCTGATATACAGCAGTTCTTAATATATTTCTTATAATCGGCTTCTGTTTTGCCGTCTTGATGCTTGAGACTCCGTCTATGATAATGTCAAGACTCAAGGCTCTTTCAACTGTTCCTCTTACAAGTCTTGCCGCAAAGCTTTTATCCCTTGCATCTTCAATTCCCCTGAGAGAACTCAAAAGCACCTTATGGAGTGGATTCTTGTCTTCAAGAATACTGATCACGTCGTCAAGTACTATGTTCCTTATGTCCATTATCCGTAATATGTCTCCGTTATTCTGTAAAGCATCCGTCGGCTATTGCCGTGCCCCTTATAAAATCTGAGGCAGGCATTCTTTTCTTTCCTTCAAGCTGAAGCTCAAGTATCTGGAGCGGAATATCTGCGGTTCCTATAAAAAATCCGTTTTCTGCGATCCTTATCTGTCCGGTTGCTGCCTTTACCCTTTCATCTTCGCTTGCAGGAACCGCCTTCCATATCTTAAGCATTTTTCCGTTTACGTATGTATATGCTCCCGGCCAGGGAATAAGGCCTCTTATAAGTCTTTCAAGTTCTATGCAGCTGTTATTGAAATTCAGCTTGCCCATGGATTTTTTAAGCATGGACACGTATGTTGCGCCTTCATTATCCTGAGGTGTATATGTTGCGGTTCCGTTTTCGATCTCGGAAAGGGCTTTTAAAAGCACCGGACCGGCCATAACGGTAAGCCTGTCGAACAGACTTCCTGCGGTCTCATCGTGAGCCAATATCAGTTTTTCTTGAAGTATTATATCACCCGTGTCAATTCCGGGATCCATTTTCATTATGGTTATACCCGTCTCCTTTTCACCGTTAATAACGGCCCATTGGATCGGAGACGCTCCCCTGTATTTAGGAAGAAGCGAGGCATGAACATTCACACATCCGTATTTTGCAAGCTCCAGGACATTTTTCTTCAGTATCTGTCCGAAAGCCACAACCACCACTATATCCGGGTTGTATCCTTTAAGTGTTTCCACAAACTCTTCCGCAGATGCCTTGATGGGTTGGAGTACATCGATACCGTTCTCCGTTGCCAGCTTCTTGACGGGTGAAAATATGATCTCATTTCCTCTGCCGTTGGGCTTGTCCGGCTGTGTAACCGCACATACAACGGTATGATCGGAATCTATAAGCGATTTCAATACCCCGGCAGCTATGTCGGGTGTTCCCATAAAAGCTATACGCATTCTGTCACCTTACCTATCATCTTTCAGTCTTCGGACGTTTTGATCGGTCCCTCAACCTTTGAAGTATACAGTATTCCGTCCAGATGGTCAACCTCGTGCTGTATGGCTCTGGCAAGAAGCTCGTCTCCTTCAAGTTCGAAAAGCTCCATTTTTTCATTAAATGCCTTTACCTTTACATGGTTTGCCCTGGTAACCACTCCGCTTTTTCCGGGAACCGAAAGACATCCCTCGTCCCCGGTCTGTGAGCCTGATTTATCGATTATCTCGGGATTTACCAGAATAATGGGACTGTTTCCTTCCTCTGAAACATCGATCACCACAACTCTTTTAAGCACACCGACCTGTACTGCTGCCAATCCTACACCGTTTGCGTGATACATTGTCTCCAGCATGTCACCTATCAGCTGCTTTGTTTTTTCGTTCATCTCCAAAACCGGCTTTGAAATTTTGCCAAGTATGGGATCGCCCTCTGTTCTGATGTTTCTTAATGCCATTGTTTTTCTCCATTCTTTTTATTCATCGGAAACAAATACTGTTTTGTTCCCGGCATCTTCTTATCATACGGGATTAAAATCAAACTGAAGTCCGATTTCCCTATCCCTTGTCTCCCTTTCGGAAAGAAAATCCTTAATACTGACCAAAAAGGAATAGTCATCCGACTTTATGTAAAAAACCATCCGGTATATATCATTTATCCTATAAATTTCAGCCTTCGACGGTCCGAACAGCTTGGTTCCCGAATCCGGGGAATCAGGGATAAGCCTATACAGCTCACCTCTCACCTTGCCGGTCTCCTTTAAAAGCTGTTCTTCTTTTTCAGAGGAAAGAACTATTTTCAACATATTTCTTGAAGGAGGGTAATTCATCAATCTCCTGAATGTTATCTCCTCTTTATAGAAGCCTTCATAATCATGCAGCGCAGCGCAGGTAACCGCATAATGCTCCGGGTTATAGGTCTGTATTACCACATCACCCTTTACACCGCCCCTTCCGGCACGTCCCGCTGCCTGTGAAAGGAGCTGGAAAGTAACCTCGGCGCTTCTGTAATCTGAGGAATAAAGTGACATATCGGCAAGAAGTATCCCCACCAGAGTAACCTTATGGAAATCATGCCCCTTAACTATCATCTGCGTTCCCACAAGTATATCTGCTTCATGATTGGCAAACTGTGACAGTATCTCGCTGTAACTGTCCTTTTTTCTTGTGGTGTCGGCATCCATTCTTAAAACCTTTGCCGAAGGGAATTCCTTATTTAAAAGTTCCTCCACCTTCTGAGTCCCGGTACCGAATGCCTTGATATACGGTGAACCGCATTCCGGACATTTACTTACCATTGCCTGCTCATATCCGCAATAATGGCATATCAGTTTCCCATTGTTATGCAGGTTTAAAGAAACGTCACAATGAGGACATTTGATCACATGTCCGCAGCTCCTGCAGTTTACGAACCCCGACAGGCCTCTTCTGTTGATAAAAAGCATGATCTGCTCTTTTTTCTGCAGTCTGTCGAGCATCAGTTCCCTGAGTTTTAAGGAAAAAATCGAATAATTCCTGTTCTTAAGTTCTTCTCTGAGGTCCGTTATCCAAACGCGGGGAAGTTCAGCGCCTCCGGCTCTTTTGGTAAGCTCGAAAAGCTTTATCCTGCCGGCTTCAACTGCACTGTAGCTTTCAAGAGACGGTGTGGCAGAACCCAGAATGACTAAAGCGCCCTCCGTTTCGGCACGGCGAAATGCCACTTCTCTTGTACTGTACCTGGGGGAAAGCTCCGATTTATAACTTCCCTCATGTTCCTCATCTATAACTATAAGTCCCAGATTGTCAAAGGGTGTAAAGACTGCCGATCTCGGTCCTATGACTATCTTTGCTTCCCCGTTTTTGGCCCTCAGATACTGGTCATATCTTTCTCCTGCGGAAAGCCTTGAATTAATAACCGAAATGCTGTCTCCAAAACGCTTGTAGAACCTTTTGACCGTCTGGTAGGTAAGTGCGATTTCCGGTATAAGCATAATAACACTTTTTCCGGATGCCACCACCTCATCTATTACCGACATGTAAACCTCGGTTTTTCCGCTTCCGGTTATTCCGCGGATCAGATATTTTTCATGCTTTCCTTCCCGTATGTCGGATATTATGCTGTCGCTTACCGCCTGTTGCTCGGAATTTAAGGTAACCCAAGGGGTCCCGTCCTCCTCCGAAGCCTCTCCGGCTTTTCCAAGCGAGCTTCTGTAAGTGATCTTTTCATCAACCTTAATGATCCCGTCACGCACAAGAGCGTTTATAGTAGTACGGGATACTCCGAATTTTCCCGTTACCAGTTCTTCCGAAAGGCCTTCCTTATATTCCGAGATAAGCTCTGTAAGCAGTCTGAATTTCGCGGTATAGTGTTTCTTTTCCGCCTTTTCCCTTTCCTCCTTAAGCCTTTCAAATGTTACGGCAGGCAATATCCTTTTATCCTGCTTGTTTCTTACTATCTTTTTTACAGGTATAACGCATTTTAAGGCCTCGTTCGCAGTGGAACCGAACTGCTCCTTCATCCAGAATGCGAGTGAGATCATCCTATCGTCTATACCTATCTCCTTTTCGCATACCGAATCAATTTCCTTTATCCTTGAAGCCTCTATCGCAGGCTTGTCAGATACCTTTATCACATATCCCGTTGTCATCCTGTTTCCGTTTCCGAAAGGAATCGTAACCTTCGTTCCGGCCGTAATCTTGTCTGCAAGGCTTTCCGGTATCCTATACTGGAATGACCTGTCCAAAGCTTCAACGGATACATTAATGATAACATCAGCAAACAAACTTTGATCCATATTTCCCACTTTAATGTAAACTGCTCAGGATATCGGCGATTATCTCGCGTTCGTCCATATGGTAACGGACTCCTTCGATCTCCTGATAATCCTCATTACCCTTCCCGGCAAGAAGTATGCAATCACCCTCCCGGGAATTCTCTATAACGTATCTGATGGCGTCCCTGCGGTCAGGGATAGTAATGTATTCTCCGTCCGCACGGTTAACGCCGATAAGTATATCGCTTATTATGTCTTCGGGCTTTTCAAACCTCGGATTATCGGAGGTTACAACCGTAAGATCCGACAATCTGGAAGAAGCCTCTCCCATCTCGTAACGTCTGTCCTTTGATCTGTTGCCTCCGCAGCCGAACAGACACACAAGCCTCTTGGGATTATATTCCCTTAAGGTGTTAAGCACACTTGTAAGAGCCACTGCATTATGCGCATAGTCGATAAGAAGTGTACATATGTCTGAAATCTTAACAGGCTCAAGCCTTCCTCTTACATGAGTGTTAAAAAGAGCATCTGCAATAAGTGTGGTATCCTTCGTGAAATGTGATGCCACGGTTATCGCACAAAGAGCGTTCATGACATTGAACTTTCCGGGTATTGAAAGACCGGCCTTTCCGGAGAAATGACCTGTATAATCAAACTCTATACCCATTACTCCGTTCTCAGCGGTAAGCTTCAGCCCCGAAGCCCTCTCATAAACCTTAACCTTAACGTCTCCGGAATTTTCATTCATTCCGAAGCCCTCTATAACAGCCTTCGAATCCTTTACCATAAATGCGGCATTCGGATCGTCGGTATTGATAACTGCAGTTTTGCACTGTTTAAACAACAGTGACTTGCAGAATCTGTATTCCTCAAAATCCTTGTGCTCCGCGCCGCCGATATGGTCCTTTGAAAGGTTAGTAAATACGGCATAATCAAAATCAATTCCATAAACCCTTGACTGCTTAAGTCCCTGAGAAGAGACCTCCATAACGAGGGTATCGCAGCCTGCATCAACCATCATGCTCATATACTCCTGGATGCAATATGATTCCGGAGTTGTATTATGTGTCTCAAAGGTCTTTTCGCCTATGCAGATACCTATCGTACCTATTATACCGCATTTTCTGCCGGCTTTTTCAAGGATATTGCGGATCATATAACAGGTTGTCGATTTTCCCTTCGTTCCTGTGAGGCCTATGGTCGTAAGCTTCTCTGCAGGATATCCGAACCAAGCTGCGGAAAGAAGTGAAAGCGCCTTTCGGCTGTCGGAAACCTTGATAACCACGGTCTCTTCAGGAAGGTCAAGGTCTTTTTCGGAAAATATGACACCTGCTCCTTTTGAAGCAGCTTCACCCGCAAAATTATGTCCGTCAAAGCTTGCTCCTTCAATACATACAAAAGCCGACCCCTCGGTTATCTCAGTCCTTGTATCATAGATTATCGCACTGATCTCTTTTTCCCCAACCCCAAGGTCAACATCACATAAAAGAATATCATCAAATTTTGATATCAGTTCCCCAAGCCTTTTCATATCTTCTCCGATTTTCCTTTAATCCAAAAATTTGGCTGCTACAAAAACCTGCAGCAGCCATATAAGTTTATCAAAGCCTTCTGTAAAGCTCCTCGTACTGCTTTGCTGAATTGTTCCAGGAAAAATCTGCAGCCATTCCCCTGTCTATCAGCTTATGCCATTCACGCTTTTTTCCGTAATATACCGATTTTGCATATCTTATGGTTGCAAGCATTTCGTGTGCATTGTAATTGCAGAAACTGAAGCCGTCACCTGAATTCTCGTACTCGTTGTATGGATCAACGGTATCCTTTAAACCGCCGGTCTCCCTGACAATAGGAACGGTACCGTATCTTAAGCTCATAAGCTGACTGAGTCCGCAGGGCTCAAACAGCGAAGGCATAAGATAAGCATCAGCCGAAGCGTATATCCTGTGTGAACGCTCGTTGGAATAGAAGATATTTGCCGATACCCTGTCCGGATACTTCCATGCAAAATGTCTGAAGAGATTCTCATATTTTGGATCGCCCGTTCCGAGAATTACAAACTGGGTATCCTCTGCACATATCTCTTCTATGACGCAGTCAACAAGGTCAAGGCCCTTCTGATCTGTAAGTCTCGAGCAGATTCCGATCATGAACTTATCCGGATTTTCTTCAAGTCCGAGCTCCTTTTGGAGTGCCAGCTTGTTCTTCACCTTCTCAACACGGTAATTCATGGCGTTGAAATTGTATTCTATAAGCTTATCCGTTTCGGGGTTGTAATCGTCATAATCAAGACCGTTTACTATACCGCAAAGGCAGTTGGAGCGTGCCCTCATAAGTCCGTCAAGGCCTTCTCCGTAGAACGGCATCTTTATTTCCTCGGCATAGGTGGTGCTGACCGTTGTAACATAATCAGCATAAACTATACCGCCCTTAAGGTAGTTAGAATCACCTTTATATTCAAGCTTGTCCGGTGTGAAATAATAATCGGACAGGCCGGTTATCTCCTTTACGACCTTCTTATCCCAGATTCCCTGGAATTTGAGATTGTGTATGGTCATGATCGTCTTTATTCCCCAGTAGAATTCATTACTCTGGAACGAATCATGAAGGAATACGGGAATAAGACCGGTCTGCCAGTCATGGCAATGGATAATGTCGGGTCTGAAGCCTATAACGGGAAGTGAGGAAAGCACGGCTCTGCAGAAGAATGCGAATTTCTCGATATCCTCATAAATGTTTCCGTAAGGTGCAAAGCCTTGGAAGTAGAATTCGTTATCGATAAAATAATATTTTACTCCGTCATATTCTGCCTCAAAGATACCCACATACTGTCTTCTCCAGTTGAGATCCATGTAAAAATGGGTAACATACTTCATGCTTGCCTTTAACTCTTCCTTAATGCAGGTATATTTGGGCAAAATAACCCTGACATCAAATTCTTCCTTGTTGAGGTACTTTGGAAGCGATCCAATAACATCTGCAAGACCTCCGGTCTTAATGAAAGGAACGCCCTCCGATGCAGCAAATAAAATGTTCTTCATGTATCTTCACCTCAATCCTCTGTATTATGTCATGTCCTGACGAATTGCCTTTTTTCTTTTATCGGCAAGAGCTTTCATTTCCAAAGCCGATTCATAAACCTTTTCGGTAATCTCAGCACCGCCCGTAAGCCTTGCCAGCTCATTCTTTATCTCGCTCTCATCAAGTCTTCTGATGCTTGTTTTTGTCTTCCCGTCCTCTACGGACTTCGATATCTCATAATGGCTGTCGGCCATGGATGCGATCTGTGGAAGATGCGTAATGCATATTACCTGATGATCGTAAGCTATCCTGCACAGCTTTTCGGATACCATCTGAGCAGTTCTTCCGCTTATTCCGGCATCGATCTCGTCAAATATGAGAGTGCCCACGCTGTCCTTCCCGGCCATGACGGATTTTATTCCGAGCATGATCCTTGAAAGCTCTCCGCCGGAAGCCACGTCCTGAACCGGTCTGATCGGTTCGCCGGGATTAAGCGATATCATAAATGTGCAGTCATCGACGCCGTCGGAATGAAAGTCCTTCTTTTCCGAGATATCTATCTTAAACTCAACCTGATTGAAATTCAGCTCTCCTAATGCTTCCGTTATCTTACCGGAAAGAACCCCTGCCGCCTCTTTTCTTTTTGCGGTCAGTTTCGCGCTTAGCTTTTCAAGTTCCCTTTCAGCGGCTTGAAGATCCTTCTTTAGCTTTTCCGAATAACCTTCGTAATCCTTAAGCTTACCGAGTTCTTCCTTGGCGTTGGCATAATACTCATCTATCAGTTCTACCGTATTACCGTATTTTGACTTCATTCTTGATATCAGATCAAGTCTTTCCTCCGTTTCCTCCAGCTCGCTGCTGTCGTCGGGAAGGTTTTCAGTATAACTGTTTATTTCTCTCGCTGCGTCACTTAAATAACCGTCTATATCCGAAAGACTGTCCTCTATGCTCTGCAGTTTTTCATCGAAAGCACTTATCCTTGATAATGCCCTTATTGCTTCGGATAAGCTGTCGCCAGAGCGCCCGTCGCCGTTTATACAATCATATGCCTCTGAAAGCCCTTCGGCTATAAGTCTGGCATTTGCCAACAGCCTGTGTCTGTCCTTAAGCTCCTCTTCCTCTCCGGCTTTCAATGCGGCACTTTCAATCTCGTTTATCTCATATTCCAGAAGATCCGCACGCCGCATTCTTGACTGTTCGTCACCGTCAAGGCCTTCGGACTCGGTTTTAAGCTTCCGGAATAAAGAATACGCTTCCCCAACCTTTTCCTTAAGTGTTTTAACCGTTTCTCCCGCAAATCCGTCCAGGATTTCCATCTGTCTTTCCTTCTTCAGAAGGGACTGATGTTCGTTCTGACCGTAAATATCGATAAGCACTCCCGCAAGTTCCTTAACAAATGCCGCAGAAGATGCTTCTCCGTTAACCCTGACTATGCTTCTGCCGTTATTCAGCAGTTTTTTCGATATAACCGCTTCATCGCCCTCGACCGAAATGCCTGCTTCCTCAAGCATATTTACGGCTTTTTTAGAGATACCGGTAAATGTCAGCTCACTCAATGCGCTTTCCGCATTTTCCCTGATGATATCCTTTGGCGTCCTTGCACCGAGGGCCATGTTAAGAGCTCCCAAAAGTAAGGATTTTCCTGCTCCCGTTTCACCGGTAAAGATGTTTAGATTATCATTAAGATCGATATCTGCCTCGTCGATAATGGCAAAGTTTTTTACATGAATATTTGTAAGCATAAGTCTCCGGAAGAAATTTAAGAATTTCGGCTTTATTGTGGTAAATCGCCAAATTACAACTATATATAGTATATTTTACCACAGATCAGATTTTATTGCAACATAATATTTTAATTTTGAAGACTCTTAACTTCCTCTTCGCTAAGCTCCCTGTATTCCCCCTGCGGCAAGTTTTCGTCAAGCTTTAGGCTGCCCATTGAAACACGCTTTAACTCAAGCACTTCACATCCCGTTTTCAAAAACATACGCTTCACCTGATGGAATTTACCCTCATGTACGGTAACCCTTGCTACCGATTCGCCCTTTTCGGTATCCGTTTCCAGTATTTCCAGCCCTGCGGTCGCTGAAACAAAATCTTTAAATTCAAAGCCCTTTTCAAATGCTTCCTTATCCGCGTTCCCAAGGATTTTGTTTACCCTTGCGAGATACACCTTATCTATATGCTTTGAAGGCGCAGTAAGCTTATGTCCCAGTGCTCCGTCATTTGTCACCACCAACAGTCCCGTTGTATCCTTATCGAGCCTTCCTACAGGGAACAAGCCTTTTACTCCTTCATTTGCAAAAAGAGAAATAACATTCGGTGCCCCGTCCCCGGGCTCATCTGTTGTCGAGGAAACATACCCACCGGGCTTGTTGAGCATAAAATATCTGAATCTTGACTGAGCCACGGTTTTCCCGTCCATTGTTACCGTGTCCGTCTCGTTAACCTTTATGCTTCCGTCCTTTACCGTTTCTCCGTTAAGACATACCCTTCCTTTTTTCAGACATTCCTTTGCGGAGCTTCTTGTAAGGCCGGCATAATTTGTAAGAATTTTGTCAAGTCTTTCCATAATCCTCTATTATATTCTGTTTAACATCGGCCCATTTGAATTCAGCTTCGCCGAGGGGCCTACATCATTCTCCATGAAGGAAGATATTTATTCTTGAACCTTCCCTTATCAATTTTGGCCCAGCCTAAAGGGAAGCCTCCCGTGCATATCAGGCAGTAGCCGTTCTCAGCCGCATCCGTATCTATGCTTTCGCATTTCAGATATCTGATCACCCTTTCATCCCCCGGATCAAGATTTAAAACATTTGGGAATTCTTCTTTTTTTAGGCTCAAGGCGAGTGCCTGCGAAGGTTCGAAGCGTCCTGTTTTGATCTCTCCGAGGAACAGCCCCGTTCTTAAAACTCTTAAACCGTTTATCCCGGGCATATCCTCCGGCATAAGATATACCTTTCCGTCCTTTTCCCTCAGCCTCTCTGCCTTAACCGTGAACCCAAGCTTCTCAAAGAAATCAAAGGCCTCATCGGAAATCTGTCTGTATCTCTTTCTGATATTTTTATCATAGATATTCTTTACAGATACATCTCCATTCGTTTCAACGTCACCTGTTCTGTTTGCCGGATATTCCTCAGCAGTTTCATCAATCCCTTCTAAATCCTTTTTCTTCAGTAATGCCACAAAGTGCCCTTCACCCATGCACTTGTGAGGATAAATACGTATAGCGTTTTCAAAACCCGAATACCCCTTTGTAAATCCGGAATATCGTACATCCTCAAAATCAATTGCGGGAACTGACTCCATTTCTGGGAAATTATCCAATATAAATCGCAGACTCTCCTCATCCTCTTTTACAGAAAAAGTGCATGTTGAGAAAACCAGATATCCTCCCGGTCTGAGCATTCTTACCGCACAGGGAAGTATCTGCCTCTGAAGGTCGGCATAGTAACCCGATCCGTACTGCTCCCAGTTTTTTGCAATGGCATGTACCTTTCTGAACATCCCCTCACCCGAACAGGGAGCATCCACAAGTATTTTATCAAAATACCCGTCAAATCTTTCGGCGAGCTTATCCGGAGATTCACTTACCACAACCGCATTCTTTATTCCGAACATTTCCACGTTCTTTAAAAGGGCCTTGGCTCTTGATGCGCTTATATCGTTTGAAACAAGGATTCCCTTTCCCTTTAGCTTCGCACCGAGCTCCGTCGTCTTTCCGCCGGGTGCGGCACAAAGATCAAGGACTCTGTCCCCGGGTGCAACGGGAAGAAGCTGAGCCGGAAGCATAGCGCTGGGCTCCTGGATATAATACAATCCGGCGTAATAGTACGGGTGCTTTGAGGGCTGCTCCTCTTTAGTGTAGTATCCGTTTTCGGTCCATGAAACCCTGTCCGTAATGTAGGGTGCGATCTTCTCAAATTCCGAAGGAGAAATTTTAAGGGTATTGCACCTCATTCCTTTCATATGTTCTTCATTGTATGAATCAAGGAATTTCTCATAATCGTCACCCAGCAGTTTTTTCATTTCATCAAGAAAATCCTGAGGTATCCAGTTAAGTTTTTCATCCATATCTCACACCTGCAAAGAAAAAAATAATAAGAGTTCGCGAAAAATAAGGAAAACTCCCCCGCAGCCCTTAGCAAAGGGCCGTGAAGGAGTCATTGTATTCTGAAATTTTCTTTTCCCGATCACTCATCCCAGTTATGATATACGTTCTGAACATCATCGTCATCATCGAGCAGATCAAGAGTCTTGTTGATATTCTTGATATCGGTTTCATCGGTCAGTTCAACATAAGTCTGAGGTATCATGGTGACATCAGCTTCGAGCATGGGAACCTTGACAGCCTCAAGAGCTTCCAGAACCTTAGAGAAGTCCTCGGGAGCGGTGATTATCTCGTAGCTTTCTTCTTCATCGCTGAAATCCTCAGCACCGGCATCCAGAGCAACCATCATAAGCTCGTCGGCATCCATCTCGCACTCTTCCTTATCGATGATGATCTGTCCCTTTTTATCGAACATGAAGGATACACAGCCGGGAGTTCCTACATTTCCGTAGCCCTTTGTGAATGCATTTCTGATATTTGCAGCTGTCCTGTTCTTGTTGTCGGTAAGTGCCTCAACAATAATGGCGGTTCCTTTAGGACCGTATCCCTCGTAGGTAACCGACTCGTAATTAACGGAGCCGAGGTCTCCTGCAGCCTTCTTTATGCTTCTGTCAATGGTATCGTTAGGCATGTTGTTAGCCTTTGCCTTAGCTACCACATCCTTTAATTTCGAGTTATTGTTGGGATCGGGACCGCCTTCCTTAACGGCTACCGCAATTTCCCTTCCTATCCTGGTGAAGATCTTTCCCTTAGCGGAATCGTTCTTCTCCTTCTTATGCTTAATATTCGCAAATTTTGAATGTCCTGACATACTGTCCTCCCTAAAACTTTCTATACTTTTTTACTCACGGGTTATTTTAGCATAATCACCTGCGAGCTGTCAACTTATTGATTTTATCCGCTACCCTAAAGGTTCCTTCAACCGTTCTTACGGCACAGAAAACGGTATCGTCTCCGGCTATGCATCCTACAACGCCTTCAAGATGAAGCGAGTCGATAGCCGCCGCTACTGCCATCGCCATACCTGCAACGGTTTTAAGCACAAGTATATTCTGTGCCGTGTCCACAGATACAAGTCCGTCATGCAGTACCCTTTGATATTTATCGGATACATCCGTGTTATTTCCGTGCATCACCGCATACTTCTGCTTTCCGTCTTCTGTAGCTATTTTAGTCAGCTTAAGCTCTCTTATATCCCTGGATATTGTAGCCTGAGTTACGTCAAACCCGGACTGCTTAAGATTCTTAAGAAGATCCTCCTGGGTTTCAACCACCTCCGAGTTGATTATCTGCAATATTGCATTCTGACGTTCTGATTTCATCCGTACCTCTCCATTCTATGCTTTTACCGTAAGCCCCATCAACGGTTAAGCTTGCTCTTTAATACCTTAAAGAAGCTCTGTTCGGGGAATCTCACAAATTTACATACCGTTCCGGATTGTTCCACATCTATGAAGTCTCCCGAATTGAGCCTTACAGCCATCTGACCGTCTATGGTCGCGAAGCTTTCAGTATCCTGTGATTTCTTTTTTTCGCCTATCACGATCCTTATCTTGTCATCCCCGGATACTATGATCGTCCTATTGTTCAACGTATGAGGACAGATCGGTGTTATACACATGAGTCTGGCTTCGGGTGTTACTATGGGACCTCCGGCAGAAAGATTATATCCGGTCGATCCGGTAGGTGTGGAAACAAGACATCCGTCACCAAAATAAGAGCATACTTCCTCACCGTTAACCCAAACATCCGTCTTTATTATTCTTGAGAGACCGCTTCTTGTAACGGTCACGTCGTTAAGTGCCATACAGGTACTCAGCTTTCCGTTACTTGAGGATGTCACCTTTAGAAGCATTCTGTTTTCTATCGTGTACCTGTCCTCTATAAGCTCCTTAATTGCATAGTCAATACTGTCTTTTTCCATGCATGACAAAAATCCGAGCGTTCCTAAGTTTATCCCCACGAGAGGTGTCTCTCTGTCTCCAATGGCTCTTGCCGTTTCAATTATGGTGCCGTCACCTCCGAGAACTATGACGCACTCACAACCCGACATTAATTCTTCGTCAAGCTTGCTAAAGCTTTTCATATTCTCAAGTGGTTCGGTGCCCTTATCGAGAGGGTCACCCATAAGAACACAGGTACCGCCGAGCGAAGATATCAGGTTTTCAATTTTCTTCGTGGTTTCAAATCCGGTATCCTTGGATTTGTTCGTTATTACACAGAATTTCTTCACTTCGGCCTCCAATAATATTTATTTTATTTGAGAATCAACAACTCCTGCTACAGCCTTAATGCACTCCTCGATTCCGGCAGGGTTCTTACCTCCGGCCTGTGCCATATTGGGACGTCCGCCTCCGCCGCCTCCTACGATAGGCGCAATCGCTTTGATGAGGTTGCCTGCATGAGCCCCCTTAGCAATAGCATCATCCGTAGCCTTTACTACAAGATTTACCTTGCCGTCTGCTTCAGAGATCAGAACTGCAATTCCGCCGCCCATCTTCTCGCAGAGGTTATCCGAAAGGTCACGAAGACCGTTCATATCTACTCCGGAAACCTTTGTTGCAAGTACTTTAACTCCCTTAACCTCTACTACGGAATCAAGTACGTTGCCAAGTGAATTCTTAGCCAGCTTAGCCTTTAATGCCTCGAGTTCCTGAGACAGTGCCTTATATTCAGCCATAAGATGCTGGATTTTTTCTATCAGCATAGCAGGCTGTACCTTAAGAGTAACAGCAGCTTTATTTAACTGCTCTTCCTGCTTTTTATAGTATGCAAGTACATTCGAACCGGTAATAGCCTCGATACGTCTGACGCCTGCAGCTACGCCCGATTCTGAAAGGATCTTAAATGAAGATATATCGCCGGTATGCTTAACATGGGTACCGCCGCAGAGTTCCTTCGAAAAATCACCCATTGAAACAACTCTTACAGAATCTCCATACTTCTCTCCGAACAGAGCCATAGCACCGGTCTTTTTAGCCTCGTCAATACTCATAACATCCGTAACAACAGGAAGATCCTTCTCGATGTTCTCGTTCACGATAGCTTCAACCTTCTCGATCTGTTCCTTTGTCATAGCCTGACCGTATGAGAAATCGAAACGTGTCCTTTCAGGATCCTGGAATGAACCCGCCTGATGAGCATCGTTTCCGAGTACCTCGCGAAGAGCTGCCTGAAGAAGGTGTGTTGCCGAATGATTCCTGCAGGTCTTAGCACGGTTTTCTTTATTTACGTTCAGAGAAACCTTATCGTCTTTCTTAAAGCTGCCTGAAACAACCTTGCCCACGTGAGCGGTCCTTCCGCCTGCAACATGGACTGTTTCGGTTACTTCAAACTTAGAACCGTCATTTCCAAGTATTTCTCCGATATCTCCTACCTGTCCGCCCATGGTACCGTAGAAGGTTGTCTTATCTGTGATGATAGTTCCCTCATCTCCGGTTTTAAGTTCATCTGCAAGGGCATCAGCACCTGCCATGGCAACAACCTTGCCATCGCAGCTGAGTGAATCATATCCAAGAAACTCACATTTAACAGACTCATCAAGGCTGTCAAAAACATTCTGTCCGGTAAGCTTCTGCGAGAAGTTCTTGTTTTCCCTTGCTTTCTGCTTCTGCTCTTCCATAGCCTCCGAGAATCCGGCCTCATCTACCTTAAGACCCTCTTCCTGTGCAAGCTCAACGGTAAGTTCAAGCGGGAATCCGAAGGTGTCATAAAGATAGAATGCACTCTTTCCGTCTATCTCAGTACTCTTCTCTGCCTGCTTGGTATCAAGTATTTTCTTAAATTCCTTTAAGCCGTTTTCAAGTGTTGCCTCAAAACGCTCGATTTCCTTTCCAAGCTCTGTAATGATAAAGTCCTTATTCTTTACAAGAAGAGGATAGCTTTCCGCATATACGGAAATATAGGTTTCAGCAACCTTTAAGATATTCTCCTTCTTTAAGCCAAGAGTTCTTGCATGTCTTACCGCACGACGGATAAGACGGCGGAGTACATATCCTGCACCTGCGTTTGAAGGAAGAAGCTTTGCCTCATCACCGATAAGCATAACTGCCGTACGGGTATGGTCTGCTAAGATACGCATTGATCTGGTCAGCTTCTCATCTGAATCATATTTTACACCACTGGCTTCTTCAATGTAGGAAATAGCGGGTGCATGAACATCTATCTTATATACATCGTCAAAACCGTTCAAGAACGCAAGATTTCTCTCAAGTCCCCATCCGGTATCTACATTCTTTTGCTTTAAAGGTGTAAGCGAACCGTCCTGATGCTTTTCGTACTGCATGAATACGTCATTACCTATCTCGGTATATTTACCGCAGTGGCATCCGGGCTTACAGTCAGGTCCGCATGGAGGTACATCCTTTACGTAGAACATCTCACTGTCAGGACCGCAAGGACCGTACTCAAGTCCCCACCAGTTATCTTCCGCAGGAAGATAGAATATGTTCTCCTTTTTAAAGCCTGATAATTCTCTGTATTTTGCTCCTTCTTCGTCTCTCGGAGCATTTTCATCTCCTGCAAATACGGTTGCTGCCAGATGATCTGCATCAAATCCAAAGAGCTGAGTAAGCAGTTCAAAACTCCACTTGCATCTGTCTTCCTTGAAATAGTCTCCCAAGCTCCAGCTGCCCATCATCTCAAAGAAGGTACCGTGGCTCTTATCACCAACCGAATCAATATCGTTTGTACGCACACAGCCCTGTACATTGCAAAGCCTTGTACCCAAAGGATGCTTCTGTCCCAAAAGATAAGGCATAAGGGGCTGCATTCCTGCTACATTAAACATAACACCTGTGGATCCGTCCGAAACCAATGACACAGCACCGCAATCCACATGTCCTCTCTCTTTATAAAAATCTATCCAAGCCTTTCTAAGCTCACTTGATGTTATTTTCTTCATTTCTGTTTCTCCAATCTATTTTCAATCAGAGAACCGTCCCCCTGATTGATTTTCAGTTTCACTCAAGAGTCTTAAGGAATTCTTCAATCCTGTCAAGGCCCTTGGTGATGTTCTCCATGCTGGTAGCATAGCTTAAGCGGATATGTGTATCAAATCCGAAATCCTTGCAGGGAATTACAGCTACCTTGTAGTCGTTAAGAAGTATGTCCGCAAGCTTAAATACGTCGCCGACCTTCTCGCCCTTATACTTAAGACCGAAAGCTTCACTTATATCAACGAAAGCATAGAACGCGCCGCTGGGCTTGATGATGGATGCGTGAGGCATCTTGCTGATGCGGTCGTACATATAGTCACAGCGTTTTGCAAACTCCAGCCTCATAGCCTCTACTGTATCCTGTGGACCGTTCAGGGCTTCAACTCCTGCCTTCTGAGCTATGGAGTTGGGATTTGATGTCTGATGGCTCTGTATACTGCCGATTGCTTTTGCTATCTCGGGAGCGGCACCTATATAACCAAGTCTCCAGCCTGTCATTGAATAAGCCTTAGCCATACCGGAACAGGTAATGGTCCTCTTATATATCTCATCATTAAAGGAAGCAATGCTCACTACTTCCTCATCCGTATATACCAAGTTCTCATACATTTCATCGGAAACGCAGTAAATGTCCTTCTCAACTACTACAGCCGCTAAAGCTTCAAGTTCCTCCCTGGTATAGATCATACCGGTAGGGTTGTTCGGGGAGTTAAGTACGAAAGCCTTTGTATCTGCCGTGCAGGCTTCACGAAGCTGCTCCGCGGTAATCTTATATCCGTTCTCCTTAGAACAGCGGACATAAATAGGAATACCGCCTGCCAGCTTGACCATTTCAGGATATGAAAGCCAGTACGGTGAAGGGATGATAACCTCATCACCCGGATCGAGTATTGCTTCAAAGATATTAGTCAGCGAATGCTTTCCTCCGTTGCTGATAACGATCTGGTTTGTCTCATAATGAAGATGATTAAAGCGTGCAAACTTGTCACAGATTGCCTGTTTAAGCTCCAATATACCGGAAGCTGCCGTATATTTGGTAAATCCTGCATTGATAGCATCT
Organism: Lachnospiraceae bacterium; assembly: GCA_024696945.1. Taxonomy (GTDB): domain Bacteria; phylum Bacillota; class Clostridia; order Lachnospirales; family Lachnospiraceae; genus RUG11977. Next base: position 56,891 of record JAILGF010000071.1, on the reverse strand, counting down.
ACCGCAGCGTCACATACATTCTTCGGAGTGGGGAAATCAGGTTCGCCCGCGCCAAAACTAACCACATCGATCCCTGCTGCCTTCATCTGCTTTGCCTTGTCCGATATTGCCAGCGTGGAAGAAGGTCTAACAGCCTTTGCTTTCTTTGATAATCCTGTCATTGTTTCAAATCCTTTCCTTACCTTAACTGCTTTGGGTTTCAAGCATGTTTTTGAGCATAAGAATATGCCAAAAGACAATATTCAATTTATAATACAACTTTCTTTGTCTTTTGGCAAGAATTTTTTATTAAATCTTAATATTCTGTTATCCGCGTCACAATCTTGTCCTCTGAGGCATTGGTCGGGGGTGAAGGGTTCCCGTTTGAATCACGTGTTGAACCGGGCAGCCTGACGAGTATTACTTCACCTTCGTTAAGTTTAAATACGTTTCCGTAACAGTCCTTCTTTTCTCCGGGCCGTCCTTCCGTTACCCACATATTACACATCCCGGCATATACATTGGCAGGTGTATTGGAATATGACATTATAAGCTTTCCGGAAGCATCATATGCCCCTATCTCAAAGCTTACGGTCAAATATCCACTCTTCTTCCAGAAGTCTTCCTTAAATGTAATCCCTCCTTTTCTTTCGAGATATGCTTCAACGTCGTATCCGATTGGCGTACAATACCATTTGTCCGGCAGGGAATACTCAAATGTCCATTCTGTTCTCGAAGAACCGCCTACAGATCCGCTTGACGCTATACGCTTCGCCTCTGTGTACCCTGATACCTCCTTTAAATCCGTCCCATACACCTTAACCTTCTCCCTTCCCGCACTAAGGGACGGACCCATATAGTAAAATGTCGGAACGACCAGTATATTTGCCCCTGCGGAGGCCATCCTGTCCCCGTAAGTTTCAAGCTTAAATGTCCAAGTATAACCGCTCTTTAGTATTCCTCCGGTTTCATTATTGGGGCTGTCCCCATCCACTAACGGCAATACCTTTTCCGTACCGTTCCCTCTGAGATTTCCCATTTCGTTTAAGTTTCCTTGATAAAACAAGGTTTCCCCGTTAAATACGTCTCTCCACTCCTGTGCATCTGAATTAATGTCAGTCAGTCTTAACCCAAAAAGCTTTCCCGAAACCTCAAATGCATCCTCATGATATGAAGATAGGCTTCCGTTTTCATTAACTACGGCCGCTCTGACATAATACTTTCCTTCACTTGTATTGTCAGGCACGGTATAATATGGATACAATCTGTTCCATGTATATGAGGGAAGCAGCAATCCGTCACTTGCATACACATCAACAGGGAATGATATCCTGACATCCGTATCGTAATTGGTAATGCTTAAGGAAATCGTCTCCGATGCGGTATTTCCGAGAACTGCCTGAGTACAGCTGCTGTCAGCGTTAATATACTGAACGTATTTCAGATTATCCGATACCGCATCTATATCTATCTCCGGTCTTGGCGTGGGTGTCGGAGTCGGTGTCGGCGACGGAGTTGCGGAGGGCGACGGAGTTACTGATGGTGATATTTCCGGTCCGGGAATTCTTATCAGTTCCGGAATTGGTATAAACGGAATTCTTAATATGGGTGTAGGCGACGGAGTCGGTGTCGGGGTTGCAGTCGGATTATATGTATATGTATTGCTCTGAGTTCTGTCAATATAAGGTGTGGTTACAGGCACATAATCATTTATCATTTTCCATGGCTCGGTTACAGTATTCCCTAAATCTATATTTATAGGTTTAACATAGGGAACTGCAATATTCATACAGGCACTTTGTGATTGATGAGTCGATGCGGTATCGTTCCATTTCACCTTCATCAGATCCGAGTACCTGTAATACGGAACATCATTTGTCACCTTATTATCCGTATGCCAGTCATCATTGTTTCTTCCTCCGGTAACGGCAAAAACATGATGTATATAAAGTTCACCGGTTATCCCTGCCGACTCAGCCCTGTTTAACAGATTCAAGAACACATCCCCGTCAATTACATATGTTGTCTTTATATATCCGTCATCGTTTCTGTCGGAATCATACCAGTAAAAATCCCCATCCTTTGAAACGGAGTTTTCATTCTGGGAGCCGCCGGATGAGCTTACTGAAATACAAGTGCTGTAATCTCCGTAACGCCCCGGATCTGCAAGGTTATAATCCTCGGATATTTCACTTAAGGTCACAACCAGATACATTGTATAATACCTTATACCGCTTCCGGTTGAAAAATGCTGTCTCGTATAATAGACCTTGTTTTCACTTCTTTTATATGTTATTACGGCATTGCTGCCGATATTATATGTGAGATCGCCCGAATCAGCCTTAATACCGTTTCCAAACGGCAGTATCAGACTCATGATCATGGCTGTCAGGCATATTACTGTTGTTATTCTCTTTTGCATATTTTATTCCTTGTGCAGGCAAGTAGTATAATTGATGCCGTACCTGCTCCGGCATCATATAAGGATCATTGTCAGTAAGGGAACGGTATAAGCCACGGATAGAGCCCCGAGTAGTCTATCATTATTCCTCTTGACGTATTACTGCAGCAAAGACTGCCGTACATATCCGCTGAACCGCTTGTATTCAGATACAGATCCACCCAGTCACCGAGCTTATAATCAAGATACATCGGTCCCAAAACACTTCTGGTAAACAGTGTTCCCGACTCATAGCCCCGTCTGACCGGATAAAGATATCCATATGTATCTTGGTCTGTGCCGGTGGTTTTCCCGGTTTCTATCGGGATATCGGAAACGACCTTCACATGAGCATAAACCTTGCACTGATATTCACCGTTATACCAATATACTGAAGATCTGTCCGCTGAAACAAGATCGCACTCAATTATTGTCTTGTTTTCCTTACAATGAACTATATAATCTTCGATCTCGGCCTTTGTAAGATACTTTTCCATTACCTCATGCCAGTTCCTGTCATTTTCTATTGTTCTGTAATCAACATTCAAAGCATACCTGTAGAATTCCTCCGAACTTAAAACCATTTCGTAGGGAGTAATATTATTTCTGTATGTTTCAGAAAATACAAGGTTTTCATACGGGAAATCATCTCCCGGATATTTAAGGGAATTGAATTCCGCTATTTCGCTCGGGAATACAAATGTAAAGCTTGTCCGCCCCATCCTTTCCTTTAGGGTATCGGCTCCAAGTCCCTCCCCGCTTTTAAAGAAATTCTTATTGCTCATTCCGTTAAATCCCGTCTCATAATACGAATTTGGGAATGAATCGACTATATAGGGATACAGTTCGGCATTTCTAGGCAGTTTTGTATTCCTAACGACTTGAAAATCAGGTGAGAGCACGGTTCTTTTTGAAGAATCATACAGCATTTCTATAAGCTTGCCTGCATTCTTAGCCTTAAGCTTCTTATTGCCCTTAAGCGTTCTCAAATGAGAATATTTTTTTGCACTTCCCTTAATAAAGCCTCGGATATATGCCTCGGCTTCACCGGCTCTTTCTTTTTTCTTCACCTTCTTAATATCGCTTATCCTGTTTGCTATGCAGTATTCCACGGCCTCTGCGGATACCTTTGTCCCGTTAGCCATCTCATCCGCTTTTGCAAGAACCGTAAGTGCTCCCGCAAGTGTGATATTTTTCTTATAGCTTTTTATTTTTCCCTTGGTAAGCTTAAGCTTCACCGCAGCCGCAACAGATATGGCAACAGCCTTATCAAGCTTATACTTTTTCATATATTTTCCGTACTGTTTTTCGGTAATCTGTTCCCCGTTAACCTTAATGTCCCCGTTTTTTTCCAAAACTATTTCACAGCCCGCATTCTTTTTTCCTGCCATCTCATAAACAACCAATTTTAAGAATTCAAAGCCGGTAATATTCTGAGCGGCATGAACCCGGTACTCATTACCAAAAAACGACCCTGTTATCAGTATTGTTAGCAAAAGCCATGATACCGTTTTCTTTATCAATCCCATCTTCCTATAACTCCTTTTTCTGTTATTTGTCTATACATTTATCGCAAGGCCTTGCCCCAAACCTTGCACATCCTTCCTTTGAGAAAAGAATGACATCTGTTTCACTTATAAAACCGCAGTCCTCCTCATGGTAAAGCCCGTTCCTATCCACCACGTATGTCGGTATTTCATTCACCGTTACTCCGGCGCTCCTTAAAACTCTTTCTTCTCCTTCTTTAGTCACAGTCATATATGAAAATCCGGCTGTTCTTACCTCATCCCCTTCATCATATGCAATGAGTTCCGATCCTGAAAACTGGTACTCCATGCCTTTCCCGTTATCCTTCCATTCTCCGGTATAGATGTGATAGCCCTGGGGTATGCTTATTATGAACATATAAAATCCGTTTCTTATCTCTTCCCTCTTTGCAAAATCGTCCATACAGTTTTCCGAAGCAAAAACAGAGTAAAAAAACGCTTCAATAGCCTTCAATCCCAGATTATTGTCATACCTGATACCTGCGGTCTTTAATTCCCTTACCGCTGCCATGGTTGCGTTCTCCATTATTTTTTCATCCCTTAAAAGCTCTCTGTTTTCATTGTACGCGATATTCAGTTCCACATCCCTCATTATCATCATCGAAACCGAAAAAATAACAAATATGATTACAAAATGATATATTTTCATATGATCAGCCTCATTTTGCTCAATATGTATCCGTCCTTACCGTATATCTTTATTATAAGAGTGTCTTTACCGTATAGCTTAAATGCTCCTGTGGAAGCCATTTCATTTATGATCGATCCATACGGTATTTCGCTGTCAAAATCGATCACACCGACAGAGCCTGCAGTTATATCCGCATCCCATATCCTGCGTTTCACCGATATTTCTGTGCTGTAGTTTCCCATAAGCGACTTAAGCCTGTTGTCGAATTCTGTCAGATTACCGAAGTTTATTTCACCGGTTTCTTCCGAAGCAGCAAGAAAATCCTCCGCGATCACACCTATTGCTTCTCTTCCCGACTGTTGTGACCTCGCCATAGCCCAGTTCACCGGAAGAATAAAAAGAACGATTATCAATATGAAAATGTCAAATACTTTTCCGAGCGAATCCATATCAACCTCATTTTATAAGCAGCTCTGCCTCCGTCTCAAGTCCTGTTTTCCTTCCGTCCTGCCGGCATTCCGAAAGAACCGTTCTAAGTCTTTCCTTTAGACTATCCGGGATTTTGCCGTCATCTATATAATGATATCTGTATATCAACAGGATCCCGTTATACAGTTTCATTTCATTTTTATTCCTGAGCACTTCCGTAAAAGTCCACCAATCTGATGTCGCATTTCCAAAAACATTCATCAGGACAAGCAAAATATTTATAAGGCCTTCTGCCAAAAATACAAGTTTCAAAACAAACAGCATTTCTTCGCAAAGATAAAATACCGCTATCCCCGCCAGACCAAATATCAGATTAGCCGCTATTCCACCTATAATAAGTGGTATCGCACACTTTCCCATATCCTCATGGTACATCAGACATTGTCCCGGAGGTGAATTAGGGATAACCCTTAACTTTAAACTACCTTCCTTCTTTTCAAGCGTTAATCCCAGTATCTCAATAAACAGGAACCTGTATCCTGTAATAAGCCCTCCTAAAAGATGTCCTGCCTCATGTATCAGTATTCCGAATAAGAAGAACATTCCACACCATTCCCGATCCTTAACGTTTCTTCCGAATAGGTCTTAACTTTTCCGTAAAGCGTAAGGAAAAAATATACCGCAATACAGAAAACAATTGCCGTAACAGCTAGTTCCAAAGCCTCCAGAATGCTATCCATTTATGTAACCTCCGTAAACAAAAATGCTTCTGTCCGTTCCTTCCCTTAGCGGCTGTGCATATACCGTTATAAGATTTCCTCTGACATCCATTACCCCACCCGATCCGTGTAGAGTTTCCAATATATCATCGGTATAGGCGGTTTCGATCATATTCCCTTCCTTTGTATAGACCACTGTACCTACCTTAACCCCAACTATACAATTTATCCCCGAATCTGATATCTTGCGTATAAGGTTCTCATAAGCCTCGAGTGTGAGCATTCCTGTCCGTTCCGCCTCGCTTATGAAGCTCTCCAAAGCGAAATCTATCATATTTTCACTGCTCTTTATCCATGTTATCCTAATACTGTTTATTTCAATAAGCATAAGTAGGATAACGGCCAGCATCCCTGCGGTAAAACGGCCAAGCATGATACTTCCCCTCTTTAGTGCTGCGTAAATTCAATATTTACAACCAATCCGTTGCTGTTCTTATATACCTTGCCTCTGTATGATGCATTTTCATTTATATGGGCTTTGTTGGTTATGGTCGATTCCTGTGTCGAACCCGCATACTGTTTTCCGGACGGTGTTATTGTTTTGTTATCGACCGTGGTTACGGCGGTTTTATTCCCGGCATTGCTGTAATTTGTTCCGGTTGTATCTTCCTTTGTGATTACGGTTACCGAAACGTAATCTGTCTGGCACATCTCGTTTATTACCGAAATGACCTTTGATCCCGAAACATCCAAACCGTCATACATTGTGGCGCTTATCTCCGAATAATCGCTCATAAGCTGTGTATATTGTGTGGTTCCGCCGTTGATCGTGCTCTTTGAAGAGTTCGCCATATATAGCGCTAATGCCGACAGCACCACGGCTATGATCACAGTCACCGCCAATACCAATCCTTTTACTCCGATCTCAACTCTGTTTCTCTGATACATAATTAATCTCCTTTTTTTGTAAATATGATTTCGGTGATAATACCGTTTTTGTTTTTTACCAATCTGCATTTCCATTTGGTCGAAGGCTTTACATATTCCCCGCTTTCATAATCTTTTAGTTTCGAAACATCCGAGCTGTCCGAATAGGTCACAGACTTAGAACCGTTTTTAAGTGTGACATTTATCCCGTTTCCCAACCGTTTCCTGCAAACGTTAACAACGTCGCTTCCGTTAACCTCAAGCCCGTCGATCCCTGTTAGTTCGGAATCCTTGAGGTCCTGTGTTTTCTCGCTTATAACAGCGGAAGAAACATTTATCATCTCTTCGGCAGACTTAAATTGAGAAACCATTACCGAAATAAGCACCACCGTAAGTACTACTCCGGCTGCAAGCAGGAGGGCCCGTGGGGCTATTTCTATCCTGTTTCTTTTATAATTCATCTGTTGTACTTACCTCCCCATCATACTAATTCCTGCCTGATATTCATTAAATATCTGAATGGATCTGATCATAAAGGGGCACAGAAGGTATCCGAACAGTATAAGTCCGCCCGGCAGGACAGAAATGACCGCTCCCAACATTCCTTCATTGTCAAGCAGCATTTTTCTTTCCAGCTTCCTGTTTTCGGAATAGTTCTCTATTTCTGAGGAAATCTCTTCAAATGCATCTTCGGGTCCGAGTTCTTCGGCCATCATAAAGCAGTCGACTATACGTCTGAAGCCCGGATATTTTTCTTCCTCATATAACCGGTTAAGAGCACCGGAATCTGAAATGCTGAAATCATTAATGCATTTTTTCAGCGCCGGTCTGAATATCGATGAAAATCTTTCCATCTCTTCCAGTAAGGAAACCACAGACATTCCCGGTATTTTTTTCAAGATATGGATAATACTCTGAAACTGCATAACCTCATCCTGAAGCCTGCTGTCTATAAGCGTTTTTCTAAATGAAAGCGACATGTCCGGATAAATTGAAGCAAGAAAAGCAAATATGAGACAAAAAACTATGTCTCTGAATCCGAATATTTCATCCCTAAAAAGGTCGTACCGCTTAATTATCTCTTCCGCTGCCTTTTGTGCGACACTTTCATTCTTAAGATCCTTATCTTCCAAAAGCATTGCCTTTAGCTCTTCTTCCGAAACAACATACCCTCTTTCACAGAAAAAAGCGGTATATTCCGGTATCAGTCTCTTAAGTGCTTCAAGCTGTTTTTGGTCCGTAACCGACGTAACATTCTCAATGTCTGAAATATCATATTTATAAAGCTTACGGGATTCATAGTGACCGATGAATAAAGTTATAAGAGCTATAAAGTAAAAAAAGATGAAAAACAGTGTTTTTTTGATATAGAAGTTTTTAACGGTATATTTTTCACCTAACCGCTTTATCATCATATCATAAAGATATGCCTTTTTCCCTGCAAGCCTCATCCTTATAGATGAAAGTCTTTGGATAATTCGCAGTTTCTGAAATCTTGTGGCATAGGAAGATTTTCTTTTTTCTAAGTATTCACCATATTTCAGTCTGAAAAAAGCCTTAAAACAGATAAAAGAAACAATGATCAAAATGAGTTTTGTCACGGTTCCGGCATAACCATAGTAAAAATATGTAAGTGATGGAATTGTGGAAGTACCCCACATAGCTATAAACGGGATTGCTGCTGCAGGGAGTGATACCGTCAACATCAGTCCTGAAAAACGATGTTTCCTTTCTGAGATAAATCTCAGATCCTCCCTCACATCATATCTGATCCTCATACATGAGTTTAAGAATACAGAACCCTTTTCATCCTCCTGGTCACCGTTTTCTTCCACAAGGCGAGAGAGAGTAAGAAAAAACTTCAGATATTTATGATATCCCGAATTTACATACTCGTTTACAAGCATTTCAGGTTCCGGAGAAGACATGATCCTTATCATTTCCCCGGCATGTCCTTTTATTATGGGATCGGCGTCTGTTTCTGATGCAATAAGCGCGTCCCTTACTGACCCCAGTTTAAAATAATGGTGCCTCACATCACCCAGGAAATCATCAAAAGCTTTTAGGAATCTTATCTCAAGCTTTATATGCGAAGAGCTGATAATCTCGGATGAAAAAGCATAAATAAAGAAAAAAGAAAGAATGACAGAATAAATTGTAGGTGACAGCCCAAACAAAATGATAAAGGCCGAACCTGAAATAATATATACCTTAACAAGAGTCTTAACTGCAAGTACAGAACATTCCTTTGAATTACCTGGATAATACAGCCGGTATCCGGTCAACAGCCCGTTTAGTAAAGGGAGCAACGGCTTAAAATGCTCAAGTATGTCATAAATAAAAACTGAAATATCCTTTATTGTTGTTTTTTTCTTTACAAACAGTGCTTCAGGCTTCTTTTCCGTATTGCGTCACTTCCTTCCCGAACCATATATTAGTGTTAAGCACAAGTCCCGTTTTGTTCCGTATCTTCTTTAGTGTATGATCGGAAAGTCGGGAACACACCTTATATGACATTGATGCCCTGTCAAACTCGATAATGTTTTTCAGTCTGTAAAGCTTTCTGTCGGTGCTTCTCCTGAAATATTCCTTCGCTGCACCGGTAAGATCATCCGGGTAGCCGGTAGCTTCATCCGGTATTATTTCCGTTATACGTTCAATATAGAATCTACCTTCTACATCATGTACCATATGGATGTCAAAATTCAGTATATCGACCACCTGTTTTTCCGCAATCCGGACATCATTTATCCCAAGCTCAGATACAAGTGCATTTCTTAAATATTCAATAAGCTTGTCGGTAGTTTCATGATGAAGTGTCGTCACCGCCATTCTTGAACCGGATTGAGCTACCTGTACATATGCTCCCGCAATTTTGGGTTCGTTTACTTCCCCAACGATAAGTATATCCGTATCCATTTTCTTGGTACCGGTAATTATGTCATAGATAGTAAAATCCCCTCTTTCCTGCATCATATGTATATCTCTTTCCGGGTACACATTGTTCAAATTCAGCTCAAATGAGCTTTCGGCGACCCTTATCGTATACCCTGGATTCATAAATCCCACCAAAGCCTTTAACAGCGTTGTCTTACCGCCGCCCATAGGCCCCGATATACAGAAATTCAGTTCTCCCCTCGTAATAAGCTCTAATAGTTCAATTACGGCATCCCTGTTCTCATGGACCAGCAAAGTTTCTATTTTTCTTGCATTTGAAGATTTAAATTTTCGTAAATAAAAAGCCCAACCGTCGGAAACAGGCGGCCTTGCAGCCACTATTCGAGATCCGTTCTTCAGTGTACCGTGTATTATCGGATTTTTCCTTGAAAGCGAGGTCCTGATATTATATCTGTAAATATTCTTCACCACTCTTTCAAGATTCTCTTCATTTTTAAATGACAGGAATTTAAGCCTAATAAGCTTTCCGTGAAGTACACAGTATAACGTATCGTAATTCATGCTCTGTTTTTCATGATCCTCGTTCTGAAGCTCATCCAGATAATTATAATCGACCCGGCTTCTTCCCCCTACTCCTCCGGATACTCCGTCAATCGATTCATCCATTATCAGGATATCCGCACAGTCATGTCCGTACAGTGACTGATAGCAACGCTGTACAAGCATCTCAAGTCTGTCGGTGTAATTACCGTACATGCCCTCTTTATAAAAAGCATCCTCCATATCTTCCTCTGTCACGGTATATGCTGTACCTTTTGTATCATCCTTAGGCTCGGTCCACCTGAAATCCTCAGCCATGTGTGCAAAGACACCGTTACCGTATTTTTCTGAATACAACACATAAAGGTACTCAAATTTATCCTGTGCACTCATCATGCAGGGATTATCAAAAGGGATTACCCTGCATATGTTTTTCTCATTTATGCCCAGCCCTGTTTGAAGAAGCTCCTTCAGATATTCCTTAAGATACTCCCTGTCACCGGCATCTCCCAGGCAGGCTTCCCTTATGGCACTTCTTAGCCTGTTCTGCTGCTTTTCTCTTTTTAAGGTCTCCTCCCTATTAAGTCCAAGTTCGCTTATATCACTGTTTACAATCTCATTGATTATCTTCCTGCATTCCTCAAAAATGCGCAATGGACTGTAAGATATTTCTTCCCTTTGATTATTCTTTTTTCGTCTGTGATCTTTTTGGTCAAAAATCAGAATAAGTATGATCGGGATCAGGAGTATCAGGATTGCTATTATTATCCCTGTCATATCAATCATTCCCCTTTTCAAATATTGCACGATCGCTTCCAGTAATAAAATCGGTCAATGAATCCACAAATACTCTTAAAGATTCAAAGAAAAAACTTTCATCAAGCTCTGTATCCTCATGAATGCCGTTAACTATATAATTCATCACTTTCTCATCGCTTACTGCATCCATGTAACCGGTACAATGCGGAAGATAAGCTGAATTCTTATTGTTTAAAGTCTTAAAAAGATGTTTTAAGTTATGAATGCTGTATTTGCTCTCACGGTCATAATCCGAGAAGAGATAAAATACCCTTTTCCCTTCAAACAAACCGCTCGAAAAGAAATCTTCCAAAACGGTCCGGTTCTGTCTTAGAGATACAACCACGGCATCACAATCTTCGATCACCTTCATCGAAAAATCATTCTGTCCGGAATTCGTATCTATCATCACTATGTCAAAATACTTTTCCATAACCGAGAGAATGTGTATTATCATACTCCTTGTAACATTATTCTCATAGCCCTCTCTGTTTAACATTTTTGTCCCGGTAAGAAGATACAGGTTGTCACTCATTTTTACGGAACAGTTCAAAATGTGCTCTTCGGTTATATTACCGGATTTAAAATGACGCATAAGGGCATCAACCCCCATGTCCCTGAAGAATTCTCCGTTACCGATATTACCTAAAAGAGGTCTTTCCAGATTATTCAGATTATAATGAGTTTGAGTGACCATTACTCTTTTGGGATACATAACCGGCAGTGCCGCCGTAACGGCCATAAACCCCGATGTTGCTCCGGTCCCATGCAGCGGGCTCCAAAATGCTATCTTCATTTTAGGCCTCCTCTTTTTGCAATCTTTATTGCTCGTTTTATTTCTTTTCCGTCCCGCCCGGCAGCAATCAACTTTACAAGTCCGGTCACACATCCTTCAAGCTCACCGGAGATGCCTGTAAATGTGTATCTTTCGGAATATTCGGCCTTAATGCGGGTTTTATGATCTCTTTCAGACACAGGCAGTGCATAAACCTCTTCACATTTCATCTCCTCAAGCAGGCCGTTGATCCGTTTTTCCTTAACTCCCGTATAATCCCTGACGATGAGAACCGAACATCTTTTAAACCATGCATTTTCAAATGCTTCGATATTTCTTCTGCGTTCGTCCGTCACAGCAACTATCAACGGTTCAGTATTTGTTTCCGCATCTTCTTTATATGTCTCAACATCATATAGTTTAAACAAAACCTTGTATTCCGGGCCGGGATTGTTTACATTTTCCATCGTTTCCGAAGAAGGATATCCACCGTCACCTCTTTTAATCTCATAATATGCTCCCGATATATCGAGCACATAAATCTCAGGATCTATTCCTCCCACATGTCTTATGCAGGAATAAAAGCTGTGTTTTTCCGTACAATCCCTAACAAGAGCCTTCAAACCCAGGACCTTCAAAACAGCTATCAGGTAAAGCAGGATATCCTCATATCCGGTCCCGATAAAGAATACCGTTTTCAGATTTTCTAATCCCATATGCTCCCTCCGTATTCCCCCGGCAGACCTGAGATCGTCTCGGTATAGTTAGATGCTCCTTCATAGGACTCTCCATCCCGGTCAATATCTTTATACTCCTTTAATTCGTTTTCTATTCCGGATCTCAAGAAATTATCCGTGTCTGAAATACGTTCAGCGATATTGGGATTTCCTTCCATCTGGCCATATATTTCTTGAGAAGGAACATAATTCACGACAGAAAACTCTGTCACTGGCTCCTCCGTGTACCTTGCGGTATAGACATCTGTTCCGACATACATTTTCTTATCATGCGCAGCTGAGCTGAGCAAAAGGATTTCTTCCTCGCTTACTGAAAGAACGGCACTTCCCTTCTCTCTGTCAATTCCTGTTAATCTTTTGTGAGAGACTACAACATAATCGGTTCCGTCAGGATAACGTATCCTTATGTCAGCATAATCCCCGTCGGAAATATTTGATGATAAATCGATAAAACTGTATTCTATCTCCCTTTCCCAGTTTTTTCTTTCGGGTATTACGCCCTCAATTTCCCCGGTGGTGGCGGTACCGTTCATAAGCTGTGTTTCAAGTTCCGAAATCCTTGATCTTAATGCTTCTTCATTTTTCTTATTCCTGCAGTATATCCAAAAAACAAGCCCAAAGGCAGCACTTAATAAAGCTACGGCCAGTATGGCCAAAGCAAGCTTACCTTTAAACCTTCCGGACATTCTCCTGACTCTTCTTACCATCAGGCAAAAAACCTCCATAAAGTTATATATTTAGTTAAAAAAATGGGAATTTACAGCAAATATAAATAACAGCGAAAAAAGTTTTAAAGAAAATACGATATAGTATTTTTAAGTGATATTCATTATATCATAAATATCCATATTTGTAAAGTAATAAATTAAAAAAAGATATTCCTGAACATCGGAATATCTTTTGAAATTATAATATTCAATTACAGTATCTGGATTCCGGCAGCAAGTGCTTCCTTCTTCATATCCTCGGGCCAAACTGATGAATGAACCTCACCTATATGGGCCTTTCTTAAGAAATACATGCACATTCTCGACTGACCGATTCCGCCTCCTATTGTGTAGGGAAGCTGCTTATTTAAAATTGCCTTCTGGAAGGGAAGTTCAGCACGTTCCTCACAGCCTGCTTCCTTCAGTTGGGCAGCCAATGAATCCTCATCGACCCTGATTCCCATGGATGACAGCTCAAATGCAGTATCAAGAACGGGATAATAAACCAAGATGTCTCCGTTCAGCTCCCAATCGTCATAATCGGGGGCACGTCCGTCATGCTTTTCACCGCTTAAGAGCTTTCCGCCTATCTTCATCAGGAAAACTGCCTTCTTCTGCTTGCAGATTTCGTTTTCCCTCTCCTTCGGCGTGAGATCAGGCCACATATTTTCAAGCTCCTGAGTTGTCACGAACGAAATATCCTCAGGAAGTATTTCTTCAATGTAAGAATATTTGTCGGCTATGTAATGCTCGGTATCCTTCAGAGCCTGGAAGATGCTTCTGACAACACCCTTCAGGGTCTCGATATTTCTTTCATCCTTAAGGATTATCTTTTCCCAGTCCCACTGATCAACGTAAAGTGAATGAAGATTGTCAAACTCCTCGTCCCTTCTGATCGCTGTCATATCGGTATAAAGCCCTTCGCCGTATCCGAAGCCGTATTCCTTAAGAGCCATTCTCTTCCATTTTGCAAGCGAATGAACAACCTCCACCTTCTTCTCGTCCAGATTCTTAATTCCGAAAGAAACGGGACGCTCAACACCGTTTAAGTTGTCATTAAGACCGGATTCGGGTGTCACAAACAAAGGTGCGCTTACTCTTGTCAGATTCAGCTGCTTTGCAAGCTGACGCTCAAAGTGATCCTTTATATATTTGATAGCATGCTGGGTCTCCTTTATGCTGAGTGCTGAGGTATAACCCTTAGGAATTGTCAGATTAGCCATATTAGTTATCGTCCTCTAAGGACATCCTTTCCCATCCTTCCGCTTTCGGCAGATGATATTCAAAATAAAAACAATAACAGTATGCCACTTTTATAAATAAATATCAAGAAATTTTTTTATTTTCTCATGAAACATTATATAACGTATCATACTTGACATACTTTTCTTATGATTCTTTCCATAACTTATCGGAATCCTTAAATACGTCAAGATTCTCCTGCTCTGTCAGGAAACCGTTTCTGTATCTTCTGTCCGAGGTAACCTCTTCTCCGAACCATTCCGGCTTCATAAAGCTCATGGCATCCTCGACGGATTCAAATTCAACCTCTGCAAACACAAGGCCTTCCAGCCTTCCGTGAAAAACATCAAGCTCAATCCGGTATTCCTTATCCGCGAAGCTATAAGGGATAATGTATCTGGTTTTCCTAATCAGATTTCCGTCGGTTTTTTCTTTAAGGTGTTCATATGCTTCTTTTGTAAGCTCAGCCTCTATCTCCTCGTTTACTATCGGTGAGTTCCCGGATCCTGCATTTTTCTTAGCTTTATATGTAAATATATACTTATCGTTGCTCTTCCTTATCCTTAAAACCGGGGACCTGTTAAGATATCCCTGTTCGATCTCCTTTTTCTTGAAAAGATCCAGATTCTCCGGAAGCTTCTTTATAAGATATTTGTGCTCTATCTCCATATCTACCCCGCCCTTCCTTTTGAAGCACTCATTACATCATTCATAGTTTAAGCTTAAAACCTGATAAAAAAGAAAGACATCAGCCGACACCCAATTGTGTTCGTCCGACGCCCTTAACAAGAAATCATTATACTCATTTTTTATTGAATTTCAATAGGTTTTTAATAAAAATTTTATTTTTGTGTAAATTATACAATTATATTACAAAATTTTGACATCTTTTTGTAATTATCACACAAAGAAAACTGCTTATTTGATGTCGAAAAAGTACTTAACTACGTCATCTATCTTATCCTTATGGGGCGCAATGCTTGTAAATGCTATACAATACTTGTTTGAAGTTTCAAAACCGTTGATCTTTTCAAGGTATTTTTCGATATTAAGACCGTAAACATCCTCTTCACCGTACTCAGCGGCACCGTTATCCTGAAGATATGCCGGAGTAACGCTGTATTTTGCGGAATCGTCTATTTTGTCCAGGATATCCTTTGAAACCACATCCTTAATGGGAACAAGTGCCTTGCTGTTTGCCTGGTATTTAAGCTCATCCTTTGAAAGAATGACCATATCTATCTCCCCTGCACTCATATGCATGGTATATGCAAGCATCGAATTGTAATCGGCTACAAGCGAACTATAAGTAGCGTCAATATACACTGCTTCTTTCTTCGTATCCGTACAGATTATCTCGTTAAGATCGTCTTCGAATTGATCGAGTGCCTGCGGCATAAAGGGTGAAACTACAATAGCGGTATAAAAAGCAGTTTCAGGCTTAGGCTTAGCCATTGTATATATTAGGCTTCCGAGAAGCGCTGCGATTATGACCGCAACGATGATCTTTGCAAGATAATAGTCCTTAAAGTAATTCCATTTTGCCTTACCGGTCAGGGATTTAAAGTTTTCGGAGGTCGATTTTTCTTGCCTTGCCTTATAAAGGGACATTTCCTGATCCTCACTACTTATCTCATCCTTGTTTTCAACTGTATTTATAAGGCTTTTACCGCACTTTTCACAGTAATCCTTTCCGTTGACCCTGGGAGTTCCGCAATACGGACATTCGGAAAAATAATTGACCTTTTCGCCTAAAGCAATTTTCATGATATGTGCCTTTCTTTAAAACATGTATATTAAAAAAATGATTGACATTTTTAGGATAAGCCTGTATATTATTAGGGTGTGGTACAAGCTGGGATAGCTCAGTCGGTAGAGCGACTGATTCGTAATCAGTAGGTCGAGGGTTCAAGTCCCTTTCTCAGCTTAATTCTAAAAGCGGTTCATTTTGAACCGTTTTTTCTTTTTATCAAAGGATCAAGACTCTTATCAGACCGAGAATAAGCATATGCGCCGGATAAAAAATATAGAAAAACCATTTCGATCCCTTACCCTTTTCGCCATGATACATACATATGGGGATCAATGCGATCAAACCGGCCCACTCAAGCTCATACTTTAAGGCTATGCATACCATTGACCAAACAAATACCACAAGTACAAGATAAAGCTTTCTCGAACCTCTAAGAAAATAGAAAACAAATACAAGTCCTATTCCCACCACGCCATAATCGATCCTGAAGAAATAAGCTGAAACGAAACCGCCTACACATATGAGCGCCGCAAGCACATTATACTTTATCTTTGAAGACAGCTCCTGTGAGTAACCGAATCGTTCCTTAACCATTTCCAAAAGCCCCATAAAAATAAGGCTTAAGGTAAATGTAAACAGGATATTCTGAAGTTCCAAAAAACTTTTTAGATTTAGCCTCCCGCACATAAGATCGAAAGCGGGTTCTGAAATGGCAGCCGCTATAGCCATCCTCAGTATATATTTTTTAAGACTGGAGGTATGGTAAAACCCTTCCACCAATAAAAATGCGAACAGAATAAATGCAGTCCTTCCCAGACATCTGCCGATAAGATAAGGAACACTTACACCCATCCAGCCGTTAACGTCATTTTCGGGTATAAACACATATGTAGCATGATCGATGATCATCGAAATACATGCTATACGCTTCAGGTTACAGAAGCTGATGCCCCGGTCACTTTTTTTTACAGTTTCTTCCATAATAAATCTACCTTTAAGCCGAAGCCATTGCTTCGTACATCTTTAAGAACAGCATACCGTACTCCAGAGGCTTTGAAAATACCTGATCTATTCCATTCTCCTTACAAATGCTTCCTGTCTGGGCGGTTGACTTGTTCGACAATGCGAAGATCGGAACCGTTGCGGCGTCATCCTTACAAGAAAGACGTATGCAATGTGCAACCGAATAACCGTCAAGCTCAGGAGAACCGATATCAACCAAGACAAAATCGTAGGTACCAGAAGGATTCTTTATAAAATCGGTAACCGCCGATTTACCGTCACTTACGGCCTTAACCTCGGCTCCTCTTCCTTTAAGCATTTCCTGCATTATCTCGCCGCTAAGCTCACTGTCCAAAACTACCAGAACCTTTTTCCCGGTAAAATCAAAATCCTCCAAGGAAATCTGGTTCTTGTCACCGTCTCCGGTATTCCTAAACGCACCTTGGTCCTCTTTATTTATCCTCTGTTCGGATTGTGACTCCGAATTGCCAAAGGAATATACTTCCTCGTTTGACATGTTTTTCTTTGTCTTTGCCACCATCTCAACATAGGTTTCATCATCAAAGAGTGCTATCTCTTCATTTTTCTTTTCGCTTTCCTCTATCATGCTGTCAAGCAGGTTTTTAATCTCTATTGTTTTGTCCGTAATCTGTTTCAACCTATCCAAGGTCTTTTCACCGTCGGACACCGTATTTTTAGCGATATCTGCAAGACCTGCTATATCATTCAACGGACTTTTCATTTCGGAAGCGAATTTCTCGAACAGCTCTTTTCTCTGACTGGATATTTCCTTCTCGTGCATTAGAGAAACACTTAACAGCTTTCTGTAGCTCATATCCTCATCGGAGGCATTGTCAAGGACTCGGAAACATACAAAATACCGTTTTTCCTCTTCATTGCCTTCGGAAGGCATAATTCCCTTTACCTTCACCCAAAAGTATTTCCCGTCACCCCTGTGCATCCTGAAATTCAGTTTTTTGACAAATATCCCGTTTCTTTTATCCTCTAAAATGGATTTTGCATCAAAAAACCTTGTAAAAACAGTTCTGTCATCGGGATGGATAAGCTTTTGTGCGGTAAGCATTATCTCTATCTCAATAAAACCCTTCCGGGTATTGATCCCGGAAGGATCCATAAGGCTTTCAAATGTTCCCCTGTCCAGACTTACATCCAGTATCTCATCATAGTAGTCACGCCATATCTGCATGAGCAAATCTTCTCTGCTGTTCATATAAACCCCAAAATATTTTAATTAAATTCCATAAAAGCATTCACAGGCAAAGCTTTTTAATCGTCTGTGAAAAAAACTTATAATGCTCTCAATAACACAGCCACCTTATATTATATAACATTTTAAGGTGGCTGTAAACATAAACTTAAATTAAATCTGTTTCATGAATTATAGCATTTGAAAGTATATTACCCTTGAGTAAGAATCTGCATGATCTCGTTGCTTCTCTCAATAAAGGCTGTCATTGCCTCAGGAGCAAGGGGCTTATGGCTCAGCATGGCCAGATCGTAAAGCTGGTGGATGATAAGCTCAGTATTCTTGCCCTTCTTGTTTGCATATACATATTTAACAAGTTCGTTCTCGCTGTTAAGGGTAAGAGTAACGTTTCCGCCATACATATCATTATCCATATCGCCCATACCGTACATCTTCATCATATCATTCATACGACGGTTCTCTTCGCTTAAGGTAATAACTGAAGAAACCTTCTCATTCTTAAGCTTCTGAACCTTAACTTCAAGCTTGTCATTCTTAAGGACATCCTTAAAGAGCTTCTCCAAAGCCTTCTGTTCCTTATCTATGGTCTTCTGTTCCTTCTTATCTACATCGGCCTTCAGGGAATCAGTAACGTCCGCATCAACTCTTAAGAAAGCTATCTTTTCGTTGTCTGCCTCGAGCTGGGAAATGAAAGGATTATCAATGTTGTGGGTAAGAAGAACAGCATTCATGCCCTCGTCCTTGAACATCTTAATATACTGGCTCTGCTGCTTCTCATCGGTTACATAGTAAACCTTCTGCTTCTCGGGCTCCTTCTTTTCGTCGGCATCATCTGCATCTTCATCAGAAACTTCCTCCTTAGAATCTACAACTTCGCCGTCGGTATCCACAACGTCTCCCTCAACCTTTTCGGGCTTATCGGCCTCTTGATCGTAGAATCCGTCCTCCTGCTTCTCGGAATCAGCCTTTGCTTCTTCGGTTGATTCAGCTTCGGTTTTCTCTCCGTCCTTTTTACTGTACTCTGCATCAAGGTATTCCTGTAAGGTAAGGTACTTACCGTTTAAGTCTTTAAACAGCATGGAATCCTTAACCTTATCCTTAAACTTGTTGTCCTTGAGACATCCATACTTGATAAAAGGTGAAATATCATCCCAATACTTCTCATAGTTCTCACGGTCTACATTGAACATACCTGTGAGCTTATCAGCAACCTTCTTGGTAATATAATCGGAAATCTTCTTAACAAAACCATCGTTCTGAAGTGCTGATCTCGATACGTTAAGAGGCAGATCAGGACAATCGATAACGCCCTTTAAGAGCATAAGGAACTCAGGAATAACTTCCTTAATATTGTCCGCAATGAATACCTGGTTGCTGTACAGCTTTATAACACCCTCTAATTTATCATAATCAAGATTCAGCTTAGGGAAGTAAAGAATACCCTTTAAGTTGAAAGGATAGTCCATGTTAAGGTGTATCCAGAACAGCGGCTCCCTGTAATCATGGAATACGGAACGATAGAAGGTCTTATAATCCTCCTCCTTGCAATCATTGGGATGCTTGGTCCAGAGAGGAGTTGTATCGTTAATGGGCTTAGGTCCCTTCTTCTCTTCCTCTTCTCCCTCTTTCTTATCTGTCTTGTCCTCTTCCTTAGGCTCCTCAGGCTTAGCGTTCTCATTTACGAAATAGATGGGAACCGGCATGAATGAACAGTACTTTTCAAGGACCTCTTTAGCCTTGTATTCATTAGAGAATTCATAGCTGTCTTCGTTAAGGTACAGGGTTATTTCAGTACCTCTCTCTGTTCTTTCACTGTCTGACATTTCAAATGACATACCCTCTTCGGATACCCAGTGAACAGCTTTTGCATCCTTTTTATATGAAAGTGTATCGATAGTAACCTTATGAGCTACCATAAATGCGGAATAAAATCCGAGTCCGAAATGACCGATGATCTGGTCCTCGTTTGCTTTATCCTTATATTTCTCCAGGAAATCAGCAGCACCTGAAAAAGCTATCTGGTTAATATACTCCTTAACCTCATCAGCGGTCATACCGATACCGTTATCGATAACCTTGATGGTTTTCTCTTCCTGGTTTACTCTGACTTCAATCTTATACTCGTTATTCTCGGGCTCTTCGAATTCGCCGATCATGGACAGCTTCTTAAGCTTTGTGATGGCATCACAACCATTTGAAATAAGCTCTCTGTAGAAAATGTCATGATCTGAATAAAGCCACTTTTTAATTATCGGGAAAATATTCTCGGAATTAATTGATAAATTGCCTTTCTCTGTGCTCATTATAAACACCTTGCCTTTCTATTATATATACAATTATTCGGCATTTTCAGAAGCCTGTTACATAATTCCCATAGCATATCGGCTATCCACAAATGCCCCATTGCAACTATAATAATACAAAAAAATCCAAATGTCAAGAAAAAATTAGCACTCATTTTTGATGAGTGCTAACAAAGCTTTTTATATAATTTCTTGACTTTTGAATAATTATGTTGTATACTACCATTGGTTAACAGGCAACAGAGTGTGTCTGTCTAAGCGATGAAGCGTTATGTCGTGCCAGCATGCGGTGTACGTGGAGCTTTATCATGGTTGTATGGTTCCCAAAAACTGGCAAAGAAAACATTCCTTACTCTGTCGCTTATGCGACGGAGTTTTTTCATTTTACAGGGTATCGTCACACAATAGTATATTCCCATCGCATAAATATCCTCACTTCAAGAAAACAAATTCCTCTAATTCACAGATCACCCTGCCTTCAAAGAAGCTGCTTGGCCATGTGCCCCTGGGAAGATCGATATCAGCTTTAAAATACAACGCATGTCTCCCTGTGACATTCTTAACTCTTCCGCGGTAAATACCGTCTCCGAGACCTATATCGATAACTCCGATCTCAGTTCCGGGCTTAGGTTTACTGAGACTTGAATACTCAACAAACTCAGGAACTTCCGCAGAAGCTGCTTCATTATTACCGTCTTGTTTATTCTCACTCTCAGATATAATATCATCTTCTGCCGAAGCATTTATCTCTGTCTCGGTTCCGTCTAGCAGAACATGAAGCTTGCCTTTGCATCCCATACCGGTTACCTTTACGGCAAGTTCCATTGTCTTTGTGGAATAATCCTCTCCGAAATCAAAATACTTATATCCGATTACACATCCGTCTGTTACCTGGGTAACAACTCTCTTGAACAGATCCTTTTCGGTAACAAAGCATCCGCCGATCAGCACACAGGCTATTTCAGCTTTTACAGGCTTATAGGGAGAAAGCGACTCCTCAAATCCGAGTGAAGTCATTTCTACGGTCGGTATGCTTCCGTCAGGAAGGATCTCAACCTTTTCCACACATGCACGTCTTGAGAATACGGAGTTATTGGTCATTCTGTGATAGAAAATATACCACTGATCTCCTACCTTTACTAAGGAACCGTGATTATTTCCTCCGGGGAAATCCACACCGTTGTCTATGATATATCCTCTTGCGGTAAAAGGTCCTGTGGGTGAATCTGATGTAGCATATGCAAGCAGACTGCCCTTACGGGGTGAATATATAATATAGTAGGTATTTCCAATTTTTCTCGGAGAACTGGCCTCATAAAATCTCTTCTCTGCAGGCACCTCACGCCTGTCATCAACCACACGTTTCTTAAGACTGCCGGGAATAACCTTGTACATTGTCTCTGGATCAAGCTCGTTCATATTTGAGCCCTCAAATCCGTAGTAAACATATACCTTTCCGTCATCGTCTACAAGCACACCGGGATCATTATATATTCCGTCATCTCCCGCATCCTCCGGAGCGTACTCATACGTTGACAAAAACTTAAATGGTCCTTCGGGTCTGTCGCTTACGCTCACGCACCCCGGAGCTCCTGCAATATATGTGTAAAGATAATACTTTCCGTCCTTCTCTACAACATCGGGAGCATAAAGCTCATGATCTGTATGAGGAACACTTGATTCATGATCTGTATCGGGTCTTGTCTGGAATATGTGTCCGTGACAGGTCCAGTCATTAAGATTGTCTATCGGAGCACTCCAGCACTTCAGCTTATAATCACAGAACTGACTGTAGCCATATCTGTCATGTGAACCGTAAAGATATACTCTGTTTCCAAACTGTCTCGGTTCTCCGTCAGGTATACATTCCCATAAAGGTAAAATAGGATTTGCCATGCTCTTTTCTTAGCCTCCTGTAATCAATGGTTGGTCGTTATTGTTTATTATCATTTGCGGACGATCGTCATCTTGGAACCGATACCCGAGGCTTCTATAAGCTTCTTTAACTCATTGTATTGCTCCTCCGTTCCCTTGATAACAATC
This sequence comes from Lachnospiraceae bacterium, assembly GCA_024696945.1. Taxonomy (GTDB): domain Bacteria; phylum Bacillota; class Clostridia; order Lachnospirales; family Lachnospiraceae; genus RUG11977. Next base: position 34,193 of record JAILGF010000071.1, on the reverse strand, counting down.
TTTGCCTTTGAATTGATACCGGCAAAAGCATCTTCTTCTATCTCTTTTAATCCCCCGGCAGTAATCTCTATAGTTTTAAGCTTCTTACAGCCTGAAAAAGCCTCACATTCAATGCATTCTATCTTACTGCTGATCTTAACCTTTTTTACTTTTTTATTATCTGCCAATGCACCGCTGCCGATAGACGTTACAGTAAATTTCTTTCCGTTAGCTTTAACTGTCTTAGGTATTGAAACTGTTTTCTTATATGTTATCCATGTATCGATAATTAAATTATCACCGTTTCCTGAATAGCTTATTTCTTCAGTCTTTTCATCAGCTGTAGTATTCTTTATGTCAATCTCAACAAAATCATCACTTCGTGAATAGAATACTTCCTTTTTAGATCCGTCTGCTGCTGTGTCAACAGTATGGGTATTTACATTTGTAATTAATGTCTGGGTAGGTTCAGGTGTTGTAACAACAGGTGTAGGTGTTGTTGTTACCGTTTCCGTAGGAGTAGGCTCCGGCGTAGGAGTAATAACAGCTGTTGGTGTAGGTGTAATTACCTCTGTAGGTACAGGAGTAACTATCTCCGTAGGAGTAATGATTTCTGTAGGGGTTACCACTTCCGTAGGCGTAATGATTTCTGTAGGGGTAACAATTTCAGTAGGTGTCACTATTTCTGTAGGCGTTACAACCTCCGTAGGTGTTACGATTTCAGTAGGAGTAACTATCTCAGTAGGTGAAGGTGTCACAGGTTCCGGAGTAGTTGTAGCATTTACAGTAACAGATAATGTAACACTGTTACCAAACATAGTTCCTGTTACGGAACCCGTTCCTGCCTTTAATCCGACTATAGTATTACCGCTGATCGAAACAAACTCATTATCTGCGTTAACAAATATACCTGTAACCTTAACATTTACTTTCTTTCCCTGGGGCCATGCCTTTGCAAATTTAACGGAAGCCTCAGCGTCGGGAATAGCTATACTGCTTCCTTCGTCAACCGTTATCGTCTGCCCTGCTGCCGAATCAAAGGTTATATCTGAATCAGAAACACTTATCTTTACAGGGGTAGCTGAATCATTTGCATCGGTAGCCTGGTCCGAAGAAACATATCCCGAAAATTCCTGAACCCAATATTTGGTTCCGCCGACAGTAACACATGCGATTCCTATCGATTTGAAGCCTGAACTTAACATATTTCTTCTGTGGCCCTGGCCCGAATAGCCCTCGTTATCCTCACGCCATCCGATAAATGCGGAGCTTGCAGTGCTATAGCCTGCTGCAATATTTTCCCCGGCTCCTTTTCTGCTATAACCACAGTCATCGTATGCCGTCCATGTATTACTTCCGTCAGGTCTTGTATGTCCCCATGCAATTGCGATTTCTGCAGCACGCTGCATAGCAACCTTTTCCAGATCGTAGTCATAAACTAGCGGCTGAAGATCTGAACAATACTTTTTTGTCGTATTATCGGAATCATAATACCATGCATCATCTCCGGCCCTGAAGCTGTTGATATCCGCCAGCATAGCTCTTGCTTCGGTCTGATTGAATTCGGGCTCATACGTAATTTCAGCAGCCTTTGCCCTGCTTCCGAAAGGCATAAACACAAGTATTGCCAAAGTAAACAACAGTGGCATTAACAATCTGCCTGAAAGGTTTCTTTTTTCTCTTTCCATAACAACCTCCGTATAATTACTTTTTCTTTATTATCAGGATATTACTGTAAACATTTATACTGTGCTTTTTAACATATTGATTATATTCATCGATATTTATATAAAGCTTTCTTCCCCAGGAAGAAACTGTCAGGCAGTTACCCTCGATGGCCGTAACCACCACGAAATGCCCGCAGACGCTCTGCTGTTTTCTGAATACCGGTTCCTCCTCAGAGGATTCCTTTTCATCCTTAACGTACAGATTTAACTCTTTTTTGCCCCAGACTGCAGGGAAATTATTCCCTATTGCAAGTATTACTGGAATATCATCCTTCAGCATTCTTTCCAAGGTTTCCCATTTTTTAATGGATGTCCATTTCCAACGTGCGCGGTATTTCAGCTTATGTTTTTTGAAATATCTGTTCAATCCCCATGCAAGAATAAAGGAATTGACACCTCGTCCCGGAATAATGGGTATATATTTTTTCCTAAGATCAGCACTCAATGAAAGGAATTTGTCCTTGCTGTACGCAAATCCATTGTCGCTGGGAAACATTGAAATGTCTGAATTCAGATTTCGTTCATCATTCAAGGCTTCAATATACAAAATAATATCGGCAGCCCCTGCTATTCCGCACCCGCAGGAACGCTCCCGCGGCGTTGCGTACATATTTTGGGAACCGCCGTAAAATGATAACGAACCTTCCGTTACTTTAAAAAGATCCTTAGAAAGGGCCGCAGAATACTTGTGGTTCTCTCCGAACAAAGATTTCATGCAGGTTCCTCATCATCCAGATCGGGGCGGATCCCACGGTATTTCTTCCCGGACTTTTCATCGTAATTATTTTCAGTATCTTCTTCCAAAATATTATCCCAACCGTCTTCAAGGATATCATCGCCCTGAATATCAGCATCAGATATATCATCAGGCTCAAACCCGTTTTCAGTATTAATATCAGTCAGAGCCGGATTGTCATTTGTAATTTCAGGGCTATCAATGATTTCGGTACTTTTTTGCGCATTATCGTCACAGATATTTTCAGGTTTTATCTCTATAAGGCCTTCTTCAGCCGCCTTTTCTTCTGCAACAATGCTGCTGTCCGGTACCTTTATATCCTCATTATCCTCTTTTTCCGTAACCTTAGGTTTATCCTGCTTCTTTAAAACATACAGACATATGGTTCTCGGAAGAATAAGCTCCTTCTGTTCTCTACCCACTCTTATTCCGCTCTTTACCATGGGATGTGTAGAAAATACAAAGTTCCACTCAAATCCCGTAACAACGGGCAAACTGAACTCATGAGCCTCCCAGTGTGTATTTATAAGCAAAAGGAAGCTGTCATCCTTAGGCTGCTTAGCGCCGGACTTTGTAAAATCGAGAGCATCTGCATAATCTCCGTTAAGCATTACTCCCAGAGTCCTTGAATAATAACCGAAATCCGGATACCATGCCTTTGTGCCATGGAAGGAAATATCGGGAGTACCGGTAAATTCAAAGTCATTTCCTGAAAGGATCTTATCGTTCCTGAATACCGGATGTTCTTTTCTGAGTTTAACAAGCCGTATAACGAAGTTTTTAAGCTCCGATGCTCTTTTTGTCTTATTCCAGATAACCCAGCCCTGTTCATTGTCACAGCAATAAGGGTTATTGTTGCCTTCATGTGTATTTCCAAATTCATCACCGGCGCACAGCATAGGAACGCCCTGACTTAAGAAAAGAAGTGCTAAAGCATTTTTGATCATCCTGTTACGAAGATCTATAACCTTATGTTTTTTAGTCGGACCTTCAGCACCGCAGTTCCAGCTGTAATTTGCTTCCCTTCCGTCACGGTTTCCTTCGCCGTTTGCTTCATTATGACGCTCATCGTAACTGAAAACGTCATTTAACGTAAACCCGTCATGGTCGGCAAGATAATTGATCTTTCCGAAACGTCCACCGTTATCCCTAAACAGGTTTGATGCAGACACTATCTGTCCTTCATCGCCCTTTAAGAAACGCCTTATGCAGTCCTGGAAACCGTAATTCGATATAAAAATACGGTTCCTTACGATATCTCTTCCCTCATAATCATCATGAAGGTCACGGCACAGCAGCTTAACGTTTCTGAGAACCGCATCGGTGCTTACCAGCTTAAACCAGACTCTTCCGGTATTTATCCTGAATCCGTCAACATGATATTCAGTCGTCCAGAAACGGAGATTTTCAAGGATAAAGCTGTCGCTTACAGTTCTATAATCCATCTCCATAATTACCTCAATACCTGCAGTATGGAGACTTCTGATCATATTTTTAAATTCATAGCAGGCATTCTCCGGCTCACTTGCATACATAGCCTTAGGTGCATAATAATTACCCGAAGTTCCGTATCCCCAGAAATTAAGCCTTGAACCGGGAATGGTTTCAGCAGGCTGCGTAAAGACCCTAGTACGCTGGATTTCTCCATTAAATGATGCTCCGACATTGATATGGAAATCCATCAGCTCATTGAATTCATAACAGGGCTGAAGAATAAGAGTTGTTATTCCCAAACTCTTAAAATACGGTATTTTTTCACTTACACCCTTGAATGTTCCGGGATGCTTGATTTTTGAAGATTCATGGACAGTAAAGCCCCTCACATGAAGCTTATATACGAACATGTCACTCGTTTTTTCAAAAGGACGTCTGTCCTTTTTCCAGTCATAGATTTCGGTATCCAAAGAGCACACTTTATTAAGGGTATCTGAAAAGATATTTCTTTCCTTCAACCCCTCGGTCTCTTTAAGTGAAGGAAGTATTCCGTAACCGCAAGGACTTTTTACAAGTCTTGCGTGATCGTCCAGGAAATACCCCTTGTCACATTCAAAGATATATTCATATTTTTTACCATCATGAGGAAAACTACCCGTAAAAACTGATGGATAAAGAGGATGGCGGTCAAGCTTAAACTCCTTCCACTCCGATCCTTTCTCCCTTAAGAGTATCCGCATCCATTCACAGTTTTCACCCGAAACCTGAGCCAGAAGCTTTCCGTCCCTGACAGTAACACCTAAGTTAATGTCGCTCTGCATATACCTTTATTCCTATGTGTAATAAAAATCTATGATCCAAATCAATCTTCGTCTTCGTTATTAACGCTGAGAACCTGACGGCGTCTTGCCATTTCATCATTCTCAAGATAATCGTCATAGGTAGAAATCTTATCTATAAGCTTTCCGTCAGGAGTAATCTCCATGATACGGTTTGCTATCGTCTGTATAAACTGATGATCAAGTGCCGTAAACAGGCAGACACCCGGGAACTTGATAAGTCCGTTGTTAAGAGCCGTTATGGATTCCATGTCAAGGTGGTTCGTAGGTTCGTCCATTATAAGAACGTTAGAACCTAAGATCATCATCTTAGAAAGCATTACACGTACTCTCTCTCCTCCCGAAAGAACGTTAACCTTCTTAACTCCGTCCTCTCCTGCAAAAAGCATACGGCCCAAGAAGCCTCTAACGTACTGCTGATCATCGACCGGTGAGAAGGGCATCAGATGATCAACTATTGTTTCACTGCCCTTAAACTCCTCGGTATTGTCCTTAGGGAAGTACGAACGCTGTGTGGTAACGCCCCACTTGAACGAACCCTCATCGGGCTCCATTTCTTCCATAAGGATCTTGAACAGCGTGGTTGCCGCAAGCGTATTTGAACCTACAAAAGCTATCTTGTCATCATGTCCCATAACGAAGGAAATATTGTCAAGAATTTTAACTCCGTCTATGGTCTTTGAAAGATTTGTCACTGTAAGGACTTCGTTACCGATTTCACGGTTAGGTCTGAAATCAATATAAGGATATTTCCTGCTGGAAGGCTTGATGTCATCAAGCTCAATCTTTTCCAAAGCTCTCTTACGGGATGTAGCCTGCTTTGATTTAGATGCGTTTGCCGAGAATCTCTGAATGAATTCCTGCAGTTCCTTAATCTTCTCTTCCTTCTTCTTATTGGCTTCCTTCATCTGCTTGATCATCAGCTGGCTTGATTCATACCAGAAATCATAGTTTCCGGCATAAAGCTGAATCTTCTGATAATCGATATCCGCAATCTGTGTGCAGACCTTATTCAAGAAATAACGGTCATGGGATACAACAATAACGGTATTGTCAAAGTTGATCAGGAATTCGTCAAGCCATCTGATAGCCTCAAGGTCCAAGTGGTTTGTGGGCTCGTCGAGAAGCAGGATATCGGGGTTTCCGAAAAGTGCCTGTGCAAGCAGGACCTTTACCTTAAGAGGTCCGTTAAGCTCGCTCATCATCTTGTAGTGGTATTCTGTATCAACGCCAAGACCGTTAAGCAGCTGGGCCGCATCGGACTCAGCCTCCCATCCGTTCATTGCGGCAAATTCGCCCTCAAGCTCGCTTGCTTTAATTCCGTCCTCGTCGGTAAAATCCTCCTTGGCATAGATTGCTTCCTTTTCCTTCATTATGTCATACAGTCTCTGGTTTCCCATAATGACCGTATCCAGAACGGGATATGCATCATACTGGAAGTGATCCTGCTTTAAGAAGGAAAGACGCTGTCCGGGAGTCATTACGATATCTCCCTTGGTGGGCTCTATCTCACCCGTAAGTACCTTCAGGAAGGTTGATTTTCCGGCTCCGTTTGCACCTATGAGTCCGTAACAGTTGCCTTCGGTAAATTTAATGTTTACATCCTCAAAAAGTGCACGCTTGCCGAGCCTTAAGGTTACATTTACTGCCTGTATCATTTGTTTCTAAATCTCCTATATAGTTTTCTTTTTTATAAATATCAGATACTATTCACAGCTGTGAATAGTATCTATACCTCGAATATCATCTCTCCGTAGGTAGGTACCGGCCAGAGCTCGGCATCCACAAGGGTCTCTAGGTGATCCACGGGTTCTCTTAAATTCTTCATGGCCTTTACCACATAATCCCTAAAGTAACGAGCCCTCTTTTCTTCACCTGTAATTCTTGATGCTGTGTTAACATTGTCATCCAATGTCTTTAATGCACGTCTTGCCTCACCGATATGCTCCAGGCACTCGCCCAGCATCTCACGCATATTGTCGGCCTCGGATTCATCCAATGCCGACGAGATGGCATTTATGGTATCCGCAATTGTCTTTGCATGCTTAACGGCCGCAGGAATGAACTTTCTTGAAGCCATCTCTATCATGGTCCGCGCTTCGATGTTTACGGTCTTGGAATAGATTTCATAGGATATCTCTGCTCTTGCCTCAAGCTCTGCCTTTGAGAATACACCCTGCCTCTCAAACATCGATATTGTCTTATCGTAAGTAAGCGCCTCAATTGCATCAACATAGGATTCCTTGTTGGGAAGTCCGCGGCGTTCTGCTTCTTCAACCCATTCCTTGGAATAGCCGTTTCCGTCAAAAATAACTCTCTTGTGGTCATTTATTATCTTACAGATAACCTTGATAACCTTATCGCTGAAATCGATCGAACCCTCAAGCTCATCGGCGATCTCTCTTAAGGAATCGGCCACGATCGAATTGAGAACTGTATTTGCATCTGCGATAGACATTGAAGAACCTACCATACGTAGTTCAAATTTATTTCCGGTAAATGCGAAAGGAGAAGTACGGTTCCTGTCGCTTACATCCTTCTTTATGTAAGGAATTGAACTGACGCCTATCCTTAAAAGCTCTCTTTCCTTGGAGCTGGTAGCCTTTCCGTTAGCAAGCAGCTGTGCAAATATATCCTCCAGCTGTTCACCTATAAATACAGAGAAGATTGCGGGAGGTGCCTCTGCTCCGCCAAGTCTGTAATCGTTTCCGGGGCAGGATGCGGACATCCTTATAAGCTCGGCATGTTCGTCACAAGCCTTAATAACTGCAGCCAGGAAAAGCAGGAACTGCATGTTCTCATGCGGCTTCTTTCCGGGCTTCATAAGGTTTTCACCCTCATTGGTAACCAAGGACCAGTTGTTGTGCTTACCGGATCCGTTAACACCGGCAAAAGGCTTTTCATGAAGGAGACATGCCAGACCGTGGCGTGCGGCGATCTTCTTCATGCATTCCATAACCAGCTGGTTATGGTCTGTTTCGATATTTACAGTACTGTATATGGGAGCCAGCTCATGCTGTGCGGGAGCCGCCTCATTGTGCTGGGTTTTAGCATATATACCCAGCTTCCAGAGCTCTTCGTTCAGCTCATGCATGAACGATGCAACTCTTTCCTTTATTGTTCCGAAATAATGATCGTCCATCTCCTGACCCTTAGGAGGCTTTGCTCCGAAAAGGGTACGTCCCGAGAATATCAGATCATCACGCTTTAAATACTTCTCTCTGTCTATCAGGAAATATTCCTGCTCAGAGCCTACACATACATCTACATGCTTAACGTTCTTTCCGAACAGTTTTAATACTCTTAATGACTCTCTGTTTATTGCTTCCATGGAGCGGAGAAGCGGAGTCTTCTTGTCCAATGCCTCGCCCGTATATGAGCAGAACGCGGTAGGAATGCAAAGTGTAACTCCCGAAACATCCTCTCTTAAGAATGCGGGTGAAGTGCAGTCCCAAGCTGTATAACCTCTGGCTTCAAAGGTGGCACGGAGTCCGCCTGAAGGGAATGAAGAAGCATCGGGTTCACCCTTAATAAGCTCTTTTCCCGAAAATTCCATAATGACACGTCCGTTGTCTCCGACAGCCAGGAAGGAATCGTGCTTTTCGGCCGTAACACCTGTCATAGGCTGGAACCAGTGTGTGAAATGCGTGGCACCTCTCTCCATGGCCCACTGTTTCATGGCGTTTGCCACAACCTCAGCCACCTCGCCGGAGAGCTCGTCTCCGTTCTCAATGGAATTTTTCAGTGCCTGGTATGCCGCCAAGGGAAGCCTTTCACGCATAACCGCATCATTAAAGGTATTACACCCGAAATATGAAGTCAGATCAAGATCATCCATTTCTATTTCCCTTTCATTCTCTTATCTTTAACATAGTGCCATAAAGCACATTTTCATCATAAACAATTATTTAGCATTAGGTTTTATGGGATTAACCTTTACCCTCTTTTTAGGTGCCGGAGCCTTATCCTTTTCGGTTTTCTCCACCTTTACAGGCAAAGGCTTGTACTCAAATACACATACCGACAAAGGAGGAAGAACCATCTCTATCGAGTTGCTCTGACCGTCCTTAGGCATCGGGCGGGACTTTCTTACTCTGCTGTTAACCCTTCCCGAACCGCCGTATTTCTCGGCATCACTGTTAAGTATCTCCTTATAGCTTCCGGCATAAGGAACAGCCTGAATAAAGTAATTGTATACAACAGGCGTAAAGTTGAATACAAAGAGCAGTGTATTCTCCTTCTTTCCGTCATATCTGATAAAGCTTACGATACTGTGGTCCGCATCAAGACAGCTCATCCACTTAAATCCGTTGGGATCGTTGTCAAGCAGATAAAATGCACTCTTAGTGGTATAAAGCTTATTCAGATCCGCACAGAATTTCTGCATCTTCTGATGAAGATCCTCATCCAGCAGATCCCAATCAAGGCTTCTTGCTTCACTCCATTCACGCTCCTGTGCAAATTCCTGACCCATGAACAGAAGCTTCTTTCCGGGATGCCCGGTCATGAAACCGTATGCAGCCCTTAAGTTTGCGAATTTATCAACCTCAAAGCCGGGCATCTTGTTGAGCATTGAGCACTTTCCGTGAACAACCTCATCATGAGAAAGCACCAGAACGAAACGCTCGCTGTATGCATACATCATGCTGAATGTCAGCATTCCGTGGCAGCCCTTTCTGAACAGAGGATCCTGCTTCATATAGCCGGTAAAGTCATTCATCCAGCCCATATTCCACTTAAGGTCAAATCCAAGTCCTTCATCCTCCACCTTGCCGGTTATCCTAGGCCATGCGGTAGATTCCTCGGCAATGATAACAGCGCCGTCATTGCATTTATGGAAAACTGAATTAAGATGCTTTAAAAGTTCTATAGCTTCCAGATTCTCATTGCTTCCGTACTTATTTGCAACCCATTCTCCGTCCCTGCGTCCGTAATCAAGGTACAGCATGGAGGCAACCGCATCCATTCTGATACCGTCGGCATGGTATTTCTTAACCCAGAAAAGAGCATTGGCAATAAGGAAATTCGATACCTCGGGACGTCCGAAATCGAAAATCAGTGTGCCCCAATCAGGATGCTCTCCGAGTCTGGGATCCTTATGCTCGTAGAGGCAGCCGCCGTCGAACCTTGCAAGTGCAAATGCGTCCTTAGGGAAATGAGCGGGAACCCAATCCAGAATAACGCCTATATCCTCGTTATGCATGTAATCCATGAAATACATGAAATCCTGAGGAGTTCCGTATCTTGAGGTTGCTGCATAATAACCGGTTACCTGATATCCCCAGGAGCCGTCAAAAGGATGCTCCATAACAGGTAATAATTCGATATGGGTATAACCCATCTTTTTAACGTATTTTGCAAGTTTCACCGCGATTTCCTTGTAATTGTAGAAATCGTTGTCACCCTCGCCCTTTCTGAGCCATGATCCAAGATGAACCTCATAGATCGACATAGGGATCTTCTCAAGCTCCTGTGCCTTTCTCTTCTCTATCCACTTTGAATCCTTCCAGTCGTAGTCAAGCTTCGTAACTACCGTTGCCGTATCGGGACGGAGCTCAAACCTGTTGCCGTAAGGATCGGTTTTTAAGAATGCAAGACCGTTCTTTCCTTTAATCTCGTATTTGTATACCGAGCCTTCCTTAAGTCCGGGGATGAAAAGCTCGAATACGCCTGAAGCACGAAGCTTTCTCATGGGGTAACGCCTGCCGTCCCACATGTCAAAGTCACCCACTATGCTTACTCTCTCGGCATTGGGAGCCCAAACAGCAAAATAAACGCCCTCAACCCCGTTTATTGTCATAACGTGAGAACCGAGCTTTTCGTATACTTCGTAATGAATGCCCTTTATAAAACGGTTCTCATCCTCCGAATTGAAGATGATGGGGAAAGAATAGGCGTCATAAAATTCAGTCACAGTATCGTTATCATAGGTGACTACCAGCTTATATTCTTTAATCTTCTTATCCTTGGTAAGAAGAGAGAAATTGCCCTTTTCGTCAGTGGAAACCATATCCACAGTCTTGTCGGCAAACTTCACCGCTACGGATTTGGCATTGGGCATAAACGCATTATAGATAACTCCGTTTTTTGTCTTATGAGGGCCTAACCACGCGTGCGGATCATCGCACTCGGAATACTCCAGTGCTTCCATTGTTCCCCAATCCAAAACCTCATACAATTCTTTCTCCATTTTTAACCTCCATGTGTCAATTATTGTTACTTATCAATTTTATTCTGCATACCATGCATCAACTTCATTTTCGGAATCCTCGTTCGGATCTCCGGTTATACGCTTAAATACAGGCTCGATAACGAACGACCTTAAAAGGGCCGAAACACCGGGAAGTACGAACGGAATGAAAATGATATACTGGTAAATATACTGGAAGAAATGCAGGAACAGATAAGCAAGACCTACCCAGAAGGCACCCATGATTATCGTCCTGAAGAAATTCTTGACCGAAAGGATAAGGGCATTTTTAAAAAGCTCCTTAAGCTTCAGATCAAACCTTGAAAGTAAAGGATTTATCCAGATAAGTGTGAACAGAACAAAAATCCCCACACCGATAAACGCACCGCTCATAAGACCGCCGATGTTAGGGTCCACGGTGTCGGAATAAGCTGCCCAGAAATAATCCACGATAAGGATGCCTGTAGCAAATCCTAAGATAACGGAGCTTATTGCACCATATTTGAAATTGGTTTTAAATCCGTGGAAGAAACACTTTGTGGCATAACTTCTGTCACGTCTTACAGACTTGACCACTGCATAATACAGAGCTGCGGAGGCAGGGCCCATGGTGATGACCGCTATAGGCAGGAATACTATGATCAGAAGTCCCACCTTGTCAAAATCAACCAGGAAAACAATCATAAGGAAGATCGTAGGCAGGCAGCATACTGACCAAAGGAAGCTCAGCCACAAAAGATCCACGATCTTGTTAATTGTTGAAAAAAACTTGTTGTCTACACTAAAAAACTTACTCATCTTTATTGTCCTCTTTATCGTCCTCATTTTCAGCATCCGTATCGTCTTTATCATCGTACAGATGCTCTTCTTCCTTTATTTTCTGCTCGTACTCGTCCGGACTTATCTTTATGGGATCCAGTCTCGGATCGACAAGCACAAGCTCCTGCTCATCGACGCTGTCGGCATCTATGTAGTAGTCCGTATCCGTTCTCAGTCCTCGCTTCTTTAGCCGTGCTTCAACAGCCTCCTTGATTATCATATATACGCAGGCCATTCCCGGAACTCCTAGAAGCATACCCGGAAGTCCGAACAGAGCACCGAATACGACGCAGGCGAACAGTACCCAGAAGGGTGAAAGCCCGATCGAGCCTCCAACTATCTTCGGATCAAGGAAATTGCAGTCAAACTGCTGGAGTACTATAAGGAAAATCAGGAAATACAATGCTTTAATAGGGTCTGCACACAGTATCAGGAAAATACTCGGTACACCGCCTATATACGGTCCGAAGAAAGGAATAACGTTCGTAACCGCAACAATAACGCTTACCAGCAGCCTGTACGGTATGTCCATGATCATCATTCCTATGAAGCACAGCACACCGATGATAATGGAATCGACTATTTTTCCGGTAATGGCTCCGGTAAACTTGTTATGGCAGAGCTTTGTGATCCTGACGATCGTATTTGCCCTGCTTCTCTTAAATATCGAAAATACTATCTTTTTCGCATGTCCCGCAAACGTTTCTTTTGAAAGCAGGATGTATACCGAGAATATAATTCCGATGATAATATCATAAACAATGCCGAATACGCTCCATACGCCGCTTGCGATATACATCAGGATATCCGATGTGTAATGGATTATCTTATTGTTTACGAAATCATCCAGATAATTTGCACCCTTTTCAAGTGCTTCTTTGGCAAAGCCCGCTATCTTCGAATCGTTGTTAAGAACGTCCTGAAGCCATGTCTTTAAGTTTTCCGACTGCTGCGGAAGTATTGTTACAAGGCCTTCGGTTGTTTCGGTACCCATGATGGTATCCGTCAGTTCAGGGATGAGCATATATATGATGATTGAAATGACCGCAACCAATATAAGCATGGTCAGTATCAGGCTCACTACCCTGCAGAACTTCTTTGCTCTTGTTATCTTTCTCGCATGCTTTAAGAAAAACCTCTTCATGGCATTTTCGAAAACATTCATCAGAGGATTCATAAGATATGCGAAAATTATTCCTATGATAACCGGTGAAAGTGCCCTCATTACAGTTGAGAGAACTTCCGAAAACTCATCTATCCTCAGGAAAATAAAAATAAGAAGAATAGCCGCGGCAAGCACAAGAAAGGCGGTCAAACCGTAACCGCCGAACTTCTTCCGTGGAGCATCATATCTTCTTTCTTTTATTACCTCTTTTTTATCCATCTTTTAAACCCCGGATGTACTCTATAAGATTTCTTCTATCTTCAGCTTTCTGAACTTCGTTAAGTCAAGGAACTCGTTCTTAACCTGTATAACCGGTTTAGAAAGCTCACCGCGGTTGATCATTATTACACGGCCCACCGAATCATTTGAAAGCCTTACGGTATGGTTGATATAAACCTCGGTTATCTGTTCTAGGAGCGGAACAAGATATCCCGCATTGTACTTATTATTTCCGTCCTCCAAGGTCTGGACAACATCAAACGGGCATATTCTCGGACGGTAAACCCTGTCGCTTGTCATTGCGTCATATACGTCAGCGATGGCAACTATCATCGCAAACGGTTCTATCTCATCTCCCGACTTACCGTAAGGATACCCGGTTCTGTCGGCACGCTCATGATGCTGAAGGGCTATCATCTTTATCCTGTCGTCTATCCTCTTCTCTTTAAGAATCGTATAACCCTTTGTGGTATGAGTCTTGACAACCTCGTATTCGTCAGCCGTAAGTGAATCAGGCTTAAGCAGGATTTCCCTCGGGATGCTTATCTTTCCTATGTCGTGAAGAAGTCCGCCCAAGGTAATGATCCTTTTATCCTCCTCGTTCATATCAAGCCACTTTGCAAAGCAGTTGCAGATAAGAGAAACGTTTACGCTGTGGACATAGGTCATCTCATCGTAATCCCTGATACAATGGAGCATGTTGAAAATCCTGGAATTGCTTCCGGTCTGGTCGATGATATCCTCGATCTCGCCCAAAAGCTCCTCGCCGTCTATCTCACGGTTTTCTGTTATAACCTTGTTTACCGAATCCTTAAAAACATTTACCGTTTTATCGTAATGCTGTGAAAACTCCCGGAACTCAACACTTGCCTTGAGCTGCTCGGTAAGGGTTTTCTCGCCCTGCTCCTCCATCTTATAGACCGTGATGGTATCAACGGAGTAAAACATGATCTTAGAGATTTTCTGGGCATCAAGAATAGACCCGCGTCCGAGTACCATCTGATCGTTACGCGAATAAATATCCTTAGCGAGCTCCATGCCGGGAACGGCACGGCTGATAGGTATACGTTCTATGTCCTTATCGTTTAAGAAATTGTTCGGTGCATCCCCCATACACACCTCCGTAAAAAAAACACTGTGGACTTTTCATTTAATATCTTATTGTAACACAAAAAAACCGAATTGTCTACTTTTTCATTCAAAAACAGTAAATCCTATCACGGCCGGAATGCCGACGATAACGGCTGCCATTCCGTACATTCCTCCGGTGAACATCCCGATGCTCCAAGCAAGTAAAAACGCTGAAATAACCACGTTTTTCAAAGCCTTCTTAACCTTTGTGAAGAATAAAGTCTTATTCATAATCCCGCCTCCGTATGTAAAAAATCGCTCATTTGTTCTTTACATACTGAAGGTTACAGCATCGTGTGTCCTATTTTTTGGACTTTACATAAAAAGTTTTTGCGTATCTGAAATTATTTTCAAGCAGAGCGGAGTTGTTTAACCCCTTTACTCCGTCAGTCATCTTCCTGATATACTGCTCCAGTTTGACAATATAATCCTTTTCCGATATGCTTCCGTCAGCAACGCCCGTAAGCCCCTTCTCCCAGCTGGCGGTTAGCTCCGGGTTCAGAAGTCCCCTTATGGATGCGTTCACAACCTCGTAGATCACCTCGCCCTTCAAGGTGGGAGTAAGTATCTGCGTCTTTTTGTTAATAGCGATATAGCTGATCCTTATCAGCTTGTTAAGTATCTCTGCCCTTGTTGCACTCGTTCCGATGCCGCTTCCCTTTATCTGGGCCCTCAGTTCCTCATCCTCTATAAGCTGACCGGCATTTTCCATTGCAAGTATCATGGAACCCGAGCTATAACGCTTGGGAGGCGCGGTCTCACCGGTCTTTATCATAAAATCCTTAACCGTCAGTTCAGATCCTTTTTTAAGCTTGCCAACGGCCTCAAGAATGTCGGTTCCCATCTCTTCGACTTCAGCCTCGCCTTCACCCTTGTCCTGGGAGCCTTCTCCTTCCTCGGAAGGCTGTTCGGCACTTGCCGTTCCGTCCCCGGATGCATCCTTCGGCTTATTGACCTTGGCCACCTTAAGCCATCCCTCTGTTTCCAATGCCTTGAAATTAGCTATGAATTTCTCTCCGTCCTTCTCTATCGTAAGGGTAATCTTCCTATATACCGCCGCAGGATAAAAAATACTTAAGAACCTTCTGCAGATAAGCTCGTAAACCTTCTTACCCAAAGGCTTGACACTTCCAAGTGCTCCGAAGCCCTGTCCAGTGGGAATAATGGCATAGTGATCCGTAATCTGCTTATCGTTTACATATTTTGTTTTCTCAAGTCCCAGAAATGCCTTCCCGTTCAGTACCTCTTCGGCAAAATCCTTCATGGGAGGGAAATTCTTAAGGCCTGCAATATTCTTGTCTATTTCTTTTGCTACAGCTGTAGAAAGCACTCTCGCATCGGTTCTCGGATATGTTACCAGCTTCTTTTCATACAGCTCCTGTGTGATTGCAAGCGTCTCATCGGGGCTGATCTTAAACAGCTTTGAGCATTCGTTCTGAAGCTCCGCCAGATTGAACAGTAAAGGAGGATTCTTGGTCTCCTTTTTCTTCTCCACGGAAGCTACCTTGGCTTTCAGGTCCTCGGGGCACATTGTTCTGTAGCCTGTTATAGGCACATTGTTGTCCTCCTGTGCCTTTTCTCCTTGAACATCGCCATGCGCGATCTCCACGCTCTGATTTCCCTTGCCGTAAATCGTCGAAAAGATCAGGTCGTCTTTTTCTATCCCTTCCATTGAGGAGATCAGCTTCTGTGCCTCATCAAGTTCCTTGAAACCATTCTCCTTGTACATATGCGGCGTATTAAAATACTTTGAGCCCTCCACTGCCCTGAATTCGCATGGAAGAGGCTCTGCGCTGCTGCCCGGAAGAAGCGCATCGGCTATAACCCTGTAAAATGGGGTTTTGGTAAACGCTCTTATTTCCCTCTCTCGCCTTACAACCATTCCCAAAACACACGTCATAACGCGGCCCACCGATATGGCTCCTGCCTTTTCCTCGTTTAGGAAACGGCGGACGTTATAACCATACTTAAGTGTAAGAACCCTTGAGAAATTGATACCCATAAGGTAATCCTCTTTGGCTCTCAGATATGCTGCATCCGAGAGATTGTCATATTCCGAAAGAGGTTTTGCCTCCCTGATGCCCCTCATGACCTCTTCTTCCGTCTGGGAATCTATCCACACACGGCGTTTATCCTTTGTTGAAGGCACTCCGGCCATCGAATCCACAAGCCTGTATATGTATTCTCCTTCACGTCCCGAGTCGGTACAGACATATATCCTTTCGACGTCATTCCTGTTAAGCAGTCCTTTTACAATGTTAAACTGCTTCTTTACGTTGTCGATAACCTCATATTTGAAGGTTTCGGGAATAAAGGGGATGGTGTTAAGACTCCATTGCTTTAACGCTGCATCATAGGCCTCAGGATAACTCATGGTTACAAGATGTCCCACACACCAGGTAACAACACAGTCTGCGGACTCCATGAATCCGTCACCCTTCTTAAAGCTCTGTTTTGAATTATGTGAAATGGCATCGGCAAACTGCTGTGCCACGCTTGGTTTTTCCGCTATAAATAAAGATTTACCCATTTTCTATTTCCTTTATATTCATTTTAATGATTTATTCAAAGATCAGGATGACAAAACTTATCATATTGCACTGTGCAAAGTTTACTTGTACAGTTTTTCTACAAAAAACAAAAAAACAGTCCGGAATTATATTATATCCCAGACTGTTTATTTTGTAAAGAAAACAATATTTAATAATTCAGCTTATTTAAGGTTCTTCTCAGCCTCAGCCATCTTCATAGCCCTTACCTTAAGTGAAAGTCCGAACAGGTTGATGAAGCCCTCTGCGTCATGATGATCGTAAAGCTCGCCGGTAGTGAAGCTTGCAAGGCTCTCGCTGTATAATGAATAAGGAGATGTGGTGCCCTGCTTGATGATGTTGCCCTTGTAGAGCTTCATCTTAACTTCACCTGTTACATACTGCTGAGTGCTCTCAACAAATGCCTGAAGAGCCTCACGTAAAGGTGTAAACCACTTGCCCTCATAAACAACGTCAGCGAACTTGTTGCCGATCTCCTTCTTAACGGTCATGGTAGCCCTGTCAAGAATAAGCTCCTCAAGCTGCTCATGTGCTGCCATAAGAATTGTTCCGCCGGGTGTCTCATAAACGCCACGTGACTTCATGCCGACAACACGGTTCTCAACGATATCAACAATACCGATACCATGCTTTCCGCCGAGTTTATTTAACTTCTTGATGATTTCGGTTGCGCTCAGCTTCTCACCGTTAAGGCTTGTAGGAATGCCTTTCTCGAATGTCATGCTGATGATCTCGCCCTCATCAGGAGCCTTCTCAGGTGATACACCGAGTACTAAAAGATGATCATAGTTAGGTGCATTAGCGGGATCCTCAAGCTCTAAGCCCTCATGGCTGATATGCCAGAGGTTCCTGTCACGGCTGTAGCTGTTGTCAGCTGAGAAAGGAAGGTCAATTCCGTGCTTCTTGCAGTACTCGATCTCTTCCTCACGTGAGCTCATGCCCCACTTGTCAGTCATTCTCCAAGGAGCAATAATCTTGATGTCGGGAGCAAGTGCCTTGATACCGAGTTCAAAACGAACCTGGTCGTTACCCTTACCGGTAGCGCCGTGGCAGATGGCGGTAGCGCCTTCCTTACGTGCTATCTCAACAAGCTTCTTTGCGATAAGAGGTCTTGCCATAGAAGTTCCGAGTAAGTACTTATGCTCATAAACAGCGCCTGCCTTAACACAGGGCATGATATAATCATCAACGAATTCCTCTGTAAGATGCTCGATATAAAGCTTCTCAGCGCCTGAAAGCTTTGCTCTTTCCTCTAAGCCGTCAAGCTCGCTCTCCTGCCCAACATCGATACAGCAGCAGATTACGTCGTAATCAAAATTTTCCTTAAGCCACGGAATGATAGCTGTTGTATCAAGTCCGCCCGAATAAGCCAAGATAACCTTTTCCTTCATGATAATGTTCTCCTTTTATTTTATAAATATTCATTATTGATGATTAAAGCCGCAAGAATCCTACTTCAGCCCTTGCACATCATGTACTATACACCCATAATATTCATTTGTCAAGTGTATTTTTATACATTTTTATAAATTTTTATGCACCTTTTTAAACAGGTCGGCAGGCTGTATCTGTTCCTCGGAATCATATATTCTGTAAAGCTTCAGAGCAATAAATACCGCTACCGCGACAAATATTATAAGGAATACGAAAATGAATACCTGATTTATACCCTCTGAATAAACGGGATCGTATTTTTCCAGTGACCCCGGTATCGAGCATAAGCCTCTTAATATCACTCCTATCCAGAAATATACCTTCATGTCCCTCTTTACCGAATAGAAAATAAGAACCGAAAAGGCCGTATGCATTATAAATATGATAACCCTCTCCAACGCAATCAAAAGTATGTAGCGTACGCTCAGACTCTTCATGAACTCTATGGCATTCTCCGCATCGGTATACTTTGCATCGGTGTAAAGTTCCATGAAACCGTCCACACCCTTTGCATTCAGCGTTTCTGCCCAGAGCACATAGGTAATGACCGTGAAAAAGCACATGATAAACACATCGGCTCCGGCATGACCGAAAGCATACATAATTGGAGTTCTTTTATCGTCGTGTGTGGTCATCAGCTTTTTAAAAGCGACGTACATTCCGAGCTGGTCAAACAGACCTATAACGATCGCATTATACAGTGAATATACAAATACATTGCTCTGAAGGAAACCGGATGTCGGTCTGTTTTGGTTCAGGAAGATACTGTGAACAAAGGTCGGACATACAAGTGAAAACGTGAAATATACAAGTATTGCGATCAAAAACGGTGAAATTTTAATCTTTGTCTTTATCTTTAAAAGAACCGCAAGCATAATGGGGAAGGTCACTATAGCCACACCCATTGTATATAATGAAATAACTACCGAATTACTGATCATTACTCATCCTCCTGGGAACCCAAGAATACGATCGCACACATGGGTGAACCCGTATGCGCACCTATAACCGGACCTATCTTTTCAATAATGCACTCCTTAATCCTGCCGGTTTCAAGTGCCATGGTTCGAAGCTCATCCGCAAGCTCCCTGCAGCCCGCATGTGCCACTATTATTTTGTGGCTTATATCCTTATGAGCATATTTAAGAACGCGTCCCGCAAGCAGCTTCAAGGCCTTCTTCATTCCTCTCACCTTTTCGGAAACTTTAAGCTTACCTTCCTTATCGGTAGTAAGGATGGGATGTACGCTCAGTATCGAGCCAAGCTTTGCCTCTACAGCATTTATCCTTCCGCCACGTCTCAGCTGCTCTAAGTTTCCTACAACAAACCAATGGCATACCTGCCTTTTTATCTCCTCGGTAAAGCTTACTATTTCAGAAAACTCTGCTCCCGCATCCCTTTTTGCACAGACCTCACGTAGCAGAAAGCCTTCGCCCACCGATGCACACAGGGAATCAACCACCTTTATGTCAACGTCCGGATGTTCCTCCATGAACTCGCTTGCTGCCATCCGCGCAGAATTGTAATTTCCGCTAAGGCCTGAAGAAAAGCATATATAAAGAATTTTCTTATATTCCTTTGCACATTCCTCATAAAATTCCTTAAAAATCGCAGGAGGATTCTGTGAAGTGGAAACCGGTACCCCGGCGTTAACCTGACTGTAAAAGTTTTCATGATCAAACTCTTCTTTTGAAGGATCGCAATAATACTCCTTACCGTCAAGTATGTAGATCATCGGGATTATCCTTACGTTAAGGCTATCGATAAGCTCCCGGCTCAAGTCAACGGTAGCGTCGGAAACAATTATATATTCACTCATCTAAAATATTTTCTCCAATCTCAGTAATAGAAGTTCTGCTCCTTAGGAAGCAGTCCTCCCGAAAGCTTTTTTTTGTGCTTCTTATACATGTAGATACCCATGGTCACGCATGAGCCGAGTATCACCGTTCCGGCAATGACAATTAGGCAGATCATAAAGAACTCTTCCGGAAGTATCCTTATTACGGGATCGAGCTCCGGATCAAACAGCCAGTCATCGTTGTTGAACATAAGCTTATGGAACAGAACGAAAAGCCTGTCAAAATCGATTATCGTAAACAGCACAAGTATTCCCGGGATAACGAGCGAGGTTATGGAGCATACCTTAAGGAACCTTATCTCCTTTTCCTTAAGTCTTGAAATGAAAGCCATAACCGTGATGATAGTCGAAATAAATCCCACCACATAGAATATGTTGAACAGGACCTTAACTTCGGCAAAATGCGACAGTCCTGAAACAGAGGACTTTAAAGTCGGGAAATGCAGTTCTCCGAAATTAAGAGGGAAACAGTAATCTATCAGCGCGTCATAATTTAAGATTATCTCTTCCCTTGAAAGACCGCTTACCTCCTCTATCCCGTACCGGTTGATGCACCCGTAGTATATAGGCCTGAAATTAACCGCAATGAACAGACCTAAGCCCACCAGTGCCAAGAAGAAAAATATACCTATCAATATATCCGTACCTCTGAAGGTATCGGTATCATAAACATTTTTACTCATGAGCCTTCCTATGCCCTTATATCAAAATTGTATTTAAATTCAGGAACGTTTCCTCCGCCCGAGGAAAGTGCTTCCACTATATTATTCGTATCCTCGGTTCTGACGTTAAATTCCGAGGTTATATTAAAATTCTTTTCGTAAAGAGCTTCTTCGAGATCGGTAAAATACTGTTCCAATAGTTGCTTGGAGCTCTCATCGTTACAGTAGAACCTAAGCTTCAAAAAGCCGTCTTTAAGCTCCATATGTATGTCCGTGGGTCCCAGGCTCTTCATATCAAGATGGAGCAGAACGCTTTTAGAATCACCCGGATCCGTTTTATTCCTGCCGTTCTTAAAAACATACAGCTCCCCGCTCGTATTCCCCTCTGTCAGCTGCAGCGGCAGCTGGATATAAGGAAATACGTCATTTAAGGTATCCATGAACTTTATGTTATCCATGGGCTTTGAAAGCTTTTCGGCAAGATTTCCATCCTTATCAGCCATCTGTGCAAGCTTCTCCAGTGCCGAATAAGTTTCCTTGTAAAATTCGTTTAGCTCCTCCGAGGAATTGATGTCCTCCGGCTTAAGTGAGAACTTGTCTCCCAAGGCCTTTCCTATCAGCTTCTGATAAACGGGATTTCTGAAGAGTTCCTCAAGCTGAGCGTTGTTGGTCCCCATCGCATTTTCATAAATGGACTTTAAAGCTGCCTCGGCATTTTCACCTGCCTCAATAGCTTTTGCACCCTCAAACAGCCTGCTATTAAGTTCGTTTAGCTCTCTTAACTCATTTTCCGAAAGGAATGCGGATACAGCCGTTCCCGACGATTCCTTTGCCGTAGTTGCCTGGGTTTCCGTCTGCAGCGTAAACTCCGTCGTAGCATTAAACGACGTACCGTCATCATCCGCTCCGAAACCGTTCATCCAGTTTGCACCGCTTCCCTCGGCATCGGTTCCGAGTTCGTCAATGACATTTTCTACAGCTGTGGTCTGCTGCATATTCAATATTTCTTCTTCGTTCACAGCCTCAGCAATCGCCGAGCCTCCTGCGGCATAAACCGCTTCCATGCCGCCCTGGCCCGAAGCCAGCATATTTACAATACCTGTTTCGGCGTTGGCAACATTCTCCGCAAGACTCTGGGATGCCGCATTGTTTTGAAGCACCGCAGCTTCCTCCGGCTGAACGTTTCCGGTAAGGAGTTCAAGAACTCCCATATTCATATTGACAGTTCCTGTTTCGGCCTCGTTTGCAAGAACATCCATCAGTGTCTGCACCGCATCTCCCACCTGTGCGGTAAGGTTCTGCTCGTTATTTATATACGCCTGCAGCTGAGCCGCGGTAAAATGTGTCACCGGGATATTGTTCTTGTTCATTAGAAGAAGCGTAGAAACATCTGCTTCCCTGTACATATTTGCCTGAGTCATAACACGGCGCAGGCTGTCACTGTCGATGGACATCTGGTTATTCAGCATTTCCTTGACAATTGCGGTATTCCTCTCATTTACGGGAAGTCCCGCATCCGTCAGGGCTCTCTGTATCGCAGAATTAAGGTTGCCTGTAACACCGCTGTTCTGTGCGGTATTTTCGGCTGCCTCGGGCATTCCTGCAGAAGCCCTCAAAGCTGCAGTCTCATTACCTGCATCAGCCCTAAGGACCTGATTTTTCATATCGGCATAGCTTACCTGATTATTCTGTTCGTCAAGCCTGATACCGTTAATCATCCAGCAACCACCCGTCCATAAATTTAATCCTGTTATTAACCCAGCTTAACAGATTCTTCGCGGATTTAATACCATACCTGTTGTTCTTTGTCAGATCATCGGGATAAGTTTGAAGTATTTCTTCCTCCAGCTTTAAAGCCTCAGTAATTGCATCCTTCTTCTTTCCCTTAGGATCGGTCCTAAGCTCCTGCCAGCGGCCCTTTACTATATCCGTAAACCATTCCTGCTTCATAAGAAGAATGAACCAGGGGTTAGAACGCTCCTCATATATGGAAGCAAAAGCATCCGAATTAAACACTGCCGCATAAAGCTCAGAGGTAGAGCCGTCATACGCCCACTCAAAATCCCACGGACATGTAAAGGTAAGTCTCGAGTCGGTACTTTCCGTTCCGAAATCGGCATACATGAAAAAGCTTCCCTCTCCGACATCCCTGTCCTTAACTATCTCATACAGAAGATACAGGTCTGCAACCGATTCAAGGTTCATAACATTGTTCACGGTGATATACGCCGGATCAAGCTCTTTCCCGCTTTCATCGGTCTGCTTTAGAAACTTCTTTTTTGCCTTTACAAGATCATAATTCTCGTCAAGAACGTAATACTTTCCGTTCTCGCAGGCCTCATAAACTATCTTAAAGACATTAGTAAGATACTTCTTTATAAACTGTTTCTGTTCGTCTGAATAAACGTCATTCTTGATGGAATAATAAACGCCCTTGAATTTCTTGGTCTTTCCCTCAATGTCAGTAACCGTGGCGTTTTCATAATTTACCCTGAAGCAGGGGGACTCACCGTAGTTATCGATTTCTAAAAGATAACCTATATCTGTTCCCTTATAATTCTCCTTGGTTTTTGTAATACTAACCCTGTTCTTGTTCACCTCGTTCTGCTCACAGAGCTCGTATATTCCCTTAAACTTTCCGTTAAGGTACATGTGTACGAGCATACCGTCAGAACAGTAATTACCCTCATGCAGGATAACACTTCCAAGCTTAAATGCTATATCCGTTTTTAAGAGAGACGACTCAGCCTTTACAAGAACCCATTTCTTACACTCGGCATCCTCGTTTAAACCGAACATATTCAGCTTAGTTTCAAACTTCAGCTTATAGGGCACCTGGTTTGCCCTTATCATAGCCACATTTCCGCCGTATGCGGTCGAATTTCCGCGAACCCTTATCCCGGCAGGCTCTGCGATAAGCTTATACATCTTTTCACAGTTGATGGTATAAACCTCACAGTTAACATAATCCTCCCTGGATACAACCTCTTTTCCCTCTTCCGTGTAAACACAGATCGTAGGGATCGTAGTTTCGGACTCAAGCTTCTTTAATTCCTTCTTTATCTCCTTTGAGGAATAGGTCTTCTCAGTACGGCTTCCGTTATTGCTTGAAGTCGTATTCGTAGTCTCTTCCTTCTTGGCCGTCTCATTTTTATTATTTACGGTTGTGTCGCCCGCGTCAAAGGACGAAGGATTTATATGTGTTCCGGTATCCCCACCGTCGGGGTTCCGGCTAAAAGAAGCCGCATCAACTTTTATCCCGGGTAAGACAAGGCTGCACACAAGGACAAGTATTAATAATATCCTTTTCATCAGTAAAATAATTCCCTCCCGTTAACTAAAAGTATATAATACCACAATCCTTTAAATAAGTAAAGCAAAAAGAGTAAATCCGTAAGACCAAAAATAAAAAAGGCAGATACCCGTTAAGATATCTGCCGCATAATACAATATTTACTTTACAACCGTACGGTCGCAGATGGACTCAAGAACCTTGCTGTCCAGATAATTCTGTGTAACATAACCCTTACCGTAGCTCTGGATCTGGCTGCTAAGATTTTCCTCAGTAACACCCTGATCTAAGTAGTACTGTTTTGCATCATCGACGTTAGCGGTAATGCCTTCAGCTTCAGCAACTGCCTGACAGAACAGTGTGTACTTAAGGTTGTTCATAACCTTTTCCTCTAAGGACTCGTCATACTGCTCCTCGTTCATTGAATAAATCTGTGTAAGATAATCGTCAAACGAAGTATAAGGAGTATATCCGTAATAGGTTGAATACATTGAATTCATGTACTCGTAATATGAATACTCCTCAGCCTTATAAGCAGATTTAAGCTGTTTTAAGAAGTCGCTGGGTGTTTTATTTATGGTAGTATTCTCAACCACATAATTGTAAATAAAGCTTGAAAGATTCTTTTCGTAATTTGTATCCTTAAGATACTTACGGTATTCTTCAGCGGTTGTAGCATACTCCGAAAGCTTTTCCTGAACAAACTCGTCGGTAAATTCAGGTGCAACGTAGATACCGTTCAGAGTAACTGCAAATACGGCATCCTTACCTGCAAGATCGGGGTTATTATCGTACTTCTCAGGGAATGTAACCTCTACGTCAAACGAATCACCGGGATGATGTCCTTCTATCTGCTGTTCAAAATCATCAATGAGTGAACCCGAACCAAGTGTAAGGTCATGTCCTGTAGACGTTCCGCCGTCAAATGCGACTCCGTCAACGGTTCCTGCAAAATCAATGTTTACCTTATCGCCGTCCGCTGCAGTAAGCTCAGCAGAGGTTTCGAGTGTCTTATTGTTGTTCAATGTAGTCTGAATATCAGCCTCAACCTTATCATCGGTGTATTCTACATCACTTAAAGATACCGGAATATTGTTGTAATCAGGTATCGATACATACTCCGATGCTTTAATGCCCTTGATCATTCCGTTGTCATCGACAACCGTGGAATAATCGGTGCTTGCAGTTACGGTTTTAGCCTTTTTGATCTGATCCTTGATGACAAAAAATGCTATCAAACCTATTGCAGCCAATATTACAAGTACCAAAACAACCTTTGCTATAACCGAATTTCTTTTTTCCTTGGCAATTTTCTTCTTCCTTGCCAGTTTTCTCTGTTTGCTGAGACTCAGCTCTTCATTGTTTTCTTCTTTGCTCATATCCTTTTATCTCCCGAAAAAATATTTTCCCGTAAAGGATAATACCAATTCGTGAATACTTTGTGAATTTTTCAAAAAATTTTTATTTTTTTAGAAATTACTTCCGTTCCAGCCCCAGTCGCTTATCGGATGGTATGTAACATAAATAGCATCTCCCGGAATTCCCAGGAGCTTTGAATATACTTCGCAGATCTGTCCGGTCATCGCCGAAAAATCCTTCGAAGGCGCATTGCCTAAAAGGCTTACGGAAACATAAGCTCCCTTCTCAAGCTTTTTTCCGCCGAACCAGAGGTCATACTTATCTTCAATACCTACCATAAGATATGTCTCGCTCTTATGAAGAGTTGCCATGAGCTTTCCGAGCTCTGCTTTTAATGCTTCTTTTTGTTCCGCACTAACGGGAACGGTGATCTTTGAATCAATAAACGGCATAAATCAGTCCTCCTATATTTTTCAATATTTCATCCCATTTCCGGGATCATTACCTTATATCCGCACAGAGAATAAAACAGCCTATACTCGCCGTTCTCATAACGGCGCATTTTTTCAAATACCTTTTCGGTGGTACAAAGGATAACGGTCGGATTCCAGCCGTTCTTCTCAAATTCGGAAAGTGTATCGTGAAGCTTGTCCAAGGACAGCGCTTCATATCCTTTTACAAGGAGAAGCTTAAACGCCTTCTCCTTTTCGCTCCAGTTCTTCCTATTATAGATACTCCGCTCACCTGTTACGGCACAGCAGTCAGGGAACCACTTCTCTATGGTCTTGGCAAGCACTTCGCCGAACATGTTGGATGTTTTTAGGTCGCCGGCAAAGACAGTGGCATTTGCATTAAACCCCACCCTAATGTTCATTCTGTTTACCAATGATACCAGTGGCTTAACGAGTATCTGAAGATCAAGCTTTTCTTCTTCAATCCCCATCTCTTCCAAGACCTCCCTAAGCCCTTGGCGAATCTCATCCTCACTAACATGTATCATCAGAAGCCGTACCTCCTTAGACAACTGCACCGGACTGCGCGGTATTATTTGATATATGCATCAAAAATCATCTTATTAACCTTATCGATGGTCTCCTGTTCAAGAGGCACCTCCGAGGGATTCATAGCAGTAGCCACAATCATGTACTTATCGTCAACGATCCTAAAAACCATATATCCGTATACCAGATCAAACGCTACATAATATGCCCCGTTTCCGTCAGGCTCCATGATAAACATCGAATCGACAACTTCCTGATCAAGCTCATCAACAGGGATCTTAAGAAGCTCTATCAGAAGTGCTTCAAGTTCATCCTTATTTGCGTCATCCTTCATCAGTTCAGTAACTGCCTTTGTTTCTTCATCTGCATCCACAACGTCGGATCCCAGTTCAATTTCAGTTTCCGTACCCGCAATAAGCTCAGCCCATTGCTTATCATTCCATAACAAAGTCCAGCTTTCATCGAAAGGGACCTTCAGATCATCAACCAGCGTAATTGTCTGCCCCATCGGATCAGCTTCAATCCTTTTAGCATAGCCAAGTACCGTCTTCTTCAGCTTAGAGCTCACAGGATCATCGCTGACAACGCCATATACAGCAACGTATTTGTCTTCGATATTTCTTATTACCATGTAATAAGATCCACCTTGCTGTGTGAAATCAACTATTGCCATATATTTACCGGCAGCATCCTTTTTAAGCTTCAGATTCTTTTTAGTTATAGGCGAGCCTTCCATCAATTCACTGTTTGATAATACTTTTAACACCTTAGCCTTACTATTCTTTTTAGAAAGAACCTTGGCCAGTTTTTCGAATTCTTCAGCACTCTTCACCGATTCAGAAAGAATAAATACCGTAGTAAAAGAACTTTCGTCCTCTCCGCTTATATCATAAGTGGCCGTTCCCTTGTATACAAGAGTTTCTGTCCATTTTATGCTGACGGGTGCAATAATGCCGCCGACAGATACTATTTCCTCTTTACTCTTTGCACTTACACTCACCGGAGCACCGATAATTCCTAAAACAATCGAAAAAACGATCAGTAAAGATAATAGCTTTTTCATACCTTCCTCCTTAACCTATCAGTCTCAACAAACATTTCCTTGTAAACCGCCTTAATAATACCATATCGCACAATCCATGTCAAACGTTTTAAAAGCAAAAAGCACCCTCCGTCAAGGGAAGGTGCCAAAAATAAAAACTCATTCAATTTTTAGTAGCATATTCATCATCGGCATAAGCTGCAGGCTTACCTGCCCATGGTCGTCGATCTTAAACTCCCTGCCTGACATAAGCTCCTTAACACTCTTAATCCCTTCTTTTACCTGCAGTGTCACGCCTTCGTTATACGGAAGGTCGGAGCGAAGGATAAAGGTATCATTATCATAAGCAAAGAACTGGATCTGAGACTCACCCATCAGCTTAACGGGAAGGTCCTTCATGAAGAGACCTCTGATAACGTTAAGGACCGCTGCCGGGAAATTCAGCAGGTCACCCATATTGTCGGGAATTGTAACAACACAGATATGTCCCTTGCCGTATTTGGTACGGAGCACTATAGGGAAATTGTTAAACGAAGCATATCCGCCCGCAAGCTCCCAAATATCATTGGTACAGTAATCTATCTGAGGAATCATGACCGGTTCCTTACCCGGAACGGAACCGTTTAGATTGATCCCGTTATTGTTTGTCCCCGCATATTCCTTAACTATCGCCTTCCTATCGGTAACCGTAATATTGACAAACTGTCCAAAAGCCTTACCAAGCTTCTTAACAAACCCGCTCGTCACAATACAATCCCCACCGGCTAGCATCGTATCATTCATCTTAGAAACAATATCCCCGTCAGCCGCAGCTCCTTCGCTTAAGAAAACCGTCTTTGCATTTTCGGGATACTCAAAGCAGGGTTCAAAAGGAATACCGCACATACCCAGATATGAATGCAGGTCATTCTCTCCTCTTGCCCTCATAGGCCTGTATGCTGCAACACCCACCGGATTGCCAAGGTACCCGAGATATTCGTCGCACTCCTTAAACATCTCTCCGATGGAGGGCGCCATCAGTCTCCACGGACCATGCTTTCTTAAAGCACCCAGGCAGAACAGCGTAACCTCCTTAGCCTTTGCAAACAGAGTAAGATACCCCTGCTCCAGATAAGATGAAAGATTGTAATTACAGTCAAACGGATCGAACCAGCCGCCCAAGTTCCTACCCGGTGCCGCATTCTCCAGATATCTCATTACAAAATATCCAAGGTACTTGGGAAGATGCTGCTGGGAATACTCAGGATTCCTGGTCTCGGTTCCGGTATATATGGAATCAAAGAGCTTTGCTTCATTTATAGGATCGTAGCCCGTTTCGTTATAATACTCAAACCACTGAGGATATTTGATGATAACGTTCATGTTCGGATTGATATCCTTAGCGGTCTTCATAATGATGTTCTTCGAAGCATCAAGCTTCTGTTCCAGCCTGAAATCAGTCCAGGTCCTGCTGCCCTTAGCCTTTATACATGCTTCACATCTGCAGTTGGTAAAATAAAAATCGTCCAGTATCAGCTCATCAAAGGTCTCGGCGCACAGTTCAACCGCTTTCTTCAGTTTATCAAGATCTTCCTGCTTTGAATAACAGAACGATGCAAAACCTTCCCCACCGCTTCCGCAGGTAGTTATGCCGCCCGAGGTCTTGATACCTTTCTTGTTAAAGAAATCCTTTACCTCAAGCATATGCTCCTTGGTACACCATTGGTCGCTCCTGTAATACTCCAGATACACCTTATCTACATTCACATGATTCGTAATATGCGCAAAATCCTTATCAAACGCCTCAAGATCCCTAATTGCGTTCACATCACTGACCGTACAGTAAACCGCTGTTGTAAAATTCTTATACTTCATTGCCCTCTCCTTTTCCGTTGCTAACCCACAAATAAAATATGGATACTACAACTGCCATTGTATCATAAAGCAATTGTATTATCCATATATTAATGAAGGATTATCTTGTAAAACTCAGCGTCAAGTATATAGAAAAGGGACTCCCCTTCCTGTAACAAACCCAGACCTTGAATATGCCAAGATTTATTAGTTTTTACGCACAGTTTTTCTTGATCTTTCTTTCTGACATCCGTCTTGTTCTGTCCAAAACTATGATATCAAACTCCTTTTCCACATATCTTATGTGAGAAAGCAACTTACTCATGGTATGCATAACTGACGTATCAAATTTTGCCTTAGAGTAGTTTATGGCATCATCAATAGTTGCTCCATTCCTATAATAGTCTGCAACGCCCCTTCTATATGCCTGACGGAACAGATAATACTCTTTATTATCCGCTACAAGATACAGTGTGTGGTAACCAGAAACATCAACTCTGCTTAAAATCATAGACTTCATAGGCATCCTCCTTATTGTTGTGTTATACGCTGCGAGTTCCAATCTCTCATAACCTCTGCCATCTCCTCACGATTTCCGGTACCAAGGGAACAACTGTTACAATGAACCGAATGATAAATCCTGATGTCAAACTTATTGAATTCCAACCTTCCCGGTTCGGACATAATGGAAGGTATAGATACTGAAGTTGTTACATGAGCTTTTGAACCGCATCTTGGACAATTCTTAACTCCTGGAACATCTGTATAGTCACGGCTAAGCATATCCGAATTAATAACCTTTCTCTCCTTGGCTATCTTCTCCTGTCTCTCATAAGTTAATATCCACTTGCAGCTTCCCATCAGTAATACAAACAGAACGATAAAACACAGAAAACCCATTCCTGCACTCATATGGCTCCCTCCTTTTTCAGATTACATTAACAAACCTAGAATACTCAAACTGTGGTCTCAGCTTCACCACCCCATCCTTTCCGGAACGGTTCTTCGCAATAATCAGATCCGTCAGGATATCCTTGTCCGGAATCTTTCCCTGGAGACTCCTATCCTGATACATAAAAATAATCACATCCGAATACTGTGCAGAATAATCGGTACTATCCAAATCCGTTATCTCCGGTCTCCTGTTACCATAAAGATCTACTAGTTCAGGAAGTTTTGAAATCACAATGACCGGGCAGTCCATTTCATTTGCAAGCTTCTTTAATCCTATCATTATAGACCGCTTCCGCTTATCAACTGAACAATGTCTCCATCTTGTATCCGGAACTATAAACTGGAGGCCGTCTATCACTATCAGACCTAAATCATCACTCTTCTTTAGTTTCCAGCACTTGTTTCTGATTTTGCTAACTGTAATGCAAGGAGAGTCATCTATGTATAACGGAGCATTAGCTATTCTCTTTGCACTTTCCTTTAGTTTGCTCCTATCATCCTTATCAATCTTTCCATACGCTATATCCAGGATATTCACTTCAGAATCCATAGAAAGCAGCCGTGTAATAACCTGTTTACCTGAGCATCGAGAACTAAAATATGCAACTGCCCTGTTTTCTTTAAGCACAACATATCTTGATATGCTTAAAGCAAGAGCCGCCTTTCCAATAAAAAAACGTCCAGCCAATAATATCAGGTTCCCTTTTTGAAGACCTTGGGTCATATAATCAAGGTCATAAAAACCGGTTGGTATACCCTTCAAAAAAGAAGCAGACTCCGGTACTGGTACTCTGCAGCATCCCCTTAAAATCATCCTAACAACTTCACTTTTCTCACAAAAACTGCTTTTATAGTCTTTTATCATACACTATCACCCCCATGTGACAAATATATCACATAAATATCCGGCGATATAAAAATTGATTCCAATCTCGAGAAAATCAATAAATGATGCCACAAACCTTCTTGATAACAAGGTAGTGACATCATTTCATTCTACTGATATAGCATTGTTTTATGAATAATGTATTATATCTGCAAATGTGACAAGCTGACGTATCAGTTTTCATGGGGATAAATCCGTCTTTTTCAGTTATTTCCATTGCTATCTTTCTTTTTCAATTTCTTAATATATTCAAAATAACCGAAATCAGTATCACGGTTTCTTAGTGGAATTTCAAGCAATCGCTTGGGCACGCAGTTATAACCATGACATTTGGGACACTGAGCAGGAAAATAAGCGGGTTCAAACTCATAATTACAATTCTTCTTTTTACATTTATACTTTTCTTTTGGATAATTCTCTTCAAGCATAAAATATTCCTTCCTTCTAGATGATGTATTTAATTACAAGTATTTTTTTCATAAAAGCCACATCCCGAAATCAAGCTTCATTATTCCTTTTAGTAACAAAAGATGGCATCATCTATTCTACTATAACAGTATATATATGAAATCCCACCATAAAGGACTAAAAATATCTGTTTTCCGAGTTAGTGCAGTAAAAAATCACCGTCATGGTGCGTTTTAGCGATTGAAAACAATTAGTCCATTATGACTAAATTAATATGATAATATATTTTTCTCCACATGATATTCGCTGGCCTCACATATAATAATAAAAATATCTAGTCCGTTACAGAGGAAATTCAGCATATTTATTGTAATAAATCTGAAAAGGTTACAGGTAAACACATTTATAGTCAGATCATCAATCAATTTTTATCAAAGGAAAAGGTATGGTAAAGTTGCTCTTGCTCTTTCAGTATCCCCCAAGCGGTCAATCTATACATTCATCTATTATTCAATCTGACTTTCTGCAGGCGACTGACCAGATGTGTCCGTTACATACGCATTCTCTATGGCTTTAAATATTTATCCTTCACTTGAAGCGTCATCAGAATCCAACGGAACTGTCATCACACGTTCGTATGCAGGCGTTAGAGAAACAGAGACTCCACTACTTGTTTTTGCTCTTAGATCATATTTTGAATCAAGGAGCTCAAAAACAACTGCACTGAATATTGATCCGAAGATAGCCAACCGAATCGTACCACCCTTTCCAGTAAAAATGTTAGCCATTATTTTAGTTACTTCACTCATATGTATCTTCTCCTTTTGCTATGGTTAATCTCTTCAACCATGTTTCAAAATCCATCTTTGCCATCCTATTATGTAGCACTTCCTGCTTTTTACTTTCTGCTTCAATCTGTAACTTTTTGATAAGCTTCATTACTTCGGCAGCCCTATCTGGATGTCGACGTTTCTGGTTATACAGCCTTCCAAATGTGTTCTTAATAAGATGATCCAATTCGTTTTCTTTGACTTTCTTACTATGCAGTAGTTGAGGATAAAAGTTCCTACACAGCCTCACAGGATTCTGTGGTGACGGAAAACTGCAGTATTTAGCATCTGATCTTTTCGCCGTGAAGAACTTCCTACAGTCGGGATTTTGACATCGTCTAATTAATACATCAGCGCTTTCTAAATGAGAGAACTCAAACATCACAAGAGAGAGGAAGCTGTTTATTACATAAAAATTATTCATCCTACCAGATGCGGTCAGCATGGACCTAAGTTCTATTCCCGGAACATTATCTGGATCTTGGAAGATGCCTACCAGTTCATTGAATGTTACCTTTTCTCTATCGTCTGCTGACCCCGAAAATATCGCAGACAAAGCGGTAAAGAAGCTAAGTGCGTTTACAAGATCGACATAATAGTTATTGAAGCAAAGACGCAGAAATGTGCCGACATTTGAGAATCCAATATCATTAAATGGCATATTCACTTCGCTAACCCTCTGTAGCTCTTCTTGAAGGAGTCCCGACATATTTTGACTGTCGAGAGCCCGGTAGTGTTCCATCACCCGGATAAAACATCCTTGTGCAATTCGTTGTGCAGGATAGAAGTCCTCGTAGAGGAGTGCAGATAAAATGTATCTCTCTGCTTCTTCAATGCTGTCTTGTGTCAGCGCATCCTTGCTCATAGGGCAGTAATTAATGCTATTCTTCAGGATACGACTGATATTATCAAGAATCTCTCCTTGAAATATTAGACACATCAAGTTACCGACTGGGTAGCTGGAGTCTTTTTCACATTGTGGTTTTAGTACATGGTTCATACCGTCATCATACGAAATCATCAATCCATTCGTACGCATACTTAAATTCCTTTCTTTGTTGCATGTTTGTTGCAGACTGGTAGCTACAGGATAGCGCCAAATATTTTATCGCTAACAATTGATTGTATAATAGCAAAAAATACAGAAAATGTCAATACTTCTGTTGTTAAATAAATCTATATCGTAAAATGCATTTTAACTATTGGTAACATTATTTCATAGAGTATAACCCTTCCGGTTTCCAAATCTGCGCCAAAAACACCTTAAAACCACTTCTATAACAATATGTATATCTTATTGACAGCGATATGCTCTGACCCCATAAGCGATACATAAACAGGCATCAGAAAACTAAACTGATATGCTATAAATATCACATAAATAGCAATCTCACCATTCCTGAATCACTATTTTCCTACTCGGGAGGTTGCGACAGATAAGACACCAAGAAAAATATTCCGAAATTATTAACTAAGACTTCCCATACCTAAAATGGGATTCGTACCTTGAAAATTCAATATTTCAACCAATAAAGTATGATTTATGCCGTTTTCACACTATGATGGAGAGCATTTCTGATGTACTCCGGTAAGCGGGATTCGAAATCAGCGACAAAGATGTCCAACTGCTCATCACTAAGTTTCAGTACACTTTGAAGACTTGCGAGCATTGCAGAAACAAGGATTGACATCGATCTGGCAAATATTATGTCAGCCATCTCATCAACCAGGAAAAAGAATAGCTCTCCAAGAGTTCTGCTGTCCTCGTTCTGACGCTGTTCAAGTGCAAGCAGCATATATCGTGTAAAGACAATGGCGGTATGTGCGGTAAGTGCATCATATGACA